>NZ_CP058214.1:4028527-4630536 GCF_015482775.1 Kaustia mangrovi | reverse complement strand
CCTTCGGGTCGTCGTAATCGCCGATGACGGTGGTGTGATATTGGCGAACTTGTCAATCTGCGCGGCCCGAGGAAGCCGACGGTGATGCGCCCGCCCTGCAGCCAGTAGCGGAACATCTCCGCACGGAGACGTGGTCAGCGCCGTCTCGCACAGCTCGCCGTCGCCGATGGAGAGCGGCAGCACGTCGGGGCGCGTGTCGAGCGTGCCCGATTCATAGACGAGAGCGACCTCCGGCGCGTGGTCAGCCGCGCCAGATTGGCCGCGGCGGACGGCATCAGCCGGCCACGCACACATCCTCGTTCTTCAGCGCCCCGCGGCGGCGACCGGTCATCATCTCCGTTGCGGTATAGCCGGATCATGCGCCTGCCCCTTCCTCATGCTGGCTCGACGAACTGGCGCGAAAACGCCCGGCCCGCCCTTCAGGACATGCTCATCGATCCAGGCGGTGAAGGCGTCGCGGTCGCGCGAGATGGCGTCCCAGGCCTTGTAGAAGGCGTTGTCGCGCTTGTAGTAGCCATGGGCATAGGAGGGATGCGCGCCGCCCGGCACGACGGCGATGGCCGACACCGCCCAGCTTGGCAGGACGACCGCATTGGGGCTGCGCGGCCCGAAGCTGTCGACGACCTCCTCCACCGTCACCAGCGAGCGGCTTGCGGAGAGCACCGCCTCCTTCTGCACGCCGACAATGCCCTCGATCAGCACATTGCCCTCTCGGTCGGCCTTCTGGGCGTGGACGACCGCGGCGTCGGGGCGGATCGCGGGAACGGCGGCGAGCTTCTCGCCCGTGAACGGGCAGGTGACGGACCGGATATTCGGATTGACCCTTGCGAGGTCCGCCCCGAGATAGCCTCGGAATACGGCGCAGGGCAGCCCGGCGCGCCCGCCTCATAGGCGTTGGCCATGGCGGCATGGCTGTGCTCCTCCGCCTCCAGCGGCGCGGGCCAGCCCTTCTCGATCGCCTCGCGCATGCGATGCAGCGATCCCACCCCCGGATTGCCGCCCCAGGAGAACACGATCTTGCGCGCACACCCCGCCCCGATCATCTGGTCGTAGACGATGTCGGGCGTCATGCGGATGAGCGTCAGGTCCTTGCGTCCCTGACGGATGGTCTCGTGGCCCGCGGCATGGGGAATGAGGTGGGTGAAGCCTTCCATCGCCACGGTATCCGCCGTCGCGGACGATATCCTCCACGGCGTCGGCGAGGTCGAGGAATTGTGCCATTGCTGCCTGCCGGTCGCTTTATAGGTTCGCAATGCGAACTTTTTTGCTACAATGCGGTCACCGTATTGACCGCCCCTCCCCTTGTCAAGCCGAGGACCTCCGAGCGCCATGACCATGCAGGACAGCAGGACCGACCCGCCGGCGGAGGCCGACCGCCGGGACCATGTGAGCTCGCTCGCCAAGGGGCTCCACGTCATGGAGGTGCTCGCCCGCGCGCCGGAAAGCCTGACGCTCACCGAGGTCGCCGACGCCGCCGGCATGTCGCGCGCGACGGCCCGCCGCTTCCTGCTGACGCTTGTCGATCTGGGCTATGCGGCACGGACGGGCAAGCGCTTCGCGCTCACCGCACGCCTGCTCGCTGTGGCGGGCTCGCGGCTCGGCATGGGGCTTCTGTGGCACCTGGCCGAACCGCATTTGCGAGCCGTGAGCCGAACGCTCAACGAATCCTGCTCGGCGGCCATCCTCGACGGGCCGGATGTGGTCTATGTGGCGCGCGCCGCGGCCAATCGCGTCATGTCGGTCAACCTCACCGTCGGCTCGCGCCTGCCCGCCCATTGCACCTCCATGGGCCGCGCCATACTGGCGTTTCTGGAGCCCGCCGAGCGCGCGGCCGCCCTCTCCGCCCTGAGCCTTGCCCGCCACACGCCGCACACGATAACCGACCGGGCCGCGCTCGCAGCCGAGCTCGACCGGGTCGCCGCGGCGGGCCACGCGGTCGTCGACCAGGAGCTGGAGATCGGCCTGCGCTCCATCGCCGTGCCGGTCCGCCATGCCGACGGGCGCGCCATGGCGGCCCTCAACGTCTCCACCCATGCCGGCCGGGTGAGTGTCGAGGAGATGACGGAGCGTTTCCTGCCGCCGCTGCGCGAGGCCGCCGGCCGCATCGCCGCCCTCGCCCGCTCGCTCGGCGGCTGACGGCGGCCGTTCTGGCGCATTGAGCGGGGCTCCCGCTTCTGCTAGAGCAACCTCGCATCCGTTCGCCCCGGAACCGATAATCCCCTTTGAGGACAGTCCGCCGATGATTCCGCGCTACACACGGCCCGAAATGGCCGAGATCTGGTCGCCCGCCTCCAAGTTCCGCATCTGGTTCGAGATCGAGGCCCATGCGCTCGACGCCATGGCCGCGCTCGGCAAGGTGCCCGAGGAGGCCGCGCGCACGGTCTGGGAGAAGGGCGGCGCGGCGACGTTCGACGTCGACCGGATCGACGAGATCGAGCGCGAGGTGAAGCACGACGTCATCGCCTTCCTGACCCATCTCTCCGAGATCGTCGGGCCGGAGGCGCGGTTCGTCCATCAGGGCATGACCTCCTCGGACGTGCTCGATACCTGCCTCAATGTGCAGCTCGTGCGTGCCGCCGACCTCCTGCTGGCAGATGTCGACGCGGTCCTCGCCGCGCTCGAGAGCCGGGCGCTGGAGCACAAATACACACCCTCCATCGGCCGCAGCCACGGCATTCATGCCGAGCCGACCACCTTCGGCCTCAAACTCGCCGGCCACTACGCCGCCTTCGCGCGCTGCCGCGCCCGGCTGGAAGCGGCCCGCGCGGAGGTCGCGACCTGCGCCATCTCCGGCGCCGTGGGAACCTTCGCCAATATCGACCCGCGCGTGGAGGAGCATGTCGCCAAGGCCATGGGGCTCAAGCCGGAGACGGTGTCGACCCAGGTCATCCCGCGCGACCGCCATGCGATGTATTTCGCAACGCTCGGCGTGGTCGCGAGCTCCATCGAGAACCTCGCCACCGAGATCCGCCATCTCCAGCGCACCGAGGTGCTGGAGGCGGAGGAGTATTTCTCCGCCGGCCAGAAGGGCTCGTCCGCAATGCCGCACAAGCGCAACCCGGTGCTGACGGAGAACCTGACGGGCCTTGCCCGCCTGGTCCGCTCCGCCGTCACCCCGGCGCTGGAGAATGTCGCCCTGTGGCACGAGCGCGACATCTCCCACTCCTCCGTGGAACGCGGCATCGGGCCGGACGCGACCGTCCATCTCGACTTTGCGCTGAGGCGGCTTGCCGGTGTGGTGGAGAAGCTCGTCGTCTATCCGGACGCCATGCAGCGCAATCTCGACCGGCTCGGCGGCCTCGTCCATTCCCAGCGCGTGCTGCTCGCCCTCACCCAGGCCGGCGTCTCGCGCGAGGACGCCTATTCCCTCGTCCAGCGCAACGCCATGCCGGTCTGGCGCGGCGAAGGCCAGTTCCTCGATCTTCTGAAGAAGGATCCGGACGTCTCCGCGAAGCTCACGGATGCGGAGTTGGAGGCGCTGTTCGACCTCGACTACCACACCAGGAATGTCGATACGGTCTTCGCCCGCGTCTTCGACGCGTGAGCGGACGGTTGCGAGCGCCGTCCCCCGACGGCGCGCCCTGCCCTATTCCAGCAGGTTCTCGCGGCCTGTCTTCACGCGCGTCACGCCGCCATAGGAGATGATGTCGGCGGTCGCATAGGTCTCCGACAGCTTGTCCGGCAGGAAGCTGCCGGTGCCGACGACATTGGCTGGCACGCTGGCCGCGCCCATGATCTGGCACTTCTGCCGGTCGAATCCGGAGGAGGCGACGATGGTCGCCTGCGTGTAGCCCGCCGCGTCGAGCGCCCGGCGCACATGGATGATGGAGGCCGCCGACACGCCCTTGCCGAACAGGATCCGCCGCGCCCGGTCGATCAGGATATTGCCGGTATCGAGCTGGAAGACGCTCGCGCCGAGCACCCTCTCCACGATGTTGTACTCGCCGTCCACATCGAGCCATTCGCCGACCACATCGACGGATTTCTCGTAGTCGAGGCCTTCCGCGAAGCGCCCGCCATGGGTGTCGATGCGCACGCCGAACACCTTGCCGGATGCGTCCAGCCCGGCCTCGTCGTAGAACCAGCGCGCGCAGCGCAGCGTATCGGTGACCTCAAGCCCCAGATAGTCGACGAGCGCAATCGCCGTCGGGCTCTCCGGCACCGTCTCCACAAACAGCTTCAGCGCCTCCAGCACGTCGCCGTCCGTATAGCCGATGAGCGCGTGCGGCATGGTGCCCGAGCCGGCCGCGGCACCGTAGAGCGGAGCGGTCAGGTCCTGCGAGGAGCCGACGAAGCCCCTCACCTTCCCGTCATTGTGGAACTTCGCCGTCTCGCTTCCGACGGCGGCGCCATAGGCGGCGAGGAGGTTCATCTCCGCGCCCGTGCCGTGGCGGCCATGCATGTCGAGGAAGGCCGCGTCGGGCATGGCGCGGCACATGTCATAGGCATTGACGGCGCACACGCACGGCACGCCGACCTTCTGGAGGAGCAGCGTCTCGACCTCGGAGAGCTTCGAATAGGGGCCGGAGACCTCCAGGAGCTTCTTCTCCGACGGCACGATCTCGCCCTCGTCGAAGAAGCGCGTGACGCGCGCCTCCGGCACGAGCCGGCGCAACAGCCGCAACGCGGGCTCGAGCGCGGCGATCACGCGCCGGCGCAGGAAGAGCGCGTAGACCACCTCCTGGTCGCCGTGGGTCTCCACGACCCGGCGCGCATGGCTGAAATACTTGTCCGTCTGATAGGGAACCGTGCCGGCGGCGAGCGTCAGATCGACGAGCTGCTCCAGGACGGCGTCCCGGCCGGGGGTGGATGGCGTCGTCTGGTCCATGGGCGTTTTCCGCGATGATCCTGGGCCTTCGGCCGGCCACCACTGTCGTGCCTTGCGGCGCGGAGGTCAAATCGGCCCAGGGGCCTGCGGGAAAGCGCTGCCCGCTCAGCCCCGCCCGAGCCGAGCAAGGGCGTTGGCCGCGCCCTCGGCGAGGAAGCCCCTGTCGGTGCCAACCGCAAGGAAGCTGTAGCCGAGCTCGGCATGAGTGAGCGCGAAATCGGGCGTGCCGCAATAGATGCCGGCGACCAGCCCGTTCTCCGAGGCCTTCGCCGCGATGAGCGAGATGGCCTCGCGCACCTCCGGCGTTCCCATCGCATCCAGCGACGTCCCGCCGGTGAGCGAGATGGTGAGGTCGTTGGGGCCGACGAACAGCCCGTCGATCCCCGGCGTCGCCGCGATCTCGTCGAGATTGTCGAGCGCGGTGCGCGTCTCGATCATGGCGAAGGAGACGGCGAGCCCGTTGGCCGCGGCGAGATAGTCCTCCTGGCCGAGGCCCGCCGAGCCGATGGCGCGATAGGCGCCCCAGCTTCGCTCGCCGACCGGGGGATACTTGGTGGCCGCGGCCAATGCACGCGCATCCTCGCCGGTATTGACCATGGGCGCGATGAGCCCTTCCACCCCGATATCGAGCACCCGGCCCATAAGGCCATGGGCCCCGACCGGCACGCGCACCACTGTGGGTTTGTCGAGCGCCATGACCGTCGCGGCCATGTCGCGGGCTTCCTGATAGCCGATCAGCCCGTGCTGCATGTCGATCACGCAGGCATCCCACGGCTGCTGGGCCAGAAGCTCCGCACCGAGCGTGCCGGGCAGCATGGACCACGACATGAAGAGCGGGCGCCCACCCGCAAGCCGGTCGCGCAAGGTCTGTGCGGACATGGCGTCCCCCTCCCGAAATGTTCCCTAAGGTGAGCCGGCCGGCGCGGGGCGTGCCCCGTCAGGCCTCGCTGCGGACCTGCTCTACGGCGGTCTGCATCAGCTCGTCCATGGTCCGCCGGATCTGGTGGTCGGACTGCTCGACGCCCTTTTCGTCGAAGTCCTTGCGGATCTTGCGGAACACGTCCTCGTCGCCCGGCTCCTCGAAATCGGCGCGCACCACCGACTTCGCGTAGTCCTCCGCCTCCGTGCCGGCAAGGCCGAGCTTGCCCGCCGCCCACAGGCCGAGCAGCTTGTTGCGCCGCGCCGTTGCCTTGAACCGCAGCTCCTCGTCATGCACGAACCGACGCTCGAACCCTTCTTCGCGCTTGTCGAAGGTGCTCATGGGGCCTCGTCTCCTTGAACAGTCCCGATCATCCCTAATCCCGTGTCCGGTAAAGGCGCCGACGGCGTTTCGCGAGCCTCCAGCCCTTCCCGAGGGGTCAAGAGCTAGCCATAGCGGCGGGACAGCGTCAAATCAACAGCGCAGGTGCCCGCACACCCCTCGAAACGCCTCGAAACCCGCATCGTGCGGCGGCCCCGCGCATTGACATTCCGGCCGTGCGGGGCCAGTTACGTTGTGCAATGCGGTCGCGTGGAGTATTTTTGCCGGGTCAGGCATCAGGAAAGCGAATCGACATCATCTTCATGAGCCGATCGTATCGCCAGCGTTACGCTGCCGGGCCGATGCCCGGGGAGCGCGCTGGCGGCATTCCAGTCTCGAGGAAACTGTTATGAACCATCGCCGTCGCCGCATCTATGAGGGCAAGGCCAAGATTCTCTATGAGGGGCCGGAGCCCGGCACGCTGGTCCAGCATTTCAAGGACGACACGACGGCCTTCAACAACGAAAAGCACGAGATCATCGAGGGCAAGGGGGTCATCAACAACCGCATCTCGGAGTTCATCTTCACCAAGCTCAACGAGATCGGTATCCCGACCCACTTCCTGCGTCGCCTCAACATGCGCGAGCAACTCATCCGCGAGGTGGAGATCATCCCCGTGGAGGTCGTGGTGCGCAATGTCGCGGCCGGCTCCATCGCCAAGCGGCTCGGGCTCGAGGAGGGCACGCCGCTGCCGCGCTCGATCGTGGAATTCTACTACAAGTCCGACGAGCTCGGCGATCCGATAGTCTCCGAAGAGCACATCACCGCGTTCAACTGGGCGGCCCCTCAGGAAATCGACGACATGATGGCGCTGTCCTTACGCGTCAACGACTTCATGACCGGCCTGTTTGCGGGCATCGGCATCCGCCTTGTCGACTTCAAGATCGAGTTCGGACGCCATTACGAGGGCGAGATGATGCGCGTCGTCCTGGCTGACGAGATCTCCCCGGATTCCTGCAGGCTGTGGGATATCAAGACCGCCGACAAGCTCGACAAGGACCGATTCCGCCAGTCGCTCGGCGGGCTGATGGAGGCCTATCAGGAGGTCGCGCGCAGGCTCGGCATCCTTGCGGAATCGGATCCCGGCGACCGCTCGCGCCCGGTTCTGGTAAAGAGCGACCGGTAAACAAGAGACAATCCCGTCCGCCGGCCCGGTCCCGGGCACGACGAGGAAGAAACGACAGGCATGATGAAAGCGAAGATCAAGGTCACACTGAAGCGCGGCGTTCTGGACCCCCAGGGCAAGGCTATCGAACATGCACTCTCCACGCTCGGCTTCGGCGGCGTCGACGAGGTGCGCCAGGGCAAGTATATCGAGGTCGAGCTCGAGGAGACCGACGAGGCCCGCGCCCGCGCCGAGGTCGAGGCCATGTGCGAGACGCTGCTCGCCAACACCGTGATCGAGAATTACGAGATCGAGCTCGCGCGCTAGATCTGCCGCGCCGCCGGCCCGGCGCATTGCGCCAGCACGTCACTCTCCTGCAACCGGGCGGACCCCCTACTGCCATGAAATCAGCCGTCATCGTCTTTCCGGGCTCCAATCGCGAACGCGACATGGTGACCGCGCTCCATTCGGTCTTCGGCTCCGCGCCGGAGCTTGTCTGGCATGGCGACAGCACGCTGCCGGATGTCGACCTCGTCGTTCTGCCGGGCGGCTTCTCCTATGGCGACTATCTCAGATGCGGCGCTATCGCGGCACGCTCGCCCGTCATCGCCGACGTGGTGCGCAAGGCGAAGGCCGGCACGCGCGTCCTCGGCGTGTGCAACGGCTTCCAGATCCTCACCGAGATCGGTCTCCTGCCCGGTGCGCTCATGCGCAACGCCTCGCTGCGCTTTGTCTGCCAGCTCGTCAATCTGAGGATCGACAATAACGAGAGCGCCTTCACGCGCGGCTATCGCCTTCACGACGTGGTCCGCTGCCCGGTCGCCCATGGCGACGGCAACTATTTCGCCGACGAGGCAACCCTCGACCGGCTGGAGGGCGAGGGCCGGGTCGCGCTGCGCTATTGCGACGAACGCGGCGAGCTCACGGCAGACGCCAACCCCAACGGTTCCCAGCGCAACATCGCCGGCATCCTGAACGAGAACGGCAACGTCCTGGGGCTGATGCCGCATCCGGAGAACTTCATCGAACCGCTCCATGGCGGTACCGATTGCCGGCGCTTCTTCGAGGGCATGGCGGAGACGCTCGAGGCGGTGTGATTCTG
Organism: Kaustia mangrovi; assembly: GCF_015482775.1. Taxonomy (GTDB): domain Bacteria; phylum Pseudomonadota; class Alphaproteobacteria; order Rhizobiales; family Im1; genus Kaustia; species Kaustia mangrovi. The sequence goes on along the minus strand of NZ_CP058214.1, from coordinate 4,622,201 downwards.
CGTGTGCCGGCGAGCCGGTCGGGGTCGCGACGGGTCACCCGGAACATGGCGATCTCCAGACCGAGGCACCTATCGTGCCATAGGCACCCGTCATGACGGGGTGCCCCGAGCCTCCCATTCCGGCCGCGTCATCGCGAACCACTGGGCATTGTCATCGCCATAGGCGCGCTTCACGCCCAAGGCGCGCATGCCGCATTTCGTGAGGACGTGCTGGGATTTCCTGTTGTCGGGGTCAGTGGTCGCCACGACTTCCGACAACGATGTCTCCTCAAACGCGAACTGCAGGAGCCGCGCACAGATTTCCGTGGCAAAGCCCTGCCCCCAGGCGGACGGGACGAGCAGATATCCGACCTCGATCTGATCGGCGGGATAGGCATCGGGAACCACCTGGCTCCAGTCGGTGTCGCGGCCGTCAATCGGCACCGGCGTCAGCACGCCATCCCCGATCTTCTCGCCGGTATCCTTGCGGAACGCGCACCATATGCCGATGCGGCCTCCCGCACCGCGTCGTGTCGCCTCGGCCATATGGTCCCTCACCGCCTCAGGCGTCATGACGTCGGTGACATAACGCATGACCCGCGGATCACACAGGAGCGCGCGTGCGATATCCTCATCCGCCATCGTCATCGGCGCGAGACGCAACCGTTCGGTTTCAAGCACGAGCGCGTCGGACGACAAGTGCGTAATCATCCTGGCTTCCTTCTAGAAACAAACGGCCGCCTACATCGAGCCGTCCCAGATCCCCGACAGGCAGAGCCCCTACCCCCGCTCATGATTGCGCACGAGCGACGCGATCACACCGCGCAGCGTGCGGACCTCCTGCTCGGTGAGGTTTGCGCGCGAGAGCATGTTGCGCAGGTTGCGCACCATGGCCGGGCGCTTCTCCGGCGGGCGCAGGAAATTGGCCTCGTCGAGCTCGCGTTCGAGATGCTCGAACAGCCCGATCAGCTCCTCCTTGGTCGCCGCGCGCGTATGCGCCGTATAGAGCCCTTCCCGGCCCGCCGCCTCCACCGGCGTCTCGCGGCCGAGCGCGCCGTCGGTGTGAAGCTTGAACCATTCATAGCCGACGAGCAGCACCGCCTGGGCAAGATTGAGCGAAGCGAAGGCAGTGTTGACCGGCGCCATGATGATGCCGTCGGCGAGCGCCACCTCGTCATTGCCGAGCCCCGTACGCTCCCGGCCGAACAGGATGCCGGCCCTGACGTCCGGATCGGCGAGCCGCGCCGTCATCTCGCGAGCGGCCGTCTCCGGCGAATAGACGGGCTTGATCATGTCGCGCCGGCGCGCCGTCGTGGCGAGCACGATGTTGAGATCGGCCACGGCCTCCTCCACCGTATCGAAGACACGCGCGGCCTCCACGATGAAATCGGCACCGGAGGCGGCCTTGACCGCGCGCTCGTTCGGCCAGCCGTCGCGCGGCGCGACGAGGCGCAGCTCGCCCAGCGAGAAGTTGGCCATGGCGCGCGCGGCCGTGCCGACATTCTCGCCGAGCTGCGGCTCCACCAGAATCACCGCCGGCGCGCCTGTCTGCGGCCGCTCCGCCCCTGCCTGTCCGTTCTGCGCCATGCTCTCCCTGTCCCTGCAAGACCTGTTCGCGGGAGCCCTTTTAAAGCGATTTTCACGCCGGTGGGAAGCCATGGCGGCAACCGGGCGGTTTCCTTGTAACGCGCACGACACAATCGGCGGTCATCAACGGCGGCTGTCCATGCGATCGCTACCCAAGGAGGACTGCCATGATCGCCCGTCTCACGAAGCTTGCCGCGGCCGCGGCCATCGGGCTCGCCATGCTGGGCGCCAGCCCGGCCGGCGCCGCGGAGAAGGTCGTCATCGCCCATCGCGGCGCGTCCGGCTACCTGCCCGAACACACGCTGGCGGCCAAGGCCATGGCCCATGCCATGGGCGCCGACTATATCGAACAGGATGTCGTGCTCACCAAGGACGGCGTGCCCGTCGTGCTGCACGATCATTATCTCGACACGGTGACCAATGTCGCCGAGGTCTATCCCGACCGCGCCCGCGAGGACGGCCGCTTCTACGCCATCGATTTCACGCTCGACGAGATCAAGGGCCTGAAGGCCACCGAGCGCTTCGACCGCGAGACCGGCAAGGCCGTCTATCCGGGCCGCTTCCCGCTCGACGCGTCGTCCTTCGCGGTGCCGACACTGGAGGAGGAGCTCCAGCTCATCCAGGGCCTCAACAAGGCGACGGGGCGCACCGTCGGCATCTATACCGAGATCAAGGCGCCGGCCTTCCACCGCGCCGAGGGTCAGGACATCTCGAAGATCGTCGTCGATACGCTCGCCAAATACGGCTACACGGCCAAGAGCGACAGGGCCTATATCCAGTGCTTCGACTGGAACGAGACGCAGCGTATCCGCGGCGAGCTCGGCTATGAGGGCCGGCTCGTCCAGCTCATCGCGGAGAACGACTGGAACGAGGCGCCCGACAACGATTACGACTGGATGAAGACGCCGGAGGCCATAGCGGAAATCGCCAAGGTTGCCGACGGCGTCGGCCCGTGGATCCCGCAGATCGTGACAGGCCGCGACGAGACCGGCCGCCCCGTCCTCACCGGCCTCGTGAAGGCCGCGCACGAAAATGGGATGGAGGTCCACCCCTACACGCTGCGTGCCGACGACCTGCCCGACTGGTCGGCGAGCCTGGAAGAGGAACTGGCCGTCGTCCTGTTCGACGCCGGCGCCGACGGCATCTTCACCGACTTCCCGGACCGCGCCGTCATGTTCCTCGTGCGCGACCGTGCCCGGCGGATGACGGCCGCCAACTGACGCAAAGACCTTCGGGCGGGTGCGCATTTGACGCCTCCTGCGCGCCCGCCCGTACTTGGCGCGCCCGCGCTCCTCGGCTATTGTCCGCGCCGACAACACCCTCCCAAGAGCCACCAGTCGAGGAGTTTCATGAGCAAGATCAAGGTCGACAATCCTGTCGTCGAGCTCGATGGCGACGAGATGACCCGCATCATCTGGGCGTTCATCAAGGAAAAGCTGATCCTTCCCTATCTCGATATCGATCTGAAATACTACGATCTCGGGGTCGAGAAGCGCGACGAGACGGACGACAAGATCACCGTCGAGGCGGCCGAGGCCATCAAGAAATACGGCGTCGGCATCAAATGCGCGACCATCACGCCCGACGAGGCGCGCGTGGAGGAATTCGGCCTGAAGAAGATGTGGCGCTCGCCCAATGGCACGATCCGCAACATCCTCGGCGGCGTGATCTTCCGCGAGCCGATCGTGTGCAAGAACATTCCCCGCCTCGTGCCCGGCTGGACGCAGCCTATCGTGGTCGGCCGCCACGCCTTCGGCGACCAGTACCGCGCCACCGACTTCAAGGTCCCCGGCAAGGGCAAGCTCACCGTCAAGTTCGTCGGCGAGGACGGCACCGAGATCGAGCACGAGGTCTACGACTTCCCCGGTCCGGGCGTCGCCATGTCCATGTACAATCTCGACGAGTCGATCCGCGACTTCGCCCGCGCCTCGATGAATTACGGCCTGATGCGCGGCTGGCCCGTCTATCTCTCCACCAAGAACACGATTCTGAAGGCCTATGACGGCCGCTTCAAGGATCTGTTCCAGGAGGTCTACGACGCGGAGTTCAAGGACAAGTTCGAGAAGGCCGGCATCACCTACGAGCATCGCCTGATCGACGACATGGTCGCCTGCGCCATGAAGTGGAACGGTGGCTATGTGTGGGCCTGCAAGAACTATGACGGCGACGTGCAGTCCGACACGGTGGCACAGGGCTTCGGCTCGCTCGGCCTCATGACGTCGGTACTCATGTCGCCCGACGGCAAGACGGTCGAGGCGGAGGCCGCCCACGGCACCGTGACGCGCCACTACCGGCTGCACCAGGAAGGCAAGGAGACCTCCACCAACTCCATCGCCTCGATCTTCGCCTGGACGCGCGGCCTTGCCCATCGCGCCAAGCTCGACGGCAACGAGGCGCTCAAGGCCTTCGCCCAGACGCTGGAGACCGTCGTTGTCGACACGGTGGAGGCCGGAGACATGACCAAGGATCTCGCGATCCTCGTCGGCCCGGACCAGCCCTGGCTGTCGACCACCGGATTCCTCGACAAGGTGGCCGAGAATTTCGAGAAGGCCATGGCGAAGGCCTGAGATCGGCCACGAGGCACTGTACGATCCGGCGGGGCGATGGCAACATCGCCCCGTTTTCATGTGAGGATGGAGGAGCCCCATGCCGGACGACCGCACTCCCATGCATACCGGCGGCTGCCAGTGCGGCGCCGTGCGCTACGCCCTCTATGCGGAGCCGAAGGGCGTGCATATCTGCCATTGCCGGATGTGCCAGAAGGCCTTCGGCTCGTTCTTCGCGCCGCTCGCCCCCGTCCGCAACCGGGACTTCGCCTGGACGAAGGGCGAGCCCGGCCTCTACAGGAGCTCCGAAATCGTCGAGCGCGGCTTCTGCCCGGCCTGCGGCACGCCGCTAAGCTTCCGCTACACGGACGGCGACTGGATGGACGTGTCCATCGGCAGCCTCGACGAGCCTGCGCGCGTTCGCCCGAAAGAGCAGTTCGGGATCGAATCGCGCATGCCGTGGTTCGACGAGCTCCACACCTTGCCGGGCACGCGGACCGAGAACGACATCGCGCCCGAGCGTCTCGCCAGGCTGAAAAGCCTGCAGCATCCCGACCGGGACGAGTAGGTCCGCTCGACAGTCAGGACGGCCCCGGTTTCGACATCACCAGATCGCCGCGTTTCTCCGTGGCGCGCTTCTTTGCGGCGGTGCGGATTGCGACGGCGAAATCGTGGTGGCGGGCGAGCAGGAGACGGAAATCGTGGGCGCGCAGCATCAGGAGCTCGCACTGCTCAAGCGCCTTCACGCCCACGCTGTGGCGGCTGTGGCGCAGAAGCGCCATCTCGCCGAAGAAGTCGCCCGCCGACAGGGTGACAGGCCCCTCGGGCAGCTCGACCTCGACCTTGCCTTCCATGATGAAATACATCGCATCCGCGGTTTCGCCCTCGCTGATGATCGGCTCGCCGGGCCGCACGCGGCGCGAATTGAGGCTGCGCATCACCTCCGCCAGCATATGCGCATCGAGATTGGCGAAGAGCGGTACGCTCGCCACCATGGTGTAGGTGACGACGAAATCGCGCCGCCGGATCTCCTGCTGGAAACCGGAGGCGAGAATGCCGATGGGCAACGCGAACAGGCCGAATCCGCAGATCATGACGATGGCGCCGATGAGGCGTCCGCCGGGCGTGCTCGGCACCACGTCGCCATAGCCGACGGTCGAGAGCGTCACCACGCCCCACCACATGGCCGCCGGCACGGAGCCGAACTTGTCCGGCTGCACATGGCCCTCCGCCAGGTACATCGCGACCGAGGCCAGGATGAGCACGGAGCACAGGACCACGATGCAGGCCGCGAGCGCACGGCCTTCCGCCCGGATGACGCGGCCGATGGTGCCGAGCGCCGGCGAATAGCGCACGAGCCGGAAGAAGCGCACCAGCCGCAACACGCGAATCGCGGCCAGATTCACGGGGAAGAACAGCGCGACGAAGAAGGGCAGGATCGCCACGAGATCGAGGATCATGAGCGGCGTCGCCGCGAAGGTCAGCCGTCCGCGCAGCGCAGGCAGGCGCCCATAGACCGGATGCTCGCTCACCGTCCACAGGCGAAGGCCGTATTCGACGATGAAGATGGCGACGCAGACCGCGTCGAACCGGTCAATGAGCGTGCCGTACCGTTCCGCAATCTCGGGCACGGTCTGCACGATGGTCGCGGCGACATTGGCAATGATGAGCGTCGCGATGAAGACGTCGAAGAACCGGCCCGCGCGATCGTGGCGCCAGCCATTCTCCACGATCTCGAAGAGCCTGCGCCTGAGGTGCCGTCCCGACGATGCCGGTGTACCGCGCCTTGCGTCCATGAGCCTCTCTCTGGAACAGCGCCACCCCGTCACGGGATGGCGACTGCCCGCTGTCCTGCACCGGACCGCCCGATCCGGCGCCGGTCCCGGCGACAGTCGGATCAGGCCGTTTCCGGGGCGAGCGCGCTGACCTTGTCGGCAATGGCCTTGAGCGCGTCCTGCGCGCGCGCGCCGTCCGGTCCACCCGCCTGCGCCATATCCGGCCGCCCGCCGCCGCCCTTGCCGCCGACGGCTTCGGCGCCTGCGCGCACGAGTTCAACGGCATTGTAGGTCGGGGCGAGGTCCTTCGTCACGCCGACGGCGAGCGCCGCCTTGCCTTCCGCGCTGACGCCGATCAGCGCCACGATGCCGGAGCCGACCGTCTTCTTGCCGTCGTCGACGAGGCCGCGCAGATCCTTCGGCTCGATGCCGTTCAACACCCGCGCCATCACCTTCACGCCCGCGATCTCGGCAATGCCGGCATCGCCGCCGGCCTCTCCGCCGCCGCCAAGGGCGAGCTTCTTGCGGGCATCGGCGAGCTCGCGCTCCAGCGTCCGGCGCTCCTCGACGAGTGCCTTCACGCGGTCCACCAGATCGACCGGGCGGACCTTGAGGATCGCGGCCGCCTCCTGGACGCGCTCGTCCTGCTGTTCCAGATAGGCGCGCGCGGCATCGCCGGCGAGCGCCTCGATCCGGCGCACACCGGCCGCGGAGGCCCCCTCCGCAACGATCTTGACCAGCCCGATATCGCCGGTGCGCGCCACATGGGTGCCGCCGCACAGTTCCAGAGAATAGACCGGACGGTTGCCGCCCTCGCCGGGCTTGTGGCCCATGGCGACCACGCGGACCTCGTCGCCGTATTTCTCGCCGAACAGGGCGCGCGCGCCCTCCGCAATGGCCTCGTCCACACTCATGAGGCGGGTCGTGACCTCATCGTTCTGTGCAACGACACGGTTGGCGATCTCCTCCACCTTCTCGATGTCGCCGGCCGACATGGCGCCGGGATGGGCGAAATCGAAGCGCAGCCGGCCGGGCTCCACCAGAGAGCCCTTCTGGGCGACATGCTCGCCCAGCACCTCGCGCAGCGCCTCGTGGACGAGGTGGGTCGCGGAATGGTGGATGCGCGCACCGGAGCGGCGCAGATGATCGACCTCCAGCTCGATCACGTCGCCGCGTTCGAGCGTGCCGGCCTCCATGCGGCCGAGATGGACGATCAGCCCGTCGGCCCGCCTCTGCGTGTCGGTGACGCGGAACAGCGCGCCCTCGGCGGTGCGGATGGCACCGCGGTCGCCGACCTGGCCGCCCGATTCCGCATAGAACGGCGTCTGGTTCGCGACAACCGCGCCCTCCGCCCCCTCTGCGAGGGTCTCCACGGCCGCGCCGTCCTGCACGAGGGCCGCGACGATGCCTTCCGCGGTCTCCGTCTCGTAGCCGAGGAACTCGCTCGCGCCGAGCTCATCCTTCAGCGTGAACCAGACCGTCTCGGTCGCCGCCTCGCCGGACCCGGCCCACGCCTTGCGGGCCTCGGCGCGCTGGCGCTCCATCGCCTTGTCGAAGCCGTCCGTGTCGACGCCGATGCCGCGCGGGCGCAGCGCGTCCTCCGTCAGGTCGAGCGGGAAGCCGTAGGTGTCGTAGAGCTTGAAGGCCGTCTCGCCCGGCAGGCGGTCGCCCTCGCCGAGATCCGCGGCTTCCTCCTCGAGGATCTTCAGGCCGCGGTCGAGCGTGTCGCGGAAGCGCCGCTCCTCCAGCTTCAGCGTCTCGGTGACGAGTGCCTCCGCCCGGACAAGCTCGCCATAGGCCTGGCCCATCTCGCGCACGAGCGTGGGCACGAGCCGCCACATGAGCGGCTCCTCCACACCGAGGAGATGGGCGTGGCGCATGGCGCGGCGCATGATCCGCCTGAGCACGTAGCCGCGCCCCTCATTGGAGGGCAGGACGCCGTCGGCGATGAGAAAGCTCGACGCGCGCAGATGGTCCGCGATGACACGGTGGCTCGGCGCCTGCGCGCCTTCGGCGGCCACGCCGGTAATATCCTCGCACGCCCCGATGAGCGCGGTGAACAGGTCGATCTCGTAATTGTCGTGCGTGCCCTGGAGCACCGCCGCGATCCGCTCGATGCCCATGCCGGTGTCGATGGACGGGCGCGGCAGGTCGACACGCTCGTCCGGCGTGACCTGCTCGTACTGCATGAAGACGAGGTTCCAGATCTCCACGAACCGGTCGCCGTCCTCGTCGGGGCTGCCGGGGGGCCGCCCGGAATATGGGGGCCGTGATCGTAGAAGATCTCCGAGCAGGGCCCGCAGGGGCCGGTATCGCCCATCGCCCAGAAATTGTCCGAGGTGGGGATGCGGATGATGCGCTCTTCCGGCAGGCCGGAGATCTTCCGCCAGAGCGAGAAGGCCTCCTCGTCCTGCGCATAGACGGTCGCCGTCAGCCGGTCGGCGGGCAGGCCGAACTCCTTCGTCACCAGTGTCCAGGCCAGCTCGATCGCGACATCCTTGAAATAGTCGCCGAAGGAGAAGTTGCCGAGCATCTCGAAGAAGGTGTGATGGCGCGCGGTGTAGCCGACATTGTCGAGATCGTTGTGCTTGCCGCCCGCGCGCACGCATTTCTGCGCCGTGGTCGCACGGTTGTAGGGGCGTTTCTCCGCGCCGGTGAACACGTTCTTGAACGGCACCATGCCGGCATTGGTGAAGAGCAGGGTCGGATCGTTGCGCGGAACGAGCGGTCCCGACGGCACGACCTCGTGGCCGTGCTTGCGGAAATACTCCAGGAAATGGGTGCGGATCTCGTTGACCCCAGTCATGTGAGTGCTCATCTCCTCGCGGCCACACGCCCGGCACGCGCCCTGTCGCGCGCGCCCGGCCGGCTGCCATTGCCTGAAACCGTCATCGCCCTCCCCCGGCGCCCGCGCCCTTGCGGTCCCTGAAGGGTGTTCGCTTTTAGCGTCCGGGGACACCGGCTGTCCAGACGAGGCTTCTCTTTAGATGGGAAACGCCCCGCACGGCTCCAAGACACCGCTCCGGAACAAGCAAAACCGGCCGCGTTCGCATCCGCGGCCGGTCCAGGGGCCGTTCGACCGGCCCGAAAGGCACTGCGAGATCCGGTCAGCCGGTCGCGCCGACATCGTCGCCGGAGGAGGCGTCGCCGTCACCGTCGCTTTCCGGATGGGTCATGAGCTGTTCCCCGAGCAGGCCGGCATTGGCCCGGATCGCGTTCTCGATCGTCTGGGCAACCTCCGGGTTCTCCCTCAGGAACGTCTTGACGTTCTCCCGGCCCTGGCCGATCCGCTCATTGTTATAGGAATACCAGGACCCCGCCTTCTCCACGATGCCGGCGGTCACGCCGAGATCGATGAGCTCGCCGGTCTTGGAGATACCCTCGCCATACATGATGTCGAACTGGACCTGCTTGAATGGCGGGGCGAGCTTGTTCTTGACCACCTTGACGCGGGTCTGGTTGCCCTTGATCTCGTCGCGCTCCTTGATCGAGCCGATGCGGCGGATGTCGAGGCGGATGGAGGAATAGAACTTCAGCGCATTGCCGCCGGTCGTCGTCTCCGGGCTGCCATACATCACGCCGATCTTCATGCGGATCTGGTTGATGAAGATCACCATGCAGTGGGACTTGGAGATCGACGCAGTCAGCTTCCGGAGCGCCTGGCTCATCAGGCGGGCCTGCAGGCCGGGCTGGCTGTCGCCCATCTCGCCCTCGAGCTCGGCGCGCGGCGTGAGCGCGGCCACCGAGTCGATGACCAGAACCTCCACCGCCCCGGAGCGCACCAGAGTGTCGGCAATCTCCAGCGCCTGCTCGCCGGTATCGGGCTGGGAGATCAGAAGCTCGTCGAGATTGACCCCGAGCTTGCGGGCATAGACCGGATCGAGCGCGTGCTCGGCATCGACGAAGGCGCAGATGCCGCTCTTCTTCTGCGCTTCCGCCACGGTGTGGAGTGCAAGCGTTGTCTTGCCGGAGGATTCCGGCCCGTAAATCTCCACCACACGTCCGCGCGGCAGCCCGCCAATGCCCAGTGCGATGTCGAGACCCAGGGACCCGGTCGACACGACCTCGGTCTCCACCGCCTTCTCGCCCTGGCCGAGCCGCATGATCGAGCCCTTGCCGAATGCGCGCTCGATCTGTCCGAGGGCAGCCTGAAGTGCTTTTTGCTTATCCATGTTGTCTGTCTCAACAACCCGCAGATTCGCTTTGGACATGTGTCGCATTCCTTATTTCACATGGGCAGAGCCTATGCAATGCGCCCTGGCCGTCGCGCTCGAGGTGAGAGAATGTACTATTTTTGTTCTCATCGCAACCGTTCATTTCCATGCCCCTCCGACGCGCTGTGACATGATACCGGGCTCGCGCCCAAGCATCTGGTTTATCGACACTTTCCTGTGGAGAACGCTTACGCGTGGGGCCGTTTTGCTCTAACAGTCTCCATGGAGCCGTCATTTCGGGGACCGGAGAGCCCATGCCGTCGATCTATTCGCTCAAGCCGCGCTTCCAGGCCCTGCTGCGCCCTCTGTGCCGGGCACTCGCCGCGCGCGGTGTCACCGCCAACCAGGTCACGCTCGCCGCCTGCGGGCTGAGCCTTGCCCATGGCGCGTGGCTGGCACTTGCGCCGGGGAGCGCGCCGGCCTTCCTGCTGCTGCCCGCGACTCTCTTCGCGCGCATGGCGCTCAATGCCATAGACGGCATGCTGGCGCGCGAATTCGGCCAGAAGAGCCGGCTCGGCGCGCTTCTGAACGAGCTCTGCGACATCGTTTCCGACGCCGCGCTCTACCTGCCCTTCGCGCTGGTGGCGGGGCTGTCCGGCCCCTCGTCGTGATCGCGGTGTTCGCGGCCCTGCTCACCGAGGCGGCCGGCCTCGCCACGCTCGCGATCGGGTCGGAGCGGCGCTATGACGGGCCCATGGGCAAGAGCGACCGGGCCACCGCCTTCGGCCTCCTGGCCGTGCTTCACGGGGCCGGCCTGCCGCTCGCTCCCTGGGGCGACATCTATGTCGCCGCCATCGCCCTCCTGTCGGCCTGGACCGTCGCCAACCGCATGCGCGCAGGCCTTCGATCGGACAGCGGAGCCCCCCGCCCATGACGCTCGCCATTCCCCACAATGTCGTCCTGGCGCTCGCCGGCGTCTACGGCCTCCTCGTCGCCGCCACCCTCATCGTCGCCTGGATGGAGCGCGGACGCGGGCGCGACGCCAAGGGCCCCTCCGAGCTCTCCTTACGGATTCGCTCATGGTGGTGGATGGTCGCCGCCTTCACGCTCGCCGTCGCCTTCAACGAGACAGCGGCCATCGTGTTCCTGGGCTTCATCAGCTATCTGGCACTGAAGGAATATTTCTCCCTCATCCCGACGCGGCGCATCGACCGCTCGGTGATCCTGTGCGCCTATCTCGCGGTGCCCGCCCAGTTCTACTGGATCGCGGATGGCTGGTACGGCATGTTCATCGTCTTCATTCCCATCTGGGTCTTCCTGTTTTTCCCCATGCTCATGGCGCTCAGGGGCGAGACGGCCGGCCATCTCGCCGCTGTCGGGACGCTGAGCTGGGGCCTGATGATGACGGTGTTTGCCTTGAGCCATCTGGGCATCCTGCTGACCACAGGCGGCCCGGTGAACCCGGTCGCAGGCGGCGCTGGCCTGCTGTTCTTCGTCGTCTTCCTCACCCAGTTCAACGACGTCGCGCAATTCACATGGGGCAAGCTGCTCTCGCGCGCCACCGGCGGGCACCGCATCACGCCGACGGTCAGCCCGAACAAGACCTGGGAGGGGTTCCTCGGCGGGCTGGCGACCGCGGCCGCGCTCGGCGCCGCGCTCAGCCCGTGGCTCACGCCGATGACACCCGCCTGGGGCGCCCTTGCCGGCGCGATCATCGCAATCGCCGGCTTTGTCGGCGACGTGACCATGTCGGCCATGAAGCGCGATCTCGGCGTGAAGGACACCGGTCAGCTTATTCCCGGCCATGGCGGCATCCTCGACAGGGTCGACAGCCTCACCTACACGGCGCCGGTGTTCTTTCACTTCTTCCGCTATGTCTTCTATCCGTAAGGACGAGGCACGCAGTCCATGCTCACCCGGCTCGCCCGTCTCGTCTTCTTCGGCCTCGTCGTGCGCGGCATCGTGCTGCTCGTGATGGGTCTTAACATTCGCAACCGCGAGCGCCTGCCGCGGTCCGGCCCCGCGATCATCGTCGCCAACCACAACTCCCATCTCGACACGCTGACGCTCATGTCGCTGTTTCCGCTGGGAGACCTCGACCGCATCCGCCCGGTTGCCGCGATGGACTATTTCCTCGCCAATCCGGTCATGAAATGGATCGCCACGCGGCTCATCGGCATCCTGCCCATCGACCGCAGCGGCCGGGCCGGCGGCAATCCGCTCGCCGACTGCGAGGCGGCGCTCGCCCGCGGCGACATCCTGATCCTCTTCCCGGAAGGTTCGCGCGGGGAGCCGGAGCGGCTTGCCCGCTACAAGAAGGGCATCGCCCATCTGGCCAAGGCCGCACCCGAGGTCCCCGTGACCCCGGTCTTCTTCCACGGGCTGGGCAAGGCGCTGCCCAAGGGAAGCTGGCTCTTCGTGCCCTTCACCTGCGACGTCTTCGTCGGCGAGGCGTTCTCGTGGACGGGCTCCATAGCCGGCTTCATGGAGGCGCTCGAGGCACGCATGAGTGCGCTGGCCGCGCGGGGACATTTCCCGCCCTGGACCTGAGGCTCTGCGAAAAGGAAAAACGACCGGCACCCAAGGGGAACCGGCCGTTCTACTGAAGTACAGAGCCTTAAGTCAGAAAAGGCCGGATGCCCTACCTGAGGGGCGATGCACAGTATCAGCCGCCAATGGGGAGAGAGGAGCAGAGCACCCGGCCTTCCACCCACCGGAGCGAAGGCTTTCGCCCCCATATGCCCCGGCAGATCCCGTTCCGGACCCGGCCGCCTCGGCCTCCGGACCCGTAATTCCACTGAACCGCACGGAAAGATCCGAGGTAGCGAGGGCTTTGGGGCGCAGGGCGCAGCATGCGGGCATTTGCCGGCGCGCCGATCCCCGTCTGCCTGCTGCTCCCATCGCCATCGCCCGATCCCCCTGCCTGTGCGGTCCCACCCAGTTCGAAGGCCGCCCGATCTGCGTGTTGCCTCTACCCGTCTGCAACCTTCGATTGTTTAAATCTACAAACACCCTCACTGGCTGTCAACACAAATCACAACCCTGAGGAGATTTTCCGATTTCACTATCTAAGATTGTTAAATCAGCGCCTCGCACGCCTTTGCCACGGCGAACAGATGCCGGTCCGCACCGTGCCCGGCCATAAGCATGAGCCCCGTCGGCGCCTCGCCCGGCGCCTGCATCGGCATGGTGATCGCGCAGCCGTCGAGGAAGTTCGCGACGGCGGTGTTGCGCAGGCATGTCGCGTTGATGCGCATATAGTCCTCGTCCCGGTCGAGCGCGGAGACCGGAGGCGCGACGATGGCGACGGCGGGAAGGGCCAGGACGTCGAAACCGTCCATCGCGGCATCCGCGATGTCGATCATCACCTCGCGCGCCGCGAGGATCTCGATCAGGTCGGCTGCCGACAGCGCCTTGCCGGCGAGGATCCGCCGGGCGATCCGCGGATCGTAATCGGCCTCGCGGTCCTCCAGCATGTCCCTGTGCCAGGCATAGGCCTCGGCAGCGGCAAGCCCGCCGCCGGCATTGATCTTCGGCAGCTCGGCAAACTCGGCGAGGGTGATATCCTCGACGCGCATGCCGGCCTGGGAGAGCTTGCCCAGCGCACGCTCGAAGTCGCGCGCCACGGCCTCGTCGAGCCCGTCGAGGACAAGCGTCTGCGGCACGCCGATGCGGATCCGCGCGGGATCGAGCTCGCCGACCGTGCCATCCCAGTCGCCCGCCATCAGCGCATCGATGGCCGCCGCGCAAGCCACGCTCGGGGCGAGCGGGCCCACGGAATCGAGCGACGTCGCCAGCGGATAGGCCCCCTCGCAAGGCACCCGGCCCGAGGACGGCTTGTAGCCGACAATACCGTTGAAAGCCGCCGGAATGCGGCAGGATCCACCCGTATCCGTGCCGATGCCGACGACACCCATGGCCTCCGCCACCGCGACGCCCGCACCCGCCGAGGAGCCGCCCGGAATGCGCCGCGTTTCCCGGTCCCAGATGCTGGCCGGCGTGCCGTAATGCGAGTTGAGGCCGACGCCCGAATAGGCGAATTCCGTCATGTTGGTGCGCCCGAGCACCACGAGGCCCGCCTGCTTCAGCCGCGCGATCGCCGGCGCGTCGCGCTCGGCCGACGGCTCGCCCGCGAGCACCGTGGAGCCGGCCGTCGTCACCTGGCCCGCAAGGTCGAACAGGTCCTTCGCCGAGATCGGGATGCCGGCATAGGCCGATGGTGCGGCGCCGCGGGCCCGCAGCGCATCCATGTAGTCGGCGGCGAGAAGCGCCTCTTCCCGGTCGACACGCACGAAGGCGCGCGCCCCCTCCCCGCTTGTCTCGTCGATGCGGGCAAGGGCGGCCTCAACCAGAGCGCGCGACGTGGTGCGCCCTTCGGCAAGATCCTTGGCATGGCGGTCCAGTGTCGGCAGGGTCGGCGAAGCGGTCATGGCCTCTTACTCGCAAATGGTGGGGATGGTTCGAACGGGCGGGTCGGCGGCGACCATATCATGCCCTCCCGAACGGAAAACGGGAAAATGGGCGCGCCGTGGCATGCAGAGAGAGAGACAATCCCGCCACCTCTCGATCCACACGAGGCTGCCGCATAGGGCGCTCACGCGTCATTGTCCAACCGAGGGTCGTGCCGATGGTTGTTCCCGGGATCCATTGGCGACACGGTCCATATGCAGCATTCCTTGTCCGTCATCCCCGCATCCTTGTCCGTCATCCCCGCGAAAGCGGGGATCCATGTGCAGTTTCAAAGATATGGATTCCCGCTTTCGCGGGGATGACGAAGAGGGGGCCGGGCTCAGGCACCGGAGACGGGTGCCGTATACGGGCAGCGCCGCTATCGGGTCCCGGGATCGCTCCTGGACGGCACCGCAAGACTAGCCACAGGCGATATATAGCCATACCGCTCCGACTGCCGTCCCTAGCCCTCCATCGCGTCCTTCACCGCCGCGGCGAGCTGCTTGAGCGTGAACGGCTTGGGCAGGAAGGCGAAATCCTCCGTATCCTCGAGATTCTTGCGGAAGGAGTCCTCCGCATAGCCGGAGATGAAGATGACCTTGGCCGTCATGCCGCGCTTGCGCAGCTCCTTCAGGAGCGTGGGACCGTCCATCTCCGGCATGGAGACATCGGAGATGAGAAGATCGATGGCGTCCTCGTGCTCGGCGGCGAGCTCGATGGCAGCGTCGCCGCGTTCGGCCTCCAGAACCGTGTAGCCGCGCTGGGCGAGCGCGCGCACGGCGAAGGCGCGCACGGCCTCCTCGTCCTCCACGAGCAGCACCGTCCCCTTGCCGGTCAGGTCGGCGCGCCTGGCGTCGCGCTTGTCGGCCCGGTCCTCCGGCGCCTTCTCCTCGCTCTGGATATGGCGGGGCAGATAGATGCGGAAAGTCGTGCCCCTGCCGACCTCGCTGTCGCAGAAGATGAAGCCCCCGGTCTGCTTGACGATGCCGTAGACCGTGGAGAGGCCGAGCCCCGTTCCCTTGCCGATATCCTTGGTGGAGAAGAAGGGCTCGTAGATCTTCTCCAGCACCTCCCGCGGCATGCCGGTGCCGGTGTCGGACACCTCGCAGAGCACATAGTCGCCCGGCGGCATGACGTCGGGCTTCGGCGTCTTGGTCTTGTCGACGCTCGCATTGGCGGTGCGCACCGTCAGCGTGCCGCCCTCGGGCATGGCGTCGCGGGCATTGACGGCGAGGTTGATGATCACCTGCTCGAACTGGTTCACATCCGCCTTGACCGGCCAGAGATCGCGGCCATGGGTGATCTGCAGCTCGATCTTCTCGCCGAGCAGCCGGCCGAGCAGGTTTCCGAGGTCAGACAGAACGTCGGTCAGCGACAGCACTTCCGGGCGCAGGGTCTGCTGGCGCGAGAAGGCCAGGAGCTGGCGCACCAGATTGGCCGCCCGGTTGGCGTTCTGCTTGATGTTCATCATGTCCTTGAAGGACGGGTCGGTCGGCCGGTGCTTGGCGAGCAGGAGGTCGGAGAAGCCGATGATCGCGGTGAGGACATTGTTGAAGTCGTGCGCGATGCCGCCGGCGAGCTGGCCGATGGCCTGCATCTTCTGGCTCTGGGCGAACTGCATCTCCAGCGACCGGTGCGCGGTGGTGTCGACCGCATAGACCACGACCCGCGCGGCACCGCCCGCGGCGTCCTCCGCGCGGCTGAAGAAAAGCTGCGCGGTCCGCCCCTCCTCGCCGGCGAGATTGGCGTCCACCGGCGCGGGCACGCGGCCATCGCGCGCGGCGTCGACGGCCTGCGCGATGGCGCCGCGTTCCTCCTCGCCCACCAGATCGGCGAGCCCGGCGCCGCGGGCCGCCTTCTTGCCCATTACCTTCGTGAAAGCGGCATTGGCATTGGCGATACAGCCGTCCTCGTCGACCTCGGCAATGCCGATGGGGGCGGAGTTGACGAGCCGCGACAGCCGGATCTCGGTGGGCTCGGAGGCCATGCCACCCTCCGCCTCCGGCCGCATGTCGAGGACGAGCGAGCGCGACGGCTTCTGCCGGCCCTCCTCGTCGAAATCGAGCCGGTGGACGATACGCGCCGGCACGATGCGCCCGTCCCGCGTCTTCAGGTCGAGATCGAAGCTCTCTATGGCGATCCCGCCGGGCCCCGGAACCGCGCCGGCGAGGATCTGCTCACCGGTATCCGCGACGATGTCCTTCAGATTGAGCGCGCCGCCGGTCGTCTCGGCGAGGTCGACACCCAGCCACTCCGCGAGCGTTGCGTTGATATACTCGATATTGCCGTCCGCATCGGCGGAGAAGAAGCCGGCCGGGGCATGGTCGAGATAGTTGATGATGAACTGGAGGTGCTCGAAGGCCTCCTCCTGGCGCGCGCGCTCGTCGGTCGCATCGGCGACGCGCCACAGCGTGACCGGCCCTCCCCCGCCGTCGCGGACCGCGCAATCCACCGAGATCCGCACCCAGGCCGACTTGTCGGGATAGGCGCCGGCCGCCGCGCTGCCGGCGGACAGGCGGAACTCCTCGCTCGCGCCCTCGCCGTCTCGCGCGGCCTGGGCCAGCCGGTAGATCCGGTCGGAAATCTCCGGATATCCCGCATAGAGGCTTTCCACGCCGACGAGACGCGCAAGGCCCGCACGCTCCACCAGCGCGCGGTAGCGCCGGTTGCAATAGAGCACTCGCCCGCGCCGGTCGGTAACCACGCAGGCCTCCGGCACGGCGTCGAACAGCGCCTCGAAGAATTGCTGCCGTCGGGAGGCCCGGCCGAAATGGACGAGACCGGCCATCGTGCCGAAAATGGCCATCAGACCCAAAAATGACACAATGCCCAGTGCAATCAGCGCCCACAGGGGGGCCGCGCCGTGAAACCGGTAGGCCGCCCCGGCACTTGCCACCGCGAGGAGCAGCGCGAGCAGAATGGCCAGCCACTGCCGGCCATGCGAACGGTCGTTCAAGGGCACCGTCTGCCCGCGCTCCTGCTTCACCCGGGTGTCGGTCATCGCCACCGTCTGCACTGCTCGCACGAATCACGGGCAGTATAACGGTTCGCGGGAGCCGGCGCGCGGCCTGAAGCCATCGCCGCTGCGGTCGGCCTGCGCCGTTTACCACGATATCCATGGCCGCGCCGGCATCGCATCCAGCGCGTGACCGCAAATCGGCAAGTCTGCTAGTGTTGTCGCCTCGGGAAAGCCGGCGTCGCCGCCGGAAAGAATGGGAAACTGGGTCTAATGGAGTTCATTAGCGAGTATTGGCAGGTCTTTCTGACCGTCTTCGTCGTCCTCCTCGCGCTGCTCGTCATCCTGCTCGTCGCCCGCAGATGGGGCCGGCGCATCGGAACAGGCGGCGGCGCGCGCCTTGCCGTCACCGAGGTCGAGGCCGTGGACCAGACGCGCCGCCTCGTGCTCGTGCGCCGCGATTCCGTGGAGCATCTTCTCATGATCGGCGGCCCGCAGGATGTCGTGGTGGAGACCAACATCGCCCGAAGCGGCACAGGCATGGGCCGGGACGACGAGCCGCCCGTGCGCCGCGAGCGCGATTTCGCGCCTCCGGAGCCCTATCGCGCGCCGGAGCCCGCCATGCCGCGCCGCGAGGCGCCCGGGGCCCAGCAGCACTCCGAGCCACCGCTGTTCGGCGGGTACGGCGCGGCGCGCGGTGCGGATGACGCGGCTGCCATGCGCCCGCCCGAGCCGCCGGCGGTGGAGCCCGCCTCCGACTATGGCGACACGCCGCCGCCCTATCCCAGGAGCGGAGCGCGCACGCATGAGAGCGGTTCCGTTCCCGATCCGCGCAGCATCCGTCCCGCGGAGACGACGCGCGACGACGATTCCGACAGGTACTGACGGCCGGGACCTGAACGGGGAGCGGCCTCAAGCGGCATGACAGGGGTATCGCACGAGGGTCACGGGCATAAACGCAACGAGCGGCGCACATTCTGGGCGGCCGCGCTCACCGGCGGCTTCATGGTGGCTGAGGTCGCCGGCGGCCTGATCTCCGGGTCGCTGGCCCTCATCGCCGATGCCGGCCACATGCTCACCGACGCCGTTTCCCTCGGCTTCGCCTGGTACGCCTTCAGGCTCGCCGCCCATCCGCCCGACCGCAAGCGCACCTACGGCTTCGACCGGCTGCAGATCCTGGTCGCCTTCGCCAACGGCATCGCGCTGTTCTTCGTGGTGGGCTGGATCTTCTTCGAGGCCGCCGACCGGCTGTTCTCGCCCGTGGAGGTGCTCGGCGGCACCATGCTCGTCGTCGCGCTCGCAGGGCTTGCGGTCAATATCGCCGCCTTCGCCCTGCTCCATGGCGGCGACCGGGAGAACCTCAATATTCGCGGCGCGCTGCTCCACGTCCTGGGCGACCTGCTCGGATCGGTGGCCGCCCTCCTCGCCGCCCTCGTCATCATCTGGACCGGATGGACGCCGATCGACCCGCTGCTTTCCGCGCTGGTCGGGCTCATCCTGCTGCGTGGCGCCTGGCGGCTCGTCTCCGAGGCAGGCCACATCCTGCTGGAAGGCACGCCCGATCACCTTTCAGTCGAGGAGATCGCCAACGACCTCGTCGCCGCCGTACCGCAGGTGGAGGATGTCCATCACGTCCATATCTGGTCGCTGACCCAGGAGCGCCCGCTCATCACGCTCCATGCGCGCATCGCCGAGGCGGCGGGCGCGGAACAGGCCAACGCCGACATCAAGGCGCGGCTTTCGGAAAAGTTCGGCATCTCGCACGCGACCGTCGAGATCGAGCAGTCGGGTTGCGCGGACGACCGGCAGGCCGAGCCCCCTCGCCAGGAACACGCCTGACGTCGACCCGGACTGCTCCGGGCCGGCTTTCCGTATGCCGAAACTGTAAGAGGCCGCATTCCGCGGCCCCGCCGGTCAGTCGTCGCGATAGACGCGCTCTCGCCGTTCGTGGCGTTCCTGCGCCTCGACCGACAAGGTCGCAATCGGCCGTGCGTCGAGCCTCTTCAAGCTGATCGGTTCGCCAGTTTCCTCGCAATAGCCGTATGTGCCGTCCTCGATCCGCTCCAGTGCCGCGTCGATCTTGGCAATGAGCTTGCGCTGACGGTCCCTGGTCCTCAGCTCCAGCGCGCGGTCGGTCTCGGTGGATGCGCGATCCGCGAGGTCCGGCAACTGGGCGTTCTCGTTCTGCAGGTTCTCCAGGGTCTCGCGACTTTCCCGCAGAATATCGTCTTTCCAGGCTAACAGCTTGTTGCGGAAATATTCCCGCTGGCGTTCGTTCATGAAGGGCTCGTCGTCTGACGGCCTGTAATCCTCTGTGATGTCCACAGCCATCGAACACCTCAACGCTAATCAGCGTTCCTCCCGTGAGTGGCGCCTATATATCCACCTCGGCGGTGACGGACAATACCTAACTCGCCTCTTACGACAGCTTTTCTCTCACACCACCTGCCGGAGCGGTGCGATGCGGTTTGCGCTTCTGGTCAACGCGGCCGCCATTCGATAAAACGAGCCCTCCCGTCCCACGGTGCCCACGACCCTGCCAGAGGATGTCCCGTCCAATGAAATTCGAAGGAACAGCCAGCTATGTCGCCACGGAGGACCTGCGCATCGCGGTGAATGCCGCCATCGCGCTGGAGCGGCCCCTCCTCGTGAAGGGCGAGCCCGGCACCGGCAAGACGGTGCTTGCCGAGGAGGTGGCGGGGGCACTGGAGATGCCGCTCGTCACATGGCACGTGAAGTCGACGACGAAGGCCCATCAGGGGCTCTACGAGTACGACGCCGTGACGCGCCTGCGCGATTCCCAGCTCGGCGACGAGCGCGTGAAGGATGTCCGCAACTATATCCGCAAGGGCAGGCTGTGGGAGGCGTTCGAGGCCGATGCCCGCGTCGTGCTGCTGATCGACGAGATCGACAAGGCCGATATCGAGTTTCCGAACGATCTCCTCCAGGAGCTCGACCGGATGGAGTTCTACGTCTACGAGACCGGCGAGACCGTGCGGGCCCGCCAGCGCCCCGTCGTGATCATCACCTCCAACAACGAGAAGGAGCTGCCGGACGCCTTTCTGCGCCGCTGCTTCTTCCACTACATCAAGTTCCCCGACGCGGACACCATGGCGGAGATCGTGGACGTCCATTTCCCGGGGCTCAAGTCGCGGCTGGTCTCCGAAGCGCTGAACGCCTTCTACGAGCTGCGCGAGGTTCCGGGCTTGAAGAAGAAGCCGTCGACCTCGGAACTCCTCGACTGGATCAAGCTCCTGCTCAACGAGGACATCCCGCCCGAGGCGCTTAGCGAGCGCGATACCCGTAAGCTCATTCCGCCGCTCCATGGCGCGCTGCTGAAGAACGAGCAGGATGTCCAGCTCTTCGAAAGGCTGGCCTTCATGTCCCGCCGCGAGCAGCGTTAGGTCGAATCGCCAATCGGCGCGCGATGCACCGACCCGGACTCCCGTCCAGGTCGTCATTGCCGGGCTTGTCCCGGCAAGACAGGGCCCGGCGGCTTCCGACCCCGGGCACCCTGTGGCGCCGGTCTTGCCTCCGGGTGCCGGATCGCTACTGAATCATATTATTGTCAATGCCTTGAGAGAGATTCATGAAATCTTCTCTCAACTTCGCCGATGCACTGGCCTCAGGCGATCCCCAGCGTCTTCAGGATGGGCAAGCGGTCGCTCTGGAACGTCTTCGCGATGCTTTCCAGCTCGGCCAGGTTCTCTTCCGGGGTCTCCAGCGTCTTGTTCTCCTTCAGCACGAGCTGACCGCAGGCCGACAGGGCCTCCCAGGCCGATTTCGCCCAGTCCCGCGGTGTCTTGTGCCCCTCGGCGATGGCGTGGAGGAACATCTGGTGGAACCGGGGCACCGTGACGCCCGTTCCGATCACCGGCGAGGCCAGCACATTGACTTCCTCGCGGGACAGGGCCTGTGCGCAGAGATGGCTGTTGAGCCGGGCGCAGGCGGGCCTCGCGCGCTCTATGACCGCCTCCTGCTGGACGGGATGGGCGTGGCCGGCGCCGACCAGGATGATGACCGCCTCGGCGAGTTGACCGAATTCGAGCGATTTCAAGCCCGGCTCGTCGCGCAGCGAGGCGAGCGACCGCGGCGCGCAGTCGTCCTTCGCCAGGGCGTCGATCAGGGGCCGGTATATGTCCTGTCTCAGCTCCGCCTCGCCGAGCGCGGCCGGCACAGTCATGGGAATGGCCGACGGCGTACTCGCCAGCGCGACCCGCGTGGCCAGCAGCGTCTCGCGCTGGTCCGTGGCCGGCATCCTGCGCACTCCGCGCGCGAAGAGATCCCACCGGAACCGCCTGTTGACGCAGTAGTCGTAGACCGTCTGCCGAACAACCGGGTCGGAGATCCCGTTCAGGACCTCCTGCATCTCTGCGGTCAGGTTGATGCCGCTCACATAGTCGAGCGGCCGCGCCGACGCCGCGAAGCCGACCTTGGCCTCCGCAAGAAGCTTCGCCGTCTCCGCGAACAGCATGGGCCGCCAGTGCCGGTTGAGATGCTCGTGGATCACATAGTGGGCATTGTGCCGGTCGAGCCCGTCCACATAGTCGCCAAGGGCAGGATTGCCCGTGAAGCAGGCTGCGCCGGCCTCGCGCAGCCGGTTCATGAACCCCACGGCCGCGTCGGCGCGCTCGGAGATCGTCTGCCCGCGCCCGCCGCCATGCGCCATGAACGACACAAGGCGCTGCCACGGGGCGATCTGGGCCCAGCCCGGCTCGCAATTGTAGCTGATATTGAGCACGCCGCCGGGCTTCAGATGGCGCCTCACGAGCGCGATGAGTGCGTCCCGGTTGCTGTCGCTCACCCACGACCAGACACCGTGCACGGCGATCATGTCGAATTGCGGCAGGTCGGGCCGGGCAAGCAGTTCCTCGAAACTGTCGTCGGCGACGGTCATGTCCGCCCCCGACGCCTCGGCGAGATCGCGCGCATAGAGCGCATGCGCGGGATTGAAGTCGGCGCCCCAATAGGTGCCGGGACAGGCCGCGGCGTGAACCGCCAGCGACACCCCGTAGCCGAAGCCGAGCTCCAGATAGGCGGGATCGGCGGAGCGTCCCGGCCCCAGCGTCCGGCCGCATTGGGCAAGCCCCTGGCTGAGCAGCCCGAAGGCGCAGCGCTCCGGCGACAGCTCCGCATAGAAACCCGGAAAATAGTCGATATCGGTAACGTAGCCCGATGACCAAGATGTCATGATGCCCCCTCTTGTCCCGCTGTCTTCGTCGCAGCGTAACGCTGTGCACGATGTGCCCCAAACAGGACACCCCTTTTAGGGGAAGATCATCGTTTGTGCAATTATAAAGTGCAGTTCCGATACCCCGCAACCGCACCCGGCGGCCACGGACTCTTTCGTTGCCCCCGCGAGCGCCCTGTATTAAGGGGTGCTCCTCAAGGGCGTTCACGGGGTGAGACGGCGATGCGGTTCGAGAGTGGCGAGGCATTCCGCGACTGGCCGGCCAAAGCCGTCACGGTGTTCGGCATGTCCGGCGTCGGCAAGACCTCGCTCGGCAACATGCTCAGGCGCCACGACTGGTTCCACTACTCCGTCGACTACCGCATCGGCACGCGCTACATGGGCGAATACATTGTCGACGAGTTCAAGCGCGAGGCGATGAAGGTGCCTCTCCTGCGCCAGCTCCTGATGACGGATTCGATCTACATCTCCTCCAACATCACCTTCGACAATCTCGCCCCGCTGTCGACCTATCTCGGAAAGCCCGGCAATCCGGACCGGGGCGGCATCTCGTTCGCGGAATACCGGCGCCGTCAGGCCCAGCACAAGGCCGCCGAGATCGCGGCCCTGCTCGACGTGCCCGAGTTCATCGAGAAGGCGCGCACCATCTACGGCTATGCGCGTTTCCTGTGCGATTCCGGCGGCAGCCTGTGCGAGGTGGTCGACCCGGACGATCCGAACGACCCCGTCCTGAAATGCCTGTCGGAGCACACGCTGCTGCTCTATATCCGCGGCACCGAGCAGCACAAGCGCATGCTGGTGGACCGGTTCCGGGCGGCGCCGAAACCCATGTACTATCCGGAAGCCTTCCTCGAGGAAAGCTGGGCGGACTACAAGCGCATGCACGGCCTCGCGCGCGACGAGGAGGTCGATCCGGACGGCTTCGCGGTGTGGGGCTTCGAACAGCTTCTCGACCGCCGGATCCCCTATTACGAAGCCATAGCGCGCAATTTCGGCTATACGATCGAGGCCGACGAGGTCGCCGGTATCGTCAGCGAGGCTGGCTTCGTCTCGCTGGTCTCCAGGGCGATCGACCAGCGGGCCTGACCCCGCGGGCCGCCGCCTTGCCAGAGGGCGGAGCGCTTGCAGCGCACGGCGCGACCGCCTAAATGTTCATCACCTTTCGGGCCGCCCGGACAGACCGGGCGCACAGGACAGGGGAGGACGTTTCCAAAGCCCATGCCGATCAAGATACCGGACGATCTGCCGGCGCGCGCGACGCTGGAGCAGGAAGGCGTGATGGTCATGACGGAGGAGCTTGCCGACAGGCAGGACATCCGCCCGCTGCGTATCGGCATGCTCAACCTCATGCCCAACAAGATCCGCACCGAGGCCCAGTTCGCCCGGCTGGTCGGCGCGACGCCCCTGCAAGTGGAGCTGTCGCTCGTGCGCATGACCAATCACAAGCCGAAGAACACGTCCGCGGAGCACATCCTCGCCTTCTACCGCACATGGGAGGAGGTCGCGCACGAGAAGTTCGACGGGTTGATCATCACCGGCGCGCCGATCGAGCTGCTCGAGTTCGAGGAAGTGAACTACTGGGACGAGCTCACCCGGATCTTCGAGTGGACGCAGACCAACGTCCATTCCACCTTCGCCATCTGCTGGGGCGCGCAGGCCGCGCTGCACCATTTCCACGACGTGCCGAAATACCCCCTGCCCCGGAAGGCCTTCGGCGTGTTCCGCCACAAGAACCTCAACCCGGCCTCGCCCTATCTGCGCGGCTTCTCCGACGATTTCTCGATTCCCGTCTCGCGCTGGACGGAAGTGCTCCGCAAGGACCTGCCGGACGACCGCGGGCTGGAGGTGCTGATGGAATCCGACGAGGCCGGCCTGTGCTTCGTCGCCGACCCCACCCGGCGCATGCTCTACATGTTCAACCACATCGAATATGACAGCCGCAGCCTTGCGGAGGAGTATTGGCGCGACACCGAGGCGGGCAAGGACATCCAGCTTCCGACGAATTATTTCCCCGGCGACGATCCCCATGCGGAGCCGGAGAACCGCTGGCGCAGCCACGCCCACCTGCTGTTCGGCAACTGGATCAACGAGGTCTATCAGACGACCCCCTTCGATATCGCCCGGATCGGCGAGGCGCCGGCCGTGCGGCAACCGCAGCCGGTCGCCGCGAAATAGGGGGCTCGATGCTGCGCCTCCTGCTTCTGCGCCACGCCAAGTCGAGCTGGGACAACCCGGCGCTCGACGATCGCGACCGGCCGCTCAACGGGCGCGGCGAGAAGGCCGCCCCGCTCATGGGCCGGTATATGCGCGAGAACGGCCACGCCCCCCGGCTCGCGCTATGCTCGCCGGCGATACGCGCGCGCCAGACGCTCGATCTCGTCGTCCCCCAGCTCGACGCGGCGCCGCCCATCCATATCGATGACAGGCTCTACGATTTCGGTGACGGGACAAGCCCGCTGGCCGCCCTGCGCGGCGAAGGCGGCACGGCGTCGCCGATTCTCGTCGTCGGCCACAACCCGTCTCTCGAAACACTCGCCGACGCGCTCGCCGGCGACGGCGCCAGGGCCGCGCTGAAGGCGATGCGCCGGAAATTCCCCACGGGAGCCCTCGCCGTCATCGATTTCGACGCCGACGACTGGGCGGATATCGCACCGGGCGCGGGAACGCTCGTCAGCTTCACCCGGCCCAAGGATCTCTAGGGGCGGCCCGACGGGTCGAGACGGAAAATGCCTTTTTCGTGCCATCTCCTCTCCGGAAACCGCAGGGAAGGTCCGCGGCGCCGAACCGGGCCGACATGCCCGCCGGCCCCTTCAGGCGTTGCGGAAAGGGCTTTGCCGAAAGCATGGAACCCATGTCGCTGACCACCGTCCTCGACCGTACCCGGATCGCGATGTCGGAGATCGCCGACTATGCCGGCGCGCTCGGAAACCCGGCGCTCAGGCTCGGCGTCACCGGGCTGTCGCGCGCGGGCAAGACCGTGTTCATCACGGCGCTCGTCCACAATATCGTGCACGGCGGTCGCCTCGCGCTGTTCGACCCGGCGGCGGAAGGACGCATCCGGCGCGCCTTCCTGGAGCCGCAGCCCGACGATACCGTGCCGCGCTTCGCCTATGAGGACCATGTGGAGGCCCTGATCGGCGAGGATCGCCGCTGGCCGGAGAGCACGCACCGCATGAGCCAGATGCGCCTGACGCTCGACTACGAGCCGGAGGGGTTCGTGGCGCGCAATATCGGCAGCGGACGGCTGTCCATCGACATTGTGGACTATCCCGGCGAATGGCTGCTCGACCTGCCCCTGATGACGCGCAGCTACGAGGAATGGTCGCGCACCATGCTGGAGGCGAGCCGCAGCGCGCGCTGCGCGCCGCTCGCACGGGACTGGCACCGCCACCTCGCCACGCTGAGGCCGAAGGAGCCGGCCCCGGAGACCGACGCGGTAAAGGATGCGGAGCTGTTCCGCGCCTATCTCTCCGCCTGCCGCGATGCCGGCGCCTCATTCTCCGCCCTGCCGCCCGGACGGTTCCTGATGCCCGGCGACCTCGCCGGCTCGCCGCTCCTCACCTTCGCGCCGCTGCCCGTACCCGAGGGCGAGACGGCGCCCAAGGGCTCGCTCTGGGCCATGATGGCCAGGCGCTACGACGCCTATGTGCGCCATGTGGTGCGTCCCTTCTTCCGCGACCACTTCGCCCGCCTCGACCGGCAGATCGTGCTCGTCGACGCGCTGACCGCGCTCAATGCCGGTCCGGAGGCGCTGCAGGATCTGGGGCGCGCGCTCGGCGACGTGCTCTCCTGTTTCCGACACGGCCCGGCGAGCTGGGCCGCGAGCCTCACCGGCCGACGGATCGACCGCATCCTCTTCGCCGCCACCAAGGCCGACCGGCTGCACCACACGAGCCACGACCGGCTGGAAACCATCACCCGCGCGATGATCGAGACGGCCCTCGAGCGCGCCGAGTTCGCCGGCTCCGCGGTGGAGGTGATGGCACTCGCCGCCATCCGGGCGACACGCGAGACGACGGTCCGCCAGAACGGCGACGCCCTGCCCTGCATCGTCGGCGTGCCCGAGGCGGGCGAGACGATCGGCGGGGAAACCTTCGATGGCAGCCGCGAGATGGCGATCTTCCCCGGCGACCTGCCGGACGACCCGCAGGCCGCCCTTGCCGGCGCCGCGCGCGACACTGTCCATTTCGTTCGTTTCCGGCCGCCCTGGTTCGAGGCCGCCGGCCCCGGCGACGGCGCGAGCTTCCCCCATATCCGGCTCGACCGGGCCCTCAATTTCCTGCTTGCGGACAGGCTGGCATGACCGATCCGAACACCACGCGCCGCGAGCGCGCGCCGCGCGCCTTCGAGGCCCCGCCCCGCGAGGAAACCACGCTCGACCTGCCCGACGAGGCCGGATCGGGCGACGGCGAGCCCGCCCATCACCTGCCCGGACGCAGGGGCCTGCGCTGGGGCGCGCTGCTCGCCTCCTCGGTCACCGCGCTCGTGGCGATTGCGGTCACCATGAGCGTCACGCAGATGGTCGAACAGCTCTTCGCGCGCGAGGACTGGCTCGGCTGGACGGCGCTCGGCCTTGCCGGGATTGCCGGGATCGCGGCGCTCGCCCTGATCGTGAAGGAGGCCGCGGCCCTCATGCGGCTGTCGCGCATCGGGTCGATCCGGGAGACGGCGGAGCGCACGCTGCGCCATGACGACAGCGCCGGCGCGGACGAGACGGTCCGTGCGCTGAGCGGGCTTTACGGCCATCGCCGCGACATGGCCTGGGCGCTCGGCCGGCTCAAGCGCTTCGAAGGCGAGATCATCGACCCCGCCGACCGGGTGCGGCTTGCCGAACGCGAGTTGATGGGAGAGCTCGATGCGGAGGCCGGCCGGCTGATCGCCGCCGCCGCCAAGCGCATCTCGCTCCTGACCGCGCTGACGCCCGCCGCCGCCCTCGACCTCCTGTTCGTGGCCGCGCAGAACCTCACGCTCCTGCGCCGGCTCGCCGCGCTCTATGGCGGGCGCCCGGGCTCGCTCGGCACGCTGAAGCTCGCCCGGATGGTCGTGACCCATCTCGCCGTGACGGGCGGCGTGGCGCTGTCGGACACGCTCATCCAGCATGTCGTGGGGCGCGGCATCGCCGGGCGGCTGTCGGCGCGCATCGGCGAGGGCACGGTCAACGGCATCATGACCGCCCGGATCGGCCTTGCCGCGCTCGATCTCGTCCGTCCCCTGCCCTTCGAAACGCTGGAGAAGCCGCGCCTGTCCGCCATCGCCGCCCGTCTCACCCGGTCCACCGGCGCGCCGCAGGCCGAAGCCGCCGACGACGGTACCGAGCGGCGGCCGCAGGATGGCGGCGGCCGTCTGTAAATTCGCACCCGCCGCGCCTATCTTTGAGCCATGACGTTCCCGTCCCTCGATAGCGTCGAGCAGACGCGCTCCAAATGGCGCAACAGGATGCATAGCTGGCTTCTGGCCGGCGGCAGCGTGGGCTTCATGGCCGTCGTGGCCTGGCTGGTCTTCGGCGTCGTGGGGCTCGTCTGGGCGCTGGCCCTCGGTGCGGTGGGCCTGTGGTCGGCGACGCGCATCTCGCCGAAGCTGGTCCTCAACCTCTACCGGGCCCGGCCGATCACCCAGCAGGAATTCCCCGACGGCTACCATGTGCTGCGCGCGATCACCGCGCGCGCCGACCTGCCGACGGTCCCCATGCTCTACTATGTGCCGAGCCGCATGATGAACGCCTTCGCGGTGGGCATGCCGCAGGACAGCGCCATCGCGGTCACCGACGGGCTCCTGCGCGGGCTCACCATGCGCCAGCTCGCCGGCGTCCTTGCCCACGAGGTCAGCCATATCCGCAATGGCGACCTGAAGGTCATGGCGCTCGCCGACATCGTGAACCGGATCACGAGCATCATGGCGACGGTCGGCCTCTTGACGCTGGCCTTCTACCTGCCGGCCATACTGGAGGCGGGCGGCCAGGTGCCGTGGATCGGCATTGTGCTGCTGATCTTCGCCCCGACAATCGGTGGCCTCCTGCAGCTCGCCCTGTCGCGGGCGCGCGAATACGACGCCGACCTCGACGCCGTGAGCCTGACGGGCGATCCGGAAGGGCTCGCCGCCGCGCTCATGGCGCTCGAGCGCAAGCAGGGCGCGATGTGGGAGGCGCTGTTCCTGCCCGGCGGCCGGCTGCCCGACCCCTCGCTCCTGCGCTCCCATCCCAAGACGCAGGATCGCGTGAAGCGCATCCTGGCGCTGCGCCGCGACCAGACCCCGCATATCCCCCTGCCCGGCGAGAAACCCGAGGTCGGCCCCTCCATCGTACCGGTCGTGCGCCGGCCGCGTTTCCATGTGAGCCGCATGGGCCTGTGGTACTGAGCGGTTCCCGCAAGGCGGAACGTTCTCCGAAACGACATCGTGCTGCAACGCCCCTGGCCTTAGCCGCAAGCACTCTGCCGATGCGGCGCGGATCGGCAGACGCTGCATTGGCGTGCATGTAATAATTGCATTTAACTTTACCATTCTGTTAAAGTTGTATTTCCTGCATTGGACGGCAGCGGAGGGACCGGACCGATGGTCAGCCCCATTATCGAAACCGACCGCCTACGCATCTTCTACCGCAGGGCCCGCACGGGGCCACTGCTGATCACCTTCGCCGACAACGGTTTCAGGCAGACGGACAGCTTCTTCGGCGAGACACCCTCGGTCGCCAAGGCCTTCACGCGCATCGGCATCGTCGCCAAGGGGCCGGACTGGTATCCGCGTCTCGAAATGGAGAGATATCTCGACTATCTCGTCGAGATCGCCGGACGCCATGACGAGGTCATCTGCCTCGGCGAGGGGGCCGGCGGCTATGCCGCGCTCAAATACAGCCGCATTCTCGGCGCCACGCTCGCCATCGGCCTCTCGCCCCATTTCTCCATCGCGCCCGACGATGTCGGCGCGTGCGACCGGCGCTACGAGGGGCATTTCGATCCGGAACTCCATACAGGCATGGCCATTGCCGGCGAGGATGTCTGCGAGACCGCCTTCGTCATCCACGACCCGCGCGACGCGCACGAGCGCGGCCATGCGCACCTCATCGCGGCACGGGCACCCGTGCAGATCGTGGCCGCGCCCCATTGTGCGGGAACGGTCGGGAGCTTGCTCACGGCCCGCGATCACATGGCCGACATGGTCGAGATGGCACGTCTCGGCCTGGCACCGAGCCGGTTCCAGAGGCGGATCAGGCTGCTCAAGAAGGGCTGGCCCGCCTATTACCTGCGGCTCGCCAACGCCGTCGCACCACGCGGCAAGCCCGCCGTCGCGGTCCGTTTCCTCGAGCGCGCGCGCGTCCTCGACCGTGCGAATTTCGAGATCCTGATGCGGCTCGGCACGCTGCAGCGCCGGCTGGGCCGGCTGAACGAGGCGGAGACTGTTGCCCGCACGCTCATCACCTATCATCCCGACCGCGCACCGCCCCACGTCCTCCTGGGCGGCATTCTGGCGGAGAAGGGCGAGCTTCAAAAAGCCTATGACAGCCTGGAGACAGCGCTGACGATCAACCCCAACCTGCCTGAGCTCCACCTGCGCTTTGCCACCCTTCTGGAGCGTCTCGGCCATGGCGCGCAGGCCATCGCCACGCTGGAGGCCGCCACGCAACGGTTTCCCAAGAACGGGCGCCTGCGGTCGGAGATGGACCGGCTGCAGGCTCGGCAGGCGACAGACGACGGGACCGACGCCCAAAGCGGGACCGCGCATCCCCTCTCCTCGCCCTGAGGATCCGCCGGCGGCCCGGCAAGC
Source organism: Kaustia mangrovi (assembly GCF_015482775.1). Taxonomy (GTDB): domain Bacteria; phylum Pseudomonadota; class Alphaproteobacteria; order Rhizobiales; family Im1; genus Kaustia; species Kaustia mangrovi. The sequence continues at coordinate 4,591,806 of NZ_CP058214.1, read as the reverse complement.
TGCCGTTCCCCGGGGTGCCCGTCCTCTTCATTCCCTGCCGGGCCTTTGTCGCCCCGCCTGCGCCGGGCTAGACTGATGCTCCCTGGCCGACGGCCGCTACGGGACACAAGGGAGCATCGACCATGAAGCTTGGCCACGCGCTGCTTCAGGCCTTGAAGGCCTATGGCGCCTCGGAGATTTTCGGCATACCCGGCGATTTCGCCCTGCCCTTCTTCAAGGTCATTGAACAATCGAACGTCCTGCCGCTGCACTGCCTGAGCCACGAGCCGGGCGTCGGTTTCGCCGCCGACGCGGCAGGCCGCTACAATTCGAAGCTCGGCGTCGCTGCGGTGACCTATGGCGCGGGCGCGCTCAACATGGTCAACCCGGTCGCGATGGCCTATGCGGAAAAATCGCCGCTCGTCGTCATATCCGGCGCGCCCGGCGCGCGCGAGGCGGGGCTCGGCATGGGCCTCCACCACCAGGTCAAGCGACTGGACTCCCAGCGCCTCGTCTATAACGAGGTGACCTGCGCACAGGCGATCCTCAACGACCCGGCCACCGCGCCGGCAGAGATCGCCCGCGTGCTGACCGCCGCACGCGAGCGCTCCCGCCCCGTCTATATCGAATTGCCGCGCGACATGGTCGACGCCGAGGTCGGCGAGGTGCCGGCCTATGCCGAGACACCGCCGGACATCGAGGCTGCGCAGGCCTGTGCGCAAGAGATCATGACGCGCCTCAAGGCGGCCGAGCGCCCGGCACTGCTGCTCGGCGTGGAAGTCCGCCGCTACGGGCTGGAGGACAAGGTCGCCGCGCTCTCCAGGCGCCTTGCGCTGCCCACCGCGACAACCTTCATGGCCCGCGGCATCCTCGCAGACAGCGACGCGCCCCTGATCGGCACCTATCTGGGGCTGGCCGGCGAGCCGGAGATCCGCCGGGCGGTGGAACGCTCCGACGCGCTCCTCATGCTGGGCGTGATCCTGTGCGACACGAATTTCGGCGTGTCCAAGCGTCAGATCGACCAGCGCTCCGCCATCCACGCCTTCGACCGGGAGGTACGCTTTGCCTATCACAACTATCCCGACGTCTCGCTCCACGCCCTGATCGATGCGCTGATCGCGATCGCCGAGCCGGTGGCCAAGGCGCCCACCCCCGCAACGCCCGACTATCCGCGCGGGGCCTCGAGCGACGGCAATCCCGTCGCCCCTTCCGACATTGCGCGCGCGGTGAACGATCTGTTCGACCGCCACGGACGCATGCCGATCTCCGCCGATATGGGCGACTGCCTGTTCACCGCCATGGACATCGTCTACACCGAGCTCGTCGCGCCCGGCTACTACGCCACCATGGGTCCCGGCGTGCCCGCGGGCCTCGGCCTCCAGGCCGCGAGCGGCCGGCGCCCGCTGATCATGGTCGGCGACGGCGCCTTCCAGATGACCGGCTGGGAGCTCGGCAACTGCGTGCACAACGGCTGGACGCCTATCGTTCTGGTCTTCAATAACTGCGCCTGGGGCATGCTCAAGGCCTTCCAGTCGGACACGCGCTACAACGACCTGGCCGACTGGCATTTCGCCGACATGGCACCGTCGCTCGGCGGCCGGGGCCACCGGGTGACGACGCGGGCCGAGCTCGTCGCCGCGCTGGAGGAGGCCCATGGCGATGCCGGCCATTTCCACATCGTCGAGATCATGATCCCGCGCGACGAGATATCCCGGGCGCTCGACCGTTTCACGAGCACGCTGAAGGAGAAGACGGCCGCCCGGCCCGCCGCCCAGTGACCCCCTCCGGTCGGCTGCCGCGATGTGATAAACTTGCCGGTAACCGACTGGTAAAAGGAGGTTCGCTTATGAAAACGATCACCGAGACCCTGAGCGCGCCCCGCCGGTTCGAAGAGAGCACACGCCTTCTCGGCACCGTATCGGGCAATGCGAGCATTGCGCCGGAGGTGCATTTCGAGCTCGACGGAACCGTCACCGGCGACCTCACCGTGGAGCGCGGCGCCCATGCCGTCATCCGCGGGATGGTGACCGGCAAGCTCATCAATCTCGGCGGCGAGGTGACCGTCGCCGGCCGGGTCGGCTCCGTCATCGACACCGACCCCGCCCATCGCACGACACTGGAGCCGAGCGCCCATGTGAACGGCACGGCCGCCTGAACGCCCGGCGCTACCGGCGGCCGACCGACAGGCCTTTGTGCCGCGCGTCCGGCGCGTATCTGTGATAGGCTTCGATGGACCGGGGGCGACAGCAGCCGTCAGGGAGGACGCCATGGCTGTCGACTGGTTACTCCGGGGGCCCGAAATTGCGACATGCAACTGCGCCTGGGGATGTCCCTGCCAGTTCAATTCCCGCCCGACAAGCGGCCACTGCCGTGCCGCGGTCGCCATGCGGGTGGACAAGGGACATTTCGGCGATGTGACGCTCGACGGCCTGCACTGGGCCGCAACCGTCGCATGGCCGGGCGCGATCCACGAGGGCGGGGGCGAGATTCTGCCGATCGTCGACGAACGTGCCGACGAGAAACAGCGCGAGGCCCTGCTCACCATCATGTCGGGCGAGGAAAGCGAGCCCGGCGCGACGGTCTTCAGCGTGTTCGCCAGCGTGATCGACACGGTGCACGACCCGCATTTCCTGCCCATATCCTTCGAGATGGACCTGAAGGCTCGGACCGGACACTTCTCCGTACCGGGTCTTGTGGAGGCGCGCGTCGAGCCGATCCGCAATCCGATCACCGGCGATCCCCATCCCGTGCATGTCAGCCTGCCCGAAGGGTTCGAGTATCATGAGGCGGAATATGCGAGCAGCACGACCCACGGAACGGGTCCCGTTCCGCTCGACTGGTCGGACCGCCACAGCCATCTGACGATGCTCGACATGACCCGCGCGGGCCCGCAGGGCTGATCCGGCGTCGGCTCTTGCGAAGGGAACCGGCCGCGATGAAACCCGACACGGGTGTGCTTGCAAGCCTGCGGCGCGAGACGGCTGTCGCCACGGGCGGTCTCGTGCTCGCCACCGCCATCGCCTGGGCCTATCTGGCCATGGGCGCCGGAATGGACATGGGCCATGCCGCCATGCCGCAGCCGGCCCTGTGGTCGTTCTCCTATGCCCTGCTCGTCTGGGTCATGTGGGCTGTGATGATGACGGCCATGATGCTGCCCGGCGCGGCGCCGGCCATATTGCTCTTTGCCGCCATAAACCGGCGTCGGGCCCCTGCCGATGGCGGGGCGCGGGCCGTGACCGTCTTCGGGCTCGGCTATCTCGCGGCATGGGCGGCCTTTTCTACCGCCGCAGTGGCCGCGCAATGGGCGCTGCATTATTCCGGCGCGCTGTCGGGCATGATGGCTGTCACGAGTGCGCTGCTCGGCGGCAGCCTGCTCGTCGCCGCGGGCGTCTACCAGCTCACCCCGCTCAAGGCCGCATGTCTTCGCCGATGCGGCGCACCCCTGTTCTTCTTCGCCCGGCACTGGCGGCCCGGCACCCTCGGCGCCTTCGCGATGGGCCTGCATCACGGCCTCTATTGCCTCGGCTGCTGCTGGGTTCTGATGCTGCTGCTCTTCTATGCGGGCGTCATGAACATGGCGTGGATCGCCGGCCTCACGCTCTATGTGATGGTCGAGAAGCTGGTGCCGCAGCGCTACGCCGTGGCCCGCGGCGCCGGCCTCATTCTGTGCGTCTGGGGTCTCGGCGTGGTCTGGCTGGCGCTGGGTTAGGCCGAATTCGGCTTCACCGCTTGCCGGTCGCCTTCGACCACAACTCCGTCACCGGCCCGGACGCACCCGATACCGGATCGGTTTCCGGCAGGGGGACGGACGCGATATTCTCGCGGGCGAGATCGAGGCTGCCCTCGCCCATCTGCCAGAGATCCCAGTGCTGGTGGCGCGGATAGGCGCCGATCACGCTGAGCCCCGTCCCACCGGAGACGCGGCAATGGCCGACGCCGGCGGGAATCGCCACGACATCGCCCGCCCCGACCGACAGGACCGGCCCGTCCGGCCCGCCGAACTGGACCTCCGCATGCCCGCGCGCAATGCCGAGCGCCTCATGGGCGGTGGAGTGGAAATGGTGATAGTCGAAGATCCCGTTGCGCCATCCATGTCCCCATCCGTTCCGGTGGAACAACTCCTCGAACGCCGCTTCCGGATCGGCGCTGTTCCCGGTATCGAGGACGCCGCGGCAGATCACAAGTGGCAGGGTCGGATTGTTCGGCACCTGACCGTCGTCATGAAGCATGATGGCGGTCACGCGCCCGCCCTCCTCGGGGGTCTCGGTCTTGCTCGTCATGGTTCCTCCCTCGAACGGCCGGTTGGTCCGGCTTCGCCCGCCCGCCCACACCTTTGGGGCGCGACCGGGCGCGGACCATTTTCCGGGACATGACGGCACGGTTCAACTGCGTTAAACCTTCCATGTGGACGATCAGCCCCTTAGAGGACCGGCATGTTCATCACTTTCTTCAACGCGCTCAAGCAGGCCGGGCTTCCGGTCAGCCTGCGCGAGTACCTGACCCTCATGGAGGCGCTCGGCGCGCGCGTGACGGACCGCCGGGTAGAGGAGTTCTACTATCTGTCCCGCGCGGCGCTGGTGAAGGACGAGCGCAATCTGGACCGCTTCGACCAGGTGTTCGGACAGGTCTTCGAGGGGCTGGAGACGGTCGCGGGCGAGGACGACGTCCGCGAACTCCCGGAGGAGTGGCTGCGCCGGCTGACCGAGCGCTACCTCACCGAGGAGGAGAAGGCCATGGTGGAGGCGCTCGGCGGGTTCGAGAAGATCATGGAGGAGCTGAAGCGCCGGCTGGAGGAGCAGACCAAGCGCCATCAGGGCGGCAGCAAGTGGATCGGCACGGCGGGCACCTCGCCCTTCGGCGCCTATGGCTACAACCCCGCCGGCATCCGCATCGGCCAGCACGAGAGCCGGCATCGCCGCGCCATCAAGGTGTGGGACAAGCGCGAGTTCAAGGACCTCGACGACACCGTCGAGCTCGGCACGCGCAACATCAAGGTCGCGCTCAAGCGCCTGCGCCGCTTCGCGCGCGAGGGCGCGGCCGACCAGCTCGATCTCGACGACACGATCCAGGCGACGGTGCGCAAGGGCTATCTCGACCTGAAATTCGTGCCCGAACGGCACAATGCGGTGAAGGTGCTCCTGTTCCTCGATGTCGGCGGCTCCATGGACCCGCATATCCGCATCTGCGAGGAGCTGTTCTCCGCCGCCCGCACGGAGTTCAAGCATCTGGAATACTACTACTTCCACAATTGCCTCTACGAAACGGTGTGGCGCAACAACCGCCGACGCCACACCGAGCGCATCGACACATGGGACGTGCTCCATACCTATCCGTCCGACTACAAGGCGATCTTCGTGGGCGACGCGGCGATGAGCCCGTTCGAGATCACCCATCCCGGCGGTTCGGTGGAGCACATGAACCCGGAGGCCGGCCAGGTCTGGCTCGAGCGGGTGACGGAGAGCTTTCCGAAGGCGGTCTGGCTCAATCCGGCTCCGGAACGCTACTGGGGCTACACACCCTCCACGCAGATGATCGGGGCGGCCATGGGCGAGCGCATGTATCCCCTGACGCTTGAGGGGCTCGACGAGGCGATGCGGGAGCTGTCGCGGTAGGCCCCGGACGGAAACCAAATCTCAAGGCCCGGCCGCGATGCTCCGGCCGCAAAAAGGACATGTCAGGGGGAAGATGTCTGTCGCTTGGCCGGATGACGCTGCCGCGCGGACATGCGTGGACCGGCAGCCGGCCGACCTGCCGGAGGGCGCGCGGCTGGAGGTCGTCGCCACATCCGGCGCCCTCCTTGCGCTGAAGGAGGACTGGCAGGCGCTCGAGGCGGCGGCCGCACGGCCCCATCATGTTTTCCAGAGTTTCGCCTGGTGCGGCGCCTGGGCACGCCATTTTCTCTCGGAGGCCGCTTCCGCCGAACCGGCTCTCATTGCCGGCTGGCTCGGCGGCCGGCTGGTCATGCTGTGGCCGCTCATGATCGCCCGCCACGGCCCGGTCCGGGTGCTGAAATGGCTCACAGATCCGTTCGGCCAGTATGGCGACGTGCTGGTCGCGCCCGACATCGACGCCGCTCCCTGGCTGTCCAGAGCCTGGCAGATCGCCAGGACGGAACTCGGCATCGACGCCGCCTTCCTGCGTCATGTGCGCGTGGACGCCACGGCCTATCCCTTCCTCTCGGCAAGCTGCGCGACCTCCATCGCGCGCGAATGCGCCCCCTGCCTCGACCTCTCAGCCTTCGCCGACGGCGCCGCATATGACAGACGCTACGGCAAGGAGCAGCGCCGGCGGCGGCAGCGCATCCAGCGAAAGCTCGAGACGCTCGGGCCGGTGCGGTTCGGTATGGACGACCTGTCGGACGGTTCGGCCGGAACGGTGGGTTGGATGATCGCGGAAAAGCGCAGATGGCTGGCCGTGCGCGGCCTGATGAGCCCGGTCGTCGCCAATGCGCGGCTCCACGCCTTCCTCGGCGATCTGGGTGCGGAGACCGGCGACGCCCCGCTCGCGGCCGCGCCGGTCCTGCGATGCGGCGACAGGCCCGTGGCGGCGGAACTCGCGCTTCGCTACAGAGGCGGCCATTTCGCCTATCTGACCGCCCACGACCATCGGCTCCACGATCTTTCCCCGGCCCGGCTCCACATGCATCTGAGCCAGAAATGGTGCCTCGAGAACGGTTTGGCGCTGTTCGATCTCATGGTGCCGGGCGACGGCTACAAGGAGAGCTGGAGCAACGGCTCGGTCGATGTCTTCGATTTCCTGGCTCCGGCCTCCGCCATGGGCCGGCTCTACTGCCGGGCTTATCTGCGCCATCTGCGCCCGCATATCCGGGCCGCCTATCGGCGGCTCGGACGGCGGGTGCGCCGCCCGGTCATCGCGCTTCTGACGAAGTTCGGCGGCTTCTGAAGCCGGTCGCAGGCTACAGGCTGTCGACCACGCCGCCATCGACGCGCAGCGCCGCGCCCGTCGTGGCAGATGCCTGGAGAGAGCAGGCATAGACCACCATATTGGCGACCTCCTCCACGCTGGCCGCGCGCTGGATGATCGAGGACGGACGGTGCTCCATGACAAACGCCCGCGCGGCCTCCTCCAGCGTCTTGCCGGTCTCCTCCACCTCGTCGGCGAGCATCGCCGCGACGCCGTCCGACAGGGTCGGACCGGGCAGCACCGAGTTGACCGTCACGCCGGTTCCGGCCATGCGCTTGGCAAGCCCGCGCGCGACCGCAAGGACCGCGGTCTTGGTGAATCCGTAATGGATCATGTCGGCGGGGATGTTGAGGGCCGATTCCGACGACAGGAACACGACGCGGCCCCAACCGCTCTGCGCCATGCCGGGCAGATAGGCCCGCGACAGCCTGACCCCCGACATGACATTCACCTCGAAGAACCGCGTCCATTCCGAATCCGGCGTCTCGAAGAAGTCCTGCGGGCCGAAGATGCCCACATTGTTGACCAGGATGTCGCATTGCGGCCGGGCCTCGATGAGCGCCGCGCAGCCCTCGGCCGTTCCGAGATCGGCCGCGAAACCGATCAGGGAGGCCTGCGGACGTTCGCGCCTGATCGCAGCGACGGCGCCGTCGACCGCCTCCTCCCCGCGTCCATTGACGAGCACTGTGGCGCCCGCCTCGGCGAGCCCTTTCGCGCTGGCGAACCCGATCCCCTGAGTGGAGCCTGTCACGATGGCGGTCTTGCCGGTAAGGTCGATCTGCATGGGGGGTCTCCTGTCTGCGGTGGCGTCGTTGGCGTCCGGGACGGGCGCCGGCGGGTGCAGGAGGAGAGATGGTTCTCCGGGCGGATTTTGTCACCCATGACGATAGGTCTCGCCCCGGGGCCCCAAGGGGAGAGATCCGGACCGATCCGGCCCATACCCCCTCTTGTCCATCGCGGGCCGAACACTAATCGGCCTTTCCCATTCGCCGCTTTGCACTGTTTTCTTGTGCGTTGCGAAGGTCTATTGTCGAAGCTTGGGGACCTTGTGCGGGATCGTGCCGTCTGGGGAGGGGATGATGGACTTCGACGCCTTGCTACTGTCGCGTCTGCAATTCGCATTCACGATAGCGTTCCATATCATCTTCCCCTCTTTCACCATCGGTTTGGCGAGCTACCTCGCCGTGCTGGAAGGTCTGTGGCTGAAGACCGGCGACGACGCCTATTACGCGCTCTACCGGTTCTGGCTGAAGATCTTCGCGGTATCCTTCGGGCTCGGCGTCGTCTCCGGCGTCGTGATGAGCTATCAGTTCGGCACCAACTGGAGCCGGTTCTCCGAGCTCACCGGCAATATTCTGGGCCCGCTCCTTGGCTACGAGGTGCTGACCGCCTTCTTCCTGGAAGCCTCGTTCCTCGGGATCATGCTGTTCGGGGTCAACCGCGTCGGGCCGGGCCTGCACTTCCTGTCGACCTGCATCGTCGCGGCGGGAACGCTGATGTCCGCCTTCTGGATCCTCGCCGCCAATAGCTGGATGCAGGCGCCCGCGGGCTACGAGATCCGCGACGGCATCTTCTATCCGACGGACTGGCTGGCGATCGTCTTCAGCCCGACCTTCCCCTACAGGCTCGTCCACATGGTCCTGGCGGCCTATATCACGACCGCCTTCGCGGTGGTCGGCGTCGGCGCCTGGCAGCTCCTGAAGGGCCGCCGCGACCGACCGGTCCGGCTGATGGTCGCGATGGGGCTCGGCCTGCTCGCCATCCTCACGCCGCTGCAGCTCGTCGCCGGCCACGAGCACGGCATCTCCGTCTATCACGAGCAACCCTCCAAGCTCGCCGCCATCGAGGGCCACTGGGAGAGCTATGAGGGGCGTGCGCCGCTCGTCCTGTTCGGCTGGCCCTCGCAGACGGAGGAGCGCAACCTCCACGAGGTGGCCATACCCGAGATCGGCAGCCTGGTCGTCACCGGCTCGCTCGACGGCGCCATACGGGGGCTGAAGAGTTGGCCGGCCGAGGATCGCCCGCCGGTCGCCATCACCTTCTGGGCCTTCCGCATCATGGTCGGGATCGGCCTCGTCATGATCGCGGTGTCGCTTCTCGGCGCCTGGTACGCCTATTCCGGCCGGCTGGAGAAGCAGGCATGGTTCCAGCGTATCCTCGTTCTCATGCTGCCCTCGGGCTTCGTGGCGGTTCTCGCCGGCTGGGTGACGGCGGAGGTCGGACGCCAGCCCTGGACGGTCTTCGGTCTGTTGCGCACCGCGGACTCCGTCTCCCCGGTCCCCGGCGCGAGCGTCGCCGTGTCCCTCCTCGTCTTCATGATCGTCTATGCGATCGTCTTCACCGCGGGCGTGTTCTTCATGGGCCGGCTTGCGGCGAAGGGGCCTGAGACCGGCGCGGCGCCGCCGAAACGGTCGGATCGGGAGGACGTGCCGGCCTATCTCGCCCCCAATTCCGCGGCGACCGCCGCCGGCGAAGGAGACTGAGCGATGGAAACCCTCGATCTCCCCGTCATCTGGGCCGTCATTCTCGCGCTCGCCGTGCTCATGTATGTGGTGCTCGACGGCTTCGACCTGGGGCTCGGCATCCTGTTCCCGCTGGCGCCGGACGATGCCGACCGCAGCCGCATGATGAATTCCGTCGCGCCGGTCTGGGATGGCAACGAGACCTGGCTGGTGCTCGGCGGCGGCGGTCTCTTCGCGGCCTTCCCGACGGCCTATGCCGCGTTCTTCCCGGCGGTCTACATGCCCATCGGCTTCATGCTGACGGCGCTGATCTTTCGCGGGGTCGCCTTCGAGTTCCGATTCAAGGCGCATAGCCCCGCCGGCCGCAGGCTGTGGGACACCGCCTTCTTCCTCGGCTCGCTGGTGGCGGCCATCGCCCAGGGGCTCATTCTCGGCACCTTCGTGGAGGGAGTGGCGGTGACCGGCACGGCGTTTTCCGGCGGCATGTTCGACTGGCTCACGCCCTTCTCCGTCCTCACCGGGCTCGCGGTCGTTGCGGGCTACACGCTCCTCGGCTCGACATGGCTGATCGTGAAGACCGACAAGGCGCTGCAGTTCCAGGCCCAGAAATGGGCCCGGCGCAGCCTGGGCGCCGTTGTCGTGGCCATGGTCGCGGTCAGCGCGTGGACACCTTTTCTTCAGCCGCGCATCGCGGAGCGCTGGGGCTCGGCTGGCCGTCGCTCGACTTCTCGCGCCTGCTGCCGCTCGCGCCCCTGCCTGTCCTCGCCGCGCTCGCGGCCTATGCGCTCCACAAGGCCTTGCGGAACGGCAATACCCACAGCCCCTTCATCCTGTCCATCGCCCTGTTCGTGCTCGGCTATCTGGGGCTCGCCATCAGCATCTTTCCCTATATCGTCCCCTATGAGCTGACCGTCTGGGATGCCGCCGCCGCGCCGAGCAGCCAAGCGATCCTGCTCATCGGCGTCCTCGTGATGCTGCCCCTGATCCTCACCTACACGGCCTATGTCTACTGGATCTTCCGCGGCAAGGTGGGCGATGGCGGCTACCACGAATAACGGGGGCGGGTCCGGCGGAGGAGACCGGCCGGGCGGCGAACCGCGCCGCCGCTGGGGCAGACGCATTGCCTGGTTCGTCTTCCTCTATGCGGCGAGCGCCGCGGTGGTGCTCGCGCTCGCCTACGGGCTGAGAGCGCTGCTCTTTCTTTGAGACATCCTCCTTGCCCGACCAAAGCGGCGCCGGCCTTCACGAAAACTCCAGAAAACCTCCCTGCCGTCTGCAAGCGCGGCCCGCGCGGTTGGCCTAGCGTCGGGACCGCGCTCCCACGGTATAGGCCGGGGATGGCGCTCGGACACCCAAGGAGGACACTCACATGCTCCGGCGTTTCATGATCGAACGCGACATTCCCAAGGTCGGCACCCTGTCGGGCCAGGAGCTCGGCGATGCCGCGCGCACCTCCAACGGTGCGCTCGCGAAACTCTCCGGCATCCAGTGGCAGTATTCCTATGTGACCGCCGACAAGACCTTCTGCGTCTATCTCGCAGACAGCGAGGAGGTCATCCGCGAGCATGCCCGCCTGTCGGGCTTTCCCGCGAGCAGGATCACGGAGATCGTGACCACCATCGACCCGACCACGGAACAGAAATGCTCCATGGCGACGGCGCCTGCGTGATCGCGCGCGGCCGTCCGGCAATGCGGCCGGCGCCGCCACCGACGCCGGCCGCACCGTCCCAAGTCCCGCATCAAAGGTTGATGCCGGCGAGCCTCAGCCCCCTGAAGAAGGTCTCCCGGTGGGCGGGGTCGCGGAAGGGATAGGTCGTGATCATGTAGTCGCGATCGACCGGTTGCTTGAGCTCGGCGAGCCGCCTGAGGCCTCGGTCGGACTGCTCCCTGTCGCCCCTGAGCCCGTGGAGCGAGACGAAGCGCTGCCAGCCGCGGCCATAGGACGGGTCCCATTCGACCGACCGGCTGATATGGGCGAGCGACCTGTCGAGATCGTCGGCGAGCATCGACCACAGGGCCAGATCGGCCTCCACCACCGCCGTATAGGGATAGGCCGGGTCGACGCGGAACACCCGGGACTGATGTGCGATGGCCGTGTCCAGCTCGCCGGCGAAACCGCAAATGCACCCGCCGAAATGGTAGCACCAGGCCGCGCTCGGATTGAGTTTGACCGCCTGGCGTATATGGTCCAGCGCACGGTCGTAATGCAGGTTGGTCCACAGCTCGCCGACGCCCGCCAGCGCGTGCGCCATCCACGAATTGCGGTCCACCTCCAACGCCCGACAGGCAGCCTCCAGCGTATCGGCGAAGGCTGTGTGGGCCGCGCTCGACGACCACGACCGCATGGCCCTCTGAAACCTCGCCATGGCGATCAGGGAGAGCGGGAAGCTCCAGGCGGGATCGAGCGCGGCGGCCTCGCCCGCCAGCCGCTCCGCCTCGTCGAAATCGGTGAAACTCGACCGGTTGGCATGCCACGCCGCACGCATGGCAAGGTCCCACGCGCAGCTATCGTCGGGGGCCTTGCGCATGATGCGCTGCACCTCCGCGGTATGCACTTCCGGCTCGAGCGTGTTGACCACCTCGTGCGCGATCTCCTCCTCCACCTCGAACACATCGCGCAGGCCGCGCCTGAAGGAGGCGCTCCAGAGCTGGCGGTCCTCCACGGCATCGACAAGGGCGGCATTCACCCTGATGCTGTCTCCGGCCCGTTGCAGGCTGCCGGTGACGAGATAGCGCGCACCGATCGCACGGCCGATCTCCGGCGCCGTCTGCATGTCGCCTCGATAGCGGAAGGAGGTGTTGCGCGAGATCACCGGGAACCAGCGCCAGGCGGACAAGGCGGCGATCAGCTCTTCCGTCAGCCCGTCGGCGAGATAGCTGCCGCCGGCCCCGTCCGTCGCGTCATAGAACGGCAGGACGGCAATGGCCGGACGCTCCATGAGAGCCTCGGCAATCATCTCCGTCTCGCCGGGCGTGTCGGTGCGGGCTGGCGCCAGCACCTCGGTTCCGTTCGCGGAGGGCCCGATTTGCGACTCTTCGCAGCGCTCGCGCACCGCGCCGACGAAGCGGAAGCCGCGGCGGTGAACGGTCCGGATGAGGCGCTGCTCCGCGCCGCTGTCGCCGAGCGCCTGACGCACCGCCTTGATCCGGCTGCTCAGCGCGGCATCGGAGACGAAACGGCCGTTCCAGACCGTGTCCAGGATATCGTCCTTGCCGACCACGCTGTCGTGCCGGGCGACGAGCAGTGAGAGAAGCTCGAAGACCTGCGGCTCGACCGGCACGGGATCGCCGCCGCGCCTGAGCTCGAACAGGCCGGTATCGAGCGTGAAATCCTCGAACTCGTAGATCATTCCGGGCCGTTTCCCGCCCCCGACAGCCTAGTATCGCGCGAATCCAGCGCTTCTCCAAATAATCTCCACCCCGTCTTCAAGCACGGCCCCCCGCCCTCCTGTAGCGTGCCTGCCATTCGCCGAGCCCGCTCACCCGACGACACGGTCAGCGGGCGAGCGGCGTTGTGGAAGATGCAGTCCCCAAGGGAGGTGCCCCATGTTTTGGAACCGCACGCCTGCGCGGCTCCTGTCCGTCGTCTCGTCCGTCGCCATGGCGGCGATCCTTGCGCATACGCCCGCTGTCGCCGATGAGACCTGCCAGTCGCCCTATATGGCCAAGATCACCGGTGAGGAAGAGTTCGTTTATGTCTGGACGCTCGGCATGGAGGGTGTCGGCGACGGCTCCGACAAGGTCGTGACCGTCGATGTGCGCTCCGGCTCGCCGACCTTCGGCAAGGTCATCGACGTCGACTCCGTCGGCGGCCGGCACGAAGCCCATCACGGCGGGCTGACAGACGACCGCCGAAGCTTCTGGGTCGCCGGCCTCGACACGAGCCAGATCTTCATCTTCGACATTGCGAGCGATCCCGCGAACCCGAAGCTCGTCAAGACCATCGACGACTTCGTGGAGAAGAGCGGCGGCGTGGTCGGTCCCCACGGCGCCTATGCCCTGCCCGGCCGCGTGATGATCTCCGGACTGTCCAACAAGGACAAGACGGGCCGCACCGCGCTCGTCGAATACACCAATGACGGCGAATATATCGCGACGCACTGGATGCCGACGCCGGACAACCCGCAAGGTGCGATCAACGCGGAGAAGGCGGACGGCTACGGCTATGACGCCCGCGTCCTGCCGCGGCGCAATGTCATGCTCACCTCCTCCTTCACCGGCTGGAACAACTATATGCGCCCGCTCGGCGAGGTCGTGAACGACAAGGAGGCGATGAAGGCGTTCGGCGGCACCATGGTGCTGTGGGACTTCCATGCCCGCAAACCGCGCCAGGTCTTCGAGGTTCCCGGCGTGCCGCTGGAGGTTCGCTGGGCCTGGGGCCGAACCACAATTACGCCTTCACCTCCACCGCGCTCACCTCCGCGATCTGGTTGATCTACGAGGACGAGGAACAGAAATGGCATGCCGAGAAGGTCGCCGATATCGGCGATCCGGAGACGCTGCCCCTGCCCGTCGATATCAGCCTGAGCGCCGACGACTCCACCCTGTTCGTCGACAGCTTCATGGACGGAATGACCCGCGTCTACGACGTGACCGACCCGCACAAGCCAAAGCTCATCCACGAGAAGAAAATCGGCAGCCAGGTCAACATGGTCTCGCAGAGCTGGGACGGGAAGCGACTCTACTATACGAGCTCGCTGCTGGCGAACTGGGACAAGACCGGCGAGGACAACGAGCAGTTCCTCAAGGCCTATGACTGGGACGGCAAGACGCTCTCCCCGCGCTTCGAGATCGACTTCCTGGCGGAGGGGCTAGGACGGCCGCACCTGATGCGCTTCGGCTCGCGCGCCCTCTACACCAACTGACGGAGCTTCCGCGAAGGCCGGACGCCTGCCGCCCGGCCTTCGCCGTCTTGCCCATGCTGGGGACAGGCCGATGAAGACATTGCTTCTCGCATGCGCCGCCGCACTGGCCCTGGCCTGCCAGGCCGTGCCGGACGCCCGGGCCCACGAGACCGGGTCTGAAGCCGAAGGCGAGACCGGGATCGAAGGCCCCGCGGACGATTATGTCTACGAGCTCGCCGCGCCGGGCACCTACAGCCTGCCCGCCATTCGGCCGGCCGCCAATGCGTGGCTTGTCGACGAGACCGGGGCGGACCGCGAGCTCGCCCGGCTGTTCGAGGGGCGTATCACGCTCCTCGCCTTCATCTATACGCGTTGCGGCGACATCTGCCCGGTCGCGACCCTGCGCATGGCCGACCTGCAGAGGCTCGCCGCGCGGATGCCGGCGGTCGCAGAGACGTTCCAGCTCGTCTCGCTGAGCTTCGATCCTGCCTACGACACGCCGGCGCGCCTGGCCGACTATGCCCGGCACATGCGAGCAGATACCGGGACGGCACCGCCCTGGACGTTCCTGACCGCGCGGAGCGCGGACGCGATCGCGCCGGTGCTTAAGGCCTATGACCAGCCGGTCGCGCGCAAGCCCGACGGCGAGGACACCACCGGCCCGTTCAGCCATCTCCTGCGCGTGTTCCTCATCGACCGGGACGGCATGATCCGCAATATCTACAGCGCGGACTTCCTCGACCCGCGCCTCGTGCTGAACGACGTGCGCACCCTGCTCGCCCCCGTGCCGGGCACACCGTCGCAATAGGAGAAGGCCGCAATGTCCCATCCCCTCAATCCGGGTTCGTCCGCGACCATCTTCGAGCGCTGCGGCGGCTTCGCCAAGGTGAGCCGGATCGTCATGAGCTTCTACGACCGGGTCGGCGATTCGGAGATCCTGGCCCCCTATTTCGAGACGACGGACATGCGCGTCCTCGTCGATCACCAGACCAAGTTCGTGGCCTCGCTCATGGGCGGGCCGGCGAGCTATGGCGACGAGACACTGAGGCACGTGCATGCGCGGCTCGCCATCACGCACGAGGCCTTCGACGAGATGACGCTGCTCCTGCGCGAGACCTTCGAGGATTTCGACATGGCCGAGGCCGACATCGCCGCGGTAATGGGCGAGATCGAGCGCTCAAGGCCGCTCATCGTGACCGCCTGAGCGGGCCGGACGATCAGGGACCCGAGGACCATGGATCTGGAGCAATTCAACAGGCTGCTCCTGCAGTCGGTCGGCGTCGGGCTCGCGGTGGCCGATCCCGAGACCCTCCGCGTGCTGGTCGCCAACCGGCGCATGCGGGACTGGTTCGACCTCGCCGACGGCGACCCACCGTCGCTCGGCGAGATCCTTCCCGCGCTCGACCGCGACCGGCTCGCGGCGCGCATGGCGGCAGGCCGCCCGCTCACGCTGGAGACCGAGGCAAAGATCGGCCGCAAGCGCGCGAGCCTCGCCGTCGAGATCACATCCCACGACCGCGACGGCCAGCCCGTCCTCCTGGTGGAGTGCCAGAACGTCTCCAAGCTGCGCGAGCTGGAATACATGATCCAGTCCTATTCGCAGATGGTCGAGAAGCAGAACCGGGAGCTGCGCAAGGAGAAGGAGCGCGTGGAGCGTGTTCTCCTCAACATCATGCCCAAGACGGTCTACGAGGAATGGCGCCAGTTCGGCGTGACCACACCGCGGCGCTATGACAGCGCCTCGATCCTCATGCTCGACTTCGTGGGCTTCACCGAGATGGCCGTGACGGAGGACCCCTCCGCGCTCATCGCCGAGCTCAACGACATCTTCACCGCCTTCGACCGCATCGTGGAGCAGTTCGGCTGCGAGCGCCTGAAGACCATCGGCGACGCCTATATCGCGGTGTCGGGCATTCCCGAGGAGACCGCCGACCATGCCGCCAACATTGCCGGCGTGGCACTGCGCATCCGCCACTTCCTGGAGCGGCGCAACGAGAGCCATCAGCACCGATGGCGCTGCCGCATGGGGCTCGCCACGGGCCCGGTGGTCGGCTCGATCGTGGGGGTGCAGAAATATGTCTACGACATCTTCGGGCCGGCCATGAACCTGGCCGCGCGGCTGGAGGCCATCGCGGAGCCCATGGAGATCGTGATGAGCGAGACCATGCAGGCCCTGCTGCCGCCCATCTACAGGAGCGACGAGCTCGGACTTCTGGAGATCAAGGGATTCGGACGCCGGCGCCTGTTCAGGCTCACCGGCAGCGACGACCTGACGGCCCGCCCCGCGGGCCGGCCGGCATCATGGAGCGCGGCGCGGCTGGCCGAGTGATCGGACCCGCCGCCCCTGGACGCGCGGCCATTGTCCGGGGATCCGGGACCAGTCGCAGATGAGTGGTTCCCGCATGGATCGATCGGTTGGGGCAGTTTGCGTGCGCCCGATTGGACGCACGTTATCTCAGACCGATTTCGGGAAAAGCGGATGCAATTCCTACGGTTCGAAAGCGCGGCAAATCAAGGAACCGCAGGCCACGGGTGAACGGGCGTTCACCCACGCGCGCCCTAGCGGCGGCCGCCGGCCTTGGCGTGCTTGCGGGCCCTTGGCAGGAGACCCTCGCGCTGGGCGGCCTTGCGGGCGAGCTTACGGGCACGCCTGATGGCCTCGTTCTTCTCGCGCGCCTTCTTCTCCGACGGCTTCTCATAGGCGCGCCGGCGCTTCATCTCGCGGAAGAGGCCCTCGCGCTGCAGTTTCTTCTTCAGCGCCCGGAGCGCCTGGTCAACATTGTTGTCGCGAACGATAACTTGCAAACGATGTCTCCTTTCCTGGCCGGGCATCGCTGCCCGGCCTCGCTGTGTCGGTCCGACGGACGATCCGGACGGTCAGCCGTCCTGGAGATCCGTGGCGGCGGACTTGCCGCTGCGTGAGTCGACCTTGACTTCGTAGCTGACCGTCTGGCCCTCCCTGAGGGCCGACATGCCGGCCTGCTCCACGGCGGTCGCGTGAACGAACACGTCCGCTCCGCCATCATTGGGCTGGATGAAGCCGAAGCCGCGGTTGATATTGTAGAATTTCACAGTTCCTGTGGCCATGCTGGCCTCCATTTCAGACACGCAACGCGTGCCGCACGACGGGTATCGTCGAGCCTCATATTCGAATTCCACGGTGTCTTGGGGAGAGGCTCGAAAGCCAGCACGACAAGGCAGTGCAAAATTCCGAATGCACTCTACTTAAGCGTTTTCCGCGCAAAGTTCAAACTTTGTCGACGCGGGCAGGCTGCGGCTGCGTCCGGCATCGGCAAGACACCCGCCCATTGTCCCCTAAAGGACACGACTGTCATAGGCCCACTGGAGGAGCGCCTGGCGCTGGCGCGGCCTGCAGAACCAGTCGCCGGGCTCGCAATGGCGGCGAAGCTGCGCCACATGGCGCGCCATGGCCTTCCACCGCCCGATCTGGCGCAGATCCTCCTCGGCCATGCGCCGGCCCATGTAGTAGCGGCAATACCATTGGAACCAGCCGCGCGGATCGTCCGGGTGGATCCAGCCCTTCTCCCGCCACACGCTCAGCGGCTGACTGGCATCGACGCCGAAGAAGTTGAGGCGCGAATCGTGCCGGTCGGACAATTTCGCCGTCTCGAACCACGCGCCTGGAAACTCGTCGCGGCAATCGGTCATGTACTTGCCGCCGAACACGCCGAGCGCCAGCATCTCCGCCGGCGCAAGATCGGGCGCGAAGCGCTCGTGAAAGTCGCGGCCGACAGGTGCGGTCAGGGCATAGCGGTAGCCCTGCTGCATACGGTCGTTCACCTCGACCCATATCGGCGTCATCGGTCATCCTTCCGATTCGGTCCGGCTCTCGGTCGGATCTCTCTTCGCTTGGACCGGAGAGGGAGGGCCGACCCGGCGGGCCGCCCTCCCCGCGTTCCCTAGCGGTGAGCCGCCAGCGTATCCGCCGTTCCCAGCGACTGTGCGAACGGGACGAGCTGCCAGACCGCGGAGAGGCCGACAAGGCCATAGACAACGCGTGTCAGGAGCGAGCCCGTCCCGAACAGCGTCGCGACGAGATCGACGCCGAACAGACCGACGAGCCCCCAGTTCAGTCCGCCCACAATAACAAGGGCAAGCGTGACGATGGTCAGGAGTTTCATGGCAATCCTCCATGGGTTGCGGTCGCCGCCGGCCGGCCGGACCGTCCGCCTGACGGCAGTCCGGTGACCGGCGACTGCACGAATGATCGCGTCACTTCTCAGGCGGCAGGATCACCTTGTCGATGACGTGGATGACACCGTTCGAGGCCCCGATATCGGTTGCCGTCACACGGGCGTCATTCACCATCACTGCGCCGGAGCCGGCTTCGATGGCGATCATTGCCCCGTTGACGGTCTTTGCCTTGTCCATCTTCACGACGTCCTCGGCCATGACCCTGCCGGACACCACATGGTAGGTCAGCACGGCCACGAGCTTGTCCTTGTTGGCCGGCTCGAGCAGCGTGTCGACCGTCCCTTCGGGAAGCTTCGCGAAGGCCTCGTCGGTCGGCGCGAAGACGGTGAACGGCCCCGGCCCCTTGAGCGTGGCCACGAGACCGGCTGCCTCGAGCGCCGTGGCCAGGGTGGTGAACTGCCCGGCCCCGACCGCCGTATCGACGATGTCCTTGTCGGAGGCGATGGCCGTACTGGCGATACCGAACGCCAGACCGGCGGCTGCGGCGAGCATCGCCGCCCTGCGGGAAAATGTTGCTGTCATGGCTCTTCCTCCTGTTTGCAACCGGCGGCTCCATACCGCCCGTGCATTTTCATCTAACGCAAAATATTTCTCTCACCAGTAATATTTTCGTGAAGAGATATTGTCTTTTCCTGTCACGATAATATCCTGGTGAATTGGAGAGCGACGCGAAAACGGATCGAGGCCGGCCATGCTTTCGGAGACACTGACGGAGGAGTTGGAGCGCTATCGCATCGGACCCCGCGTGCGCGCATTGCGCCTGGGCAAGAAGCTGAGTCTCGTCCAGCTCGGCAGCCATACGGGATTGTCCACGGCCATGCTTTCCAAGATCGAGCGCGGGCAGCTCTTCCCCACACTGCCGACCCTCTTGCGCATCGCGATGGTGTTCGGCGTCGGGCTCGACCACTTCTTCGCGCAGGGCTCGAACCGTCCGCTCGTGACGGTGGTTCGCGCCGACGAACGCGTGCGCCTGCCCTCGCCGCCGGCCGATGCAACGCCCGCCTATCTTTTCGAGAGCCTCGACTATCCCGTCGCCGACCGGAAGATCGAGGCGTTCTATGCGGTGTTCCCGGAGGTCTCAGCGCCGTCGCAGCCCCACGAGCACGGCAGCGCGGAGTTCATCTATGTGATCGACGGGACGCTGGAGGTCACTGTCGCAGACGAGACGGCCCATCTCCACCAGGGCGATTCCGCCTATTTCGACTCCTCCATCCCCCACAGCTATTGCCGCAAGGGAGCCGGACCGTGCGCAGCGCTGGTGGTGACGGCGCCATAGCGTCCTCCCCCGTCACGGCGGCAGACCGGATCCTGACATCGCATGGTTCCCGCCCCGGCGACGGCCATCGGGCGGCCCCGCCCGATGTGGCGCAATTGTCACGAATGCGGATTTTCACAGTTTATATGGCTCGTTTCTCTCAACGGCATACTTTTCAGTTCAAACATGATCGCTATTGTACGAACGAGCAATTTGGGAGACACAGCCAAAGGGAAATCCCATGAGGAAGCTCCTTCTGACGAGCGCCGCCGCGGCGGCGATGGGAACGTTCGCGGCGACGCATACCCAGGCCGCCGACCTCTATGTTCCCGCACCGCCGCCGCCAGAGCCGGTCTGGTCCTGGGCCGGCCCCTATGCCGGCCTCCATGTCGGTGCGCTCGACGGGGATATCGACGACAATTTCGACACGTTCTTCGAGGGCAAGCAGCCAGAGCCCGAGGGCAATATCAACGCCGACTCCATGGACCCGAACGGGATCATGGGCGGCATCCAGGCGGGCTATAACTTCCAGTTCGACAGCATCGTGCTGGGCGTGGAGGGCGATGTCAGCCTTGGCGACGTCGACGACACGATCTATCCCTTCGTGCTCACACCCGCCGACCGGGTGGAAGCCCAGATGGACTGGATGGCGACGATCCGCGCACGCGTCGGTTGGGCGATGGACCGCACGCTCTTCTACGCCACGGGCGGCATGGCCTTCACCGATCTCGAGATCAAGATGGACGTCGCAGGTGGCGAAGCTCGCGACAAGGACACGAACTCCTATTTCGGCTGGACGGTCGGCGGCGGCGTGGAGCACGCCTTCACAGACAATATCAGCCTGAAGGCGGAATATCTCTACACCGACTTCGGCAAGGAGAAGTTCAGCTTCTTCGGCCCGGGACGGGAACCACCGGAAGTCGATGGCGATGTGAAACTGAAGACCCACACCTTCCGCGTGGGCGTGAACTACCTGTTCTAGACGGCGGAACGCTCCGCCGCTTTGGCAGACGGAAGGCCATCGGGCAACCGGTGGCCTTTTTCTCCTGCTCTCCCCCGACCCGGATTTCTCATGGACAGGGTTCTATGCTGGCGTGAGCTTCGGCTACACGTGGAGTGCCAATAACGGCATCAAGGACGTCAGCTATCAGGATGAAACCAACGACTATTACGGTACCTACGACAACGGCTGGTTCAACCGGGAGGACAGATCGGACAGCGGTTCGCTCACCGGCGGTGTCCAGATCGGGTACAACTACCAGATCGACAGTATCGTGCTCGGCGTGTAAGCCGACATCAGTGCCCTGGATACCGATAACGACTATCGCGCCAGCGATATCACCGATCTGTATGAGGGCGAGTCGTACAACTACCATCTGAGAGAACATCTCGACGCCAAGAGCAGGGTCGAATGGTTCGGCACGATCCGGTCGCGCCTGGGGTTCACGCCCGTCGACCGACTGCTCGTCTACGCCACGGGCGGTCTCGCCTATGGCAGGGTCAAGAGCACCGGGAACTATGACTGGCATGAATACGGCTTCTGGTGGGGCGAGGGCGACCATTTCTTCGACCGGAGCGGCGGGTTCAACGGCTCCAACAGCCAGGTCCGCTGGGGCTGGACGGTCGGCGCCGGCGCGGAATACGCCATCGCCCGGAATGCCACGGTCAAGGCGGAATACCTTTTTGTCGATCTCGGCAAGAAGCATCACACCGTCAGCAATCCCGCCGACAGCGGCGAGTCCATCAGCTGGAAGGATTCGGTCAAGCTCAACGTGGTGCGCGTCGGTCTGAACTACCAGTTCTGATCCGTCCGCACGGCCCGCTTCCCCGAAGAAGCGAGGGCGTTCTCCGATTGCCTCTCGCGCGATCACGGCAATGGTGTCGTGATCGCGTTTTCCGTTTGCCGTCCGGCCTCGTGCCGATCCGCATCCGCTTCGGCGAGACCCCGCCGGGGTCGATGGTCACGTAAAGCGCAAGGCCTACTCCTTCCGCGTGGGTGTGAACGACCTGTTCCAGGCGGCGAAACGCCCCGCCGCCTCGACAGATGGAAGGCCATCGGGCAACCGGTGGCCTTTTCTGTCGCTTGCCTCGGCCATGGTATCTCTGGCCGAAGACTTCCCGACGTCGGGGCCGTCGAACGATGGCGGGTAGGCTCCGGGGACTTTTCGGCAATCTCTCAATATGCCGCGGACCGCTCTGCCCAGCCGCCACATTTCCGACTGATTTACTCTGGTATTATGCGGCGTTGTGTGTGTGATGGATTCGCCCCCCAAGGTTATATCCTCCGCACACGGAGGGCGGCGGCGCCCCCCAGGCAGGAATTACTCCCCTATGCCGCCGCCCTCCTATATTGCCTCCCGGCGCCGGATTGGCGGCTGGGTTTATTCCTCCCTTTCCCACGCGCCCAGATCGACCTCCGGTGCTCATGCCTGCTCCTCTTTTTCGCAGGGCAGAAGCCACTTTCCACATCTTCAGCTTGCGGACGATCACCAACCCGGTCTTCAATGAAGGGTGGAAGCAGCCGTCGCCCGCTCGGGCGCCGGCGTCCCAAGCAATCAGTCCTACGGGGAGGACCGCGCCGTGCACAGACTGCAGTTCATCCACACAGATATCGGCTAAGGCTTCGTCGTCCTGCCCGTGCGCGAATACAAGAACCTCTTGGCCCGCGCCGGCGACGAGGACGCGGAGGACGCCATGGTCGATCTCATCCTCGCGGAGACCGAGGCTGCCGATACCAATGGCGAGGGCGAGGACCTGCCTGAAGAGGTCTGGGCGGAGATCGAGGCCGGAAACAACCCCGTCCGCGTGCTGCGCACCCATCGCGGGTTCTCGCGGGCCGCACTGTCCAAGGCCTGCGGCCTCACACCCGAACAGATCGAGGCGATAGAGGCCGGCCCCCGTCTGTGCGCGCTGGCAAGGCTGAAAGCGATCGCCCGCGTCCTCGGCGTCCCCGTCGACGTTCTGGCGGACTGACGGGCCTCATCGGGCTCGCCTCCGAGCGGAGAGCGTTTACCGAAGAAATCGAGGTGCTGGCTTCGCCATTCGACTGTCTTCCAAGGAAGCCCCCGCAAGCATTTCAGGCAAGGACTGCAGGGCCGACAAACGCCTCGACAGCTTGGGACGCGACCAGCGAAGACCGGCCAAAGCACGGGAAATCAATGGGTGGGGAATGGCGGAGAGGACGCCCGCTCATCATTTTAAGAAATTTCCATAGCCAATTGAAAATACATATTTTCGTGCAACAAAAATTGCACAAATTATTGGATAAATTGTTGCACCGAAACGGATTCGAACGCCCCCTCACCCAAGCCACCACTGACCTGGCATCGGCGATCAGGGTCGACAGCCTCTGTGGCAGGATTGCCACGCACACTGACTTTCTTGGTCTATATGGTTCGTTTTTCGCAGCAAGATAGTTTCTATTTCAGTCTGAAAGCATAGTCTGTTCCCCTGAAGATCGAGAGAGGACCGAGGGGAAATCACATGAGGAAACTGCTTCTGACGGGCGCCGCGGCAGCGGCGATTGGAATGTTCGCAGCGGCAACCGCTCAGGCCGCCGACCTGTATGTTCCGCCGCCGCCTCCGCCAGCCCCGGTCTGGTCCTGGACCGGGCCCTATGCCGGCCTCCATGTCGGCGCGGTCGATGGCGATATCGACGACAATCTCAGCGAATTCGAGATCGTGGGTGATTCCATGGACCCGAACGGGATCATGGGCGGCATCCAGGCGGGCTATAACTTCCAGTTCGACAGCATCGTGCTCGGCATCGAGGGCGATCTCAGCCTCGGCGATGTCGACGACACGATCTATCCTGGCTTTGACCGCATGGAAGCGCAGATCGACTGGATGGCCACGATCCGCGGGCGGCTCGGCTGGGCATGGGACCGCACACTGTTCTATGCGACAGGCGGCATCGCCTTTACGGATCTCGAGATCAAGCTGGATCTCGGCGGTCCCAGCGACAAGGACAAGAACTCCTATCTGGGCTGGACTGTCGGCGGCGGCGTGGAACACGCTGTAACCGACAATATCAGCCTGAAGGCGGAATATCTCTATGCCGACTTCGGCAAGGAAAATTTCGACTTCAGCTTCGGAGGCGGAGAATTCGAACCCAACGGCCACGCCAAGCTCAAGACCCACACGTTCCGCGTGGGCGTGAACTACCTGTTCTGAGCGGCTGGCGCCGCCGGCCGCTTCGGCAGACGAAAGGCCATCGGGCAACCGGTGGCCTTTTCCGTTCTCGCTATCCCCGCCGCATCGCCCGCACAGCCACCGACCCCGCATCCGCGATCAGGATCGCCGGCACCAGCACGAGAACTCAGTGCCAGTCGGAAAGAAGCCGAAAGACCATAGTCAGCGCGCGGTGCGCGGATAGAGACAAGGCAGGCCGAGTCAGCCAGACGCCAACTCATTACTACACGCTCAAATGTGGCAAAAGCGCCACAGGAACAGAAAACCCAAATTGCAGGCCCGCGCCGTTGGTTGGTCTCAAGCTGCGCATGAATTAGCGTCGGGCCCGCAATCTCGATGTTGAGTCAAAGATTCGTCCGCGGGGGGGATTCATGAAAGTCGCTTTGATGACCGGCACGGCCGCCATGGCCGTTGCGATTGGCAGCTACGCCGCGCCACACGCGCACGCAGCCGACCTTCCAGTCTACACGCCGCCGCCGCCGGTGCCGGTATGGTCGTGGACAGGCCCCTATGCCGGCCTCCATGTCGGCACGGTCGACGGAGACCTCGACGGCGACATGGAGCTTACGGGAACGAGCGTTTCATCCTCGGCCAACATGGATCCCAACGGGATCATGGGCGGTCTCCAGGTCGGCTACAACTATCAGTTCGACAGCGTCGTGGTGGGCCTTGAGGGCGATATCGGTTTCGGCGATGTCGACGATGTGATCTATCCTGACAGTCTTGTGCCGCGGATCGAATCCCGGATCGATTGGATGGCCACGATAAGAGGGCGGCTCGGCTGGGCTTGGGACCGCACGCTGTTCTATGTAACGGGCGGTGTCGCTTTCGCGGATGTCAAGATCAAGTCCGAGTTCTCCTTCAGCGCTTTCGATGATAGCGATTCCGATCGGGAGACGCTGGTCGGCTGGACTGTCGGCGGCGGTGTCGAACATGCACTGACCGACAACATCAGCCTCAAGGCGGAGTATCTCTATGCCGATCTCGGCAAGAAGACCTTTAGGTACTCGCCCACTATTTTCGGGAGCGCCGAGGACTGGAACTCGGATATGGACCTCAAGACCCATACCTTTCGCGTCGGCGTGAACTGGCTGTTCTAGGCATTGCCCCTGCCACGCGACGGAATGGCGCCGGAGCGAGCGCGCTATCGACCCGGCCGGCCTTGCCGGCCGAGCCACATGGCAAGAACGCTCGCGCCAATCGCCAGGCCGGCGCCGATCAGCGTCTCCAGCATGCGGTCCTCGACGAGACTGCCGAGCTGATCCAGCGAGCCCGCCACGATATCGAGGACGGCGAGCACGAAGATCGTGTTTGCGACTGTGGACAGGGCGTAGTTCCTGGCGTTCGCGAGCGGCAGCAGAACGGTGGAGAGCACGAGGGCGCACCACAGGCCAGCCGGCAGCGGCAGGGTCACATGCACCAGAAGCATGACGACGATCCCGCCGAAGCTCCCGATCACGCGCTGCGCGGCCTTGATCGCATTGGCGTGCAGATGGGGCTGCATGACGAACGTAACGGTCAGTGTGGCCCAGTACGGCCGCGTCAGATCGAGTTCCACGCCCAGCCACAATGCGACGGCCGAGGCCGCACCGTAGCACAGACCATATCGCCAGCCCGGGCGCCGCAGCGACGAGAACAGGTCGTGCCACTGCTCGCCATAGGCCGGCATACCGCCTTCGTGCCGGATGAGCCGCCCGACGCTCACCGCCACGACGAAAGCGGCCACGGCGCCAATGGCGAAGTCCTCCATGAAGAACGTCGAGGCCGTGGCCAGGGAACTTCCCATTGCGAGGAGCACGATCGCGTAGCGCACCACAAGCTCGAACTTCGGGGCCGTACCGGCCATGCTGCCGGCCAGCGTGGCGACCACGAACAGGACCGCGAGGCGGGCCGATGCCGCCCCCAGCTGCGCGCTGAACCATACGGTGACGACAAGCACCGCCATCGCACCCAGTGCGAACAACAGCCGGTATCGGGGCGGACTGTGCAGATCGATGTAAAAGAAGTAGAGCGTCGCGATGACTGCGGATGCCGCCGCCGAGGTGCCCTGCACTGCATATGCGGCAAGTCCCGCGAGCAAGGCGCTCGCGCTGAAGCGGACCATTTCCCCCCAAGGAACGGGATCGGCGCTGACGGCCAGGATCTCCTGCAGCGCGCCGGCGGTCTGTACGAGGCGGGCGACACCGACACGCCGGTTGCGCCTATCGCTATCGTCGCTCATGACGCTTTCGGTGTGGGTGACGGGCCTTTTTGCGATTCAGATCCGGAGACCGGACTCCGGCACGGGTTTCGGATTCCGGCTTGTCGTCGCGCCTGCCACCGTAGAACGTGGCCTGCGGCCGGGGCAATACCCGCGCCCGCTCCGCATCGCGCCGAGCCCAGGGCGCCATCCCGTTGACGGAAGCGGCAATGGCCGGTCAGGCTGCCGAATAGACGGTCTTGCGCGGCAGCGACAGGAGCCCGCCGGCATATACGGGGGCCTGCGTGACGTGCCCGATCTCACGTGACAGATCACGGTCGACGAACAGCCTGTGGCCAGCCGCGCGAAGCTTCAGGAAGAAGTAGGTGTCCTCACCGACTTGCTGAGACGAGCCTTCCGTCGGATTGTCATGGCTGAACCAGGGGCGGTCGATCGTCTCGAGAAGGCCGACACGCATCAGGCAGACCGCAAGCCCGGTGGAGCCCGCCTCGACGATACCGTGCCCATCGAACGAAAGGCGGGCATTGCCATCCAGTGTGACAGCCGTCGGGCCGACCTTGCCATCGCGTGGCACGGTGCGTATCGGATAGTTCGTGGAGACCAGATCCTTGCCATGTGCCAGGAGGCGGTGCAGCGTGTCCGCCGGAAAGATCATGTCGCTGTCGAGCCAGAGCGCCCAGTCGGCGCCGTTTTGAAGCGCGAATTCGGCGAGCGTCGCCCGGCTCTGCGGCAAAACAGACGTGCGGACATTGTGAACGCTCGCCTCGATACGCTCGCCGCCCGATGTCGGCGTGCGCTCCACATGGCGCAACAGTCCTGCCAGCGCCAGCCCGAAATCGGCCACCCAGTGATCGAGCGAGGGGATCAGGATCGCCACGCGGACGGGCTCCTTCTCAGTGGTCGTGGAGGTCTGGATCATGGTCCCTCGTTTCAGCTTTGGGCACAGCGCAACTGCATGCTCCCATAGCAGAGACCGCCACCACCGTGCCAGTGCTCGAAAGGCACCGGCCCGGATGTATCGCCCTTGCGTGGCAGTGGACAGACTCACTGACCATAACCTCCTACGTACGTTGAACCGATACTAACGTGCCCCCTTCCTGAGCCTTGTATTGGCTTCGTCCAGCTCGGCATCGCGTCGAGCGAGCGTGTCAGACGCGCGTCCATTCCCTCGTGCAACGGCGAAGATGGCTCGAAGCGCACCCATCAGCACGACCTCCATACCCCATGGGTGAGCCGGCCATGCCGGTGCCCTACATGATGGACGGACGACCTGAAGGTCGGCTTCTCCAGCGAGCCATCCAGGTCCAGGACGGTGCCATCGTTGGCTTGAAACCCTTGCCGACGTGGAGCGGTCCGACCACGCCGCAGCCCCACGGACAGCAATACCAGAAGGCCTGATCGCCGCCGTGTCGGCCGGCTCGAGCACGCGGAGAAACTGCTCGTGATAGCCGGCGATCAGCGCCGCCCGGTGAACACCCCCTCCACCATCCCCACAATCGTGATCTTCGCCCCGAAGGCGGCATATTTGTAAGCCACCACCTGACAATCAATCCGTAAGGCACCACTTTACAAAACATGATCAAGTCGTTCAGAAACAAGGCGCTCGCGCAACTCTGGTCGAAGGGCCGCGCGGCAAAGATCGGCGCGCGCATGCACAAGCGCATCCTGCGGCGGCTGGATCAGCTGGATGTCGCGAACGAACCCAACGACATGAACCTGCCAAGCTTCGACTTCCATGCCCTGCAGGGCGAACCGAGGCGCTACACAGTGCACGTCAACGGACCGTGGTGCATCACCTTCGAATTCGAGGACGGCGACACCTGCCGCATCGATTTCGAGCAATACCGCTGAGGAGACAGATCGTGACCGAATACAGAGCCATCCGCGACCCGAACCGGCAGCCGGCCCATCCCGGCGAAGTGCTGCGCGAAGACGTGCTGCCTGCCCTTGGCAAGAGCAAGACGGAGATTGCCGCATTGCTCGGCATCTCGCGCCAGACGCTCTATGACATCATGGCCGAGCGCCAGCCCGTTACGCCGGCCATGGCCGTCCGTCTGGCAAAGCTTCTGGGCGGATCGCCCGGTGTCTGGGTCCGCATGCAGGCGGCGCACGACATCTGGATTGCCGAGCGCGAGGTCGATGTCAGCAGCATCCCGACCCTGACGGACAACGCGGCCTGACCGCCCTCACTTCGGCAGCATGCCGAGCACCGTCGCCACCTTCGCCGCCAGCGCGCCCGCGCCGGCGGAGATGCTGGAGAGCACGGCCAGGCCGTCGGCGAGCTGGACGGACGGATCGTCGTGGCGGTGATCTTCAAGCCGCTGGGCAGCGAGGCGGTCTCCGTGATCTCCATGCGCCCCGCAAGCCGAAAGGAAAGGAAGCTCTGATGGCTGGCAAGTATTCGTCGAAGCGGGCCCTGACCGACAAGGAAGAGGCCGAAATCCAGAAGATGATCGCGTCCGACCCGGACAATCCGGAAATCACGGACAAGCAGATCGCCAAGGGCAAATCGTTCGCGGAAGCGCTGCCCGAGCTTGCCAAGAGCGCCAGGCGCAAGCGCGGTCGGCCGCCCGTCGAGACCCCCCGGAAGCAGATCTCGATCCGCCTGGATCCCGACGTGATCGAGAAGTTCAAGGCGACCGGCCCCGGCTGGCAGACACGCATCAACGAGGTGCTCAAGAAGGCGAAGGTCTGACCGCCCTCACTTCGGCAGCATGCCGAGCACCGTCGCTATCTTGGCCGCGAGCGCGCCCGCGCCGGCGGAGATGCTGGAGAGCACGGCCAGCGTCTTCCAGCCGCCGCGCGCCTCCAGAATGGCGTCGCGGATGGCGCGCAGATCCTGGCTTGATCTCCTTGGCGTCGCGCTCCACCGCCACCATGCGCGCCCCAAGGGCGGCGAGCTCGCGCGGTCTGTGGATCCTGATCGGCCATATGCGCGCGCCCTTAGACGGTCAGGTCGATAACAATCGCGACGCCTGCGGGCACCGCCCATTCGAGATTTTTGTCGAGCGACCACCGCCAGAAGCGCCACGCGTTGAAGACGGAGTAATCCCCCGTCTTGCCCTGCTCCTGATCCCACTCGCGCACGAAGAAGATGGCCACGACAAACAGCACCGCCGGCGCGTACCACGACAAGACCGTCAGCCCGGCCGCCGCCGCCGCATGGGCGAGGATGTCCAGACCGGTGGATTTGAGGTCCATGGCGTCACACCTCACTCGGCAGCGGCGCCGGCTCGCCATCGAGCCCGACCGATATCCAGTCATAGACCTCGTCGTAACCGTCGCCCAGGCCGCCGAAGCCGACCCGGCCGGCGCCGGGTATGTTGCTGTCCGTCGTCGTGATCCGCCAGCCGCCCGGCTCGGCCGATCCCTTCTCCCAGTATTTTCCCCGGAGAGTGTTGCCGATGGCCTAGAAGCGGAGCCAGTATCGCGTGTTGGACGAAAACGAAATGCCGCTGCCCTGAGTTGTTAGGTCGATCTCGACCGCCGAGAAGGCGCTCGATCCTGAGCGACTCGTTCTGCCGCACCTCAAGATGGTAGCCGTTCTCCGACCCGCTCAACCCCGTTCCGCGCAGGATAATCCCGGCCCCCGCCCGGTCCCGGAAAATTCGGCGACCACAGTCCGATCAGGACATCGACGTCGACCGGGGTATCTGCGGCCTCATCGAACGACACAAAGACGTGTTCCGCGCTGGTGGTGTCTCAATTTGAAGTTCGGCTGTCAGTCGGCAGCCTCTTGATCCACCCCTCACAGTGTCTTACGTTTTGCAAATCGATCAACAAAGAGTAAAATTATGCCGGAAACCGCAACCCTCTCCTCGAAGTTCCAGATATCGATCCCCAAGGCGATCCGGACCGCCCAGCATTGGGAAGCGGGTCTGACCTTCGCCTTTATCCCGAAGGGAACGGGCGTGCTGCTCGTTCCCGTGCCGAAGCGGGAAGAGTTGAAGGGGCTGGCGAAGGGCGCTTCGGCCACGGACTATCGCGACCGGTCGGACCGCGTCTGATGGTGCTCGTCGATACCTCGGCCTGGATCGAATGGTTGATCGGGTCTGCGACCGGAGAACAGGTAGCCGAGCATCTCCCCGAGCAAGCCGACTGGCTCGTCCCGACCATGGTGCAGCTGGAGCTCGCAAAATGGCTCACCCGCGAAGTCGGGGAGGACAAGACCGATCAGGCAATCGCCTTTACGCAGGTCTGTACCGTAGTCCCGCTCGACACGGAGATCGCTCTGGCAGCCGCCGAAGCCTGCCGGACACACAGATTGGCAACGGCCGATGCGATCATCTTCGCAACCGCACGGACGCACGACGCCACACTCCTGACCTGCGACAAGCATTTCGAGAACCTTCCCGCCGTCACCCTCATTGAGAAGACACGGCGTTAACTTCCCGCTCGGAATGCGCCGCCATCACATCTGCGATGCGTGAGTAGAAACGACTGCGCCACGGGGAATAGCCCAGCCAGCCCCTACCCAGCCACCCCGAGACAGGACCACGTGATCTTGATAACCGGTCCATATGATCCTATCTTGTGAGTCCCTTGGAGGACACACGATGGAAAACGCCGTCAGAGAACGCCCCACGCCCGATGTGCAGGCGGTCGCGCTGAAAGCCTTCGGCAGGATCGCCGAGGCGTGGTCGCTGACCGGCCGGGAGGCGGCCGCGCTTGCCGACATGTCCGAATCCACGTGGAAGCGCGCCAAGAAGCCCGGCTTCGGCGGCGAGCTCACGCATGACCAGATGCTGCGGCTCAGCGCCCTCGTGGGCCTCTACAAGTCGCTCGAGCTCTATTTCGATCCGCCGATTGCGCGCCAATGGGTCAAGCTGCCCAACCGCGGCCCCGAGTTCGACGGCCAGCGGCCTGTCGATGCCATGATCGAGGGCGGCCTGCCGAAGATCCTGCGCGTGCGCACCTATGTCGATGCAGTGCGGGGCGGCGCGTGAGGATCGCAGGGCTGAACGACAGGGGACTAATCCGCCTGATCCCGGAAACGCGCCACAAGCCGCCGGTGCTCCGCGGCCTCGTCGACACAGACGACGAGGCCGAGATCCTCGCGGGGCTCGAAGGCAGGACCAGCGCGCGGCTGATCGCGGAACGCGACGGTAGCCCGGCGCTCGACAGGCGCGAGCTGGTATTCGCCCGGCGGTCGCACGACCTGAAAGTCTACGGGCAAACCCATATCAACGCGGCCTTCACATACACGCGCCCGGGCGGCAACCGCTTCAACAGCGGGGACAGGGGCGCGTGGTATTGCAGCTACGACGTCCTGACCTCCGCCGAGGAGGTCGGCTTCCACAGAACGCGGGAGCTCGGCTATATCGGCATCTACGAGGACGAGGCCCGCTACGTCGAGCTCCTGGCCGACTTCATCGGCGACTTCCCGGACCTCCACGACAATCCCGGGCATCCCGCGCTAACCCCCGATCCGGACATCGGCTACCCCGAAGGCCAGGCCCTCGCGGCCGCGCTTCGCCGGGAGGGTCACCGCGGGCTGCTCTACCCGTCGGTACGGCACGAAGGCGGGCACTGCTTTGTCGCCTTCGACCCGGGCATCGTCCAGAACGTCCGCCCCGGCGCCAGCTGGAAGCTCATCTGGCGCGGCACGCCCGACTATTCCATCGAAGGGTTGTGAGCACGACCGTTTGCAAACCTACTCCCGGCCTCTGCCTCCCGTTCGGTGACCCAGCATAGCCGGAGTGCTCCGATATTGTAAGAAATTATTGATTGTATATCGCCTCGATTTCTTCAATCCCAAAATCAATAACTTTTTCCGCTCGACCTCCATCAGCAAGAGTAACTGACATATCAATTGTATATTTGATCCCTTCAGCGTGGAAAAGTTCGTGCAGTTTCGTCGCCTTCTCTTTGCAAATCGATCCAATTTTCACAAAATACCCATCAATAAAATCGATCTCGAAGACCAACTCCTGAAACACTTTGTCTGACACCTCCGCACCATATTTGGTAACAACAGCTCGCGGTTCGCAAATTCTAAAATTCCCTGGCACAAATTGCCTCAGTGAAGAGCACGCCAGTGCGCGCTCATAAGCCTTAGTTTCGGATACAAAAACTTTACAAACATGCTCCTTATCGTCTTGGGCACGAAATACTTTTCGGACGCGCCTCGCTATTCTGTCCAGAAATATAAGGCCGTAAGCCCCCTCATCGAAATAAACAAAATCTGTACCGCGCAGCTTCAAACCACATTCTTGGTTTTCGGATTTCATGCATCAGGCCCCATTCCAACCCCAGAGATCCAATTGTATCATTGTTGCGATATTTTGGGCATAACGACGGTCATTCTGGACTCTGCAACCCCATCTGTGTCGACCGAGTTCTCAAGCTCACACCCCCGGCCTCTGCCACCCCTCTTCCCGCCACACCAGTCCGCTTGCCGGCCGCCCGTTCGGTGTCCCGGCATAGCCGAAGTGCTCCGCGGCGTCCTGCAGGGCGGCCCTGAACAGGTAGCCGACGTTCTTGCGCAGTGCGTCGGAGCAGGCGCCGTTCGCCCGGCCTGCCCGGTCCGTCTCCTCGCCGATGGCGACGGACGTGACCGTCTCGCCATAGCCGGCGATGCGCACGAGCAGCTCGGTCATCCGCCTGCCGAGGTCCAGCCTCAGCGCCAGCATCCGCCGCCCCGCGTCGATCCGCCGGTCGGCGAACTCCGTGCGCTGCCCGCCGCCGCGCGCCCCGTCCAGCACGATGGCGCGCACAGCATCCAGCCCCAGCGCCTCCACCAGCTCGCGCACCCGGCGCCCGGCCTCCCGCTCCGCCTGGCCGATCTTGCCCTTGTGGTACAGGTGCTCGATCGGGTCGTGGCGCGCATTGCGGGTCACGCGCTCCCTCCGCCCCGGGAAATACGGGTCCTCCACCTCGTCGCTCACCAGCTCCCGGCGGCCATCGTATCCCGGCCCCGCCAGCGTCACCGCCCTCTTCGCCTTCGCTCTCGCCCTGCCCATCGCCGTCACCCGGTCCCGTTCGCCAATCCGTCCTGCCACTCGCTCGCCGCCGAAGCCTCCGGCCCATAGCCCGGCGGCCATCGGGACGGCACCCACACCCAGCCGCTGTCCCGGCGCGGCACCTCCACGCCGCAGGCGCCGAACCAGTGCGCCCACGCCTCGAAGGCCTCCCCGTCCCACGGGATCTGCACCGCCGCCGCGACCTCCTCCGCCGAGGGCACCTCCCCGGCCCCCACGCCGACGACCGTGCCGCCCCGGGCAAGCTGCACCATCAGCCTCAGCCGCCGCGCCTCCGCGTCCGATGGCGAGCGGGCAGCCCCCGCCCGGCGCACGGCCACAAGCCACCACTCCCGGCTGAAAGGCGTCAAGCCCCGCCTCTCCCCGGCCGCCTTCGCCGGTCCCGAGGCCCCTGCCCGCCCCAGCCGCCGCCAGCGCTTCTGGCGCAGATAGGTCGCCCCGGCGCAAATCCGTCCCCGCCCGTTCTGCCGGGCATCCTCGAGGAAGGCGGAGACATGGTCCAGCGCCGCCTTGCGCTCGTCCCCGCTCAGGGCGCCCCATGCCTCGTCGACGCGCTCGCTGTCGTCCTGCGCACTCGTCACCCAGGCGTCCCGGAAGTCCTCGACGGACCGCCCGTCGCTCGAGAGCGGGTTATCCACAGCCCCGGCGGGCGCGCCCGTTCGCGCGCGCTCTCTCTCCTTTGGTTCCTTTAGTGGTTCCCTTAAGGGTTCTGACGTGCACCTCGTGCACGTGGTTTTGACGTGAGGTGCACGTGGCTGTGACGTGAGGTGCACGTGGTCACCACATGCACGAGGTGCATCTGGTGGCGAGTTATCCACAGGCTCCGCGGCCTCCTCCCCGTCCGGCTCGAACCGGCCTTCCACGGCAAGATAATACCGCGTCAAACCCAGCTTCCCGTCGCCCCGCCTGTGCCGGAACCGGCGGATCAGCCCCGCCGCCTCCAGCCGCTGCAGCGCGCTCACAACCGCGCGCAGGCTCAGCTCCGTCTCCCGCGCCAGCGTCTCCTGGCTCGGGAAGCAGCTGTCCCGCTCGTCCGCATAGTCCGCGAGGATCGTCAGCAGGTGCTTGGACGGCTGGTGCCCAACCGTCTGCCCCCGCGCCCAGTTCAGCGCCCGGTTGCTCATCGCTCCGCCCCCCGCGCCCGCTCCACAATCCGCGCCAGATACTGCGAGCGCGTCATCCCCGCCCGCCGCGCATCCCGCGAAATGTCCGCCAGCACATCGTCGCGCAGCCGGAAGGTCACCCGCGAGTGCCCGCTGCCCGGCGCCTCCGGCCCCTCCGGCGAAACCGCGTAAAGCACCCGGCCCGCCCCGCTCATTCGCCCCCCTCCCCGGCCACCGCCAGCGCCAGCGCGCGCAGCTCGCAAAGGTCGCGGATCGCGTGGTCTATGTCCGGCACCATCCCCCGCGCTTCCCCCGGCGTTACCCGCGCGGCACCCTCGCCTCCCGGCGAAAGCGCCTCCGCAATGCCCGCCATCACCTGCGCGAAATGCCGCGCCGTCTCCGCCGTCAGCGCGCCCCAGCGCGGCTCCCCGCCCTCCACCAGCACCGGCAGGAACACCCCGCCCGCCCGCATGGCCAGGTGCTCCACAGCCGCCGCCGCGCCGAAATGCTCCGTCAGCTGCCCCACCATGGCAAAGGGCATCCCGTCCGACTGGTCCGGGTCCGTATAGCGATAGACGGAGGAAGCCCGGCGGCCGACAAACGCCGCCACCCGCTCCACCCCGCCGCACTGCTCGATCAGCCGCACCGTCGCGTCGTGCGGCGCGCCGGGCTCGCGTGGACGAACGGCCTTCATGGTAAAGCCTCCCGTGCCTTCTCGGTGACGTCCACACGGCTGGCTGCAATGTTTGGCGCGTTCGCCCCACTTGAAGCCTTTGATCGGCGCCGGTCATCGGTGGCGGTAGAGTGAAAGTCGTTAGCCCGTACGGAACCACCTGTTACGCTCTCTATGCGCGCCATGATCGCCGGCCTCGGAATGCGAGCGCCCACCTTGTAGCGATGCAGAGCCTGACGCGTCACACCGATCATTTCGGCAAAACGCGCGTCGGAGATTGATCGGTCCAACAACCACGTTGTGAGTTTCATGCCTCAAACGTGTCACCATTTTGGTAACCGTTCAAGCACAATCCGTCCCCACTTTGGAGCCTTCCAAGGACACCATTTCGGTGACACGCTCCAACCTATGGAGACGAAAGGGAAATTCCCCAACGGTTTGGCACCGCTCATGCGTAGGCATGGTGACGGCCCCACGTCGCTCGCCAGAAAGATCGGGACATCCAAACAGAACGTCATTCGCTGGCGGGACGAAAGCCGCAAGGTCCCCCGCGAGATGGCGGAGAAGATCGCCGTTGTCTATGGTGTCAGCGCTGCGGAGATAATGCTGCCAAGCAACGACGCACCATTACTGGCACCGCTCATCTCGTGGGTAAGTGCTGGCGAACTCCTATCGGCGGACCATACTCACGATTTCGGAGACGCTCCGCATATACCTTGTCCAGGTCTGGATCCGATGGGAGAGTGGATCGCCCTGAGGGTCGAAGGCGACTCCATGGATCGAATCTCTCCGCCAGATAGCGTGATCTTCGTCAACCTTCGGGACCGAAACCTAGTGGCAAATGGCTGCTACATAATATCCAATGATGATGGCGCCTCGGGTTACAAAAGGTGGCGCCCCAACCCTGAACGATGGGAGGCGGTATCGACAAATCCGGCGCACGAACCGAAATTCGTACTCAACGGCAGCGGCCCCCGTATCATAGGCCGCGTCCGTCGCACTATGTTGGATATGTAAGGCAATGGTTAGAAAACGAGCCACCGCCGACACGCAGACGGTTGTCCTTGAATTTCACGCCACTGCAACTGTATCTGCTTTGGTCTGAACTCGCGACGTTAGCTTTGAGTTTACAGACCGCACACTCGGATCAACGTGGAGCGAGACCCACTAGCCTTTCGAGCCGAACCAGAACGTTTTCTGACGCGGCATTGCTAGGCGGTCGCTGATCTTGAGTGCCGTGGTGGGCCGCTTCTCCCGTCCTTCTTTCGAGACGATCTCCAGTACGCGCTCGGCTGCCAAGGTCTGAAGAACCGAAAAGATGTCAGTATTGCGTGCGGCCGTTTGATTGCCCAAGACCGCCATCAGCTCTCCCAGCGAAATCGGGCCTGCTCCTAGCATCCCTAGAACCTTGTCCGGCAACTCCTCGCGCAGCTCGCCCATCATGGTCTCGCGGTCGAGTTCGGTGAACCGGAATAGACTCCCCTTGTCCTCGAGAAGCCGCGCGTCAAAACCAAGCTCGAACAAGCTGCCACGGCCTATGTGGGTAAAGCGATTCTGGAAATCCCAATGCACGCCCAGCATCTTGTCCCGAGCCGTCTGGTGCTGCGAAAGATGGGCGAACATCATCATGCGCCCCGAAGCCTGCGAGAAGAGCATAAAGGGTGTGAAAAAGAGCGCTTGGCTGTTGTTGCGCAGATGGGACATGACGGCGCGCTGGGCAGTGATCCGGGAAAAATCGATATCACTCTTATTGGCTTCCCACATCGAGATGAACTCACGGTCCACGCCGAACTGCGCGAGCGTCGCACTCGCTTTGCGGTCGGTTGAAAGGTAGTTTAGCAGAGCGTCTATCGAAAAGGTCAGCAGCACCTCAGCTCGTGTGAGCTTCCCGAAGATGGCCCGGATCGAAGCCATCGGCACGTCGAGATAGCCCCATTGGTCGAGCAGGAAGATCGAGCGGCCGGCGCGCTGTCTGTCGGAAATCTTCGCCATAATCGTCGGTAGGTGCTCGGCGAACTTCCCTGGGTATAGATGGATCGTGCTGCCGAGCTTGTCGGCGTATCCAGCCGCTTCGATGACGCCGCGCAGATGCTCTATATGGTCTGGCTCGTCGTCGACGAAATGGAAGCTGGCTGCGATTTCGAACGGTTTTCGGCGGTCGCGATTGAGCCGCTCCTGCGCATCGCGTACCGCGTCGAGGATAATGAGCGGGCTACCCGGGATCGTCTCCTCGCCCCGCTGATATTTCCCGCCCCCACAGAACCCGTCCACAATCGCAATCTTAAGGCAGTCCATATGCGGGATCGATGCGACCGTGTCGAAGTAGACATCGAGATATCGTCGGAGCACCTCGAGCTTGCGCTCGGAATGCGCCTCAATTCTGGGCAGAGGACCACCGAGCGTCCAGGCGAAGTTCTTCTTAACGGTCAAAGGAACCTTTCTAAGCGCCTAGTTGCTCAAGGATGGATCGTGGCACAATAGCCCAAGGAAAGCCGTTCCATTCTTCGCCGTCAAGCAGGCGCCCGCCTGATTTCGGCCGCGCGCCCCCCCATTGCTTGAAGAAGAACGCCACACCGTCACGCTGGCAAATATCACGGATCTGGGTTGCCCACACGCTTCGCATTGGCCGTGCGCGCGGCCCGCTCTCCCCGCCAACAATTGCCCATGCGATGCCCTCAAGGTCGACCATGCCGATAGGCCCGAGCAGAGGTTCGAAGGAAATGAAACGAGCCGGCGAGTTGATGTCCTGCAGGTGGCAGATGCGGCTGGTGTGCGCGGCATCCTCGACCGAGACTCCAAGCCAGATGTGCGTCGGGACCGGTCGACCCGCATAGCGCTTGGCGACATAGTTGCGCATCAATGAGCTGCGCTTGGTGAGCACCTGATAGACGTGCCAGTCTGCCCGCTCCATCGCGTCAAAAACACGGTCGATGAAGTCCCGCGGGATCTCCTTGTGGAAGAGATCGCTCATCGAGTTCACGAAGATCATGCGCGGTCGCTTCCACCGTGCCGGCTGCTCGAGTCTGTCCGGCCAGAGACGAAGATCAAAGCCTTGCGAGTAAGGGTGACCGTCAACGCCGCGCCAGCGTTCAGCGAAACGCTCGGCATAGCAGTTGTCACAACCGGGCCCAACCTTGGTGCATCCGGTCATCGGATTCCAGGTCGCGTCGGTCCATTCAATTTCTGATTTCTGTGCCATATCCTGCTCTCGCCTCGAGCGTCATTCCGAGCAGACGACCGCCTCTCCTGCAGCAGCACTAAGGCACGAGGTGGCGCGCACGGGAATATCCGCATGACCTTAGCCTAGGCGAGTCCGAGCACAAAGAGAGAACCGGCTGACGGCGACATATTGTCACCATTTTGGTGTCAAACACCTTGAACAGTATCCAATTTGGTGACATCCTTTGCCCCATCATCCTCGATGGAGGCACCTTTCCATGTACCTCATCCCCGGCAAGACGGCCCGCGAGAGCCTGTCCCTTGCCTTCGACGGCCCGATCCCATATCGCCTGCACCGCTGGGCTCAGGCGCATGACCGGGAGCATCCCTTGCCCCACGGCCAGGCGCGCATCCGCCTCGGCCGCGTCCGGCTCAGCCGCCGTGTGCTGATCGACCTCATGGCCGGCATCATCGCCGAGGCCGCCGGCCAGCGCGGCGTCGTCACGCTGGACGATTTCGCCCGCGCCGGCATCTCGGAGGCCGTCGCCCGCGAACACAGCGAGGAAGCCTTCGCCAAGGCCCTCGCCGCCAATCCCCACATCGCAGACCTTCTGGAGCCCGCCCGGTGAGCGCGCGCAATCCCCTCGCCGTCGCCGGGGCCGCCCTCATGGTCGCCCTGCTCGCCCTCGCCGCCGGCCTGCCCGGCGCGGGAAGCGACAGGCCCGGCCACGGCCAGGCCGTCAACCGCGCGGCGAAGGCCGACCGGCTGGAGCCGCGCCCATGACGCCCCTGCCCCTCGTCTACAGCGTCACCCAATCGGGCCGCGTCGTGGACATGCTCAATCCCCGGCCGGAGACCGTCTCGCTTGCCGACATCGCCGTGCATCTCGCCCGCATCAACCGCTTCGGCGGCGCCTGCCCCGCCTACTCCGTCGCCGAGCACTCCTGCCTCGTCGCGGCAGCGCTCGCCGGCCATGCCGATCCCCTCGCCCCCCTCTGTGGCCTGCTGCACGACGCCCACGAGGCCTATCTGGGAGACACGATCCGCCCCGTGCGCCATTTGCGCGCCCGCATCGCCGGCACGGATCTCGACAAGGCCCTGACGCCCCGCTTCGGCGCCGTCATCCACAAGGCCCTCGGCCTCCCCTGGCCGGTGCCGGAGCACTTGCGGACCGCGATCCGCGAGGCCGACGCCCGCGCCCTCGCCACCGAATGGCGCGACCTCATGCCCAAGACCGCCCCGCCCGGCCTGCCCGGCGCGCCGGAACCCTACGAGGGCACTGTCGTCCCGCTGGGCGAACAATGCGCCCGCGCCCTGTTCCTGCGCACCGCCATGGACACAGCCGCCCGCGCCGGCCTCGGACCCCTGACGCGCGACGCCGAACAGGCCTTCCTCGCCCTCGTCCCACACCACGCCCGGGAGACCGCCGATGCCTGACACCGCCCGCCCCAACAGCGCCGACGCCCAGCTCCGCCAGCTCGTGGAGCGCATCGAGCGCCTCGAGGAGGACAAGGCCGCCATCGCCGGCGATATCAGGGAGGTCTACGCCGAGGCCAAGGCCCACGGCTTCGACACGAAGATCCTCCGCAAGGTCATCGGCTTGAGAAGGAAGGACCGCGCCGAACGCGAGGAGGAGGACGCCGTCACGACCCTCTACATGCAAGCGCTGGGCATGCTCCCCCTCTGGGAAGCCGCCGACACCGCCGCCCCCGACACGCCCGCCACCGACCCCGCCGAAGCCTGAGCCACGCCATGCCCGCCCTCCACCGCAGCAAGCTCCCGCCCAACCGACCCGTCACCGTCGAGCGCATCGAAAAGGCCCTCATCCTCATGGCCCGCATCGTCGACCTCCACGGCCCCAAATACCTCCCCTCCTGGAACGCCTCGAACGCGAACTCGTCGCCGCCCGCGAAAAAGACCGCGGCGTCGAACGCGCAAGGCGCATCCTGGAGACCTATGAGCGGGAGAAGAGGGTGGAGCTGCCGGAGCGGACGGCCGGTAAATGATGCGGTTGCGCCATTGACGGCACAACCTCAAGAGTGAGGTTTGCGGCTGCTCTTGTGCAACATGAGGATCAGCCGCTCGAATTCACTGTGCATTCGACCCATCGAAGCCTCGCAGGACAGCACTTGGAACAAGTCGCCCTGGCGAGCTTATCTAGGCCCCGTTCGTGTATTTTCTGAGGACAAAGTCTGCCGCTTTGTCAATCTCCGGAAAGAGGGAGCTGGCGTGTATACCGAGGAACTCAAGTTGCCTCTTTATCTCAGCCTTTTTCCCTGCCGGAATCAAAACACGCCTGATACGAAGATCCTTATCTGGTCCAGACGGGCGACGCCTTGTGCCATAGACAATGAATGCTCCAGATTGGGCAATAATTCGGCGGTTGCTCATTTTGGGCTTCACAAAAACGGGCAGCCGAAGATCTCCCGGGTCAATTTTGGGTTCGAAATGGGGCTTTTCGATACGCACGAACCATAGAAGACGTTTCACCGCTTCATTGTCGTTGAATTCAGCCTTCGGCAGCTGGCATGCCTTGGCGATATTCTCTTTTTCATTGGCAGTGAGGTTGGCGAGATTCGCCATGCAACTCACTCGGTCGCTGTCGTAATATCGCTGCCGAACCTGCGGAACAAAGAACGCTTGGACCTTGCCGTTCTGCGGCTCGCCACTGTCAACGTGTTCGGCGGTTGCGAAGTAGAGCGCAACCAACGGGTTGGTGGTCACATCCAGGAGGCGGGTAGGCAAGTCGAAATGCTGCATTCGCACCAGACGATCAAACATGGTCTCATCGTCCCGAAACTCCTGCGGATGAACGGAGATGAGGTCCCTCACCGCATTCTTCTCATGCTCGTACAGCCCGACATCCTGTCGAAATATCTTGGGAAGAGTCGGCCAACCATGGAAACTTTGACCGCGGAAAGCCGCCGGTCTGTGGCCCTCGCTGGTCCAGTTCACAACATGCTTCACAAAATCAGAAACAGACTCAATTCGTCTCGGCGCTGTTCGTGTCGATGACCTGGGTTTTATTGACATTCACTCCCCCTTCCCCATGAGAGGAAATTTCAGCCGCAGTTTTCTGACTGTCAACTGAACCATACCTCCGCTCCCTATACCGAATATCTGTGGACACCGGCCAATCTCGATGTTCCCTTCTTGTTCCCGTGATGCGAATCTGAAATCATGTCATAAAGATTCCCAGCGGGTTTTTCAGGGGGACACCACCGTGAACGAGTTCAGCACTCTCCGGCAGCAGGCCGGGCTTACCATCCCGGAGGCTGCCGACCGGCTCGGCTACACCGAACGCCAGATCTATCGCTGGGAAAACGGAGAGACCGGGCCGCGGCGCGCCGTCCTCGATCTCCTGCGCACGATGAAGCCGGCTACCGGCAATGCGCAATCCGGGGAGCCCGCCTTCCGGTTCATCGATCTCTTCGCCGGCATTGGCGGGCTCCGCCGGGGCTTCGACGCGATCGGCGGCAAGTGTGTCTATACAAGCGAGTGGGACCGGTTCAGCAAACAGACGTATCGCGCGAATTTCCCGGACGACGACCACGACGTCGCCGGCGATATCACACAGATCGGGGCAGAGGAGATTCCTGCCCACGATGTGCTGCTCGCCGGTTTTCCCTGCCAGCCTTTCTCGCTCGCCGGCGTGTCCAAGCTGAACTCGCTCAGGCGACCACATGGCTTCCAGTGCAATGTGCAGGGCACGCTGTTCTTCGATGTCGCCCGGATCATCCAGCATCACCGGCCGGAGGCATTCCTTCTGGAGAACGTCAAGAACCTTCGCAGCCACGATCGCGGGCGCACCTTCGACGTCATCATGAGAACGCTGGAGGAGGATCTCGGCTACACCGTGCAGACGCGGATCATCGATGCCCGCTACTGGGTGCCCCAGCACAGGGAACGCATCTTCATCGTCGGCTTCCGTGACGATACGGATTTCGATTTCGACGCCCTTCCCGTTCCCGGCAAGGAAGATGCGCCGCGACTCGGCAGCATTCTCCACCCCGAGGATGGCTCCGAGGCACCGGACGAGCGGTTCACGACCGGCCCGAAAGGCCGCGTGCTCGATCGCTACACCCTGTCGGACCATCTGTGGTCCTATCTGCAGAGCTACGCCGAAAAGCATCGCGCCGCGGGGAACGGTTTCGGGTTCAGCGCCTTCGGCCCGGAAGATGTGGCTCGCACGCTCTCGGCCCGCTATCACAAGGATGGCTCGGAGATCCTCATCCGGCAGAAGGGCAGGAACCCGCGCCGGCTCACGCCGCGGGAATGCGCCCGGTTGATGGGCTTCGAGAAGCCCGGCGGCACGTCATACAGCTTCGTCGTGTCCGATACCCAGGCCTATCGCCAGTTCGGCAATGCCGTCGTCGTGCCCGTCGTCGAGGCGATCGCGAGGCTGATGGCGCCGCATATTGTCAGCAAATCCGACGAGCCGGCCGAAGCGAGGGCCGGGGAAGAAAAGGCCGTTGCCTGACATCGTCGACAGGGAAACGCGCAGCCGGATGATGTCCGGCATCCGGGGAGCGAACACGAAGCCCGAGCTGCAGATCCGCAAGGCGCTGCACGCTCTCGGTTTCCGGTATCGCCTCCATGCGCGCGACGTCCCCGGAAAGCCGGACATCGTGCTCCCCCGCTACCGGGCCGTCATCTTCGTCAACGGCTGCTTCTGGCACGGCCACGACTGCCCCCTCTTCCGCCTGCCCGGTACGCGACGGGAGTTCTGGGAAAACAAGATCCGGACGAATCGCGAGCGCGACGCCAAAGTGCGCAGCCAGCTCGGGGAGAGCAACTGGCGCCACCTCACCATCTGGGAATGCGCCCTGAAGGGCCCGCAGCGCCTGGGACTCGAAAAGACGGTTGCCGCTGCCGTAGACTGGATCCGTGGCGAGGAAGAGGCCGGCGAAATCCGGGGGC
Source organism: Kaustia mangrovi (assembly GCF_015482775.1). Classification (GTDB taxonomy): domain Bacteria; phylum Pseudomonadota; class Alphaproteobacteria; order Rhizobiales; family Im1; genus Kaustia; species Kaustia mangrovi. The sequence continues at coordinate 4,548,901 of NZ_CP058214.1, read as the reverse complement.
AATCATGAGGCAAGGGTCGCTGTCCGACCACTTTCTCGGGGCAGGCGTGAAGATCCTCAGGGGAACGGAGGTGAATCCGGCGGTTTCTCACGGCCATGAGCTTCAGGGGATCAGCGATTTCCGGGCCTTCCTCGGCTCTCCGGAAGGCAAGGTCAGACTGCCGGTCAGCTACGTCTGGCTGAGTGACGACGAGCCTCCGCAGGGCGTGGATCTCACAGGAACCTGGTATGACAGCCGGCGCCAGCAGAGCCACCGGGAACCGGAATACCGCCTCTACTACCCGGCCGCGGCGGAAGAGATTGTCCATCGGGCAAAGGCCGGCGACGTGCTTTTCCTGTGCCAGCCGACAGAGGGGCCTTTGCTGGCCCTGATGTGCAGCCGCGACAGCTCCATTCTCCACCAACTCCTCTGGCTGTTCGACCTGAAGCTGCCGGACAGCGGTTATGAGATCAGCCAGAACGATCTGCGCGAGAAGCGGGGCCGATCGCTCGACCTCACGGCTAGGTATATTCTCGAGCTCATTGGTCTCGAGGTGCTCCCGCCCGACGAGGAGGAGTGGCTCGGACGGCTCCTGAAAAAGTTCGGGAACACGTTCCCGGCGACACGCGAGTTCTCGGCGTTCGCGCGGAATGCGGCTTCGGACGTCGACGCGCGGGAAGACCCCGATCAAGCTCTCGTCGAATGGATGGATCTCGAGGAGCGACTGTTCATGACACTCGAAAGGCACATCGTCGGCGATCGTCTGGAGCAGGGATTTGTCAAAGACGGACAAGCGGACGTCGACGCCTTCGTAAGCTTCTCCCTCAGCGTCCAGAACCGCCGGAAATCACGGGCAGGCTGGGCCCTCGGCAACCACACCGAGGCCATCCTCGAATTGCATGGCCTCGGATACAAGCGCGAGGCGACCACCGAGAAGCGTAACGGACCCGACTTCCTCTTCCCCGGCGAGGAGGCCTACCACGACCCGGACTGGCCCGAGAACCGGTTGACCATGCTCGGGGCCAAGACAACCTGCAAGGACAGGTGGCGTCAGGTACTTGCCGAGGCCGATCGCATCAGCCACAAGCACCTGTTGACGCTGGAACCCGGCATCTCGCTCACGCAGACGGACGAAATGCAGAAATCGGGCCTCCAGCTCGTCCTGCCACGCCCGATCCACGAGACCTATCAGCCTGTCCAGCTTGCCCAACTCATTGACATGGCCTCGTTTCTTGACCTTGTGCGAAGCAGGCAATGAGCCGGACAAGCAACACGACGCTTTCCCCGGGACTTCGCCTCACGAGGCTGTGTCGTGCGGGACCTGATAGACAATCCTCCCAACCCACTCCGCCTTGAGCTCCAGGCTCGGCCCCGCCCCGTATTTCGGCCGGATGTATTTGTGCCCCATCAGCGCCGCCATCACCTTCTCCGGCGCTCCGACGGCCGTCAGCCGATCCTCGAAGGTATGGCGCAGACTGTAAAGCGTGTGGCCTTTGGACGGCCTCAGCCCCGCAGTGTCGAGATACTTGTTCACCAGCGCGGAGAGCGCGTCGGCCCTGTGGCGATAGCGCGGGAAGCCTTCGGGGAAACGCTTCGCCGCGGCGAGCGCGCCGCCGAGCAGCGGGATCTCGCGGGCCGACTGGTCCGTCTTCATCTGCCGCCCGTCCGGGCGCACGGCCACATAGGGAACCGGCTCGTCCAGGTGGATCGTCTCAGACGTCAGGTTGCAGGCCTCCGATAGCCGGAGACCCGTCTCCGCGACCAGCCAGATCACCGCCCGCGCCTCCTCGTTCAGCCCGTCGAGCGCACCGGGCGCGAACAGCCTGTCGCGGACATAGCCGGCATCGTAGGCCTGGCGCTGGGCCACGCGCCCGCCCTCGATGCGCAGCTCGGAGAAGACCGGCGGCAGGCCCAGCCGGTGCCAGCGCTCCAGCGTGCGCAGCATCCGGTTGATATGGCCGATATCCTTGTTCGCCGTCTCGATCTCGCGCCCCTCCCCCACGATCCGGTCCTGCCACCAGGCCTGGAAGTCCAGCGCGTCGTTGCGCGTGATCTCCGATAGGCGCTTGTCGCCGATCACGGTCATGAGGTTGGCGACAGCCCGCTTCTTCGGGTTGCGCCACTTGCGCAGCTGATCCTCCGACTTCTCCTTCAGCGAGGCGCGCGACAGGCGCTCATACTCGCCGAACAGCGTCGAGAGGCGGAAGTCCGGCCGGTCCTCGCCGCCCAGCACGGCGGCGATCTCCGGCCCGCTCCCCGCCGCGTCCCGGGGCCTGAGGACCTCCGCCCGGTCGAGCAGGTCGCCGATCGGCTTGGCCGCGAGCTCCATGGCCGGCATATAGTCGAAGCCCAGCGCCCTCGCCCGGGTCCGCGCCGCGTCGTAGCGCCTCTGCGCCTCGACCGCATGGCCCTCCAGCAGCCCGCGCCAATAGGCCTCCGTCTCCTTGTCGAGCCGGTCGATCACCCGGGCGGCCCGCCAGCCCTCCGGATCGTCGGCTACGGCAATGTTGGCGGAGACCCGCACAGGGTTGCGCTTGTCGAGATGGGCAAAGGCAGTGGGCACCCTTCGGACGTAATACCACGCCCCGCGCCACGGTTTCTGGTAACGATGCATGTCCGGCCGATTTGCTGTACAAAATATTGTACAATCTGTTGCACAGAAATTCAGCCAGCGCTAGCGCATCTTTATTTTCTCAACGATTTCAGTGGGATAGCTTAGCGGAAATGGCGGAGAGGAAGGGATTCGAACCCTCGAGGCGGTTTTGCCGCCTACTCCCTTAGCAGGGGAGCGCCTTCGACCACTCGGCCACCTCTCCGCCGGCGTGTATGCCGGAGATAAGACCGGCTTGCAAGCCCTCTTGGGCGAAATCGGGAAAAAGGCCATTCCCTAGCATTCGGCAATACACATGAAGAACAGGACAGGACTATGTGCAGGATCTGTGCAGATATAGTCCGACATTGTTTCCGCCATCGGACACTCGACCCGAAGGCGCAGACGCCCCCGTCGCCGCCGGGGACTTCAGGACCACACGATCCAGAGGAGTGATCACAAGGGTGCGAGGCCCATGCGCCCGGCGCTATCGCCGGCCGGCATCTCGGCCGGCAGCGAAGCGTACGGCCGTCGATGTCGCCGATGCGGACCGGCGGATCTTCCACGCCCCCGGACCCGATCAAGAAGGCGCCTCCAACCCGACGGTCATATTCAGAAAATTTTCTGTCAATGACTGCAAATAGGGACCTTGCCCATGTGCACCCTTCGCCTATGTCGGATAATCGTTGAAAATCGAGGGATTTTCCGGATCTCTGTTTACTGAAGACTTCGAATCTAAGACATTGGAACGCTGGATTTGCATCGACAATGCCACGCAACACAGGGCGACCCGATCCGGCGAAATGAACAATTTACTTCGAATTCTGTGCCTTATCGCAACGGTCTTCGTCATCGCTCCCGGCGCGGGGGTGGCGGCACAAGACGGTGGCCCCGCGCCGGTCAAGGAGAGCGCGGGAAATCCGCTTTTTCCGTCCGAGACCGCAGACGGCATCGAGGCCATCCTCGATCAGCTCACGGCACCTGGCGAGGAGGGCGCCCAGCCTCTGGACGAGTTGCTGGAGCCGGCCAATACGAACAGCCCCCGCGACACGATCGTCAGCTTTCTCAAACTGACCCAGCGCTATTACGACCTGCTGCGGCAGGACACATACACGCGCGAGGATACGGCGGAATTGCAGCATCTCTACGAGCAGATGCAGTGGTTCTTCGATCTCAGGACCGTCGCACCGTCGCTGCGCCAGGATGTGGCCGTGAACGATGCTGTCTATCTGCGCGAGATCATCGACCGGATCGGCCTGCCGCCGCTTGAGAGCATTCCCGGTCGCGACGAGATGATCGCCGCAATCGGCCAAGGCTATGCGCCGGCCTGGAAGATCGAGGACAGCCCGCTGGAAATCGTACGGATCGACGAGGGGCCGAACCAGGGAAAGTATCTGTTCAGCGAGGAGACGCTCGACAGCGTCGAGGATCTGTTCTGGAAGCTCAGGTCGTTTCCCTACCGCACCACGGCTGCCGAAGGTTTCTACGAAGCCTCGTTTCTGACGCCCAATCCAACGCTCCAGGCCTGGACGGACGGGCTGCCAGGGTGGTTGCACCAGGATGTTCTCGGGCAAACGCTCTGGCAATGGATCGCGATGATCGCCCTCTTTCTCCTGGCTGCTCTCGCGATCTGGCTTCTGTCGAAGGCCCTCAATCGTCTGACGCGGAACGCCACACCTCTCATCCGGAATTCGGTACGGCTGCTCGTACCGCTTGCCGCGGCCGTGCTCAGCTATGCGCTGTACGATGTGATCGGCGACAAGATCTTCGTCACCGGGCTGGTGTTCCAGAGCGCGGTCTACGTCATCTATGGCATGGCGCTCCTGGCGGCCGTCATCTTCATCTTCTCGCTCGGAACGGTGATGATCGATCTGGTCGCGGCCACCGATTACGCCGAGCAGCGTCGCTCCGACGTGCATCTCATTGCCCTTGGCATCCGCGTCGTCAGCATTGTCGCGATCGTCGCCCTCCTCCTGCAGGGCATGCGCCTCATGGGGTTCTCGCTGGCCACGATCGTCGCCAGCGCCGGCGTCACCGGCCTTGCGGTCGCGCTCGCTGCGCAGAACACGCTGAAGAACGTTTTCGGCAGCCTGATGCTGCTGCTGGACAGGCCGTTCGAGGTCGGCCAGCGGATCAAGCTGCGGGATTATGAGGGCATTGTCGAGGATATCGGAATGCGCTCGACGCGGCTTCGCCTGCTGTCGGGCCATCTCGTCAGCATCCCCAACGAGAATGTCGCCGAGATGGACATCGAGAATGTCGACATGCGGCCCTCGATCAAGCGCACGATCAACCTTCCGCTGCCTCGCGATACATCTCTGGAGAAGATCGAGCGCGTCGTTGCGGTTCTGCGCGAAATCCTGTCCGTTCCCGATACCGGCGGGGCGAAAGCGGGCGGGCAGGCCTCATCGCACGACAAGCCGAAGCCATCGCAACGCCATCCGAACGAGGCGATCAACCACCCGGAAGAACCACCGCGCGTCTTCTTCAACGAGATCGACGCGAATTCGCTCAATATTGTCGTCACCTATGCTTACAGTCCGCCGGATCATGCCGCCTATCTCGAGCACGCGCAGATGATAAATCAGGAGATCCTGCGTCGGTTGCGCGAGGAAGGCATCTAGTGTGCTTTTCTGCGGAAAGGTGGACACCGCATTTCCGGTTCGAAAGCGCGGCAATACAGGGCGCTGGAGGGCATGAACGAATGTGGGGTCACGAAGTGCGCTCCAGGGCTCGCCCCCTCTGCGGCGTCGGTCCGGCCAGAGGCCGTCCTGCATCTCCCCGAGACCTTGCGAACGAGGCCTGCCAGGGTCGCATCGGCGCGATACCGCCAACTCGCCGATCCGGATAGGTCGACGGATCTCCCTCGCCGTCTGCGCGAAATGCGGCTATTGTGGAGACGGCAACGTTTTCTTGAGACAATGGCTGGACAAATCACTATATGAATAGGTACGAATTGTGGCTGGAAGGGGTGTTTGGGACGTCCCTTCGTTTCATTCTGGCCACTGCAGTACAGAGGCGTAAGGAGAAGCCCATGACCCTGAAATTCGGGACCGTCCCGATGCTTGCTCTTTCCGCGCTGGCCGTGGCTGCGGTGGTGCCCGCGGCCGTTCAGGCGACAGAGCAGTTCATTCCCAAGGGCTTCACCTATGCGCCCGGCGACGACCGGTTGCCGCCGCTGAACAGTCCCCAGGACCGGGTGGATGCCGGCGCCGATGTGCGCGAGACCGAAATCTGGCGCGACAAGCAGGACAAGCGAATCTTCCTGCAGCAGCTCGACAACTTCCAGAATCACGACTTCAACCCGCCGAGCGACGTCTACACGCACTGGTAGGGTCCAAGCCCGGCGGGGGGCCAAGCCCGCCGCGCCTGCCCGATCATCGCAGGACTGCAATCGCCGTCCGGCCCAAACTGCCAGGACGGCGTAATTGTTCGTGAGTGAGCCCGCAGCCTCGTGACGTCGCCGGAGTGCGGGCCGTGGCCCCCATCTCCCGTCATGCGCCGGGGCCGAATTGCCATTTGCCGCGAGATGCGTCGGGACCGTTTCCCGTTCTGTCCGTCATTGCCGGAACACGTCCGGCAATGACGGACAGCGTAACGTCCTGGAGCGTTTTCCGATCAGGCTGCACCGGCCCGCTCCCCCACCCGGCCACCCATGAGATCATACTTCCGTGGGTGGCCGGGTGGGGGAGCGGGCCGGTGCCGATTCAATCAGACAGGCAAACGCCCTAGCTCTTCGACGGCTGGCCGCCGAACAGGATGGCGTGGGCCTCGTCGTCGGTCTTGAGGCGCGAGGGATCGCCCCTCTTCTCCTCGCCGACCTTCAGCGCACGTTCCACGGCGGGCCGGGCCACGATGCGGTCGAACCACCGGCGCAGATTGGGGAAGTCGTCCAGATCCTGCCCCTGGCGCTTGTAGGGCTTCACCCAGGGAAAGCTCGCCATGTCGGCGATGGAATAGTCGCCCGCCAGATAGTCCCTGTCGGCGAGGCGGCGATCCATGACGCCGTAAAGGCGCGCCACCTCGCGCGTATAGCGGTCGATGGCATAGGGGATCTGCTCGCGCGCATACTGGCGGAAATGATGGGCCTGTCCCGCCATGGGCCCGAGCCCGCCCATCTGCCAGAAGAGCCACTGGTCCACCTCGATCCGGGCGCGCGGATCGGCGGGGTAGAACCGTCCCGTCTTCTCGCCCAGATATCGCAGGATCGCCCCGGACTCGAACACCGAGACCGGCTCGCCGCCCGGCCCGTCCGGATCGACGATGGCCGGCATGCGGTTGTTCGGCGAAATCTCCAGGAAAGCGGGCTCGAACTGTTCGCCCTTGCCGATATCCACATAGCGGACCTCGTAGGGCAGCCCGCATTCCTCCAGCATGATGGTGATCTTCCAGCCATTCGGCGTCGGCCAGTAATAGAGCGCAACGGAGTCTTTCGGGCCTTGGGCGTCCATGGTCGATGTGTCCCGTTCAGTTTCAGGAATGGTCACTACGGAATTATCAGATTGATATGTGGCGCTCTGGCGCGCCGGCAAGGCCGACCCGCTCTGTCTTCCGCATGATGGAACTCAGGAGCGCTGTTCGGCGTCGCGAAGGATGGCGTAGTGGGTATAGCCACGCGCGAGGCGGTGGTAGTCGAGACGCAGGCCATGGCGCGCCGCGCGGTCGGCCAGCGCCTCCTCCAGGCCCGCCCGGGGCGTGACGTGGTTATAGGCGAGCCAGGCGAAGACGGCCCGGCCCGCGAGGACGGGAAGCCGCTCCTGCTGGCCGAAATCCACGATATGGAGCCGGCCTCCCGGGGCGAGCGCGGCAAGCCCGCGGTCGAGCGCGCCCTGCCAGTCGGGAATCATGGAGAGGGAATAGGAGAAGAAGACCCGGCCGAAACGCCCGTCGGGCCCGATCCGGTCGGCGCCGACGGCAGCGGCATCGCCCCTGACGAGCCGGACGCGGGACCCGACCCCGGCGGCGCGCACGGAGCGCTCCGCGCTCTTCAGCATCTCCGAGGAGATGTCGACCCCGGTGAAGTGCGCCCGGGGATAGCGCAGGGCCGCTGCCACGAGATTGCGACCCGTGCCGCAGCCGAGCTCCAGCACATGATCGCCGGGCGCCGGGGCGAGTTCGTCGATCAGCCTGTCGCGGCCGATGAGATAGTATTTCCGCGTCGCATCGTAGACATACCGCTGATAGCGGTAGATGCGATCCATCCGGCCAGCGACCGCGCCGCCGGAAAGCCCGGCCCCGTTATCCATCGAGCCTGTAGAGATGGACGCCTCCATAGATCGAGGCCCGGTCGCGGGCCGTGAGGGAACGGGAGCGCTCCTCCTCATAGGTCCAGCGCCCGAGGATGGCGTCGCTCACCCGTCCGGGCAGCAGGCTCGGCTCCGCGGCCGTGCGGAAGACGACGCGCGCCCCAGGCGCCGCCGTACGGGTGATCTGCGTCCACAGCGCGTCGAGCTGCTGGTCGGTCATCCAGTCCTGCGCGTCGAGCAGCACATAGCGGTCGACGCTGGCATCCGGCTGCTCGGCGAGGAAATCGGTATAGGAGGTGTTGAGCACGCGCACGCGCTCCACCCGGCCCGCGATCCGGCGAAAGTGCTCACGCCTGAGATAGGGCGGCAGCGGCCCGGAGGCATCCGGTGCATAGCCGCGCGCGAAGGCCTGCCAGGCGAAGTAGTTCTCCGACACCGGAAAGCCGCAGGCAAGCCGCTCCAACCGCTCGCGCAGTACCAGTGTCATGTCGCCGGCGCCGGCGGAGGCCAGCGCCTCGTATTGCTGGGGCGGAATGCCGAGCCCGAACAGCGCGACGCGCCGCCCCGTCGCCCAGCGCACCAGCCGCCGGTCGAACAGCGGCGCATAGAGCGTCTCGAACACGCTGCGCTGCTCGTCCAGCGAGCGCGCCTGAAGGATCAGCTTCGGGTCGATGCCATAAAGCCGCGCCGTGGCATGCGCCAGCCCGATGAACTTGCCGAGCAGCCCGTGGCGGTAGAGGTCGCGGGCGAACAGCGTGATGCGCCGGCGCCCGGTCACGGTGCGCGTTTCCCAGTAGGCGCGCGTCTCGCGATCGAGGCGGCCTTTGAGGAACCGGTCATAGACGGCGATGTTGGCGCGCTCGTCGGCCTCGCCGAAGAACCGGTAGAAGGTCTCGTAGGTGGGAAGCTGGCGGGCCGCGGCGAGCTTCAGCCGCGTGAGCGCGACATGGGCGCGGTTGAGGTCGACGGCGGTAACGCGCGCCGGATCGGCCGTGAGGTAGCTCAGCACATTGCAGCCGCCCGACGCGATGGTGACCACATGGTGGTCCGGACCGATCTCCAGGGCCTCCAGATCGATCTCCGGATCTTCCCAGATCTGTGGGTAGACGAGCCCCTTGAAGGCGAAGGTGAAGAGGCGTTCCAGAACGCCGTTGCCACTCGCCGCGCGATGGCGGTGTACCGCCGCCTTCAGCCTGTTGCGGGTCTCGCCCCGCCGGATCGTGGTGCCGGACACCGTGCCGTTCTCCCGCTTGAGGGGCCGATTCGGAGCCCGCCCCGTCTTCGGGAGACATCGCTACACAGCGTCAGTGACGGCTGCGTGACGGCGCGGGCGCACGCGCGGCCCCTGCCCGTTTCGGCTGGAAGGCGGTGCACAGATAGACGCCGACGAGGATGATCGCGAGGGCTGCGACCTGATAGGCATGAAGCGCCTCGCCGAGGAAGATGATGGCGAGCACCATGCCGTAGACCGGCATGAGCGGATAGAGAAAGCTCGCCATATTGGGGCCGAGCCCGCGGATCCCCTCGTTCCAGCAGAAGAAGGCCGCGATGGTCGGAACGATGCCGACATAGGCGATGGCCGCCCAGATGCGCCCGTCGTCGAGCGGCAGGTGGCGGCCGAAGAGCACCGCATCGCCCGTATAGAGCACCAACATGACGAGGAAGCCGATGCCGGAGATGACCGTCAGTGTCTCGAAGGCCGGCAGGCTCGGCGGCCAGCGCTTCAGGATCACCGAATAGAGCGCCCAGAGCGGCATGGCGCAGAGGATGAGGAGGTCGCCGAGCCCGAAATGCATGTCGAGGACGAAGGCCGGGTCCCCCCTCCCCACGATGACCAGTATGCCGACGAAGGAGATGAGGACGCCGACGATCTGCAGCCGCGTCATGGGTTCGCGCAGCATCAGCCAACTGATAATCAGCATGAAGAAGGAGAGCGTGGAGTTGATGACCACGGCATTGATCACCGTGGTGAAATTGAGCCCCAGATAGATCATGGTCTGGAACAGGCCGGCGCCCAGAAGGCCGAGCACGCCAAGCACCTTCCAGTTCTGTTTCACCACGGGCCATGCCCTGACGACCCGCGGCACGCCCCACGGCGCGATGACGAGGAAGGCCACCGTCCAGCGCGCGAAGTTCAGCCCGACCGGCGGCACGATCTCGTGCAGCCCGCGGCCGACGACCCAGTTGCTGGCCCAGAAGAGGGGCGCGAGCGCGAGAAAGATGTAGAAGCGCATGGGGCCCCGCGAGGGAGGGAGAAGGGTTGTCCCGGAAGCGGTGAGAAAAGGACCTGTGGCAAGGCCGTCAACGCAAGAACGCAAAGCCGCAACCAGCCCTTGTGATAAAGCGCCCGGATACGGCTTTCAAGTCCCCCGGTCGAGGGCCGCACCGATACGCGCATTCGCCTCCCCGCTCTACACCGATACCTGGCAAGAGGGGCAGCGATACCAGACCTGCCCCTTCGGGTGCGTCGGGGGCGTTGGAACGGGCTCCGGCAGGGTCCGGCCCAGAAGGGTCACCCGCTCGGTTTCGATCATCGCATTGAGACCGAAGGCGGATCCGCTCATGCGCTGGCAGAAGCGGCAGTGGCAGCAATGGACGACGATCGGCTCGTCCTCCAGGCGATAGCGAACCGAGCCGCAGGCGCGACCGCCGTCAAGAGTGCTTGCCATTTCCGCTTCCCTGCCGATTGGCGCCTCAATCAGCGATCTCGTCATAGCCCCGCCCGATGAACTCGATCAGGCACAGGCCGTGTCCGAAGGGATCGGAGATCATGGCAAGCCGTCCCCAGCTGCTGGTCTTGACCGGGGACTCGATGCGTGCACCGGCCGTTTCGGCGCGGGCGACGGCTGCTTCGATGTCGGGAACGACGATATCGAGATGGACCGGGGTCCAGTGGCGGTCATAGTCCCGCGTCTGGCCGGTCGTTGAGGTGGCCGCGCTGCCAGCCGGCTTGGAGAGGAGGTAGATGGGCGAGGAGGCGCCGATCAGCTCGATGACCTCGCCGCCGAAGCGGCGCCCGATGTCGAGCCCGAACGCATCGCAATAGAAAGCCGTGGCCCGGTCGAGATCGTCCACGTCGATATTCACGAGAAGTCCGACGGCCATGCTCGCCTCCTCCCTCGATATCCGGTTTCGGGAGGAGGGTCGCATCGCGGGGGTCCGGCGTAAAGCGCGCAATAGCCCCCAGGGTGGATGGCGCTATGCCTCGAGCAGGCTCTTCATCATCCAGATCTGCTTTTCGTGATAGCTCAACCGGTCCGTCAGGAGATCGGCGCTCGCCTCGTCGCCCGCCTCGTCGACGGTAGAGAAGGCCGCACGGATCGTGCGCACCGCCGTCTCGTTGTCGGCGACGAGTTCCTTCAGCATGTCCTTGGCGGCGGGGCGCGCATCGGTTTCCTTGATCTCGGCGGCGTTCTTGAAGCTCGCCGTGGTGCCGTCCACCGGCTGGCCGAGCGCCCGGATGCGCTCCGCCATCTCGTCCAGCGTGTTCCAGAGATCCTGATACTGGTCCTCGAACAGCTTGTGCAGGCTCACGAACTGCGGGCCGACCACGTTCCAGTGGAAATTGTGCGTCTTCAGATAGAGCACGAAGGTGTCCGAAAGCGCCTTGAACATCGCGTCGGCACAGGCCTTCTTCGCCTGATCGGTAAGCTCGATATTACCCGACATGGCTCTGGTGTCCTTTCTCAGATCGATTGGAAAACGGGCGTGTCGCATTGGTGGGGCTTCGGGCCTGCAGGCGACCCATGGAAGGCTACCCTAACAAGCCGCGATGCTGTTGCACTTGACCAAACGCAAAACGGGCGGCTCCGGTTCCAGAGCCGCCCGCCGGTCTCAACCGTTTTCTGCCGCGCTCAGATGCCCTGCCACTGGAGCATCAGGTCCGCGATAACCACGGAGCCGAGATAGGTGCCGAGCAGCACGAACAGCGCGACGATGAAGATGCGCCAGCCCGACGTCTTGGCGATATCGATCTCCTCGCGCGCGATGGCGAGACCCGCATAGGCCAGGCACGGCGTCGCGAGCACGAGGAAGTTGACGTTGGAGACCTGATCCACGACCCATTGCGAGCCGGGAACGCCGTTGAGCGTCGCGACGATGCCCACAAGCGAGATCCACGCCACACTCGGCAGGTAGAACGGCATCCACTTGGCAAGCATCAGCCCGACCATGACGATGGCGTAGAGCACGACGATGCCGACGAGGCCGGCCCCAACGGGAAGCCCCGCCCCGACCGTGTTGGCGACGAGGCAGAGGATGGACACGACCACCAGCACGACAGCGTGCTGGCCAAGGTCGATATGCGGGCGCCTGGAGGTCTCAGCGACTGCGGTCGACATGGGCGTCACTCCCCTTTCGCGTAGGTCGGGGCGCCGGCGGCGTCACCGGGCCGGCACAGGCCGTAGAGCTTCTCCACCACCGGCAGGGCGATGAAGAGTGCCGCATAGAGGCCGGTGGCATAGGTCAGAAGGTTGCTCGCGCCGGCGAGCGCGAGGATCTCGTCCTTCATCTCCGGCAGGGCGGAGGCAAGCGCGCCGGAGCAGGCCGCCATCATCGACCCGCTGCCGACGCCGCAGGCCATGGCGAGCGCGCGTGGATCGAACACCTCGAAGGAGGCGAAGAGCGAGGCCATGATGGCAAAGGCGAAGGTGCCGAACAGCGTGCCCACCACATAGACGCCCATGACGCCCGCGCCCTCGGGGCTCTTCAGGGAATAGCGGTCGGCGATGATGGCGATATTGGGCTCGCGCGCGATGGAGAAGGTCGCCCCGATCGCTTCCCGGCCCATGCGCAGCACCCAGACCGCAATCGGGAAGGCGATCACGATGGTGCCGAGATTGCCGAGCTCCTGAAGCAGGAGCGCCGGGCCCGCGGCGATGATCTTGTCCATGGCGGGCCCGATGGTCGTGCCGAACTTGGCGATGAACGGCATGATCGCGATGACGATGAGCGGGGTCGCCGCCTTCACCTCGCGCTCGCCGATCAGCTTGCGGGCCCCCTTCACCACATTCGGGTTGACCAGAAGCCCGAAGACGAAGGCGTAGAGCAGCGGCAGAAGAAGGATCGCGCCGATACCGATCGGGATCTTGCGAATGCCGATCAGCTCCGAAACGATAGTGATGACGAGCACGGCGAGATGCAGCCGCCAGAGCGTCGCCGTGTTCCGTAGTGCTTCCATATCATGCCTCCCCGGACCCTGGGCGCGCCCCGTCGCGCCGGCCCGTCATGATTTTGACGAATGCGGCAAGGTATCCGTATCGCTTGGCGTGCCATAGTCGAATTGCGGATCGTATGTGTTGCGTTCAAGGCAACACCATGTCCGAAGATCGAGACGCCCGGGCATGGAAAGGCGCCCGCCTCCCGCGCGACCGCCGCCGCTCACTGGCCAGCAATCTCCTCGAGCCTGTCGAGGACAGCCGCGATCTCGGCCTCGCTGTTGTAGTAGTGCGGCGAGACGCGCACCACCGGCGGCAGGGCCCGGGCGGTCGCGTCCAGGAGCGTGCTGGAGGGCGAGGACACGCTGACATTGATCCCTGCCCCGCGCATCGCCGCCTTGATGTCGCCGGCCGGCACGCGGTCATGGTCGAATGTGACGATGGCGGAGCGCTCATGGCCGAGATCGCGCACCGTGATGCTGGGTATCCGGGCGAGCCCGGCGCGCAACGTCTCCGCAAGGCGCCAGGCCCGGTCGCGAATGGTCTCCAGGCCGAGCGCCAGCGCATAATCCGCCGCCGTGCCAAGGCCGAGCGTCAGGGCGTAGGGCTTCTCCCAGCACTCGAAGCGGCGCGCGTCGGACCGCAGCTCATAGGCATCGGACGAGACCCATGGCGCGCCATAGTGATCGAGCATGGGCGGCTCGAGCCGGTCGAGCCAGCTCTTTCGCACATAGAGGAAGCCCGTGCCGCGCGGCCCCCGCAGGAACTTCCGGCCCGTGGCGCTCAGGAAATCGCATCCCAGCGCCTCCACATCCACCGGCATCTGGCCGACCGCCTGGCACGCGTCGAGGAGATAGGGCACCCCGTGGGCGCGCGCGATGCGGCCGATCTCGGCGGCCGGGTTCACGAGCCCGCCATTGGTCGGCAACCAGGTGACCGAGACGAGCTTCACGCGCCCGTCGATCATGCGCTCCAGCGCGCCCGTGTCGATGGCGCCCGTCTCGTCGTCGGGGATGGTCTCGATCACACAGCCCGTGCGCCGGCTCATCTGGAGATAAGCCACATAGTTGGCGGCATATTCGGCCCGCGCGGTCAGGATGCGGTCGCCCGCCCGGAAGTCGAGCGCATAGAAGGCGAGCTGCCAGGCCGCCGTCGCATGGGGCATGAGCGCGATCTCCGGCCGGGACGCGTTCACCAGCCGGGCGAGCGAATCGTAGACCGCCTCGATACGCGCACGCTCCGCGTCGGCCGCCTCGTATCCGCCGAGCCGCGCCTCCAGAGCGATATGGTCGCAGATGGCGCGCACCACAGGCTCCGGCGGCAAAGCCGCGCCGGCATTGTTGAGATGGATGAGCCCCGCCGTCGCGGGCGTGTCCGCGCGAATGCGGTCGAGATCGAAACCCGTCGTCTTGTCCATAAAGCCTGATAGCATCGCCGCGGCGATGCCGCCAGAGGAGACGGCGGTGCTGCCAAACCCATCGGGCGAGGTTTACAGTCCCAGGCTCCGATTACGACCAGGGCCGCTTTTCGCGCCCTCTCATGCAGCCAACCGAAGGAGGTCAGGATGAAGATCATTGTCGTCGGAGCCGAGGGCGATATCGGCAAAGCCGTTTGCGAGGAGCTGGGCGCACGCCACGACATCGTCACTGCAGGCAGGTCGAGCGGCGAGGTCCGGGTCGACATGGCGGACCGCACATCCGTCGAAGCCATGTATGCCAGAACCGGCCAAGTCGATGCGGTGGTTTCCACCGCCGGCAACGTTCATTTCGGCCCGCTCGCCGACTACACGCAGGACACCTTCATGCTCGGTCTCGAGAACAAGGTCATGGGGCAGGTCAATCTCGTTCTCGCGGGCCTGGGCACCGTGACCGAAGGGGGATCCTTCACGCTGACGAGCGGTGTTCTCGATCGCGATCCCATCAGAATGGGGACAGGCGCTGCAACCGCAAACGGTGCGCTCGGCGGTTTCGTTGTCGGTGCCGCCATCGAGATGCCGCGTGGATTGCGGGTCAATGTCGTGAGCCCGGGGCTCCTGGATGTGTCCGTGCCGCGATACGGTGCGTGGTTCCCCGGCCATGAACCGGTGTCTTCCGGAAAGGTCGGACGGGCCTATGCGAAAAGCGTCGAAGGCGCGATCACCGGACAGGTCATCATCGTCGAATAGCCCGTCTCCTCGGCAAACAGTTGCATTCCACATCTCACAAGGGCTTTGATGGCGCGTCCATGGGTCGGGCCAGTCGGAGGGGCATTTCGGTGGATCGAACGGTTTCAGTCATTGGGCTCGGCTATGTCGGGCTGCCAGTCGCGGTTTCCTTTGCAGGAGCGGGCTTTACGGTCATCGGCTTCGACAGCGATTCAAGCCGCGTCTCGGGCCTGTCGCGCGGCGAGGATCGCACGAACAGCGTCGATGCGGCGGCTCTCGCCTGTCCCGGCCTGAGGTTCACGGGCGAGGCGCGCGACATCGCCGCGGCCGATATCCACATCGTCACCGTGCCGACCCCCATCGACGCGGCCAATGTGCCCGACCTCTCCGCGCTCGAGCGGGCCTCCGCGACGGTCGGCGAGGTGCTCCGGCGCGGCGCGGTGGTGGTTTATGAATCGACGGTCTATCCCGGCGCGACGGAAGAGGTATGCGTGCCGATCCTCGAGGCGCGCTCGGGCCTGAAGCTCGGCACCGATTTCGCCGTCGCCTACTCGCCGGAACGCATCAACCCGGGCGACGAGGCCCACCCCTTCGAGGCCATCACCAAGGTGGTCGCGGCCAGCGACGGGGCCGCCCTCGACCGGGTGGCCGCCCTCTACGGCGCAGTGGTGAGGGCGGGCGTCCACAAGGCGCCGTCGATCAAGGTGGCGGAAGCCGCCAAGGTGATCGAGAACACCCAGCGCGACCTCAATATCGCGCTCGTCAACGAGCTCGCCGTGATCTTCGAGCGCCTCGGCGTCGACACGCACGACGTTCTGGAGGCGGCCGGCACGAAATGGAACTTCCTCAAGTTCACGCCCGGCCTCGTCGGCGGCCACTGCATCGGCGTCGACCCCTACTATCTCACCCACAAGGCGCAGATGACCGGCTATCAGGCGCAGATCGTGCTCGCCGGGCGCAAGCTCAACGAGGACATGCCGGGCTTCGTCGCACGCCAGCTCATCCGCGGCTGTGCCACCAACGCGATTGCCGTGCCGCCGCGCGTGACCGTTCTGGGCGTGACCTTCAAGCCGGATATCGCCGACATCCGCAACAGCAAGGTCGCCAATCTGGTCGCCGAGCTCGAGCAGTTCGGCTGTTCCGTCCAGATCCACGATCCGATGTGCGACCCGGACGAGCTGACCCGCGTCTACGGGCTGGAGCACACGCCGGAGGACAGGCTCCACGCCGCCGAGGCGGTCGTGCTCGCCGTGCCCCACAAGGCGTTCGGCGCCGATCCCTGGCCGCTGGTCGAGCGCTGCCTCGCCCCGTCCGGCCCCGTCTTCGTGGCCGACATTCACGCCCGGCTCGACCGCGCCGCGCGGCCCGGACGCTGCGTGCTGTGGCGGCTGTGATGGCGGGGACGGGCCGGCGCCGCCCGATCCGACGTTGTTTGAACTGACAGGGAGATACGAACCATGGCGAAGGGATACTGGATCGGACGGGTCACCGTTTCCGACGCGGAAGCCTACAAGGCCTATGTCGCCGCCAATGCCGAGGCGTTCTCGAAATACGGCGCGCGCTTCCTGGTGCGCGGCGGACGGTTCGAGGCGGTCGAGGGAACCTCGCGCGAGCGCAATGTGGTGATCGAGTTCCCCTCCTACGACGTCGCGGTGGAATGCTACTACTCGCCGGAATACCGCAAGGCCAAGGCGCTCCGGGAGGCGGCCTCCGTCGCCGATATCCTGATCATCGAGGGCTATGACGGCGAGCAGCCGTGAACCGGTGCGCGAAAACCGGCGCTCACCGCCCCGCGGCCTGCGCCAGCTCGCCCTCGGGAATGACGAGGCGGTAGACGAGCCCCTCCCCGGCGAAGCGGAGCGTGGCGTCGGCCCCGAGCGCCTGCGGCACGATGCGCTCGAGCATCACGCGGCCGAAGCCGTGCCCGTCCCCGGCCGGTTTCGGTGGCAGTCCGCCATGCTCCTGCCACAGGAGGACGAACCGCCGCGTCCCGTCCTTGCGCGCCGGCGTGAAGCGCCAGGAGACCGACACCGTGCCACCCGGCACCGAGAGCGCGCCGTGCCTGGCCGCGTTCGCGCCGAGCTCGTGAATGGCGAGCCCCAGATACTGCGCCGCATTGGGCTTCAGCGTGACGGGCCGCCCGCCCGTCCCGATCCGGTCTCCATAGGCCTCCAGATAGGGACCGAGCTGCGAGCGCACCATCGCGTCGAGCGAGGCGCCCTGCCAGTTCGTGGCGGTCAGAAGGTCCTGCGCATGGGCGAGCGCGCTCAGCCGGCCGCTGAAGCGCTGGCTGAACTGGGCGATGGAGCCGCTCGTCCGTGCCGTCTGATTGGCGATGCCCTGGATGACCGCGAGCAGGTTCTTGGAGCGGTGCGCGAGCTCGCGCATGAGAACGCTCATGCGCTGCTCCATCGTCATGCGGTCGGTGATGTCGATGGCAGTGCAGGTGATCCCCGTCACCCGTCCGTCCGCGCCGCGTGTGGGCTCGACGGCCAGGTCGAACCAGTGCTCGTGGCCGTCGGCCAGCGTCATGGCGACCGTGCAGTGCTGGCGCCGCCCGCGCGCGATGGCCTTGCGCTTGACCGGCACGACCGTCCGGGCGGTCTCCTCGGGCAGCACGTCCTCGTCGCTGCGGCCGATCAGCCGGTCGGTGCCGAAGCCCTCGGGCGGATTGTGGATCCAGAGATAGCACAGCCGCCGGTCCTGGGCGAAGATCGTGACCTTCGAGCCGACGAGCGCGGCCGCGATCTGGCCGAGCTCCGCCGGTGCCTTGTCCTGCCCGTCCTGCCCCATTCCCTCACCTTTCCGCCGGTGCCGGCAGCGATGCTCATTTGCGACACTCATTTGGGCAGACCTTGCGCGCCGGGGCAACAGCGCCGGGCGAGGCTCCGCCCGCCGCGGTTGACGGCCCCCGGCGGCTGGTTCACATAGACGGCAGTGACTTTCAGGCCATGTTTTCGCGCGGGAACCGTCCATGCCGACAAAACCGATCAAGGAGCGCACCGTCCTGGTTACCGGAACCGCGGGGTTCATCGGCAACCATCTGGCGCTCAGGCTTCTCCAGGATGGCGCGCGCGTCATCGGGCTCGACAATGTCAACGCCTATTACGATGTGCGCCTGAAGGAGGCGCGGCTCGAGCGGCTGAAGCCCTATGAGGGGTTCACCGAGGTCCGGGCCAGCCTGGAGGATGCGGAGGGCATGGCCGCGCTCTTCGACGAGCGCGAGCCCGATATCGTGATCCATCTCGCCGCCCAGGCGGGCGTGCGCTACAGCCTGGAGGCGCCGTTCGACTATGTGTCGAGCAATATCACGGGCTTCCTGTCGGTGCTGGAGGCCTGCCGCCATCGCCGCCCGGAGCATCTGATCTACGCCTCCACCTCCTCCGTCTACGGGCTCAACGGGCGCATGCCCTTCACCGTCCATGACGGCACGGCGCATCAGGTCTCGCTCTATGCCGCGACCAAGCGCGGCAACGAGGCGATGGCGCATTCCTACGCCCATCTCTTCGCCGTTCCGGTGACGGGCTTGCGCTTCTTCACCGTCTACGGCCCCTGGGGGCGGCCCGACATGGCGCTCTTCAAGTTCGCCCGCGCGATCCTCGCCGGCGAGCCCATCGAGATCTACAATCACGGCCGCATGAAGCGCGACTTCACCTATGTCGGGGATATCGTGGAGAACATCGTCCGGCTGATCGACCACGCCCCGGCACCGGATCCGGACTGGGACGCCATGGCGCCCGACCCCGCGACCAGCCCGACCGGGCCCTACCGGCTGTTCAATATCGGCAATGCGCAGCCTGAAAACCTGATGCGCTATGTGGAGGTTCTCGAGCAGGCTCTGGGCCGGGAGGCCGACAAGCGCTTCCTCGATATGCAGCCCGGCGACGTCGCGGAGACCTGGGCGGATGTGGAAGACCTCGTTGCCACCACCGGCCATCGCCCCGCGACCAGCATCGAGGACGGCGTCTCCGCCTTCGTGACATGGTACCGGGACTATTACGGGGTCTGACGACGGGGACCCCGCCGCGAGCCCTGTCAAGACAGTCCAGCGATTGGCGATTGTGCCGATCCGGATGTTCCCGTATTGTTCATGGCGCTGCCGACAACCGACTCGGAAGGAAACGCCATGCGGCTCTATTCGGGACCCCTGAGCCTGTTCTCCCGCAAGGTGGAGATCGCCCTTTACGAGAAGGGCCTCGATTTCGAGCGCGTCGAGGTCGCCTTCACGCAGTCGGAGGGATACCGGCCGAAAGCGCCGGAGGTCATTGCCGCCAATCCCAAGGGCCAGGTGCCGGTGCTGGTCGACGGAGATCTCACGCTCTTCGATTCGACGGTCATCCTCGAATATCTCGAGGAGGCCCATCCCGTGCCGCCGCTCTACCCGTCCGACCCGGCGGAGAAGGCGCGCTGCCGCCTCGTCGAGCTCGATGCCGACGAGATCCTCCTCGCCGATGTGCGCCGCATCATGTACCGCAACGAACCGCCGCCCGCCGACGCCGGGCTCCGCAAGACCCGCGAGGAGGACGGCCGGCGCGCCATGGCGGCGATCGGCGACCATTACCGGCGGCTCGAGAACCGGCTCGGCGGAAAAGACCATTTCTGCGGGACTTTCTCGGTCGCCGACATCGCCATGTTCACGACGATCCACTATGCGGTGCGGCTCAACGGGCCGGATCTCGACCGGTTCCCGGGGCTTGCCGCCTGGTATCGGCGCATGGGCGAACGCTCCGGCATCGCCCGGGTCGTCGAGGAGATCGCCGAGGCCGACCGCAGGCTGTCCTGGCCGCTCAGCGCCTGACCGTTCCGGCTTCTCCCGGCGTGAACAGGGCGGATATCCGCCTCAGCGCCGCTCGTCGAGCGCGGTGACCACCTTCAGGACGTCGACCATGGTCGCGGCGGCGTCCGTGTCGCCGATATTGGCGATTCTGTGCGGGCGGTCGCCGCGATAGCGGAGCGTCTCGCCCTCCTCCGCCACCTTCGTCTCGCCGTCGACCGTGATCTCCAGCGTGCCCTTGAGGATCGACAGGTGCTCCACGGAGCCGGGCTGGTGGGGTTCGGATTCCAGAACGCCGCCGGGCTTGGCCTCGAAATGGTACCACTGGAGGAATTCCACCATCTCCAGCGAGCCCAGTATGGTCAGCGTGCACAACCCGTCCTGGCTGGTGAGTACCGGCACGCCCGCGCGCTTCTGATGCTGCAGGAAATTCGGCCGGGAATCGACCTTCAACACCTCGTCGAGCGTGATGTCGAGCGCGCGCGACAGGCGCCAGACCGTGCCGATGGTCGGATTGGTCTCGTTGCGCTCGATCTGCGAGATGATCGACTTGGCCACGCCGGACTGCTCCGACAGTTCGCCCAGCGACAGATTGTAGGCCTTGCGCAGGCGCTGGATCGTCTTGCCCAGCGACGGCGTGAACTCGTTCTCGCTTTCGTGAGCCGGCCGCGACCGGCGACGGCTTGACATCATGCCGTTCCTTTTTTAGAACTCTTGTTCGTTATTACGAACGACCGGAATGGAGAGCGTAGGCCACATATCCCTCATTCGCGAGCGTACATCAAGCATAAATCGCGCCTCGCCCATGAGATCCCCGCCTCGTTTTCCGCTTCATACGGCCGTTTGACATAACGAACGACCCGGTTTCGCACCGCCTTGGACGACCGTTTAACGCCGCCTCTTCAGGAGTTTGGACCGATGGGCATCATCCGCGTCAAGGACCATTCGGGCAACACCCACGAACTGGAAGCCGTCGAGGGCTGGCGGGTGATGGAGATCATCCGCGAGCACGGCCTCGATATCGAGGGCCTGTGCGGCGGGGCATGCGAATGCGCGACCTGTCATGTCCACGTCTCGCCGGACTGGGCGGCACGCATCTCGCCGGCCACCGACGACGAGGAAGACAAGCTCGACGAGCTGCCGATCCTGTCGGACACATCGCGCCTGTCCTGCCAGATCATCTGGTCGGAAGCGCTCGACGGGCTCGAGCTCACGCTCGCCGAACAGGTTTGAGCGCCCAATCTCCGGGAGGCATTCCCATGCGCTATTTCCCCCTGTTTCTCGACTTCTCCGGCCGGTCGGCGATCGTGGCCGGCGGCGGCGAGGCGGCCGCCCAGAAGGTTCGCCTGCTGCTGCGCACCGAAGCGACCGTCACGGTGTTCGCCCCGCGTCTCACGCCGGAGCTCGCCGATCTCGCCGCGTCTGCCCGCATCCGCTGGCAGGAGCGCCATGCCACGCCCGAGGACGTGGCGCTCGCCGACGTCCTGTTCGTGGCGGGCGAGGACGGCGCCCGCGCCCAGGCGCTCGCCGACGCGGCACGCGCGGCCAACGTGCCCACCAATGTGGTCGACCGCCCCGAGCTGTGCAGCGCGCTCATGCCGGCGCTGATCGACCGCGATCCGCTGGTCGTCGCCGTCGGCACCGAGGGTGCCGCGCCCGTGCTCGCCCAGGGCCTCAAGTCGCGCATCGAGGCCATGCTGCCGCCCGCGCTCGGCGCGCTGGCGACACGGGGCCGGGCCCTGCGCGACCGCGTCGCGTCCACCCTGCCCGAAGGTGCGCCGCGCCGCCGGTTCTGGCGCTCCTTCTTTTTCGGGCGCACACGCGATTCCTTCCTGACCCGCGACCATGACGCCTTCGAGCGCACGCTCGAGCGCGACCTGGACGATGCGGGCCGGGAGGCCCGGTTCGGGCGGGTCGCGCTGGTCGGCGCCGGGCCCGGCGATCCGGAACTCCTGACGCTGAAGGCCCAGCGGCTGCTCCAGGAGGCCGACATCATCGTCCATGACCGCCTCGTCTCCCCCGGCATTCTCGACTATGCGCGCCGGGACGCCGAGCGCGTGCTGGTCGGCAAGCGCCCGGGCGGGCCGTCGCACAGCCAGTCGGAGATCAATCGCCTGCTCGTGCGCGAGGCGCTCGCCGGCAAGCTCGTCGTGCGGCTGAAGGGGGCGACCCCTATATCTTCGGGCGCGGCGGCGAGGAGCAGGCGGCGCTGGAGGCCAACGGCATCCCGGTCGAGGTGGTACCGGGCATCACCGCCGCGCTCGGCTGCGCAGCCTCCCTGCGCCAGCCGCTGACCCAGCGCGGCAGCCACCGCGCCATCACCCTCCTGACCGGGGCGAGCGAGGACGGTACCGCCGAGCACGACTGGGACGCCCTGGTGCGCTCCGGCGCGACGCTCGCCGTCTATATGGGGGTGCGCGCGGCGGGCCATGTCGGCCGCAGCCTGCTGGCTGCCGGCGCAGACGCCGCGACGCCCGTGACCGTCGTGGAGAACGGGACGCTCGAGGAGGAACTCTCCGTCGACACCAATCTCGCCGCGCTGGCCAGCGGCCTTCGCGATTACGGCATAGAGGGCCCCGCCCTCCTGCTCATCGGTGCGCCGGAGGCGGCAACCCGGCCGGAGGCTCCGCGCGACGGCTCCCGCCTGTCTGAGCCCTTTCCCACAGATTCCGACGCGGCCCACGCCGCCTGGCTGAAGGTGCTGCCATGACGACCGAAAAGGGCAAGGCCCTGACTGCCAACCGGCTCGATGACGGGCTGGTGGTCTTTCTCACCCGCTCGGGCGACTGGAGCCCGAGGATCGACGACGCCGCCGTCGCCCAGGAGGCCGAAGCCGCCTCCGCACTGGAGGCGCGCGGACATGCGGCGGAGGCCGGAAACCTCGTGACCGACGCCTATCTCATCGATGTGGAGCGCGTGGACGGCCGGGTGCGCCCGAGCCATATCCGCGAGCGCATCCGCACGCTGGGGCCGACCGTGCGCACCGATCTCGGCAAGCAGGCCGAGGGTGCCGGCGGCGGCTTCCAGGCCACCGCACCGTGATGGAGGACCGATCCCATGTATCGCTATGACGAGTTCGACCATCGCTTCGTGAAGGAGCGCGTCTCCCAGTTCCGCGACCAGGTGGAGCGGCGGCTCTCCGGCGCGCTGACGGAGGAGGAGTTCAAGCCCTTCCGGCTGATGAACGGCCTCTATCTCCAGCTCCATGCCTATATGCTGCGGGTCGCGGTGCCCTACGGCACGCTGTCGGCCGACCAGATGCGCCGGCTCGCCCGGATCGCGGAGGTCTACGACAAGGGCTACGGCCATTTCACCACGCGCCAGAACATCCAGTTCAACTGGCCCGCCCTGAAGGACGTGCCGGACATCCTGGACGAGCTGGCGGAGGTGGAGATGCACGCCATCCAGACCTCCGGCAACTGCATCCGCAACGTCACGACCGACGCCTGGGCCGGGGTCGCCGCCGACGAGATCGCCGATCCCAGGCCCGTCGCCGAGCTCATCCGACAATGGTCCTCGCTCCATCCGGAGTTCTCGTTCCTGCCGCGCAAGTTCAAGATCGCGGTGACCGGCGCGCCACACGACCGCGCGGCGACCAAGGCGCACGATATTGGCCTGCGGCTCCATCTGAACGACGAGGGCGAGCCCGGCTGGGAGGTCATGGTCGGCGGCGGCCTCGGCCGCACGCCCATGATCGCGGTGACGGTGCGCGACTGGCTACCCGAGCGCGAGCTCCTGCGCTATCTGGAAGCGATCATGCGCGTCTACAATCTCGCCGGCCGGCGCGACAACAAGTACAAGGCCCGCGTGAAGATCCTCGTGCACGAGCTCGGCGCCGAGGAGTTCCGCGCCCGCGTGGAGGAGGAATATGTCCGCCTCGACAAGAGCCCCATCGAGGTGGAGGCCGCCGAGCTGGAGCGTATCGCCGCCTATTTCGCACCGCCCGCCTATGAGAGCCAGCCCAAGGTCGTGGCCTCCTTCGAGGAGGCGCGGCTGAAGGATCCGGCCTTCGCCCAGTGGGTGCGCTCCAACGTCGCCGATCACAAGGTCGAGGGCTATGCCATCGCCAATATCTCGCTGAAGCCGGAAGGCGGCATTCCGGGCGACGCGACGGCCGACCAGATGCGTGCCGTCGCCGATCTCGCCGAGGCCTACAGCTTCGGCGAGATCCGTGTCTCGCACCGCCAGAACCTCGTCCTGCCCGATGTCAGGAAGGCCGATCTCCACGCGCTCTGGCAGGCATTGGCGGAGCACGGGCTGGCGGCCGCCAATCTCGACCTGGCGACCGACATCGTCTCCTGCCCCGGCCTCGACTATTGCGCGCTGGCCACCGCGCGCTCGATCCCTGTCGCGCAGGCCCTGAGCCGGCGGTTCGCGGATCTCAGGCAGCAGCACGATATCGGTCCGCTCAGGATCAACATCTCCGGCTGCATCAATGCCTGCGGCCACCACCATATCGGCAATATCGGCATTCTCGGACTGGAGAAGAAGGGCGTGGAGTTCTACCAGATCACGCTCGGCGGACGCGGCGACGACGACGCGGCGGTCGGTTCGCTCATCGGGCCCGGCTTCTCCGGAGAGGAGGTGCCGGATGCCGTGGAGACCATCGTCGGGACCTATCTCGCCGAACGCGCCGATGGCGAGACCTTCCTCGACACCTATTCCCGCCTCGGCGCGGCCCCGTTCAAGGAGGCACTCTATGCCGCTCGTTAAGGATGGCGCGATCATCGCCGACAGCTGGGTCGAGGCCGACGCGGACGGGCCGGTGCCGGAGACGGGCGACGTCCTCGTCTCCTTCGACCGGCTCGAGCACGAGGCCGACGACCTCGTCCGCCAGGGACGGCGGGTCGGCGTGGTGCTGCCCAACGATCTGGAGGCGGCGGCGCTTGCGCCCTATCTCGACCGGCTCGACCTGATCGTGCTGGAGCTGCCGAAATTCAGCGACGGGCGCGCCTTCTCCCAGGCCCATCAGCTCAGCCGGCAGCTCGGCTTCAAGGCCGAGATCCGCGCGCGCGGCCATATCGTCCCCGATCAGGTCGCCTTCCTGCGTCAGTGTGGCGTGGAAACCTTCGCGCTCGACGACCGCTTCGAGCTCGACGAGGTGATCGCGGCGGCGACCTCCATGTCGCTGACCTATCAGTCGGGCTATGTCCCCGGCCACGGTTACGCGCCGGCGGAGGTGTTCGGCGCGCGCGCCAGCCGGTTGGCCGCCGCGACGGCCGACCGCTCCCCGTCCACCTGCGCATCGGGAGGATCGAACACATGATCCGCTACGACCTCGTGATCCGCCGCTATGGCGAGCTGTCGGGCGCAGCCCTCCTCGCCCCGCTTATCCAGGAGGTGTTTCCGGGCCGCATCGCGCTCGTCTCCTCCTTCGGTGCGGAATCGGCGGTGCTGCTCCACATGATCTCCGAGATCGACCGCGCGACGCCGGTGGTCTTCCTCGATACCGGCAAGCTGTTCCCGGAGACGCTCCTCTATCGCGACCGGCTTATCGCCCGGCTCGGCCTCACCGACGTCCGCTCCATCGGGCCGGAGGCGCACGAGACGCCCGCCCTCGACCCGGACGGGACGCTCTGGCAGAGCGCGCCCGACGCCTGCTGCCACTTCCGCAAGGTGGTGCCGCTGGAGCGCGCGCTGCGCGGCTTCACCGCATGGATCACCGGGCGCAAGCGCATGCATGGCGGCGAGCGCGCGGTGCTGCCCATGCTGGAGACGGCGGATTGGCGGCTCAAGGCCAACCCGCTCGCCGACTGGAGCGCGGAGGATATCGCCGGCTACATGGAGCACCATGGCCTGCCCGGCCATCCGCTGACCGCCGTCGGCTATCGCTCCATCGGCTGCATGCCCTGCACCCGTCCTGTCACCGACAACGAGGATGCCCGCGCGGGCCGCTGGTCCGGCCTCGACAAGAGCGAATGCGGCATTCACTGGACCGCCAACGGCCGGCCGATCCGCGTCGCCCAGTAGCCTCCCGCACGCCACATCCCTCCCCTCCCCGACGGATCCGCCGCCTGGAGCCTGGACAAGGCTTCCGGCGGCGGATCCGGCATGCTTGCCGCATGGGCGGACGGCCGATAAGCTCGGCCCATGCTTGAACAATCACGGGGCGATCAACAAGAGGGAGGGTCGATCATGACTCGCTTTAAGGTGCAGCTCGCCGGCGCGCTGGCGGCTGCGGGACTGGCCGTGTCCGCCGCTCCGGCCGCGGCGGAAACCTGGGACATGCCGCTCGCCTATGCGGCCTCCAACTATCATTCCGAGAACGCCACGCAATTCGCCGAGGAGGTCACCGAGGCGACCGGCGGCGAGTTGGAGATCGTGGCTCACCCCGGCGGCTCGCTGTTCAAGGGCGGCGAGATCTTCCGTGCCGTGCGCACCGGCCAGGCACCCATCGGCGAGCGGCTGATCTCCGCGCTCGGCAACGAGGACGCCATCTTCGAGATCGATTCGATCCCGTTCCTCGCCACGAGCTTCGACGATGCCCGCAAGCTCTACGAAGCCTCGAAGCCCGCCCTGGAGGAGGTGCTGGAGCTCAAGGGCCTGAAGCTCCTCTACGCCGTGCCGTGGCCGCCCCAGGGCCTCTATGTGAACAAGGAGGTCGACGAGGCCGCCGACATGGAGGGCGTGAAGTTCCGCGCCTACAACGCCGCGACCGCGCGGCTGGCGGAGCTCATGCGTGCCGTGCCGACCAAGATCGAGGCCGCGGAAATCTCGCAGGCCTTCGCCACGGGCGTCGTGGAGAGCATGATCTCGTCGGGCTCCACGGGCTATGACCGCAAGATCTGGGAGCACGTCAAATACTGGTACGACGTTCAGGCCTGGCTGCCGAAGAACATGGTCCTGGTCAATCTGGACGCCTGGAACGGCCTCGACGAGGAAATGCAGGCGGTCGTCCTGGAGAAGGCCGGCGCCGCGGAGGAGCGCGGCTGGGCGAAGGCCGAGGAGCTCGCCAACTGGTACAAGGAGCAGCTC
The DNA here is from genome assembly GCF_015482775.1 of Kaustia mangrovi. Classification (GTDB taxonomy): domain Bacteria; phylum Pseudomonadota; class Alphaproteobacteria; order Rhizobiales; family Im1; genus Kaustia; species Kaustia mangrovi. The sequence goes on along the minus strand of NZ_CP058214.1, from coordinate 4,522,038 downwards.
GCGGAGAACGGCATGACCGTCGCCCCGCCGAGCGAGCAGCTCGCCGCTGACTTCAAGGAGATCGGCCAGACCATGATGGCCGAATGGCTCGAGCGTGCCGGCGACAAGGGCAAGGCCGTCATCGACGCCTATCAGGGCATGGAGTGATGGAGGCCGTAGCGCCTGCATCCTCCTCTCGATGGCTGACCTGTCGCCCATGATGGGCACCGGTCGGGTGCCTGATCCTCAAGCGTGGTCCCGGGGCCTGTTCCCGGGACCTGGTGGCGCTTCGGTTCGCTCAAGGGTTACCGTTCGTCATTCCCGCGAAAGCGGGAATCCAACGCAACATCAAAGACATGAACGTCAAAGACATCGATCCCTGCTTGCGCGGGGGATGACGAAGAAGGGCCCGGTGAGGACCAAAGGCAGGCCTGTGCATGAGCGGCGGCGCCAATGGATCCCGGCAACAGGCGCCGGGATGACCAGGGAGTTCCGGGCATGTTCGGAAGAAGGACAACCGTCGCCATGCGCGATCTGCTGACCGGTCTGGACCGGGCGCTCAACCGGATCTACACGTTCGCCGGCGCGGTGGCGGCGGGCTTTCTCGTGCTGCTGGCGCTCTGCGTCGCCCTGAGCATCCTGACCCGCATGGCCGGGCTCTATGTTGCGGGGCTGACCGCCTATTCCGGCTATGCGATGGCGGCGTCGGCCTTCCTGGCGCTCGCCTATACCTTCCGCGAGGGCGGCCATATCCGCGTCGCGCTCCTGCGCAACCGGCTCGCCGGGCGCGCGCGCTTCGCCGTCGAGGTCTGGTGCCTCGGCGTGGCCAGCGTCTTCTCCGTCTATCTCGCCTGGTATCTGGTGCGCATGACCGAGATCTCCTGGCAGTTCGGAGACAAGAGCGAGGGCGCCGACGCCACTCCCTTGTGGATCCCCCAATCGGCCCTTGCCGCAGGCGCCTCGGTGATGGCGCTCGCCGCCGTGCATGCGCTGATCAAGACGCTTCTCACCCGCGACATCGACGCGCCCTTCTCCGGGTCCAGCCAGACACTGAGCGAGTAGCCCATGATCGAGATCGGCTACACGGCGATCTTCCTCGCCGTCCTGTTTCTCTTCCTCGGGACCGGCGTGTGGATCGCCCTTTCGCTCATCGGGGTGGCGACCATCGGCATGATGCTGTTCACCGCGCGGCCGGTGGGCGACGCCATGGCGACCACCATCTGGTCGGCAAGCTCGAGCTGGACGCTCGCCGCCCTGCCGCTCTTTGTGTGGATGGGCGAGATCTTGTTCCGCACGCGCCTGTCGGAGAACCTGTTCCGCGGCCTCCAGCCTTGGATGAACCGGCTGCCGGGCGGGCTGCTCCACGTCAATATCGCGGGCTCGGCGATCTTCGCCGCGATCTCCGGATCGTCGGCGGCGACGGTGGCCACCGTCGGCAAGATGTCGATCCCGGAGCTGCGCCGGCGCCGCTACCCCGAGCGCATGATCGTCGGCACGCTGGCCGGCGCCGGTACGCTCGGGCTACTCATTCCGCCCTCCATCACGCTCATCATCTATGGCGTGGCGGTCAACGAATCGATCGCCAAGCTGTTCATCGCCGGCATCCTGCCCGGCCTCATGCTGGCGGCGATGTTCATGGCCTATGTGATGGGCTGGTCGCTCGCCACGCGCCAGAGCGACGACTTCGCGGCGGAACGCTATGGCTGGGGCGAGAGGGTGCGCGCGCTCGGCCAGCTCCTGCCCGTCCTCGCCCTCATCCTCGCGGTGATGGGCGCGATCTATACCGGAATCGCGACGGCCACGGAGGCCGCCGTCCTGGGCGTTGCCGGCGCCCTCGTCCTGTCGGCCCTGCAGGGCGAGCTCACATGGGCGTCGTTCCGGGAGTCTCTCCTCGGGGCGACGCGGACCTCCTCCATGATCGCCTTCATCCTCGCCGGCTCCTCTTTCCTGACGCTCGCAATGGGCTTCACCGGTATCCCGCGCGCGCTCGCCACGTGGATTGCCGACCTCCAGCTCTCGCCCGCCATGCTCATCGCCGCGCTCACCCTGTTCTACATCGTGCTCGGCTGCTTCCTCGACGGCATCTCCGCCATCGTTCTGACCATGGCGGTCGTCGAGCCGATCATCCGGCAGGCGGGCTTCGACATGATCTGGTTCGGCGTGTTCCTGATGATCGTGGTCGAGATCGCCCAGATCACCCCGCCCATCGGCTTCAACCTGTTCGTGCTGCAGGGCATGACCGGGCGCGAGATGGATTTCATCGCCCGGGCCGCCGCGCCGATGTTCGCCATCATGGTGCTCGCCGTAATCGTGCTATATCTGTTTCCCGGTATCGCAACCGTCCTGCCCTCGCATATGTGACCGACCTGACCATATGCCCCCTGACGAATGAGGACCCGCCGTGGTGGGATTTCTCGAGGCGCTCGCCCGACATGGCACGAAGATCCTCATCGGCGGTCTTCTGATCGGTCTGGCGTGGCCCGATCTCGCCACCGCCTTCCGGCCGGCCGTGGCACCGTGCATCTTCGTCATGCTCACCATCGTCATGATGCGGGTCGACATCTCCGCGGTCTGGGCGCAGCTGCGCAGGCCCTGGCTGCTGCTGGCCGCGCAGGGCTGGGCGATGGTCGCCCTGCCCCTCCTCCTGATCGCGAGCCTTGCCTTCTGGACACCCGATCCCGGACTGCTGCTCGCCCTCATCTTCTGGACGTCGGCCGCACCGCTGTCGTCCTCACCCGCGCTCAGCATGCTCGTCGGGCTCGACGGCGCGGTCAGCCTGGGCTTCCTGATCGCGGGCGTCGCGCTCTATCCGCTCACGACGCCCATCTTCACCGAGATCGTGGCCGGCGACGCCATCGCGATCTCCGGTTTCGAGCTTGCAATCCGCCTGATCGCGCTGATCGCGGGGCGGCGCTCGCTGGCTGGCTCGGCCGCCGGCTTCTGGGGCCGGAGCGCCGCGCGCGCCATCTCGGCACCATGGACGGCCTCAACATCATCACGCTGGTCATTTTCGCCATCGGCCTCATGGACGGCATCACGGCGGAATTGCTCGCCGATCCGCTCCATATGATGTCGCTGATGGCGCTCGCCTTCGGCTTAAGCCTTGTCGCCAACGCGCTGACGCTCGCCCTGTTCTGGCGTTTCGGCAGGCGGCATGCCGCGACCTTCGGCTTCTCGAACGGCGCGCGCAACATCGCCATCGTGATCGGAGCGCTGGGCGGGCAGGTGCCGCACGAGACGTGGCTGTTCTTCGTCTCCACCCAGTTCCCGATCTATTTCCTGCCGATGCTCCTGAAGCCGGTCTATCGCCGGCTGGTGCCCGACCCCGCGCCGGTCACATACGAAACACGCCGAAGCGCGTCTCGCCAATCGGCGCGTTGAGCGCGGCGGACAGCGCGAGCGCGAGCGTCATCCGTGTCTCCGACGGCATGATCACGCCGTCGTCCCACAGCCTGGCGGTCGCGTAATAGGGGTGGCCCTCGCGCTCATACTGGTCGCGGATGGGCTGCTTGAATTCCTCCTCCTCGACCTCCGACCAGCCCGCGCCGTCGGCCTCCAGATTGTCGCGCCTGACCTGGGCAAGCACGGAAGCGGCCTGCTCGCCGCCCATGACGGAGATGCGCGCATTGGGCCACATGAACAGGAAGCGCGGGGAATAGGCGCGCCCGCACATGCCGTAATTGCCCGCCCCGAAGGAGCCGCCGACGATGACGGTGACCTTGGGCACCTGGGCCGACGCCACCGCCGTGACGAGCTTCGCGCCGTCCTTGGCGATGCCGCCCGCCTCGTAGCGCTGGCCGACCATGAAGCCGGAGATGTTCTGCAGGAAGACCAGAGGGATGCGGCGCTGGCAGCACAGCTCGATGAAATGGGCGCCCTTCAGGGCGGAGTCGGAATACAGGATGCCGTTATTGGCGATGATCCCCACCGGCATGCCCCACAGATGGGCAAAGCCCGTGACGAGGGTCGTGCCGTAAAGCGCCTTCCACTCGTCGAACTCCGAGGCGTCGACAAGGCGGGCGATCACCTCGCGCGCATCGTATTGGGTCGCAAGCGTCGCCGGCACGATGCCGTCGAGATCGGAGGCGGGATAGTGCGGCTCGCGCGGTCGCTTGAGCGGGATGTCCACCGTCTTGCGCCGGTTGAGGCCGGCGACGATGCGGCGGACGATGGAGAGGGCGTGCGTGTCGTCGGCGGCATAGTGATCGGCAACTCCGGACTGGCGGGCATGGACATCCGCGCCGCCGAGCTCCTCCGCCGTCACCACCTCCCCCGTCGCGGCCTTCACGAGCGGGGGACCGCCGAGGAAGATCGTGCCCTGCCGGCGCACGATCACGGTCTCGTCGGACATGGCCGGCACATAGGCACCGCCCGCCGTGCACGAACCCATGACGCAGGCGATCTGAGGGATGCCTTCGGCCGACAGCGTCGCCTGATTGTAGAAGATGCGCCCGAAATGCTCCCGGTCGGGGAAGACCTCCGTCTGGTTCGGCAGGTTGGCGCCGCCGGAATCAACCAGATAGATGCAGGGCAGCCGGTTTTCGCGCGCGATCTCCTGGGCGCGCAGGTGCTTCTTCACGGTCAGCGGATAATAGGTGCCGCCCTTGATGGTCGCATCGTTGCAGACGATCACGCATTCGCGCCCCTCCACCCGGCCGATTCCGGTGATGAGGCCGGCGCCGTGAATGTCGCCGCCATACATGTCCCACGCCGCCATGGGCGAGAGCTCCAGGAACGGCGATCCGGGATCGATGAGCCGCATGACCCGGTCGCGCGGCAGGAGCTTCCCGCGGTCGAGATGGCGCTTGCGGGCCCGCTCCGAGCCGCCCCGCGCCACCGTCTCGCGCTTCTCCGCAAGATCCGCCCTAACCGCCGCCATCGCCTCGGCGTTGACGGTGAACTCCGCGGAGCTCGCAGAAACCTTGGAGGAAATGATGCTCATGCGCCTCGCCTCCCCGGGCATAGGGCTGCCAGTCTTCCGGTACGCTCTCCCCCCATCGTCATGCCCGGGCTTGTCCCGGGCATCCATGAGGCCGTTCCATCTGTGACCGGCGTCCGATGGAGTGCCCGATCACGCCCGGCAATGACGAGACGACGGAAAGCCATCACACCTCGTCGGCCTCGATCACCCAGGGTTCCTCCGCCCCGGCGGCGGCCCATTCGGCGTAGGCCGGCAGGGCCTTGATCGTTTCCATATAGGCGCGGGCCTCCTCGCCGACTTCGAGGTCGTAGACGTCGAACCGGTTGACCACGGGCGCGTACATGGCGTCGGCGATGGAGAAATCGCCGAACAGGAACGGCCCGGTATCGCCATGGTGCGCCCGGCAGTTCCGCCAGATCGCCTCGATCCGCGCGACATCCGCCCGGACGGCCTCCGACACGTCCAGCCGCGCCTTCGGCCGGCGCATGTTCATGGGCATTCGGCGCGCAGTGCCATGAAGCCCGCATGCATCTCGTGGCAGACGGCCCGGGCCACGGCCCGCGTACCGATGAAGTCCGGCCACAGGCGCTTCTCCGGAAAGATGTCGTTGAGATATTCGAGGATGGCGAGCGACTCCCACACCACGATCTCGCCATGGGTGAGAACCGGCACCCGGCCGGAGGGGGAGCGCTCCTTGATCGCGCTGTTGAGCACCCCGTCCGGGCCCTCCACATCGAGCGGCATCACGGTCTCCTCGAAGGGGATGCCGCTGTGGCGCATGGCGAGCCACGGCCGGAACGACCACGAGGAATAGTTCTTGTTGCCGATGATGAGATGCAGCGTTTCCATGGGCTCAGCCCCCTCGCGCCGGCGGCGGCCGGCTATTTCTTCTCCACGGCCTCGACGGGACCGCCCGCCTCCTTCCAGCCGCCGAAACCGCCCTTCAGATTGTAGACCGGCTTCAGCCCCATGCGCGCGGCCACCTGGGTGGCGAGCACGGAGCGCATGCCGCTCGCGCAATGGAAGATGAAGGTCTTGTCCTCGGCGAATTTCGGCTTGTGGTAGGGGCTTGCGGGATCGATCCAGAATTCCAGCATGCCGCGCGGCACATGGAAGGTGCCTGGAATGCGGCCCTCGCGCCAGAGCTCGCGCACGTCGCGAATGTCGACGATGACCACGTCGTCGCGCTTGGCGAGTTCCATCGCCTCGTCCGCCGTCACTTCCTGGATTTCCTTCCGCCCCTCCTCGATCAGCTGCTTGATGCCGACCGAAATTGTCTGTGCCATCGTGTCTTGTCCTCTTGATCGATCCTCGTCGTCGCGCACACTGTAGTGTGTTTGCCGGGCCTGCGGAACCACCGCGTGACGTGTCCCATGCCACAGCGGTCGCTCTGCCCTCAACGGGAAGGACGAGGCACCATGCCGCCGGACATCACCCATCGCGAAGCGCTTGCGGCCATCGCCCCGGAGGCGCTTGCCCGGATGAAGGAACGCTCCGACCGGCCGGGGCTCGCCCGCCTCGCCGCGCATCTGGGCCTGCTCGCGCTCACCGGGGCGGCGGTCGCCGCCTCGCTCGGCACATGGTGGCTCGCCCTGCCGGCCATGGCCGTCCACGGTGTCGTCCTGGTCTTCCTGTTCGCCCCGCTCCACGAAACCGTCCACGAGACGGCGTTCCGCTCCCCCCTCGCGAACCGCATCGTCGCGGAGATATGCGGCTTCGCGATCCTTCTGCCGCCGCGCCGCTTCCGCTATTTCCACTTCGCCCATCACCGCCACACGCAGGACGAGGCGCGCGATCCCGAGCTCGCCACGCCCAAGCCGCAAGGCTGGCCCGCCTATCTGTGGCGCCTGACGGGTATCGCCTACTGGCGCGACCAGGCCGCCGCGCTCCTGTCGGCCGCGGCGGGCCGCCCCCTGCCCGACTACGTTCCGCCCTCCGGCAGGCCGCGCGTGGTGCGGGAGGCGCGCATCCATCTCGCCGCCTATGGCGCGATCGCCGCCCTGTGCCTTGCCACCGGCTGGACGGCGCCCCTGTGGTTCTGGATCGTGCCGGTGCTCCTCGGTCAGCCGGCGCTCAGGGCCTATCTCCTGGCCGAGCACACCGCATGCCCGCTCGTGCCGGACATCCTGGCCAATACGCGCACGACCTTCACCGCGCCGGCGATCCGGTTCCTCGCCTGGAACATGCCGCACCATACCGCCCATCATGCCCTGCCCGCCGTGCCGTTCCATCAATTGCCCGGCCTCAGCGCAGAGCTCAGGACCAATCTGAAGACGACGGCGAACGGCTATCCGGACGCCCACCGACAGATCGTCGCGGCCTTCGCGCCAGGATCATGATGGCGGGCGCACCGGTCACGGCATCGCGCATCGCGGCTAGGCCGGCCGGTCGCCGGCTTCTGCTCTGCGGCCTGATCGCACTGTCCCTTGCCCCCGCCGGCGTGCAGCCCGCCATGGCCGGCGACACGGGCGGGCAAAAGGCCGTGACGGTGCAGGACAGGCTGTGCCGTTACGATCTCAAATGCTGGGCGGAACGCTTCATCGCGGAGGCGAGCCGGGCGTGCGCGGATCCCGTCGCGCGCCTTGCCGGAGACCCGCACCGCTGGACCGACACGCCCGCCGCCCCGCGGTTTTCCCATTACAGGTGGAAGAGCCTGGATTCCGGAACCGTGACCTATCTGGGCGACAGGCTCGAGGTCCAGAACGACTTCGGGGCGTGGCGCGGCTATGTCTATGAATGCGACTTCGATACCGCGCTACAAAGCGCGACGGACGTCCGGATCGCGCCGGGAAGGCTGTAAGGCGCCTCTCCCCTCACAGCAACCAGACGGCGGCCAGCCCCAGGAAGGCGAAGAAGCCGATGACGTCGGTCACGGTCGTCACGAAGACCGTGGAGGAGATCGCCGGGTCGATATCGAACCAGTCGAGGGTGAGCGGAATGAGGATGCCGGCGAGGGCTGCGGCCAGCATGTTGATGATCATGGCCGCGCCGATGACGAGGCCGAGCCCGTCATTGCCGAACCACAATATGGCGAGCACCCCCATGATGAGCGCGAACAGGACGCCGTTGATCACGCCGACCACGCTCTCGCGCCAGATCACGCGGAAGGCGTTGAGCGGCCCCAGATCGCGCGTGGCGAGCGCACGCACAGCGACCGTCATGGTCTGCGTGCCCGCGTTGCCGCCCATGGAGGCGACGATGGGCATGAGGATGGCGAGCGCCACCATCTGGTCGATGGTCGCGTCGAACCACGAGATCACCCAGGAGGCGAGGATGGCAGTGCCCATATTGACGGCGAGCCAGGTGAAGCGCGAGCGCGTCGTACGCCAGACGGGGTCGGTGATCTCCTCGTCGCCGACGCCGCCGAGGCGGTGAATGTCCTCCTCCGCCTCCTCCTGGATCACGTCGACGATGTCGTCGATGGTGAGCATGCCGACAAGGCGGCCCTCCTCGTCCAGCACGGGCGCGGAGACGAGATTGTACTGCTCGAACTTGTAGGCCACGTCCTCCTGGTCGTCGGCGACGGTGAAGCTCACATCGGCGGTGTCCATGATATCGGAGACGACGCTGTCGCGCGGCGTCCTCAGGACCCGGCTCACCGGCAGCGCGCCGGCGAGATGGAAGGTCGGGTCGACCACATAGATCTCGTAGAACGACTCCGGCAGCTCCTTCTCGGTGCGCATGTAGTCGATGGTCTGTCCGACCGACCAGAAGGACGGCACCGCCACGAAATCCGTCTGCATGAGACGGCCGGCGGTGTATTCGGGAAAGTCGAGGGCGCGGCGGAGCGCCATGCGGTCGGCGCGCGGCACCTTGGAGAGGATCTCGCGCTGCTCGGCCTCGTCGAGATCGCCGATGAGATAGACGGCATCGTCGGTGTCGAGCTTGCGTACCGCGGAAGCGATGACCTGCTGGGGCAGCGCCTCGAGAAGCTCGTCGCGAATCGACTCGTCGAGCTCGGTGAAGGTCAGCGGGTCGAAGGTCCGGCCCATGAGCTCGATCAGCCTGACGCGCTCGTCGGCGCGCAGAAGCTCGATCAGGTCGGCAAGGTCGGCCTCGTGCAGGTCCCGGACCAGCGCGCGCGTGCGGGACTGGTCCTCCGCCTCGATGGCGGCGGAGACGGCGCGGACATAGTCGGCGGTGAAGCCTCCGTCCTCGTCGCGCATCGCGGGGCTTTCAAGCACCTCGGACATGCGCGCGCTCCCTCTTGCCGGTTGTCGCCTTCACGAGCGCTGGCCCGCTCAGGCTCCTAAATAAGCCATCGCCAGCATCCGCGAAACACGCAAAAGAGCACCAGCGAATGGCTGGCGCCGTCTTTCGATATCGCTCTTCCGGGGTTCGATCCCGACAGTGGTGCGGTCGGGGAGACTCGAACTCCCACGAGCGTAAGCCCACTAGCCCCTCAAGCTAGCGCGTCTACCAATTCCGCCACGACCGCAATATGGTGTCGGATCGGGTTGACGATGTATCAATCCCCCGTCATCAAATCAAGCCCAAGCTGCGAATATTCGGCGGTAAAATGCAAGCAAGCGAAAAGGCCAGGCCCGAAGGGCGCGACGATATTGCCAGGGCGGGCCGCTCCACCCGCGCAAACCTGCCCGTGGACTGGGAGATCGCCGGCGGTCTCACCGACTACCGGACGGCGCTCGCCCGCATGGAGGCGCGCGCGGAGGCGATCGCCAGGGGCGAGGCGCGCGAGCTGGTCTGGCTCGTCGAGCATCCCCCGCTCTATACGGCGGGCACGAGCGCACGCGCCGGCGACCTTCTCGCACCGGACCGCTTTCCCGTCTACGAGACCGGGCGCGGCGGGCAATACACCTATCACGGCCCGGGCCAGCGCGTGGTCTACACCATGCTCGACCTGAAGACACGCGGGCGCGACGTGCGCCTGTTCGTCTCCACGCTGGAGCAGTGGATCATCGATACGCTGGCGCGCTTCAACGTGACGGCGGAACGGCGCGAGGACCGGGTCGGTGTCTGGGTGAGGCGCCCGGAGCTCGGGCCGGGCCGGGAAGACAAGATCGCCGCCATCGGCATCCGGCTGAAGCGCTGGGTGAGCTTCCACGGGCTGGCCATCAATGTGGAGCCGGATCTGGAGCACTTCACCGGCATCGTGCCCTGCGGGGTGACGCAGCACGGCGTCACGAGCCTCGTCGATCTCGGCCTGCCCGTCACCATGGCCGATCTCGATGTCGCCCTGCGGGAAACCTTCACGCCCCTCTTCGGCCCCGACGCGCCATCCGGCGAAACCCGTTCGCCATTGTCATAATCCCCCGGCAAGCCATTTGATATGGCTCGCCGTCGCGACTAGATTCAGGAGAACACGGGATTTCAGGGGAACGGGACGCCCATGCCGGACAAGGACGCCGAGTCCAAGCAGGACTACCAGATCGCCGATCCGGGCGAGTTCGTGCGCAACATGGCCCGGGTCATGGACAGGACGGCGGAGATCGCCGCCGACTTCGCCTCCAGGATCGACAGCGACGACGCCCGCGCGCGCCATGACGACCAGTCCGAGCAGTTCGCCCATATCGCGCGAACCTTCTTCGACATCGCCCAGGGCTATGCCGCCGCGCCGAACAAGCTGATGGATGCCCAGCTCAGGCTCTGGCAGCAATATGGCGATCTGTGGCAGACGAGCTGGAAGCGCCTGCTCGGCGAGGAGACGGGCCCTGTCGTGCAACCGGCAAAGGGCGACCGCCGCTTCAAGGACCCGGAATGGGAGGAGAACCAGGTCTTCGACTTCCTGAAGCAGGCCTATCTCATCGCCGCGCAATGGGCCCAGGACATCGTGGAGGAGACCGAGACCGTCGACGAGCGCACCCGCCAGCGCGCCCGCTTCTATGTCGACCAGCTCACCAACGCGCTCTCGCCGTCGAACTTCGCGCTCACCAATCCGGAGGTCCTGCGCACCACGCTCTCCAGCAATGCGCAGAACCTCGTGGAGGGCATGGAGCACCTGAAGGAGGATCTCGAGGCCGGACGCGGAAGCTTGCGCATCAAGCAGACCGATTTCGACGCCTTCGAGGTCGGCCGCAACATCGCGGTGACGCCCGGCAAGGTCATCTATCAGAACGAGCTGATGCAGCTCATCCAGTACGCGCCGACGACGGAGAAGGTCTTCAAGCGCCCGCTGCTGATCGTCCCGCCCTGGATCAACAAATATTACATTCTCGACCTCAATCCGAAGAAGTCCCTCGTCTCCTGGCTGGTCGACCAGGGCTTCACCGTCTTCGTGATCTCCTGGGTCAATCCCGACGAGCGGCTCGCGATGAAGGGCTTCTCCGACTATATGCGCGAGGGCGTCCTGGAGGCGGTGTCCGCCGTCGGCAAGGCGACCGGCGAGGACGACCTCAACATCGTCGGCTACTGCATCGGCGGCACGCTGACCGCGGCGACGCTGGCCTATATGGCGGACAAGGGCGACGACCGGGTGAAGTCGGCGACCTTCCTCACCACCCAGGTCGATTTCGAGAAGGCCGGCGACCTCATGAACTTCGTCGACGAGGATCAGCTCAAGACGCTCGAGCGGTCCATGGCGCGCAAGGGCTATCTGGAGGGCGGACGCATGGCCACCGCCTTCAATCTCCTGCGCTCCAACGACCTCATCTGGTCCTATGTGGTCAACAACTACCTGCTCGGCCGCGAACCGATGGCCTTCGACCTGCTCTACTGGAACGCCGATCCGACCCGCATGCCGGCGGCGACGCACAGCTTCTATCTGCGGGAATGCTATCTCAACAATCGCATGTCGAAGGGCGAGATGGTTCTCGACGGGGTGCGGATCGACCTGAAGAAGGTCAAGGTCCCCGCCTACAACCTCGCCACGCGCGAGGACCATATCGCGCCGCTCTCCTCCGCCTTCCGGGTCGGCAAGTGCCTCGGCGGCAAGACACGGCTGGTGGTCGCCGCCTCCGGTCACATCGCCGGCGTCGTGAACCCGCCGGACGCGAAGAAGTACATGCACTGGACCAACGACAAGGACGCCGACACGCTGGAGGACTGGCTGGCCGGCGCGACGGAGCATCCCGGCTCCTGGTGGCCCGACTGGAAGCGCTGGATCACGCCGCGTGCCGGCCGCAAGGTCCCCGCCCGCCACCCCGGCGACGGCGGGCTGAACCCCATCGAGGACGCGCCGGGCTCCTACGTGAAGGTGCGCGCGGACTGATCCCGGTCACCGTCCGCCAGCGCGAGCCGAGCCGACATCTGCGGATGAAAGCGGCAGATATAGGTCTCCGCCTGGCCGTTGCCGACGACGAGGCTCGCCGCCTCCCCTGCGCGAATCGTGCCCGTATCCCAACTGCCGTCGACCGCCGTCGCGGTGTGCGGGGCGATATCCTTGTTGACCCATGTCACGCGATCGCCGGGTGCGACGCGGAGATGGTCCGGCAGGAAGGCGAACCCCTCGATCTCCACCAAATACTCGCGCGGGTCCCGGCCGGCAGCGCGAATTCTCGCGGGCGCGAGGGCCGCGGCGGCGAATGCCGCCACGGCGCGCGACAGCAGATGCCGTCTCGTCGGCCGTCTCATCGGTTCAGCGCCTCGACCATGGCGGCGGCGTGGTCCTGATGGACCTTGAAGATCTCCAGGCCCGCCTCGAACAGCGTCCTGACCTCGCCATTCTCGATATTCGGAATGAACGCCTCCTCCACCAGCCGGTTGACGGCCTTGTGATAGGCCAGCTCGTTTTCCGCATAGCGCCGGTCGAACGCCTCGCCGCGCAAGGCGCTCATCTCGTCGATCAGGGCGGCGGCATCCGTGTTGAGCTTCTGGCTCAGCCCGTTGTCCTGCGGCTGCGCCTCGAGTTTCTCCAGAAGGGCGAGCGCCTGCTCGTTGACCGCCGTGTGGTCCCGGATCATGGTCTGCGCGAAGGCTCGCACATCCGGATTGTCGGAGAGCGCCAGGGCAAGATGGGCGTAGCGGATGTCGATCGTGTCGGCGACATAGGCCACATGGGCCATTTCCAGATCGTTCAGCTCCGCCGGCGACTGCGCGTGTGCGGCACTCTGGCCGGCGAGCATCAGCGCGAAGCTTGCCGCAGCGAGAAGGGGCGTTCGGAGGGTCATCGTCATCTCCCGTCAATTGATTGCGTCGTGACAGCCGGCGCGGTACGCACACCGGCACGAGATCGATTGAACGGCAAGGAGACGATATGATGAATGATCGATAGTGCTATTAAATTGATTGATCGTTCAGATCATTTTCCATTTTCTGGACGATCAATATACTATCCCGGTCACAGACGAGGCTCGCCATGGACGTGCTCAGCGACATTCTCTCCAGGATGCGATTGTCCGGAACGCTCTATTTCCGCACCTCCTTCACCTCGCCGTGGAGCGTGCGCGTCCCCGCCTTCAGGGATGTGGCGCGCTTTCATCTGGCCCATAAGGGGCGCTGCTTCGTGCGGATCGGACCGACGCGGGAACGGGTTCTTCTCGAACAGGGCGACCTCGTGATCATCATGCGCGGCGCCGAGCACACGCTCTATTGCGACCCCGCCACGGAGAACCAGGCCCTGCTGCTCGACGAGGTGGTCGAGAGATCCGGCTTCACCGGCAGCGGGACGCTGGTCTATGGCGAGACCGGCACGGATCACGAGACGCAGCTCATCTGCGGGCATTTCGCCTTCGATCCGGAGGCGCGCCATCCGCTTGTCGACGCCCTGCCCGGCCATATCCACATCAGAAACTACGGCGAGGCCGCCGGTGCGTGGATGGACAGCACGCTCAGGGTGATCGGCGCGGAGGCCGGCCGCGACCGGCCGGGCAGCGACCTCATCGCCCTCAAGCTGTCGGAGATCATCTTCGCCCAGGCGCTGCGCAGCTATCTGAACGGTGACGGCGCCGACCGGCCGGTGCTCGCCGGCTTCACCGATCGCCAGATCGCCAGAGCGCTCAAGGCCATGCACGAGGCGCCAGCCCATCCCTGGACGCTGGAGGCCCTGGCGCGGACAGCCGGACTGTCGCGCACCGCCTTCGCCACGCGCTTCTCCCGGCTGCTCCTCATGACGCCGCTCGGCTATCTCACTCACTGGCGCATGCAGCAGGCGCGCCAGCTGCTGACCGACACCGACCGCGCGATCATCGATATCGCCGAGGCTGTCGGATATCACTCCGAGGCCGCGTTCGGCCGCGTCTTCAAGAAGCATTTCGGCACGGCCCCAGCCACATACCGGCGCCATGCTCTGCGGGGCGCGTGAGAGGGGCACGCCGAATAAGACGAGTCGCCGCGGCGGGTTACGCGGCTATTCGGAGATATCGATTCAGCCCGGGCACACGGTTCGGACCCCGGTTCCCTACCGGAACAGCATGACCGGGATCTTGCAGGAGCGGATCATCTCCGTCGTCGTGGAGCCGATGATCAGGCTGCGGATACGCGAATGGCCGTAGGCCCCCATGACGAGGAGGTCGCTGCCGGCGGCCTCCTGCGCGATGACGGTCTCGGGGTGGCCGGCGACGATATCGGCCTCCGCCTCGTGCCCACCGGCCATGAGGAGCGCGCGGGCATCCTCGATCGCGCTTCGCGCCTCCGGTGTCTCCTGACCGACCGTGACGAGCCGGCAGGCAAGCCCCGCGAAGACCGGGCTGCGGGCGACGTGGTCGACCGCCTTCATGCTGCTCGCGCCGCCGTCATAGGCGATCAGCACACGCTCCGGGGTCCGGAAGGCGCGCGAGGCGACGAAGACCGGCTTCAGGCTCGAGCGCACGATGCGCTCCAGATTGGAGCCGAGATGGAGCCTTGCGAAGTCGGCCGCCTCCCCCCGCTTGCCGATGACCACCAGTTCCGCGTCGGCCTCGGCTTCCGCGACCGTCTCGACGATGTCGCCGATCCGGAGCCGCGTGGAGACACGGTCGAGCCCTCTGGCCATCAGGATCTCCTCGGCATCCTCCAGGATGGCCCGGCCGCGCTTCTGGGCGAGCTTCGCGCGCTGCTCGTCGAGCGCGCTGAGCTCGTTGAGCAGCGCGGTGCGCGCGCCGAGCGCGATATTGCCGCTGAGGTCGGACGGCGTGCTCGTCGTCTCGCGCCGGCCGAGGACGTGCAGGAGTTCCACCTCCAGGCCCGCGCGCCCGGCAATCCAGGCGGCGTGGTCGCACACGCTCTGCGAATAGGCCGATCCGTCGACCAGCGCCAGCAGCTTGCTCATCTCGCTCCTCCTTCAGTGACCCATGAGGCGGTCGAGCGCCCCTGGCTCGTCGTGGATCGCCAGCCGGTCGACGAGGGTCTCGCTGGCCTTGTTCATGCCGACGATCTCCACATCCGCGCCCTCGCGGCGAAACTTGAGGACGATCATGTCGAGAGCCGCCACGCTCGATATGTCCCAGATATGGGCCCGGCTGACATCGATGGTGACCCGCTCCAGCGCCTCCTTGAAATCGAAGGCGGCGGTGAAGTCGTCGGCGGAGGCGAAGAACACCTGCCCCTCCACATTGTAAGTGCGCGAACGCCCGTCTGGCGACAGCGTCGAGGTGACGCGGAAGATCTGCGCCACCTTCCAGGCGAAGAACAGCGCCGACAGGAGCACGCCGACCAGAACGCCGATGGCGAGATTGTGGGTCGCGACCACGCAGGCCACGGTGGAGAGCATCACCAGCGAGGAGCTGCGCGGATGGTCCTTCAGCGACGTGATCGACGACCAGCTGAACGTGCCTATGGACACCATGATCATGATTGCGACGAGAGCGGCCATGGGGATGCGGCTCACCCAGTCGCCGGCCGCCACGATCAGGACGATCAGGAAGATACCGGCGCAGAAGGTGGACAGCCGACCGCGCCCGCCCGATTTCACATTGATCATCGACTGGCCGATCATCGCGCAGCCGGCCATGCCGCCGATGAGTCCCGTGCCGATATTGGCGACGCCCTGGCCGACGCATTCGCGGTTCTTGTCGCTCGGCGTGTCGGTGAGATCGTCCACGATCGACGCCGTCATCAGCGATTCCAGGAGCCCGACCACCGCCAGCGCCGCCGAATAGGGCAGGACGATCATGAAGGTCTTGTAGGTCAGCGGAATGTCGGGGATCAGAAAGACGGGCAGCGTGGAGGGCAGCTCGCCCATATCGCCCACGGTCCTCAGCTCCAGCCCGAAGCCGATGGCGACAGCCGTCAGCACGAGGATGCAGACGAGCGGCGACGGGATCGCCTTCGTCAGGAAGGGGAAGAGATAGATGATGGCCAGTCCCGCGGCGACCATGACATAGGTCAGCCACGGCACGCCGATGAGCTCCGGCAACTGCGCCATGAAGATGAGGATCGCCAGGGCGTTGACGAAGCCCGTCATGACCGAGCGCGACACGAAGCGCATCACATAGCCGAGCCTGAGCGCGCCGGCAGCCACCTGCAGGACGCCGGCGAGGACGGTCGCGGCGAGGAGATACTGGAGCCCGTGCTCCTTCACCAGCGTCACCATGAGCACGGCGGTGGCCGCGGTGGCCGCGGAGATCATTCCGGGCCGCCCGCCGGTAATGGCGACGATCACGGCGATGGAGAAGGAGGCGTAGAGCCCGACCTTGGGATCGACGCCGGCGATGATGGAGAAGGCGATGGCCTCCGGGATGAGCGCCAGCGCCACGACCAGGCCGGCCAGGACGTCGCCGCGAATATTGGAGACCCACTGGTCGCGATAGGCATTGAGTGCGTGCATGTACGGTCCGAACGAGTTGGGCCGGCACGGATCGCGGCGATCCGCTTCGGAGGGCTTGGATGCGGGATACGGGTTGTCCGGCGGGTCGGCGGCCGGAAGAGCCACCCGGTCTCTCGCCGGGTCCGATGGGTTCTCCCTAGAGCAACCTGCGTCCAGCCGGACGCAGATAAGTTGCTCTAACACTTTAAGATCGATCAACTTTTCTGCAATCAGGTGGTGCTACCTGATTGCAGGTTGATCTATATAGCCTGCATTAATGCTGCAGCGCAACATCGCAAGCGCAAGAACATGCCTGTAGCCGGACACTTGAAACTGGAGTGTCAGACACTTGACTTGCCAGTGTCGGCCGGGGTTTCCATGAAGGCATGGTTCTCGACATAGACACCTGCATAGCCGATCCATTGGTCTTCGCGATACAGGCGCAGCGTCATATTGCCGGTTTCGCCTGTCGCAAGGCCTCCGACCACGCAGGAGTCGGGATCGTATTCGACGGATCCTGCCTCGGAAGCGGCCAAACAGGCCGGAGTTGGAATGGGGCGATGACGCCCGTGCCTCGAACTGCTGCTCCCAGCGTCTTCGAGGCTCCCTCCCGTCGACACGATCCTCCGGTTCGTTGCCTGTGGCTCGCGCGCGTATCGCTCGACCAAGTGAACAGACCTCCTCGATACCGATTAATGCCGACTCGTCCGCCACATGGGATGAGCTCACTCCGGCTTGTCTGGACCCTCGGCTGGCTGTGCCGACTGGCATGGAACTTGAACACGAACGGAAGGGAAGACCGGCACTTGGGTCCGGCCAGCAAGCGAACGGGGACTTGGCAATGCTTGACATGGACACCGCCTCATCTGCTACGGCCCGGGCCGTACCGGGCGGAACCGTTGCAGAGACGCCGCTGGTTCTCGATCTGGATCGCAGCCTTATCCGCGCCGATATGCTGCATGAGATGGCCCTTACCTATATCCGGCGCAATCCGCTGCGCGTTCTCCATCTCGTCGGCTGGGCGCTCAAAGGGCGTGCCATACTGAAACGCAAGCTCGCCGAGCGGGTGCGCATTGACGTCGAGGGGCTTCCCGTCAACGAAGAGTTGGCCGCCTATGCGGCCGACGAGCATGGGCGGGGCCGCAAGGTCGTGCTGGCAACCGCGACGGACATGTTCCTCGCTCAGCGCATCGCCCAGCGCTTCGCCTTCATCGACGAGGTCGTTGCCAGCGACGGCGTCGTCAATCTGAAAGGCCGGCACAAGGCGGACCGGCTGTCGCGCCTCTATCCCGACGGTTTTGCCTATGCCGGGGATTCGCGGGCGGATCTCGCCGTTTGGCCGCACTCGGACGGCATCATCCTGGTGGAACCGAGCCGCGCCACCGAGCGCGCCGCGCGCCGCATCTCGGAACCTGAGTTGACATTCCCGCGCACCGGTCGGCTCAAGGCGCTTCTCAAAGCCGTCAGACCGCATCAATGGGCCAAGAACGCGCTCGTCTTCGTGCCTCTGGTGCTCGCCGGGCGCGCGGGCGAGCCGGAGGCATGGGTGGGCGCAGGCCTTGCCTTCCTGGCGCTCGGACTGCTCGCCTCGGCGACCTATCTCCTGAACGATCTCTGGGACCTGCCCGAGGATCGGCGTCACTGGTCGAAACGGGATCGCCCGCTGGCGAGCGGCCGCATGTCGGTTGCGGAAGCCGCGGTCCTCATACCTCTCGGGCTCCTGGCGAGTTTCGCCGTCGCCGCTATAGGCGGGATCGGCGTGGTCGCCATGATCGCACTCTATCTGGCGGTCACGCTCGCCTATTCGCTGAGCCTCAAACGGCAGCCGATCCTCGATGCGCTGACCCTCGCGACGTTGTTCACGATCCGGCTCGGTCTTGGCATCGTGGCCACCGGGGTCGCGGTCTCGCCATGGCTCATGGTCTTCTCCATGTTCCTGTTCGTCTCGCTCTCCTTTGCCAAGCGGCACACCGAGATCGCGCGCATGGCGTCGCAGGGCAAGGCCGATGTTGCGGGACGGGGCTATCGGGTCGGCGACGGGCCGCTGGTCCTTGCCATGGGCGTCGCGAGCGGTTTGGGCGCGGTCCTCATCATGGTGCAGTATCTGCTGAACGACGCCTTCAATGCGGCGTTCTATGGTACCCCGCTGTGGCTGTGGGCGTTTCCGCCGGTTCTCTTCCTGTGGGTCAGCCGCATCTGGCTCCTGTGCCATCGCGGCGAGCTCAATGACGATCCGGTCGCCTTCGCGGTGCGCGACAGGGTGAGCATCGCACTCGGCGCGGCGATGGTGCTGGCCTTTCTGGCCGCCTGGGCCGGAGTGTCGCCATGACGGGGCGCTTGCCACAGCTTGTGCGCTTTCTGCTGGTCGGCGGGCTTGCGGCCGCCGTCAACTGGCTGGTGCGGATCGCCCTGTCGCTGGCCATGCCGTTCGCCACAGCCGTGCTGGTGGCCTACATGATCGGCATGAGCGTCGGCTTCACGCTCTACAGGGCTTATGTGTTCCCGCGCTCGCCGCTGCCCATGCCCGCGCAGATCGGCTTTTTCCTCACCGTCAACGCGGCCGGCGCGGCGGTCGTCATGGCCGTCTCGCTGGGGTTGCTCGATCTGGCCTTTCCGCTCGTCGGATACACCTTCCATGCCGAGGCCGCCGCCCACGGCATCGGGATCGGCGTCGGCGCGGTGACCAATTTCCTCGGCCACAAATACCTTACGTTCCGGGCAGGCTCCCGAACTGCGCCAGCAACGCCATCGTCACCAGGTTGAGGGCGACGGCATAGACGGCGAGGACCGCGAAGGCCGGCCGGAGCCTCGAGCCCACGGCAAGGGCCAGCGCGTAGATCAGGATCGGCAGCCAGTCGAGCACGTAGCGCTGGACATTGTGCTGGGAAAAGCCGTTGGAGTGGTAGAGGAGCGTCGGCGCGAGGATCGCGGCGATGGTGACGAGCCCGATCACGACCTGGCGGTTCATCGGTGCGAACAGGGCGAGCAGCACGAAGGGGCTTGCCGCGAGCAGAGACGCCCCCATCGGGCTCACACCCAGCGGCTCCAGCATGTAGCGCCCGCCGAAGCCGAAGTGGAAGCCTTCGGCAAACAGGTGGACGAGGTTGAAGAAGAGATACCGCGGCGAGAAGAGCCCGATCTCTCCGATGCGGAGGCTGATCCAGTTGTGTGCGTCGGGGTCGGCCGGGCGGATATAGGCATAACCCGTATCGAGCGGATTGCCGAAGCGAAGCTCGTTATAGAGCAGATAGAGGCCAACGGCCGCGGCGACCGGCAGGCCGAGCTTCAAGGCGCGCACGACATGATCCCGCCTGAACGAGATGAGCGGCTCGCCCGGCGCGAGCGCGAGCGCGAATAGGAAGGGCAGATAAAGGACCGACATCTGGCGCGACAGGAAAGCTGCCCCGATGCTCAAGCCGGCAACCCATAGCCGCCCGCCGCGGACAACTTCGTAAAGTGCGGCCGTCACGAACAGGAAGGCAATCGCCTGAGCGTAGAACCAGATCTGGTCGGAGCGGATGGTGACGTAATAGAGCGGCGAGCCGAAGGCCAGCGCCAGAAGAAGCCAGGCCGCCATCTTCCGATCTATGTCGAGCCTCTCGAAGATGCGCCACCACAGATAGAGCGCGATGGCGGTGGCAAGCGCGCCCAAGGCTGCGAAGCCGGCGAAACCGGGCCCGAAGACGGCGACGAACGGCATGGCGACGACCGCCGGCGCGGGCGGAAAGATGACGTAGATCCGGCCGGCATAAAGCGCGCAGTCGCCGTCGAAACACCGGTCGCCGGAGAATCTGCCATTCAGGAAGGCATCGGCGAGCAGCGCATAGCTGTTGGTCTCCGGCACCTCGCCGAGAATGTGCAACACGAGCCCGCCCATGAGGGCAAGCGACAGTGCGAGTGCGAGGCCCAGGAGCAGCCGCTCGCGCATGAACCAGCCGCCGGACAAGGCAGTCCGCCCGGTGTCGTCCATCTCAGGACGCGAAGAGTGTGTTTGTACCAACGGTCACGCCCGGAAAGTTGCTGGAGTTCACAAGCTGAGGAGATCCGCCAGACATGACGATCTCCCATGAGCCATTCCGGGCGGCGAGCGCATAATCGGCGGCGTTGAGCGCAACAGATGTAGCCATGTTCCCCCCAGTGGCGCAGTCGCGTGAGCAAAGCCCCTGTCAGAGGCTTGTATATTGCTGCTATTGCAAGTTGTAAAGTCTGGCTTCTCCGTCTTCCGGAGCCGTATGAAGGGCACGGATTGACTTGCGCGCGCAATCCGGCCCGGCCGCGTCCAGCGTCTCGACCGTCTTGCGGAGCACGCCTTGCCGGGATTGGTCTGCCCGCCGGGGTCGATACCGACCGGCATCTCCCCCACCTCGCCGGTGCGGCGATTTCGGAAGGGCTTCGTCTCCACCGCCGGCGGCTCGGAGAGGCCGCGCCTGCGGGCCGCGCCCCTCGAGATCTGGCGCACGGCGCATTTTCAGCCTCGGCCATTGGGCGGATAATGCGTGTTCCAGAACGGATCGTCGACGGCAAGGTCAGCGTAGCCGCGTTGGCGCCGACCCAGCCCACAAGGGGATACCGCCTCCCAGGCCCATAACCACCGGTTCATCCTGGAGCCCCCAGAGCGAAGCCGGATCGGAGACTGGGTTTCGGCTCCACAGCGAAATACCCCATAGGTCTGGATCTCGTGTGTCGGAGAGCGCCGATGGCCTTGCGGCCGGCGACCTCGACGAGCGGCTCCGCCCAATAGCGGTTCCCGCCGAGATGGATCTCGCCGGAGGGCTTGCGCGCGGTCACGCCTTCCGCCGCCATGAGGAACAGCCGGAGCTGTTGGGGCACGGCGCGTGTGACGACGGTGTCGGGCGCGGCCATGCTCTGCGCGAACACGTCGGCGAAGGACCGCCCTCGCGCGATGGCCGTGCGCCGGCCGGTGCGCGTGTTGTGCCGCGCGATCTCCTTGGCGACCAGCGCCTCGAAGCTCTCGAACGGTATGGCCTTCGAGCCGTAATTGGCGGGCTTGGCATCCGGTTTGTTGCCGGTATAGGCACCGGCGCAGGCGGGGTGCTTGGCGATCTCCTCGCAGAGATCGCGGAAGGCGCGCTCGATGGGCTTGGCCTGGCCGTGATAGGGCGTGGTCCAGTGCACCTGGACACCGAGGCGCGTGAGCAGCCCCTCCGGCTCGTCCTGCTTTACCTTGAAGCGGAACCGGGTCTTCATGCGCCCGGTCATCATCTTCGAGGCGAAGGCCCGACCATTGTCGAGATAGCAATGCTCGGGGATCCCGAAGCTCTCCATCATGTCGGCGAAGGCGGCGCGCACGAGCGGCCAGTTCTCCGACCGCTCGATGCGGTGGCCGACGATCATGCCGGAATAGAGATCCTGGAAGGCGACCATGGTCGGCCGCTCGATTTCTCCGTCCGGCCAGCGCACGAACACGTCGAAGCGGTGCCCATCGCCGTTGATCGCTTCCATGGCGTGGAACACGGAACGGTCGCGCGTTTGCGCGGGCAGGATCTTCGAGGCCGCGTCGCGCCCGCCGCGCGCCAGCACCCGCGCCCCGCGCGGCACCTCCCGTTCCAGCCGGCGCTTGAGGGTCTTCTCAGACGGTATGGGCGACCAGCCATGCTCGGCCACCGCCTCCGTCATGCGCCGGTAGCAGGCGGAGAATGCCGGCTGCTCGGGGCGCAGATAATCCGCCTTGATCATGTTCCAGGCCTGCGGGTGGCAGCCGGCAGTCGCCGTGCGGCCGACACGCTGATCGGCGAGCAGCGGCGCCCAGTCCGCGCGCGACGCGCCGGCGATCCGCCGCTCCCACCCCCAATAGGTGCTCGACGCGATCCCCTGCGGCTCGCAGACGAGGTCGATCGCCAGCTCCTTCGCGATGCCGGCCGCCTCCAGGGCATGCACCTGCCGTATGGTGGCGAGCTTGGCGAGTGCCTTGTTCCGCCGCGCGTCGGAAAGGGTTTCCCACCGCGCCCACAGGTCTGCAGCTGCCTTCTTCGGCCCGTTCGTCCGCACGGGGGCCGGGTCGGTGGAGCAGCGGCACACCACCTTCGCGCTAGCGCGCGGCGGCAGGATCGAGAAATGGAATTCCATGCCGCCGCCGCGTGCGGATCGTTTGCGCCAGACACCGGATGGCCGGTCGCGCGTCCACTCCCGTTCGGGGGCGGTCCAGCCTTCGCGTTTCATTCGTTCGAGCACGCCGGCCTTGGTCTTCGGCATCTCGGGCAGATCCAGGGCCGCAAATTCGGCGGCAGTGAACCATTCCCGTTCCAGCACCGGGTGCATCAGCCGCACCTCTCGCTTACATCGGCGGGCGGCCGGGCGCTGTCAGGCTGCGTCGTTCTTTCTGACATTGCCTTTGCCCTTGTGGCCGGTACGATTGGGAACGCGCGTCCAGCCAATGCGCTGGCCGTTCGCGTCGTAGTGTTCGGGAAAGAGCTTCTGCGGTGTGAGGTCGATCGCGTGAGCGAGCGCTTCCTCCAGATGGCTCGATCCGAAACCTATTGCCGCTGCCGAGATCGCTTGGCGCGAGCAGCCTTCGCGCGCAACCAGCCGGAGGGTCGATAGGCCCCGAATGCGCAACTGGAACATGATCCATGCCCGCCGCACGGCGGGTTCTTTTGGGATATCATGAGTTGCAGATGCTTTGGACATGCCAAAAAAAATTGAACACTTTACGGTTCACTTGCGGTTGCCCGCCGACCGGTTATGGCCCAAACAATTGTTGTTTCTCCGTTTTTTCGAAGAGCAACGCACCCCGAGAACCAGGAGCGTGGAGTTGACGGTTCAGAGCAGGGACCGTAAAGGGTTCACGGATCGTCTTCGCGTTCTGCTCGAAGACCGGTCCGCGCGGTCATTTGCGATCGAAGCCGGCATAGCGCCGACCACCTTCGCGAAGGTCGTCAAAAGGGAGTCCGATCCCACGCGGACAACGCTGGCAGCCATTGCCGATGCCGCTGATGTCTCGCTGGATTGGTTGGTGTGCGGCCGCGGCGCCATGCGCAGGAGCGATGCCGCAACCGCGAATCAGCAATCCAGGCACGTCACGGTAGAGATCCTGGAGGAGTGCATCCGTCTGGTCGACGAATGGCTGGCCCGCAACGAACGGCAGATGCCTGCGGACAAAAAGGCACAGGTCGTCTCGATGCTCTATGACATGGTTGCCGAAAATGCTGCCTCAGGCCAACATCGGGTTGACCCGAGGCGCGTGGAAAAACTTCTGCGTCTCGTGGCGTAATCCTAGAGAGGCATGGGGGCTTATGAATACCAGCGAAGGAGGCAACGATGACGAGTTGAACGAGAGGGTCCGGAAGGTGCGAACGCTATTGTTCGAGGACAGCGCGTCGAAGTCGAACGACGAGAAGCCGTCCGGCATGTCGGTGCGCGACATCAATATTTCCGGCCCGGTCCATCAGCTCTTTGTGGTGATCGATGGTTCGTCGACCGAACCGGCCTGACGAGTGGGATGGGGCCGGCTCGCCGGTCCCTTATCACGGCGGTGCACAGTATGGTCGAAGCCATTTCGAAACCGCCTCGAAGCCTCGCCCCGCGAGCCCGACACCTCCAGCCTCATGTGTCCAAGCGCACCATCACTCCAATTCCAACTGTCCGACGCATCCACGGCACCCCAATGCCTCGGCCCCGCACAACGCCCTCAATTCCTTACCGTTTGCACCAATTCCCGGCTCTTCCCGGATTTTCCCGCTTACTCCAATCTCATGTGTCCCCTAACGGCCCCCCGCCCGAAAGAGTGCCGGCCCGGGGCCCGCGCCCCGGACCGGCCATGGTGTCGCTCGCCTGTGCGGCCGGCGAACGGCGAATCGGATCAGCGGGTTGCCGCGGTTTGCTCGCAAATCGAGTCCGGCCGCGGCCGTCCCTGCCTCACGGGAACAGGGCGAGCTGTTCCAGCCCCGCAATCTCGGCCAGTCCGAACATCACGTTGAAGTTCTGGATCGCCTGGCCGCTCGATCCCTTGACCAGATTGTCGAGCGTGGAGATCAGGATCACCCGGCCCGGCACCCGGCCTTCGAAGACAGCGAGCCGGCAATGGTTGGAGCCGCGCACATGCTGTGTCGCCGGCGTCGTGCCGGAGGCCATGAGATGCACGAAGGGCTCCGCCGCATAGGCCTCCTCCAGCACGGCGCGGACCGCCTCCACCGACGCGCCGTCGGCGATGCGGGCATAGGCGGTGATGAGTTCGCCGCGGCTCATCGGCGCCAGATGCGGCGTGAAGGTGGTGACGAGCGGGCGGCCGGCGGCGAGCGAGAGCTCCTGCTCGATCTCCGGGGCATGGCGGTGGGTGCCGATGGCGTAGGGGCTCAGGCCCTCCCCCGCCTCGCAGAACAGGATGTTCTGCTTGAGGCTCCGGCCGGCGCCGGACACGCCCGACTTCGCGTCGATCACCAAATCGTCGGCGACCAGCACGCCGGCCTTCACCAGCGGCGCGAGCAGCAGCAGGACCGCGGTCGGATAGCAGCCCGGACAGGCGACGAGCCGCGCATCGGCGATCGCCTCGCGATAGAGCTCGGTCAGGCCGTAGACCGCCGTCTTCTGAAGCTCCGGCGCGAGGTGCTCGTGGCCGTACCATTGCGCGTAGGTCTGCGTGTCGCGCAGGCGGAAATCGGCGGACATGTCGATGATCCTGATGTGCTCGGGCAGCGTCGCGATCACCTCCTGGCTCGTGCCGTGCGGCAGGCCGCAGAAGGCCGCGTCGATGCCCGACCAGTCGACATCCTCGTTCCTCACCAGGTCGGGAAGGTCGAGGCCCGCCAGATGGGGGAAGACTTCCGCCACGGGCTTGCCGGCATGGGTGTTCGCCGTCAGCGCGGCGATCTCGATATCGGGATGGCGCACGGCCAGGCGGACGAGGTCCGCCCCCGTATAGCCGGAGGCCCCGATGACTGCGATCTTGATGCTCGACATGGCGATTGTTCCCGTCTCTTGAATCGGTTGGGCGAAGTGTCTCTTGCGGTTTCGCAAAAGAAAAGGGCCGGCGCTGGCGCCGGCCCTTCGTGCCAAAAGCTGCTGTGGTGCAAGCCCGGGCGTCAGCGCTTGGAGAACTGGAAGCTGCGGCGGGCCTTGCGGCGGCCGTACTTCTTGCGCTCCACGACGCGCGCATCGCGGGTCAGGAAGCCATCCGGCTTGAGGACGCCCCGGAGCTCCGGCTCGAAATTGGTGAGCGCGCGGGACAGGCCGTGGCGCACGGCGCCCGCCTGGCCCGACAGCCCGCCGCCGGTCACCGTGCAGATGACGTCGTACTGGTCCTTGCGGCCGGCCGCCACCAGCGGCTGCTCCAGGATCATGCGCAGCACCGGACGGGCGAAATAGGCCTCCACGTCCTTGCCGTTGACGGTGACCTTGCCCGGCCCCGGCTTGATCCACACGCGAGCCACCGCGTTCTTGCGCCGGCCCGTGGCATAGGCGCGGCCATGCTCGTCGATCTTCGGCTCGCGCACGACCTCGGCCGCGGCGGCCGGGTCCATGCCTATTGCGTCCCCGAGATTCTCGAGCGTCGTCGTGGTCTCTTGCTCAGCCATTAGTAGTGGCCTCTCTTCACATTCTTCGCATTGAGCGCGGCGACATCCAGCGTCTCCGGCTGCTGCGCCTCATGCGGATGCTCCGTACCGGCATAGATGCGGAGGTTCTTGAGCTGCTTGCGGCTCAGCGGCCCGCCCGGCAGCATGCGCTGCACCGCAAGGCGCAGGACACGGTCGGGATAGCGGCCGTCGAGGATCTGGTGCGCCTTGCGCTCGCGGATCCCGCCGGGATAGCCGGTGTGCCAGTAATAGGGCTTGTCGTTGCGCTTGTTGCCGGTGAACACCACCTTGTCGGCGTTCACGACGATCACATTGTCCCCGCAATCGATATGAGGAGTGTACTGCGCCTTGTGCTTGCCGCGAAGGCGCGTGGCGATCAGCGCGGCGAGACGGCCCACAACAAGGCCTTCGGCGTCGATCAGGACCCACTTCTTATCGATCTCCGCGGGTTTCGCAGAGTAGGTTCGCATCTTTACTGCCTCGTTCGTGAGGATCTGTATTCTTCGATATCCGGACGTGTCACGGCACCGGGCCGGACGCCCGCCGGCGATGGCGGGCCGGAAGTCGACAGCCTTCTACTCCAAGCCCGTCGCATCGTCAACAATCAATGGGACGATTTTTCCGCCGAATATCAAGCTGTTACAATTAAGGTATTATATTACCTCGATTGTGTGGCGCTGTCGGAAACCATGTGGTAGGTGCATTCCCCATGGGCGACGAGCATCTCGCGGCCGGCGGCGTGGACCCGCGCATCGCCCACCGACAGCGCGCGCCCGTGCTTGATGAGCTCCAGATCGACGACGATATCGCCTGGCGGCGGCTTGCGCAGGAAGGAGATGGAGAAGTTCGTGGTCACGCACAGGCGTGCCGCATCGCCGTGCCGCGCGAGCAGCATCATGTACATGGCGAGATCGACGAGCTCCATCATGGTCGGGCCCGACACCGTGCCGCCGGGCCTGAGCTGGGCCTCGCCCGCGATCAGCCTCACGCTCACCCCCTTGGGCTCCAGCCGCTCGATCGCGTAGGACTGGCCGTTGCGGAAGACCTGCGGAAAGTCGCGTTCCAGGAAGGCCAGAATTTCGTCCGCGCCCCATTTCAGGCCCGTTTTCCTGTCACTCATCGCGCCACCGTTCCCTTTACCCGTTTGCAGACAGCCTATCCTCGCCTATCCTCGCGGGCTCGGATAAGGACCACACTGACCAAGCATATATGAAGGATCCCTCCCCCATGCGCCTACGCTTTCTCTTCGCAGCGCTCGCGAGCCTTACCCTGTGGGCCGGCGCGCCGGCAAGCCCGGCCCTCGCCCAGTCCGCACCGCAGGCCGGCGCCCAGCAGGCCCGGCCGCAGTTCCAGCAGGTGAAGCTCACCGCGGACGGCGCCAAGAGCGCCATCGACGCCTTCCTGGCCGTGCGCGAGAAATACGGAGACGATCCGTTCGGCGGCAAGAAGGTCACCGCCGACCAGCTCAAGGACTCCGAGACCGGCCGGGGCATTCTGGATATCCTGGCAGAGCACGGCTACGACGATCCCGACCTGTGGAGCCGCACGATCCAGAGCGTCGGGTTTGCCTATGGCGCGGCCCAGGACGACAATCTGGCGGATGCCCGCAAGTCGCTCGCCGAGGTGGAGAACGACAAGTCGATCCCCGATTCGGTGAAGCAGCAGATGATCACCATGTTAAAGGGGATCATTCCGTCGGAGAACAACATGGAGGTTCTCAAGGCGCTGCAGTCCGATGCGAAGTACAAGACGGCGATGGACAGCCTCTATACGCCGAAGGCCCAGCAGAAGCCGCAGAACTGAGGACGGACGCCACCGCCGGGAGAGCGAAGCCATGACCGCCACGACCGCACAGGCAGAGACCCGCGCCGCGGACGAGCCCGTGCTCCTGCAGGAGCACGAGGGCGGAATCCTCAGGCTGACGCTCAACCGGCCCGCGGCACGCAACGGATTGTCGGAAGCGCTCATCTCCGCGCTTCACGACGCCGTTGCGGAGGCGGGGGCCTCGCCTGCGGTTCGCGTGGTCGTGATCGCGGCGAACGGGCCCGCCTTCTCCGCAGGCCACGACCTCAAGGAGGTCACCGCCCATCGCGGCGATGCCGACCGGGGACGGGCCTATTTCGCATGGCTCATGGAGCGCTGCTCGGCGATGATGCAGGCTGTGGTCCACTGTCGCAAGCCGGTCATCGCAGAGGTTCAGGGCGTGGCGAGCGCGGCGGGCTGCCAGCTCGTGGCGAGCTGCGACCTCGCCGTGGCCGGTGCGGGCGCCCGCTTCTGCACGCCGGGTGTCAATATCGGCCTGTTCTGCTCGACCCCCATGGTGGCGCTGTCGCGCAATGTCGCGCGCAAGCATGCCATGGAGATGCTGCTGACCGGCGAGATGATGGCGGCGGACGAGGCGATGCGCATGGGCCTCGTCAATCGGGTCGTGCCCGATGACGGGCTCACGGAGGCCACGATGGCATTGGCGCGGACCGTGGCGTCGAAATCCATGGCCACTGTGGCGACCGGCAAGGAGGCCTTCTACCGTCAGCTCGAGATGCCGCTGGAGGACGCCTATGCCTATGCCTCCCGCGTCATGGTGGAGAACATGCTCATCCGCGATGCGGAGGAAGGCATCGGCGCCTTTCTGGAGAAGCGGCCGCCCAACTGGGAAGACCGGTGAGGCGGCGCGCACACGCCGAGAGCCCCTGAGACATCGATTCCGGTTATCGGACAAAGTGCCTGATGGATCACGATAATTACAGCGAGGACTATCTCCGGGACATCCTCTCCTCGGTCAAGCGCATTGCGCTTGTCGGGGCGAGCGACAACCCGGTGCGGCCGTCCTATTTCGTGCTGAAATACCTTCTGGAGAAGGGCTACGACGTCGTGCCGGTCAATCCCGGCAAGGCGGGACAGGAAATCCTCGGCCGCACCGTCCATGCGAGCCTCGGCGACATTGCCGGCCCCGTCGACATGGTGGACATCTTCCGCAATTCCGACGCCGCCGGGACGATCGTCGACGAGGCGCTCGCGCTCGAGCCGAAGCCGAAAGTCGTCTGGATGCAGCTTTCGGTTCGCAATGACGAGGCGGCCGCGCGCGCGGAGGACGCCGGGCTCAAGGTCGTCATGAACCGCTGCCCCAAGATGGAGTACGCCAAGCTGTGCGGCGAATGGGGCTGGGTGGGCGCCAATTCGGGGCGCATCTCCAACAAGCGGGGAACGCTCTCCGGCCGCCGCGTCCAGAGCCTCGCCATCGCCGCACGCCGCGAAAAGCCCGCCGAATAGCGCCGCCCCCTCGCCTCATTCCCCGTGGTCATGACAGGAAATCCGGGCTAGAACAGCCGCCGCACGAGAACACTTGATCACAGCGGGAGGCTGCCGATGAGTACAGACGCAAAGCCCGGTTTCGATACACTGGCAATCCACGCCGGCGCCCAGCCGGACCCGGCGACCGGCGCGCGCGCCACGCCCATCTACCAGACGACGGCCTATGTCTTCGAGGATGTCGACCACGCGGCAGCGCTGTTCAATCTGGAGACATTCGGGAATATCTACACCCGGATCATGAACCCGACCAACGCGGTGCTGGAGGAGAAGGTCGCCGCGCTGGAAGGCGGCACGGCGGCGCTCGCCACCGCATCCGGCCACGGCGCCCAGCTGCTCGTCTTCCACACGTTGCTCGAGCCCGGCGACGAGTTCATCGCGACCCGCCAGCTCTATGGCGGCTCGATGAACCAGTTCAGCCAGTCCTTCGCCAAGTTCGACTGGACGGTGAAATGGGCGGATTCCGACGACATCTCGTCCATCGAGGCGGCCATAACGCCGAAGACCAAGGCGATCTTCTGCGAGTCCATCGCCAATCCCGGCGGCCGGATCACGGATCTGGAGGCGGTCTCGCGGATCGCACGCAAGGCCGGCATCCCGCTGATCGTCGACAACACGCTGGCCACCCCCTATCTCTGCCGGCCCATCGAGCACGGCGCCGACATCGTGGTGCATTCGCTCACCAAGTTCATGGGCGGCCACGGCAACTCCATGGGCGGCGTGATCGTCGATGCGGGCAGTTTCGACTGGGGCAAGGACGGCAAGTACCCCACCCTGACGGAGCCGTGCGAGAGCTATCACGGGCTGAAGCTCTACGAGACCTTCGGCAACATCGCTTTCGCCATCGCCTGCCGCGTTCTGGGTCTGCGCGATCTCGGCCCCTGCATGGCGCCGTTCAACGCCTTCATGATCCTCACCGGCATGGAGACGCTTTCGCTTCGCATGCAGCGCCATTGCGACAACGCGCTGGCGGTCGCGAAGTGGCTGTCCGGCCACGACAAGGTGAGCTGGGTGTCCTATGCGGGGCTTGAGGGCGACCCCTATCACGCGCTCCAGAAGAAATACGCGCCCAAGGGCGCCGGCGCGGTGCTGACCTTCGGCCTCAAGGGCGGCTATGAGGCGGGTGTGAAGCTCGTGAGCAATGTCGAGCTGTTCAGCCATCTCGCCAATATCGGCGACACGCGCTCGCTCATCATCCACCCCGCCTCCACGACCCACCGCCAGCTTTCCGAGGCCGACCAGACCGCCGCGGGCGCGGGGCCGGACGTGATCAGGCTGTCGGTCGGCATCGAGACTGCCGACGACATCATCGCCGATCTCGACCAGGCGCTCGCCCAGTAGGGCGGAACATGGCCCAATATGCAGGCCGCGCTCCCCCGAGGGGCGCGGCCTTTCTTGTGCGGCAAGACAGCAGTCGGGACGCGGACGGTCCCGAAACGGTCATGGCCTGGCGCCGGAGACCGTGTGCACGTGCCACAGCGCGGCGGCAAACAGCACCATGGCGCCGGCCTGGTGCAGGAGGCCGAGCGCGAGCGGCACCTGCGCCAGAAGCGTCCAGATGCCGAGCCCGGCCTGGGCAAGCACGATGAGCAGGATTGCCGCGGCGCCACCTGCTCCCCTGCCCTCGCGGCCGGACAGACCCCAGTGCACGAGCGCGAGGGCGGCGATGAGGTAGGCGAGGACGCGGTGGTCGAACTGGACCGTCATCGCGTTCTCGAACAGGTTGATCCACCAGGGCGACATGACGAACAGCCCGCCGGGCACCAGGGCGCCGTCCATCAGCGGCCAGGTGTTGTAGCCCATGCCGGCGTCGAGCCCGGCAACGAAGGCGCCGAGAATGACCTGAAGGTAGATCGCGCCGGCGAGCAGGACCGCACGCCGCGCGGTCGCGTTTCCGGCCAGCGCGCCTCTCGCCTCCCGGCCGATCTGGAGCGCCATCCACCAGACATAGCCGAACAGCGCCACGGCGAGCCCCATATGGGCGGCGAGCCGGTACTGGCTGACCGAGGTGCGCTCGGTAAGCCCGCTCATCACCATGAACCAGCCGAGCGCGCCCTGCAGCCCGCCGAGGACGAAGAGCGCGGCGAGATGCGGCACGAAGCGGCGCTCCAGACGGCCCGTCGACAGGAAGAAGACGAAGGGCACGAAGAAGGCGAGCCCCACGAAGCGCCCGAGAAACCGGTGCGCCCATTCCCACCAGTAGATGAACTGGAACTCCTCGAGGCTCATGCCCTTGTTGAGAATCCGGTATTGCGGGATCTGGCGGTATTTCTCGAAGGCATCGTGCCAGGCGGTCTCGGAGAGCGGCGGGATGGCGCCCAGGAGCGGCTGCCATTCGGTGATCGACAGTCCCGAATCCGTCAGCCGCGTCGCGCCGCCGACCACGACCATCGCCAGGATCAGCCCGGCAATGGCGATCAGCCACGCCGCCACGAAGGGCCGCGCGCGCCGCTGGCGCTCGCTCGCCGTGTCGCCCGTATCGCGCATGTCCCTGTGAGCCGTCGCCTCCGCCATGTCCCATGCAGATACCCCCGAGCGTGGCGGACGGCAAGCCACGCCGGCATGCGCGCGGCATGAGGTCGCGCAAGGGAGCCTCCGGCTGCGTTCGACTGGCGTGCCCGTTCGGTGTATGACAGCGGCGATAATCCGGTTTCTCGCAACCAGGCTGTTACAGAGCACCCATGTTCCGCATGCCACAGCGTCTGCGCAAGCTCATCGGCGCCATCGCCATGGTCGGCTTCCTGACCGTCTACTGCCTCACCGCCATGGTGGTGGGGGCGACCCATTTCGCGACCGCCGGCAGCCTGGCGCAGCTTCTCTATTACGTGGTCGCGGGCCTCGCCTGGGTGCTGCCGGCCATGCTCATCATCTGGTGGATGCAGCGGCCCGACCCCGACCGAGCCCCTTGAGCGTCCGGGCCGCGTTCCATGCGGCGAATGGCACGCCGCTCATCAGCGCATCGAGCGAGACGAGGTCCTGATAGAGCCCGTTGAGCGACACCCGCGGCAGGGCGGTAAGCCGGCGCGCATCGCCCCGGCCGACGACGCCCTTGCGGGTCGTGACCGCGGCCTCGAAACCCAGCTCCTCCAGAAGCGCGAAGTCGCGCTCGCCGGCCGACCCCTCGTCGCCATAAGGGTAGGCGAAAAGGCGCGGCCGCTCGCCGGTCGCCGCCTCGAGCCTCTCTGCCGAGCGCATGACCTCCGCGCCCGCCTCCTCGCGGGAGAGCTTGGCGAGCGCGAAGTGGTTCACCGTATGCGCGCCGATGGTGCACAAGGGATCGCGGGCGATCTCCGCCACCTCTTCCCAGCTCATGGCCACGGCCCGGCAGCGTTCGCCGATGTCGATGCCGCGCGCCCCGGCGAAGGCGCGGATCCAGTCGCGCTGGGCATGCTCCTCCATATGGCGCACGGGCCAGTAGAGGCGGGCGAAGGCCGCACGCTTTTCCGCAGCATCGCGCGCCGGCAGGGTGACGGTCCCGTCGTCCAACGTCGCGGTCACCTCGTCCGCGCCGGCAATCGCCTCCTCCAGCACCCGCCACCACATCTCCAGCGTGCCGTCGATCAGGCCCGTGCACACGAAGATGGTGAACGGGCAATCGTGCTTGCGGAAGACCGGCAGGGCGAACTCGGCATTGTCGCGATAGCCGTCGTCGATGGTAAATACGGCGAAGGGCCGCCCGGACCCGCCTGCCGCGACGCGCCGGACTGCCTCATCGAGGGACACGATGTCGTAGCCGCGCGCGCGGACATGGCCGATGGCCGCGTCGAGGAACTCCGGGGTGATCTCAAGTCCCGCATTGGGCGCGAAGGCCGCGGTGCCGTCGGCCCCCGGCTCGATATGATGCAGCATAAAGATGGCGCCCAGCCCCCGGAATGCGGGCGCCAGCACGCGCGCGAGGCCCGTCGCCCCCAGAGCGTGGAGGCCGAAGCGAATTAGGCGTGGTTCCTGCATGGCGATCCGTGAGCTGAACGGGGATGTCCGATGACGGCACAGTCGTCGTGCCCTGTCGCGGGTCCGATGGAGCGGGCCGATACAACGTAGAGTATTTCGCGTATCTGTGGAATTGCCAGATGGACGCCCTTAGCGAAACCGAAGCCTCGCCCCCGCCGGTTGCGATCGCAGTGCACGACACGATCCCGGAGATTGCCGGAGACTGGCGCGCCTTCGCGAGCAAGGCGGCCGGCACCCTGTTCCAGACCCTCGACTGGTGCGCGGCATGGCACGAGACGGTCGGCAGGACGCGCGACACGACCCCCCTTATCGTCACTGGCCGCAAGGCCGACGGAACCCTGGCCTTCCTCATCCCCTTCGGCCTGCGCCGGCGAGCCGGGTTGCGCATCGTCGAGTGGCTGAGCGCGCCGCATCTCAATTACGGTTTCGGCCTTTACGACACACTCTTCCTCGAGCAGCACGGCGGGACGCTGAAGACCTTCTGGCCAGAGATCCGGGCCGCCCTTCCGCGCGCGGACATTCTCCACCTCGATGCCATGCCGCCCGAATGGCGGGG
Organism: Kaustia mangrovi; assembly: GCF_015482775.1. GTDB lineage: Bacteria > Pseudomonadota > Alphaproteobacteria > Rhizobiales > Im1 > Kaustia > Kaustia mangrovi. Next base: position 4,488,172 of record NZ_CP058214.1, on the reverse strand, counting down.
CGTTCCCCATCCCCTCGCCTTCCTGTTCACCGCGCCCGGCGCGAATGCGACCTACATCCTCCATCTCGCTGGCGGCGAGACGGACAATGTCGACGGCCGGCGCTCGGGCGGGTCGAGGCGCGCAGCCCGCAAGCGCGACCACAAGCTCAAGGCGGCGGGCACCTTCTCCTTCGGCCTGCCGGAGACGACGGAGGAAGCCCATGCGGTCCTCGACGCGATGTTCGCCCAGCAGGAGGCGAGACTGCGCGAGCTCGGCATCGGCGCGCCCTTCGACAGTGCGGTGAAGGGCTTCTTCCACCGGCTGGTCGAGCCGCCTTCCCCGCTTGCGCCCTATCGCGTCCGCATCGACGACGAAGTCGTGGCGACAGCGCTCGGCGGCATCCACGACGGGACCTATTACGCGCTGGTGCTGGCGATGACGGACGGACCGCTGCGCCGCCTGTCGCCGGGCGACAGCGTGCTGCGGCACACGGTGGCGGCCTGCACCGAGCGCGGCCTCACCCTGTTCGATCTCGCGCCGGGGTGGAGCGATTACAAGGCCGCGTTCACCGACGAGGAGATCCCGCTTCATACCGCCGTGCGCGCGCTGTCCTGGCGCGGCGTCCCGGTTGCCGCGACCTTCAGCACCCGAATCGCGCTCAAGCGCCGGATCAAGGGGGCTCCGGCCTTGTGGGCGTTGCTCAAGAAAGTTCGGCGCATGCGCGCAAGGATCATGTCCGGGTAGGTCGTATCAGGCGGCGGTGCCCCGCATCCGCCCGCCTTTCGCCTCGAGCGTGACGGGCGCGAAGGCGACATGGGCCACGCCCTGCCTGCGCAGCGACTGGGCGAGCATCGTCATCATGGCCTCGCCGACCGTGTCGGGGACGAGCACGATCACGGCCTGGCACTTGTCGGCGAGCCCCGCGCCGGAGAAGGGTTGGCCGAGCGGGCCGGCCTTGACGAGAACCACGTCATAGGCCTCGTCGAGCGTATCGAGAACGATCTCCACCCGCCTGGAGGAGAGCAGCGGATGCGCGTCGCGCAGCATCCGCCCGCTGGCCAGCATATGCAGGCCGGTCTCCGCGTCGCGGCCCATGCAGTCGGAGAAGGAGGCCGCACCCGTCAGAAGATCCGACAGTCCCGGCTGCCCCTCGTCGCGTCCGCCCCGCAGGCCGTTCGGATTGCGCATGTCGGCATCGATCAGGACACATTTCGCGCCCTGCCGCGCCATCGCGCGGGCCAGTACCAGGGCAGCAGAGGAGATCTCCGTCACCGTCTCCGGCGCCCCGGTCACGAGGATCCGGCGCACCGCGGAGGCCACCCCCAATCGCGCGCATGGGCAAGCAGGATGTCCCCGCGCGCCTCGACCGGCTCGCCACCGGTCGCGAGCAGATCGTAGCCGCCTGACCGGGCGACGGTTCCGTCGTTTCCGCCAGCCACGAGCATCGGCTCGCGGCGGCCCTCCTCCTGTGCCCGGGCCGCGGACGGCGCCTCGTCGCCCGGGCTCGTCTCGTCCGGCGCGGCATGGGCCTTGTCGGCAGGTTTCGACCGCCCCGTGCCCTTGGGAGTGTCCGGCGTCCCGCCGGGGCCGGCCGCCCCACGCGCGAAGGCGAGAACACCTCCAGGAGGAAGACGAGAACCAGCCCGACCATCGCGCCGCCCGCAAGCGCCAGCCCCAAAAGCGGCACCGGGCGCGGGAAGGACGGATCGAGCGGCGGCTCGGCGTGCGAGATCACGCGGGCGAGCGCGGGCTGCGCGTTGGCGCCCTCGCGCGTGCTGGCATCGCCATAGCGCGTCAGCATGTTCTGCAACAGCGTGCGGTCGGCCTCCGCCTCGCGTTCCAACGCCCGCAGCTCCACCTCCTGCAGGCTGTTGGACGAGGCATCCGCCTTGAGCTCTTCCAGGCTGTTGCGCAGCGAGGCCTCGCGTGCCGCCGCGATCCTCGCCTGCTGTTCCAGCCCGTCGGCGATCTTGAGCGCCTCGGAGCGGATCTGCCGGTCGAGATCGCCGATCTCGCGCTCGATCGCCTCGATCCTCGGATGCGACGGCAGATAGGTCGTGGACAGGTCGGCAAGCTGCGCCTTGAGCGTCACCTGCTGTTCCGTCAGGCGCTGGATCAAGTTGGAGTTCAGAACCTCCAGCGAGGCATCGACCGTGCCCCGGCTGCGCAACAAGTCGCGGATGGCATCCGCCCGCGCGCGCGCCTCAGCGCTGGTCGCCGCCGCCTGCACGATCTGGTTGTTGAGCTCGGTCAGGGACTCTGTGTCGAGCGAGGCACGGCTGCCCTGCACGAGACCGTTCTCGGCGCGGTAGGTCTCCACCGCCTTCTCCGACTCCGAGACCTGGGCGCGCAGGACCTCGATCTGACCGGCAAGCCAGTCGCGCGCCTGGCCCGTCATCTCGAGCTGGATATCGCGCGTATAGGTCACGTAATTGTCCGCGACCGCATTGGCCACCGCCGCGGCAAGCTCCGGATCGGCCGCGGTGAACTGGATGGCAATCGCATTGGAGTTCGGCAGTGCATAGACGGTGAGGCCCTCGTAATAGGCCTCCATGACGCGCCGGTCCTCGGGAACCTTGCGCGGATCGGAGGCAAAGCCCGCATCGATCATGGCCTGCTTGACGGGGGACAGTTCGTCCGGCACCGCGCCGAGCTCGGCGCGCGCATCCGGCCCCAGACTGTCCACGACCCGAAGGGCGAGCTCGCGCGAGCGGATCACCTGCTCCTGGCTTGCGACCTGCCGCTCATCGACCGCGCGCGGCTGAGTGCTCTCGTAGTTGAGGTTGGCGAACGCCGCATCCGCACTGCCGATCAGCACCATGGTGCCGGCGCTGTAACGTGGCGTTGCGAGCTTGAGGACGGCGAGCGCGGCACCGACCGCCAGAATGACGATGACGAACCACAGGAGCTTGCGCCGCCACATTCCCCTGACGAGCGCCATGAGATCGACGGCCGGGGCCAGCGGCCGCGCCTCCAGCGGAACGGCGCTGTCGGATCTGGTGGACATGTTCATCGAAACCCCGGTCGCACTTCTCGCTGTTCGAGCTCGCCGCCACGATGCGGCCATCACGCGGCAAGCCTTGCCGGATCGCGGTAACTATTCCCTTAAGGCATGATCGCACAGCACAACCCGCAAGCGAAGCCGGCTGTGCCCGCAAGACGCCCGCGGATCGTGCCATTAAGGCATTCGTTAACCATAACGCGCTAGTTTACGCAAAAGGTCATTGGCGAGCGCATCGCCGGAAATGGGGATTCCTATCGTGTCGAAACGCGTCATTCTTGCCCTGGCAGCCCTGTCGCTGGCTCTGGCCGGCTGCGCGCAAGGGTGGGAGGACAGGCTTCCCCAGGAGCCGCTGGGGCCGGAGGGCCTCACGGCGCAGCCCACATCCGTCGCCCTGCCCGGCGCGACCAACTACCGCGCGGGCTATACGGTCGGCACCGGAGACCGCCTCGACATCAAGGTCTACGACCAGCCCGAGCTGACCGGGGAGTATCGTGTCGACGGCAGCGGGCGGATATCCATGCCGCTGATCAGCACGATCTCGGTCGGCGGCCAGACGACGCCGGAGATCGAACGGCGCATCGCCGCCGCCCTCAAGCGCACCTATCTGCGCGATCCGAGCGTGTCGGTGCAGGTGCTCGACTACCGGCCCTTCTATATTCTCGGCGAGGTCCGCACCCCGGGCGGCTACCCCTATGCCGCCGGCATGACGGTGCAGAACGCGGTTGCCCTCGGCGGCGGCTACAGCGAGCGCGCCGATCAGGGCGAGGTGATCGTTACCCGGCGCACGCGCTCCGGCGACGTGACGGCGAAGGTGCCGCTGACGGCCACCATCTATCCCGGAGATATCGTCTATGTGCGCGAACGCTGGTTCTGAGCTTTCGCGCCCGCAGGCGCACGCCCCCGGTGCCGGCGCGGGAGACGCGCCATGGTGACCCCGATCCGTGCCGTCCACATCCTACGCGCGCCGGTCGGCGGACTCTTCCGGCATGTCTGCGACCTTGCGCGCGCGCAGGCCGAGCGCGGCATCGAGGTCGGCATCATCTGCGCGCCGCCCGGCGACAACGCGGCCTCCGCGGAGACGCTCGAGACCATCGAGCATGTCTGCGCGCTCGGCGTCTACCGCATCCCCATGGGCCGCCTGCCCGGCCCGTCTGACATCCGCTCCGCGATGGCCATCCGCGAGCGCTGCGCCAGGCTCGGCGCGACCATCCTGCACGGCCACGGCGCGAAGGGCGGGGCCTATGCGCGCCTCGTCGCGCGCGGTATCGGCGCGAAGGCCGTCTACACGCCCCATGGCGGCAGCCTCCATTATGGCCGCAACTCGCCGGTCGGCCTGATCTTCCTGACGCTCGAGCGCCTGCTCCTCAAGCGAACCGACCGGCTGATCTTCGTATGCGCCTTCGAGCGCGACGCCTTCATCGCCAAGGTAGGTCGCCCGCCCGTTCCGGCAAGTATCGTCCATAACGGCATCGGGCCGGCGGATCTGGAGCCGGTGAGACCGGCCGGCGAGGCCGCCGACATCGTCTTCGTCGGCGAATTGCGCATGCTCAAGGGCGTCGACGTGCTGCTCCGTGCGCTGGCGGGCCTCAAGCGCGAGACCGGCGCGACGGCGACCATCGTCGGCGCGGGACCGGACGAGGCGCGTTTCCGGGAGCTCGCGCACACGTTGAAGCTTCACGAGCGCGTCCGCTTCGCCGGCGCGCTGCCGGCGCGCGAGGCCTTCGGTCTCGGCCGGCTGCTCGTCGTGCCGTCGCGGGCGGAGTCCTTCCCCTATATCGTCCTGGAGGCGGCCGGCGCCGGCGTGCCGCTGATCGCGTCGCGCGTCGGGGGGATTCCGGAGATCCTGACCGGCGAGTTCTCAGCCCTGATGGTGCCGCCCGACAATGCCGCAGCCCTCTCAGACGCCATCGACGCCACACTGTCCGATCCCGACGGCGGACGGCAGATTGCCGACCGGCTCGCCGAACGGGTCGCCGATCGGTTCAGCATCCAGCGCATGGCCGACGACATCCTTGCCGTCTATCGCGGCCTCGTCGCTCCCGAACAGGCGACGAAGACCGCAATGCTTGCCGATGTGAAGCCGCTCAAGTAAACCTCGATTGTCAGAGTGGAGCCCATTTGTCGCTGCACCTCCTGCGTGCCACGGGGCGACTGGGGAGAGGGGCGCCGTCCGGCGCCTGAGGAGACACATGCGCAGACAGAAAGGGCGCGGCATCAAGCTCGCGGCCTCCGATCTCTTGAACGCAGCCGACGAGAACCAGAAAAGGGCACTCGCCGAAGCCCGGCGCCAGGGCGCGCCCGAAGGGGGCGACGGCCGGTCGTCGTGGATCTCGCCCACCGTGATCCGCGGCACCATGCGAACCGCGGAAACGGCGCTGATCGCCCTGTCTGGGCTCGCCCTCTGGGTGGCCTATGTCGATGATTTCAGCCGGCAATCGCTGATCTATTACCTCCCGCTCATTGCCATCGGCGCGATTGCCGTGCCGGCCCTGTTCGAGCTCGGCGGTCTCTACACGATCCATGCGCTCCTGCGTGGCGTGGAGCAGCTCGCACGCGTGATGCTCGGCTGGCTCACCTTCTTCGCCGTCGTCACCGCGACCGTGTTCCTCACCAAGATCGGCGTGGCCTATTCGCGCGTGTGGCTCGTCGCCTGGTTCGTCGCCGGCCTTGTCGCGCTGACCGCGGTCCGCATCGCCGCGTCCGCGCTCATCAAGCGCTGGAACACGGACGGGCGGCTCGACCGGCGCGCCGTCATCGTCGGCGGCGGCGAGCCCGCGGCCAGGGTGATCGAGGCGCTCCGGGCCTCTCCGGACACCGACATCACCATCATCGGACTGTTCGACGACCGCAACGACGACCGCTCGCCGCCCGTCGTGGCGGGCTTTCCCAAGCTCGGCAAGATCGACCAGCTCGTCGATTTCGCGCGCAAGACCCGGATCGACCTCCTGATCGTGACGCTCCCCGTCGCGGCGGAGGACCGGCTTCTGGAGATCTGCCGCAAGCTGTGGGTCCTGCCCGTCGATATCCGGCTCAGCGCCTATACGCAGAAGCTCAGATTCCGGCCGCGCGCCTATTCCTATATCGGCAACATCCCGTTCCTCGACGTCTTCGACAAGCCGCTGAGCGGCTGGGACCATGTGGTGAAGATCGTGGAGGACAAGATCATCGCCGCGCTGCTCGTGGTACTGACGGCGCCGGTCATGGCCGCCGTCGCGCTGGCGGTCAAGCTGGAGAGCCGGGGCCCGATCCTCTTCAAGCAGAAGCGCTATGGCTTCAACAACGAGCTGATCGAGGTCTACAAGTTCCGCTCCATGTATGTCGATCAGGCCGACCAGGCGGCGAGCAGGCTGGTCACCCGCAACGACCCCCGCGTGACCCGCGTCGGCCGCATCATCCGCAAGACGAGCCTCGACGAGCTTCCGCAGCTCTTCAACGTCCTCAAGGGCGACCTCTCGCTGGTCGGCCCGCGCCCGCACGCCACCCAGGCCAAGGCGGCGGAACGGCTCTATACGGAGGTCGTGGACGGCTATTTCGCCCGCCACAAGGTCAAGCCCGGCATCACCGGCTGGGCCCAGATCAACGGATGGCGCGGGGAGACCGACACGGAAGAGAAGATCGAGCGGCGCGTCGAGCACGACCTCTACTATATCGAGAACTGGTCGGTGCTGTTCGACCTCTACATTCTCGTCAGGACGCCCTTCTCGCTCCTGAGCACGAAGAACGCCTACTGACCATGGCCGCCTCCCCCCGAGATCCGCGCATGCCACCGCGGGCTCCGGCCTCGATCTCGGCTACGGGCTGCTCTGGCTGGTCTTCGCGACCGGCAGCATCGTCTTCATCGAGCCGAGCCCGTTCGACCTCGCCATGCTGGCGCTGTCGGGACTGTTCTTCGGCATGGGGCTCAGGCTTCCCGGCTCGCTCGCCCCGTTGCTCATACTCATCGCCACCATCCTGATCGGCGGCGGCATCGCCCTCACACAGACGGGCTATTTCGGCGAGTCCGCACACCACATGGTCATCACCGCCTATCTTGCGGTGATCGCCATCGTGGTGGCGGCCATCGTCTATAACGACCCGCCGCGCGCGCTCGCCGCGATCCTCGGCGGCCACACCTTCGCGGCCGTCCTTGCGGGACTTGCCGGAATCGCCGGCTATTTCAGCCTGTTCCCGGGCGCGTTCGACCTCTTCACGGAATTCTCTCGCGCCAAGGGCACCTTCAAGGACCCCAATGTCTACGGTCCCTTCCTGGTGATCGGCGCGATCTATGCCCTCTACCGCCTGCTGGAGCGCCCGTTGTCGCGGGGGCTCGGCTGGGCCGTCCTCATCGGCTTCCTGAGCGTCGCCATCCTCATCAGCTTCTCGCGCGGCGCATGGGGCTATTACGCGGTGTCGCTCGCCGCGCTGGTCGTGCTCATGCTGCTCGTCAACCCGGACCCGGCGCGCCGGCTGCGGATCCTGTTCGTGAGCGCGGCGGCCGCCGTCCTCGCCATTCTCGCCATCGCGGTCGCCCTCAACATTCCGAGCATCGCGGAGATGTTCAGCCAGCGCGGCGCGCTCGTGCAGAACTACGATGCGGGCGGCCACGGCCGGTTCGACGGCCAGCTCAACGCGCTGTCCTGGATCCTGGAGCGCCCGCTCGGCGTCGGGCAGTCCGATTTCGGCGAATGGTGGGGCGAGCAGCCGCACAATGTCTATCTCTACATGTTCCTGCAGACGGGCTGGCTCGGCGGGTTCGCCTATCTCGCCCTCGTGCTCGCGACGGTGGCGGGCGGTCTCGGTGCGATCTTCCGCGGCCTGCCGCGCCCGGGCCTCGCCATGGTCGCGGTCGCCGGCTTCCTCGGCGTGGCGCTCGAGGGCCTGATCGTGGATACCGACCACTGGCGGCAGTTCTGGGTGCTTGCCGGCGCGATCTGGGGCCTGATCGCCTGGCGGCGCGACGCGGCAGCGGCAGGCGGGCCGCCCCCGCGCATGTGACGGCCGGGCCATTTCCGCCTTGCGCTTCACCGCACGATCTGGCACTAAACTCCGGACTCACGTCACAGGTCTCGGAGCGTAGCGCAGCCCGGTAGCGCACCAGTCTGGGGGACTGGGGGTCGCCGGTTCGAATCCGGCCGCTCCGACCATTTTCTCCCCGTAAATGCAAAACCTTGACCGCCTCGCCGAGGACGAGTCCCGGCTGTGGGAACAGAACAGATGGGCAGCGGAACGCCCGGCCCGGCACCAAAAGTCCCGAAATAGGCCCGAAGTATGTTCACGACCCGTTCGCGGCAGGCCTTTGCATCATGACGGTCTGACGTGCATCGGCTTTGTCGTCGAGCGCCGGGGCGAATGTCATGCGTTCCGGGGGCGTGCCACTCGGCTTTCCACGGTACAGGGAGGGCTGCAGGATGAAGGCCGACCTTACCCTGAAGTGCAAGTTCGTCGACGCCGCGGACGCAGCGCCCTCTCCATCAGGCTGACCTGAACCTTAGTCCTTATGGAAGATCTCGGTCCCGTCCTTCGATCTATCCCACGCAGGTGGGGGAACCCGCCCGCGCAAGGTCGAGGATCGCCTTCGGCCCCGGTCTATCCCCACGCGGGTGGGGGAACCGGGTCGCCATTGTCCTTGCTGACGAGATAGATGGGTCTATCCCCACGCGGGTGGGGGAACCGGAAGGGGTTGTTTGTCGGGTTGGCAATCGGCGGGTCTATCCCCACGCGGGTGGGGGAACCTCCCTGTCGCCGAAGCAGCACGTGTAGGATGCGGGTCTATCCCCACGCGGGTGGGGGAACCGTCGCACGGGATGCACTGCTGTCGGCCGTCGAGGGTCTATCCCCACGCGGGTGGGGGAACCCATGCCTGGATGAGCGTCGATCCATTCTTGAGCGGTCTATCCCCACGCGGGTGGGGGAACCGTCTTTGTCACTGGAGCAGCCTGGACCATTCCGGGTCTATCCCCACGCGGGTGGGGGAACCGCGTCCGGCGCCCGGAGCTCGACGGGGGCTTGGGTCTATCCCCACGCGGGTGGGGGAACCTTTGGCCTGACGATCAACCATGCCTCTCGCTCGGGTCTATCCCCACGCGGGTGGGGGAACCCCCGAGGGCGACGAGCGCATCCAATACCCGCGCGGTCTATCCCCACGCGGGTGGGGGAACCCGGGCCGGAGATCAACTGAGGCGACAATGGCGCGGTCTATCCCCACGCGGGTGGGGGAACTGCTGCGCGTGTCCCCACATGTCGTAAAAGCTGGGTCTATCCCCACGCGGGTGGGGAACCTCCGTCGCCCTCTGGCCCGTCGTCGCTGTCGGCGGTCTATCCCCACGCGGGTGGGGGAACCTTTCCCAAGTCGAACTCCATGTTCGGCCCGTAAGGTCTATCCCCACGCGGGTGGGGGAACCCAGATCAAGACGGCTTCCGCGACAGCCTACGAGGGTCTATCCCCACGCGGGTGGGGAACCTCAGCGGGATGACGGGAGCGCGTTCGCTCCGGCGGTCTATCCCCACGCGGGTGGGGGAACCACACTGCCCAGATCGCGATATCGCATCGCACCGGGTCTATCCCCACGCGGGTGGGGGAACCCACCAGAGCCGCACGAGATCGCCAACTTGCAGGGGTCTATCCCCACGCGGGTGGGGGAACCGCGCAGCAGGTCGGCCACGTCGCCGGCGCCTATGGTCTATCCCCACGCGGGTGGGGGAACCCGCGCACCTGCGCCGCTGGGAGCGGCTCGGCATGGTCTATCCCCACGCGGGTGGGGGAACCCTCTACGTTCTGATCAATCGCGAGACCGGGCTGGGTCTATCCCCACGCGGGTGGGGGAACCCTGCCACCGCTTCCGATGCTGGTCGCAGCGGCCGGTCTATCCCCACGCGGGTGGGGGAACCCTCTGTGCCAATGGACAGGGTGGGCTCTCTTCGGGTCTATCCCCACGCGGGTGGGGGAACCGTATCCTGACACGTCGGAAGCGTCTGGAAGCACGGTCTATCCCCACGCGGGTGGGGGAACCGCCCCAGCGACGCCAAGAGCCGCAGCGCGGACGGGTCTATCCCCACGCGGGTGGGGGAACCGGCAGATGTCGCCCGGCGCGGGGATGCCCCCGGGGTCTATCCCCACGCGGGTGGGGAACCGTTACGAGGGTGAGGCCGCACAACGACATGCTGGGTCTATCCCCACGCGGGTGGGGGAACCTGTCGCAGTAGATCGCCGCTTCATCGCCAACGGGGTCTATCCCCACGCGGGTGGGGGAACCGCTCCGGTCTTGTTCGCGGGGCCACAAGTCTCGGGTCTATCCCCACGCGGGTGGGGGAACCACAAGGAAAAGCCGGTAGCCGATATCGGCGTGCGGTCTATCCCCACGCGGGTGGGGGAACCTCTTGTATGTAAGGCACTGAAATCCTTCACTTGTCAAAGATCGAAAGGTTGTGTTGATTTAGGGCAATTCCCGTTTGACGAGCAGAACGCCGTCCGCTTCGACGATTGTCTTGGGCGCTTCGCCGAGGAAAGCGAGGCCCTGGCCGCCCGGTTGCCTGCCGTCGCGCCAGGTCATGACGATCGCGCCCTGGCGTAGCTCGCCCCACCAGTTTTCCAGAACGGTCCAAACCCGTGCGCGAACGGCCGCACTCAGATCGGGCGCCGTATAGACGCCCGGTGCGACCTCCAGCATGATCGAGGCGAGAAAACCGCGGTAGCGGGCCTCCACGTCGCGGGTGACGATCACGGTCATCGGCATGTCTCGCGTCTCCTCAAGATGCCGTAGCCGGATCCTCGAAAAGGGACTTGATCCGGTCGATCATCATCTCCACTACCTTCTCGCGCCGAAGCGTCTCGCCGGCCAGGCGACGGGTGACGCGCTCTATGTTCTCGTCACGTGTCTTGGCAACCTGCTTGGCGCCTCTGAACGCAACGGGAATGGTGATGCTGTCGCGAAACAGGTCGGCTATATCGAGAACGAAGGACTGGCCCGGATCTTCATGAATGAAGCCGAGCTGTGGGACTGTACCGGTCGCGCACACGGCGATGGCTGCGGCAGCCTCGACTGCGCTCGAGGCATGGTTGAGCGCCTGGTTCGGCAGGTCGCTGGCGCCTGGATTGGCGCGGTCGTAGCGCCGACCTTGCCAATCCACGCCGATCTGCCCGGCCAGGGTGGCATAGGTCCGCTTCATGCGCGCCCCCTCGATACCGCGCAGGACGGCGATATCGCGATGCGGCAGCACCTCGCCGAGACGCCAGGCATACATCCTGCGCGCGATGGCGAGACGCGAGCTGTCGGCGTCGGCCCACACGCGGGCCTGTCGTCGCGCAAGCCCGGACCGATCGGGCAGAAGCGGCGGGGCTGTATAGAAGCGTACGCCATCCTCGCCGACGGCGACGAGCGCCGTGCCGTGGCGCGCGAGTAGCCGCAGTGCATCGTGGCTGACCGTCGATCCGGGACCGATGAGGATCATCGAAACCGCCTGGAATGGAATGGCATAGTCGCCTTTCGCGAGAGGATCGTTCCCGGCATCCTCCCCGCCGCGCTCGAAGCGCAAGGTGCCGTCGCGCGCCGTCAGCGCGCCGCGCGACAACCACAGGAGACCATGGCGATCGGCGTGGGGAATGCGCGCCGTTTCCAGTCCCAGACGTCCACGCAGCATCTCTCGACCCTCCTATTTCGTGACCGCTCCGCCGTTCGGCGGGCGCAGCAGGATCATGCCGTAGCCGTAGGCTCGGTGGCGTCCTATTCCGCGTGCCAGCAGCTTGTTGAATGCGCTGGCCGCGGTGATTACGAGATCGCCGCGCATAACGGCGTCTGGTCCCTCCGGCCCACGATGACCGTCTGATCGTATGCTGCGTTGGCGGCGAAAGGACGCAAGCCGGGGGGGTGCAACCAGGCGGGCGCCGCCATGGCGGGAAAGTTGGGCGGCGAGCCACTCGCCATAGACCGCCTCGCGCGTGCGGCCGCCTTCCTCCATCCCGCCTTTGGGCAGCGACAGGGCCTCGTGCAGAAATGCGTCGCGCTCGACGGTGCGATTTCGGTCTCCCTCCCGATCGCTGCGGCGGACGGGCCTGATGCGAATGTCGAAGCCAAGCCGCCGATCTTGCGGCCAATCCTGCGGCATCGGCTTCGTCCTGAGCCGGCCGAGATCGACGACGTCGAGATGTTCCGGTGCGGCAACGGCTTCCGCCAGTTCGCGGAGGGCGTCCGCCGGGCTTGCCGTATAGGCATAGAGCGTGCCGCTCTTACCGCCAGGTGCGGGCATCAGCCGGAACGGTTGCAGAACGCCGGGACCGAAGCTCTCGGCAAGAAGCTTGTGCAGGGCGAACCCCTCGTCGAAGCTACCCTTGGACATCAATCCGCGCCGGCCGGCCCAGCGACCGAGCTCCTCAAGGTCGAAGGGCAAATGCAGGAGGTGGAGTGTGTCGGTCATCATCCATCGTCCTTGGCCGGTTGGATCGTTCCCTCGCAGACACGCCGCGTGCCGCCATGCAGACCGGAGCTCCAGTTGCGCTCGTCGGCAAGATCGAGAGCGCGATCCGTACGGGTCGTGCCGCCCTCGCCGGCCGGCCACAGTGCGCGCAATGCATCCTTGTTGTGCCGGGGGATGGTTTCCAGCGCCTCGCCGACGGTCTGTGTCTCGATGAAGGAGGCGGCCGGATCGGGAGCGATGAGCGGGCGCGAGGGAAGGCAGGGCTTGCGGCCGATGAAGAGTGGCCGGGCCGGCCTGAGCAAGGCGTCGGCGAGATCGTCCAGTGTCGGTGCCTCGTCTGCGGGCTCCAGGCGCAGGACGACAGTGAGTGCGGCGTCGGCATGATAGTCGCGATAGCGCAGATGGGGCCCGAGATAGGTGCCTGCACCGCCCGCCCGGCCTTCCGGAGCTCCGCGCGTGGTCCAGCCCCGGTCGCTCGCCTCCAGCTTGGCGGTCTGGAAGTCGGCCACCCGCCCGGCCGGGCGCTCGTGACGGGCAGCGAAGACGAGACGATCCTGGAGGCGCTGATGGGCCTGCCGGTCCTCGCGGCGCAGCCCCAGGGCGTTGGCAATGAGCCCGGTGAGCATGGAGGCGGCGGGGAAATCGCGGATCGTGCCGTAATTGTCGACGGTCACGCCGCCGAACGCCATGAGCGGCGCCTCAAGTGTCAGGACGAGGTGGCGCGGCATCATGCGGCCTTTCCGTTGAGCACCGCATTGCCTGCCCAGGATGCGAGCTCGGGCAGCGCGACGATCTGCGTTTCGGGGAGCTCTACGGGCTCCAGGCTCATGGCGCAGCGCGCCTCGCCATTGCCATAAGCGCCGTCCAGTGCCGCGAGATGATCGCGCATCCTCTCCAGCGCATCCGCGACGAGCGGCCTGCAGGCCTTGCGATAGGCGCCTGCCAGGCTGCGCGGCTGCCGGTCGCCGGCCTCAACCAGCATCGCCTGCGCATAGGCGTAGGGCGCGGTGGAGCCGAGCTTGGCGCCCGGCGAGACGGTCGCGATCAGATGGACGAGATGTTCGACGACCTGGGCCGCCATATCGCGCTCGGCGGTTTCCCACGCGGACGCCTCGGCGCCTGTGAGATTGGAGACGAGCCCGGGCACGTCCACCACCACATAGCCGTAGAACAGGCCGGAGGTGAGCTCCGCGTCGCCGATATGGGCCGCACCGGCATCCTCGTCCTCGCCGCGCAGATCGTCCACGACGGAGAAATAGTCGCTCTCCGTCTCCTCCTCGTGCACGGTGAAGGCGTGGGCGACATGGATGGCGGCGTCGATATTGGCCTCCGGGTCGGAGGTCACCATGCGCCCGAACAACGCCGCCGTCAGGCCGCCAGGCAGGGCTGTCTGCTCGCGTATCTGCTTGAAGTTCGCCCTGGCCTCCTTGGCGAAGGCGGCGGCTGCCTCGCCTGCCGCCTTGGCATCGGATGGATACTCGCGCGCGATGGCTTCCGCCTGCTTGCGCAGATAGGCGACTTCCGGATAGCCGAGCAACAAGGGCTGGCGCGAGGATGTTGCCTTCTCCCCGTAGACCGCCTTCTGGAACTCCCCCTCGATCGCATCGAGCACCTCGCCGTCGAAGGCCTCGCGCAAGGGGGCAATCACGCTCCTGCTCACGATGTCGCGCGAGCGCACGGCCTTCTCCGCGCCGGGAATGGCGTGAAGATCGTGGGCGCCCTCCGCCCACCGCCAGTGGCGCTTGAGGCATTGCGAGGAGACGCGCGTGCGCATTTTGCCGCCATAGGGCAGGCGCTTGGCGAGCCCCGTATCGTCGCGGTTGAGGAGGGCGGCCGAATAGGCGTGAAGCGTATGGATTTGCAAAAAGCGTGGCGTGGTCATTTCGAGTGCTCCGAAGGATTGGAAGGATGGATCAGGCGGCGCTCTCCGCCCGGTCGGTCTCCTGGCGCTTGCGGTCGAGCGCGGCATAGAAGTCGTGGGCGATCCTGCGCGTCGTCTCCTCGTTTGCGTAGAGGATCAGCCGCGCCATCTGCCGCCAGTCGATGCGGGCCTCGCGGCTTGCCAGCATGCGGCAGGCGCGCAGGGCGAGATCGCGGCGCACGGCTCCCCGGGCGTTCAGCAGGCGGGCGAGGCGCAGCTCGGAGAAGGCCGGATGCCCCTCCCCGCGCCCGCTCCACCAGTCCGGGTCGCCGCCGCTGGCAAGCTGGCGGCCGGGCGGTCTTGTCCGGTCGTGGGCCGGAAGCTTGCGGGCGGAACGCCCCGTGGGCGTCATGATCGCCATGCCCTGCATGACCGTCGCCCAGCCCTCCTCGCCACCGCCCAGCGCGGCGAGATCGTTGTGCACATAGAGCGTCCAGAACGCCGCCGATCCCGCCTCGCGCAGCGCGCCGCGGCGAAGCTGGGCGAGCGGCCCGGGAGCAAGCCCGGCGATCTCGCGGGCGAGGGTATCGACCGTCCGGTCGAAACGGCTTTCCGGTTCCGCCCGCTCATCGGGCGGCGGTTTCGCTGTCAAGCTCGTCATCGGTTGCCTCCGTCAGGGATGATTGGTTCGGCGCCTCTCGTCTGAGGAAAGAGAATTCGTGGTAGAGGCGGCCGTTGAAGGAGCGCTCGGCCCGGGCGCGGGCGCGATAACGCTGAATGCTGGCGCAGGGGACAGTGTCGGCGGCTTCGTTGAAAAGCGTTCGGGCTTCCCGCGCGAGCGTCTCGACAAACGCATGCGCCGTTTTCTTCGCTGCGTCCTGGTTGTCGGCTTCCTCTGCCTCGAAACGCGCCCAGAGCGCAGGGAAGAACGTCGTGTCGGCATGCTGTTCGAGTCGGCGGATAAAGGGGTCCGCGCGGGCATAGTCGTCCTTGGAAGCCTCGTTGAGCGGACGGCCGCCGCTGGCGACGATCGCGATGGCGCCGCGCAGGATCTTGGCGAGCCTCGCGATGTCGTCTGCCTGCGTCGTCGCCAGGCTGCCGAGCCGGATACGCTTCTCCTCAACCCCCATGGCGCCGGCGACCGTAGGCGAAACCGGCAGAAAGCGCTCATGGAAGCCTTCGGTCTTGCCCTGTCCGCGCGCCAGTCCCCGCGCGATCAGGAGGAGGTCGTCATTGCTCCCGTCGAGCGCACGGGACCGCGCCGCCGGCGGCGGGCGATTGTTCTCGCCGAACAGGATGTTTATGAGTTGCCGATAGCCGAAGCCGGCCGCCGTCAGCGAAAGCGCCTTGCCGTTCTTCTGATCGATGGGCGCCCAGGGATCGCCGGTGAGGCCGCTGATCGCCTTGGCGTCGATGCGTGCGGCCTTGGTTCCGGCCGTGCGGGCGACAAGCCGTCCGTCCTCTTCCACGAAGCGGATACGGCGGCAGATCTCGATGTAATAGGGATCGAGATCTTCGAGGCCGATGGATGCCGCCCCGTCCCAGGCCCGCGTCCAGACGAGCGCGAGGCCGCGTTCTGCGCGATAGCCTGGAAAGGCCGGGTCGGCGAGGAGCGCGGCTCTCATATCGAGCAGCATACGAATGTCGCGGCGCAGATGCGCGCCCGCTCCGCCAGGCGGCGCGAGGCCGAGGAACATGCGGCTGGAGAAGCCGCCATTCATGCGGCTGATGCCGTAGTTTCCCGCGCCCAGAAAACCCTCCATGGTCTGCAGGTCGACAAGCGCGAACAGCCAGTCGTCCAGTTCCGCCTCGAGGGCCTGGGCGGATTTGAGGTCGTGGTTCTTCGCCGTGACCAGCGGGTCCAGGTCGTCGGCCGTCTCGATACGGCCCTTGAACGTGTCGAGCCCTTCCGGTGCTGGCGGCTGCATGAAGGCGGGCTTGGCCGGATCGGTCACCACGAGCTGCCATGGCTCGTCGCCCGCGAACGACGCGGTCAGGCCTCGCAGAAGGCCGCGCCAGTCCTCCTCGCCCTCGGGAGGATCGCCGCGTCCGGCCGCATGGAGCGCGACAGCGCCGAGCTGGGCGAGAAACATGTGCCAGGCATGAACCTGATGCGGCCTGAGCGCAGGGAAGGCGGCAATCTCGTCGTGCATGAGCGTCGCAAAGACCGCCGGCAGTGACAAGCGGGCAGCCTCTGCGGGTATCCCTGAGAGACGTATGCGGATGATAGGATCGGTAAGGAGGTTATGCATTGTGTCCGCTCCGGCCTACTCCCCGCGTTGGCGGGGAAGATGCTCATGTTCGCGCTGCCATCGAGCCGTATCTGGGTCTATCCCCGGACCCCCGGGGGTGACGGACATCGATTCAGCAACCGCAAGCTCGGTAAACTTCAAAGACCGGAAGCGGACACAATAGTTGGTATATTTGAATTTGATGACGGCGCAAGCTGTGAGCGACAGAGTGAAGGAGATCATTAAGGTTGGCTCCTGTGCATATCGTTCATTGAGCCATATCTATTATCTTTGCGATTGATGTCAAGCCCAACCGGTCGTAGCGGAACGCGCGCTCGCCCAGGCGGATCGTGAGTGCGCCGCCCTCGCCCGGCTCGATCTTGGCTTCCTCGTCCAGCGGCACGTCGCGCACGAGGTGGGAGCGGATGGCGAGGCGCGTGATCGGCTCGCCGAACGGGCCGGGCTCGCCGTTCCCGAATTCGACGAGGCGGTCGGCCTCGCCGAGCCTCGTGCGGATCGCCTCGCCGATATCGGGGAAGGCGAGCTGCGAGAAATCCTGGGTCCAGTCGAGGAGATAGAGGCCGGCAACCTGGCCGTCGGCCGCCGCGATGCCGGCGATCTCGCGCCCGTGCGCCGCCCACTCCCCTCCCATCTCCGCCTCGATCGCGGCCAGCGCCTCGCCATGGGTCGCCGCCTCGACCAGCCGGCGGTTCATCTCGGGAATGCGCCAGATGGGTTCGCCCTCGATCAGGCGCCGTGTCGCTTCGATAATCCTCAGATCCGGATAGACACCGCGCCCGCCCGCGCCGCCGAGCCCGTTGCGGCCTCGCTTCAGGAGGCTCGAGAGATCGTCCCCCGGCGCAAGGATAAGGGCGGCGGGCTCGCTCGCCTCCGGCGGGCGGTCGTCGTGCGCATGGCGATGGAGTCGGCCGATGCGCTGCAGAAGGACGTCGACAGGGCAGAGATCGGTGATCAGATAGTCGGCATCTATATCGAGACTCTGCTCAAGGGTTTGGGTGCCGATTACGATCTTGCCGCCCGCCTCCCGAGACTTGCCGAGCGCCTGTTCGACGGCGTTGTCGAGCAACCGGCGATCCTCCGCGGCAAAGCGGCTGTGATGCACCGTCGTCACGTCCTTGCATGCGAACAGAAGGCCCGATTCGCCGTCCTCGACGGCATTCTCCAGGGCCGACTGCACGGCGAGCGCCGCATCGACCGTGTTGCGGATGACGAGCACCTTGGCCCCGCCGCGTGCCTTTGCGAGGGCACGCGCGGCAATCGCCGCGGCGTCGTCCATCTCCGGCACGAGGGTCATGTGAACGACCTTGTCGCGACCATTGTGTCCAACCGCCCCGATCCGGGTTTCAGTGGAGATCGCCGGATAGGGAACGGCCGCGGCGTCGTCGAGCGACAGCGGTGACGCCTTGCGCCAGGCCTCGCGCACGGCGGAGCCGAGGGTCGCCGACATAAGCAGTGCATAACCGCCGGCGGCGAGATGGTTGTCGATCACCCGGGCGAGAATGGCGCGCATCCACGGGTCGGAGGCATGCACCTCGTCGACCACGAGCAGATTGCGGCTGAGCGCTGCCGCACGCAAATGGGCGTGCTTGACCGTGAGCCCCGAGAGCATGGCCTGATCGACAGTGCCGACGGCGATCTGTGCCGCAAGATAGCGCTTGGCATTCTCCGCCGCCCAGCGCGCCATGCGGATCCTGTCGTCCGGGTCGTCCTCCCACAGGACTTTCCAGTCAGGCAGCTTGTGTCCTTTCGTCCCGCCGGCCTTGAGATATCCCGGCACGGCGAGGACCGTCTCCGGCGCCCGGTCGCCGAACCACCGCCGGGCCGCCCCGTGAATCCGGCCGTGAAGCTGAACGGCGGCGGCCCGTGTCGGCACGGCGAAATAGAGCCCGTCGACCAGACCGGCCCGGTAGAGATCGGCGAAACGCAGAAAGGCCGCTTCGGTCTTGCCCGAGCCGGTCTCCGATTCAAGGATGACGAGGCGGTCGTCGTCGCTCACATCACCGATGGCGTCTTGCATCGCATTCGGCTCGACGCCGTCCGGCAAGCCGAAGATATGCCCGAACACGACAGAGCCTGCGCCGGCCCGTTGATCCTCCACCTTGAGGCCAAGCGCGTCGATGGCCTTTCCCGCTCTGTCTCGGGCAGAGGCCATATAATCGGGAGAGAACTCCGCGACATACGGAAACGTCTCTTCGTCCGAGCCGATCCAGTCGGCGAGCGAGACAAGCCCCGCGAACAGATGCTGGAAGGCCGGCGCGTCAGGAAGGTCGGGACCGACCTCGAAAGCGTCAGGAAACCAGGTCTTCATGGCGGCCGCGAAGTCGGTCGCCTGCTCGACCGGATCGTAGGCCGGCTCCGCGACGGCCTCCCAGATCACCTTGTCGCGATGGGGCACGTCACGGTCGAGACCACCAGGACCGCCGAGAAGGCGGGCCGGCCGGCCATGATGGGCAAGAGACGCCAGCAGAAGGGGCTGGACCGCCGCTCCCCAGCCCGCCACATCGGCGAACCCCAATGCCCTGCATACATGCGGCGCCGCCCCCTCCAGGGCCCGAACGCCCGGCTCGACGTGCCCAGCAGACGGAGGCGCCAGACGCGGACGAGACTCGCAGACCTTGAACTGGAAGCCGGAGTTCAACTTGCCGAAATCATGCAGATAGACGAGGCACGTCAGTCGAGTTGTCGTCACGACGTCGAATGCCTCGGCACCTGCAAGACGTGCGAGCCTCCGCACCACGTTCGGCAGGGTCAGTAATGCCTCGAATACCGCAGCGACATCCGCACAATGGTGCTCCAGACGGTGAGAGCCGGCACCATTCCCCCATTTCCCCCAGGCCATTGGAGTTCCCCCTCTCCAAGCATGAGAGAATACCAAAATCGAAATAAATTTGAACGCGTCTATCGGCCTGCAGGGCACTACGCTCGATATCGCAGCAGACCGCTATTGGCTGGGGGGTCGGCCAGCACCACGCCGGCTCCGTGACCACATTCAAGGATCTTGGGCGGCTGGTGGAATATCTCGGCAAGGACCGGCGCATGGTCGATATCGTCGATGGTGACGTGACGCGCCTCGTGGCATGGCGCCGCGGGCATCGCGTGAAAGGCCGAGCCAGGGACAAAGCCGGTAACGATGCACCGCCGATCGCCAATGCCACGGTCAACCGCTCGACCGCGCAATTGCTCCAGACAAACGTCAACCGGGCCAAGCGCTCATGGGGTGTCCGGTACGTTCCGTCACCTATCTCTCAGGCCGCTCTTCCCCATCGATATCGGTATGCCTGTAACCCAGCCCGCCCCCGAACCGGTCCGCCGTCCGGGGCGGGGGCGTTCATGCTTGCGAATCGGCGAACACGTCGGGGTGGTCTTGCGAGAAGGCCTCGAGTTCGGCCGTGACCGCGTCGAGATGGGCGACCATGGCTGCGCGCACCTCTTGGGGATCGCCGGTCTCCAGCGCGTCGACGACGCGCACATGCTCGTCGAAGGTCAGCGCCAGGCGCCTCGGGCTGCCGAGCAGGCGGCGCACCCGGTCGAGCGCGAGCCAGGCGTGCTCGACCGTCGCGTGAACCCTTGGATAGGACACCGCCGACACCAGCATGCCGTGAAACGCGATGTCGAGCCTGTGGAAGCCCTGCCGGTCGTCGGCGTCGACCGCCGCCTTCTGATAGCGCAGATTGCGCTTCAGCTCCGCGATCAGGCCCGCATTGTCGCCGCCGGCCAGCGTCTCCACCACCTCCGCCTCCAGCGCACGACGCAGGAACAAGTTCTCGTGGACGTCGGCCAGCCTGAGCAGCGACACGCGTGAGCCGCTCTGCGGGCGCACCTCCACCAGCCCCTCCGCCTTCAGCCGGTTGAGCGCCTCCGAGATCGGGAAGCGCGATACGCCGAACCGGGCCGTCAGGACGGCCTTGTCGAGCATGGCGCCCGGCGGCAGCTCGAGGCTTACAATGGCCTCGCGCAGCGCATCCGTCACCCGGTCCGTCGCGCCGCTGCGGCGGACGCCGGGCTTGCGGCGGGCAATTGGTGTTGACTGATCGGCGTTTGATGTCATGCTAACATGTTAGTACGTATTCTCGTATTTGAGAATTGCGCCTGTGCAGGGTTTCGTCCCCGGGGTCGGGTCCATTCAGGCGGATACTGAGAAAACCGCTGGAACAAGCGGATTCGTGCAACCGGGAGGAAACCAGATGAAGAAGCCAGCACTCTATACGCTCGTCACCGCCGCATTCGCCTCCGCGACCGCCATGGTCCAGCCGGCCGCGGCCGAGCAGGTCCTCAAATGGGCCCATGTCTACGAGGCGAGCGAGCCCTATCACACCTGCGCCGTCGCGGCCTCCGACAAGCTCAAGGAAGCGACCGACGGGCGCTATTCCATCGAGGTCTTCCCCGCCTCTTCGCTGGGCAAGGAGGTCGACATCAACGAGGGGCTGGGGCTCGGCACGGTGGACATCATCTATACCGGCCAGCTCTTTGCCGGCCGCGCCTATGGGCCGATCGCCATCGGCGGCTCGCCCTACATGTTCCGCGACTACGAGCACTGGGACAAATACCGCAATTCCGACCTGTTCGACGAGCTCGCCGAGGGCTATCGCGAGGCGACCGGCAACCACATCACGTCGATGACCTATTACGGCAGGCGCCACGCCACCTCCAACAAGCCGCTCAACACACCGGCGGACATGGAGGGGCTGAAGATCCGCGTGCCGAACGCGCCGCTCTACATGATGTTCCCCAAGGCGGTCGGCGCGAACCCGACGCCGATTGCCTTTGCGGAGGTCTATCTGGCCCTCCAGCAGGGCACGGTCGATGCTCAGGAGAACCCGCTGCCCACGATCCAGGCGAAGAAGTTCTACGAGGTGCAGGACTACATCAACCTGACGGGCCACATCACCGACGCGCTTCTCACCATCGTCGGCGGGCCGACCTGGGATGCGATGGACGATGCCGACCGCGAGACGCTCGACGAGGTGCTCGACGAGGCGGCCGACTGCGCCACCCAGCAGATCATCGACAAGGAGAACGAGCTCGTGGAGTGGTTCGAGGGCCAGGGCGTCACGGTCAACAAGGTCGACCGCACCCCGTTCCGCGAGGCGACCATGAAGCTCCACAACGGTCCCGACGCCACCTGGGACAAGGAGACCTACGACCGGCTGCAGGCCATCGAGTAAGCAGCCCGTCGCGCGAACCGGTCCGCGCCGGGGCAGTCCCCCTGCCCCGGCGCGGTGTCTCCTTTGCGGAGGTTCTCTCATGGTGCATGACGAAGATGCCGCGATTGCCGAGGCGGAGCTCATCGCGGAGATGGACGAGGATCACGAGGATCTCTCCGACGTGCGTTCGAGCGACGGCCTCGTCCTCGTCGTCTTCTGGGTGCTGGCCTTCGTGGTCTTCCTCCAGTTCTTCACCCGCTATGTGCTCAACGACTCGCTCGGCTGGACGGAGGAGATCGCCCGCTTCCTGCTGATCGGCGTGACCTTTCTCGGCTCCATCATGGCGGTGCGCAAGGAAAGCCACATCGCGGTGGAGTTCGTCTACCGCTACCTGCCGCGGCGGGCGCGCCTGTGGCTGCAACTCGTCGTCGACGCCATCGCGGTCGTCTTCTACGCGACCACGGGATGGCTGTGCACCGAGATGGCCCAGAAGACCCGCCAGATGATGGTGTCGGTCGATGTGCCGAAATCCGTCGTCTACTGGATCGTCGCAGCCTGCTTCCTCGGCATGACGGTCTATGGCGTCCTCGTCTTCCTGCGCCATCTGCGCACCGGCACGAGCCGTCTGGTCGATCCCGACAGGTTCACGGCCGTGGACCGGAACATCTGAGCGCGGAACACTGCCCCCATGCTGCTGACCCTGTTGTTCGTTCTCCTGTTCGCCATGATCGCCATGGGCGTTCCGGTGGCCATATCGCTCGCGGCGTCCTCCGCGATCTTCATCCTCGTCGACGGACGCGTGCCCGACGTCGTGGTCATCCACCGCATGGTGAACGGCGTCGACTCCTTCCCGCTGCTCGCCGTGCCCTTCTTCATCCTGGCCGGCAACCTCATGAACACCGCGGGCATCACCGAGCGCATCTTCGGCTTCGCCAAGGCGCTGGTCGGCTGGATGCGGGGCGGGCTCGGCCATGTGAATATCGGCGCATCGGTCATCTTCGCCGGCATGTCGGGGGCCGCCGTCGCGGATGCGGGCGGGCTCGGCGCCATCGAGATCAAGGCCATGCGCGACGCCAAGTACGACCCCGGCTTCGCCGTCGGCGTCACGGCCGCCTCCTCCACCATCGGTCCGATCATCCCCCCGTCCCTGCCCATGGTGATCTACGGCGTGGTGGCGGGCGCCTCCATCGGCCAGCTCTTCGCGGCGGGCTTCGTGCCGGGGCTGCTCATGGCCGTCGCTCTCATGGTCATGGTGGCGGTCTATTCCCACAAGCGCGGCTATCCGCGCGACCAGGCCTTCCAGCTTCCCGTTCTCGGCACCGCCTTCGCGCGCGCCTTCCTGTCGCTCATGACGCCGGTCATCATCGTCGGCGGCATCCTGTCGGGCGCCTTCACGCCGACGGAGGCGGCGATCGCGGCCTGTGTCTGGGCACTCTTCCTGGGGCTCATCGTCTATCGCACCCTGACGGTGAGACGTTTCCTGCGGGTCTCCTTCGACACCATCGAGACGACGGCGGTCGTGCTGTTCATCGTCGCGGCGGCCTCGATCTTCGCCTGGATCCTGACCTCCAACCGCGTGCCGGAGCATTTCGCCTCGCTCATCCTGTCGGTGTCGGAGAACCCCATTGTCGTCCTGCTCCTGATCAACCTGATCCTGCTGATCGTCGGCTGCTTCATGGAGACGGTGGCCGCGCTGACCATCCTGGTGCCGGTGCTCCTGCCCATCGCGATCAAGATGGGGGTGGATCCGGTCCATTTCGGCGTGATCGTGGTGCTCAACCTGATGATCGGCCTGCTGACGCCGCCCATCGGAATGGTGCTCTACGTGCTCTCGCGCGTCTCCAAGGTGCCGTTCGAGCGCTGCATGGCCGCGACAGCGCCCTTCCTGGTGCCGCTCGTCCTGGTGCTCCTCATGGTGACGTTCTTCCCCGTCCTCACCATGTGGCTGCCCACGCTGATCTACCGCTAGGCCGCCCGCGCCAAGCCTTCCGAAAGCCCGACACAGATGACACAGAAGAAGACAGATACCGCCCGCATCCTCCGCCTGTCGCAGGCCGACAATGTCGCGGTCGCCGCCAGCCGGATCGAGGAAGGCGACACGATCCGCGACGGCCTCGCCGCCCGGACCCGCATCCCCTTCGGCCACAAGGTGGCGCTTCAGCCCATCGCGCCCGGCGGGCCGGTCCGCAAGTTCGGCCAGATCATCGGCTTTGCGAGCGCTCCGGTCGCCGCCGGCGACTGGGTGCATGTGCACAATGTCGAGATGCACGATTTCGACCGCGACTACCGCATGGCGGAGGAGGCGCACCCCGTGAACGTCCTGCCGCCGGAGGAACAGGCGACGTTCGAAGGTTTCCGCCGCAGGGACGGTCGCGTCGGCACGCGCAACTATATCGGCATCCTCACGAGCGTGAACTGCTCCGCCTCCGTCGCCCGCTTCATGGCGGAGGCGGCCACGCGCTCCGGCATCCTCGACGACTATCCGAATGTCGACGGGGTCGTGTCCTTCACCCATGGCACGGGCTGCGGCATGGCGGGGTCCGGCGAGGGCTTCGACATGCTGAAGCGCACGCAGTGGGGCTATGCGGCCAATCCCAATCTCGCCGCCGTCCTGCTGGTGGGACTCGGCTGCGAGGTCTTCCAGATCGCGCGGCTGAAGGAGCTCTACGGGATCGAGGAAGGCGAGACCTTCCGCACCATGACTATCCAGGACACCGGCGGCACGCGGCGCACCATCGATGAGGGCGTGGCGCGCATTGCGGAAATGCTGCCGCTCGCCGACCGCGCCCGGCGCGAGACCGTGCCGGCCTCGGAGATCACCGTGGCGCTGCAATGCGGCGGGTCGGACGGCTATTCGGGCATCACCGCCAATCCCGCCCTCGGGGTCGCCGCCGACACGGTGGTGAGGAATGGCGGCACGGCCATCCTCGCCGAGACACCGGAGATCTACGGCGCGGAGCACCTCCTCACGCGGCGCGCGCGCAACCGTGCGGTCGCGGAGAAGCTCGTGGAGCGCATCCGCTGGTGGGAGGACTACACCGCGCGCAATGGCGGGGAGATGAACAACAACCCCTCGCCCGGCAACAAGGCGGGCGGCCTGACGACCATTCTGGAGAAATCGCTGGGGGCCGCGGCGAAGGGCGGATCGACGCCGCTCAACGCCGTCTACGAATATGCCGAGCAGGTGACGGAGAAGGGCTTCGTCTTCATGGACACGCCGGGCTACGACCCGGTCTCCGTCACCGGCCAGGTGGCGGGCGGGGCCAATGTCGTGTGCTTCACCACGGGCCGCGGCTCCGCCTATGGCTGCAAGCCCTCCCCCTCCATCAAGCTCGCCACCAACACCGCCATGTACGAGCGCATGGAGGAGGACATGGACATCAATTGCGGGGACATCCTCGACGGCGTGACGCTCGAGGAGAAGGGCCGAGCCATTTTCGAGGAGATCCTCGCGGTTGCCTCCGGCAAGCGCACCAAGTCCGAACGGCTCGGCTATGGCGACAACGAGTTCGTGCCCTGGCAGGTCGGCGCGGTGATGTAGGGCGTCCTGGAGCGCCGCGCTTTCGAACCGGAAAAGCGGTCTCCACTTTTCCTGAAAGCGCTCTAGTCTTCCTTGCCCGTCAGGATCGTGCGGACGCTGGACAGGTCGGCCAGCACCTCGCGGAGCATGGCCTCCTGATCCGGCGAGAGGCCCGCCTCTCCGGAAGCCGTCTCGCCCTGGGGCGCGGGCGCCTCGGCGCGCGGCTCGCGGAATGTGGGCTCCGCAGCCCGTTCCGTCTCCTGCGTCCCGTCCTCCGCGTCGTCGCCGGCCTTCTCAAGCACCGCGCCGTGCTTGCCGCAATCGACGACGAAGGACGGCCCGCGCTCGCGCAGGATCTTCTGCACGCCGCGGATCGTGAAGCCCTCGCCATAGAGCAGATGCCGGATGCCGCGCAGCAGCTCCACATCCCCGGGCGGTAGTAGCGCCGCCCGCCGCCGCGTTTCATGGGCCGGATATGGGAGAACTTGCTTTCCCAGAACCGCAGCACATGCTGGGGGACGTCGAGGTCCTCGGCGACTTCGCTGATGGTCCTGAATGCTTCGGGCGACTTGTCCACGGATTGTCCTCCGCCTGCCGCCGGGCCGGCGACCGGCCGCCGCGATCGTTATCGCTTCTTCGCCGCTGAACTGGCGTTGATCACATTCTTCAGCACATGGCTCGGCCGAAAGACCAGCACGCGCCGCGGCGAGATCGGCACCTCCTCGCCGGTCTTCGGGTTGCGGCCGACGCGCCCCCCTTTTCCCGCACCAGAAAAGTGCCGAAGGAGGAGAGCTTTACCGTCTCGCCCTCAACCAATGTGTCCGAGATCAAATCGAGCACCGATTTGACTAGGGATGCCGATTCAGTGCGCGACAATCCCACCTGGCGGTGAACCGCCTCGCTCAGATCGGCGCGGGTCAGCGTTTTCCCCGCCATAGAGTGGTCCCCTCAAAAATTAACGTTAGAAAGCCTAGACCTCGGTACACAGAGGGTCAATAGGATGGCGCGCTCATTCTTGCAATTCAAGAACTTAGGGAGGAACACTCCGATTTCGCTGGAGTGCATCACTCCCACCGTCCCGCCGGCTACCAGCGCGCGAGCGCCGCGCCCCATGTGAAGCCGCCGCCCATCGCCTCCATGAGCACGAGATCGCCCTTCTTGATGCGCCCGTCGCGCACCGCCGTCTCCAGCGCGAGCGGTATGGAGGCCGCCGACGTATTGCCATGGCGGTCGACCGTCATGACCACGCGGTCCTCCGAAATCCCGAATTTCCGCGCGGTCCCGTCCAGGATGCGCTTGTTGGCCTGATGCGGCACGAACCAGTCGATGTCGTCCGGCGGCACCCCGACCTGCTTCAGCGTCTCGTCCATGACCTCCGCGATGTTCACCACGGCATGGCGGAACACCTCGCGGCCCTCCATGCGCAGATGCCCGACCGTCTGGGTGCTCGACGGGCCGCCATCCACGTAAAGCTTCTCCTTGTAGCGCCCGTCGGAGCGCAGCCGCGTGGCCAGCACGCCGCGGTCGGCGAGCGTGCCCTCGCCCTCCTTGGCCTCGAGCACCACCGCACCCGCACCGTCGCCGAACAGCACGCAGGTCGACCGGTCCGTCCAGTCCAGGATGCGCGAGAAGGTCTCCGCGCCGATGACCAGCGCCCGGTCGTACTGTCCCGACTTGATGAAATTGTCGGCCACCGACAGCGCGAAGACGAAGCCCGAACAGACCGCCTGCACGTCGAAGGCCGCACCCTCTGTAATGCCGAGTTCGGCCTGCACCGCGGTCGCGGTTGCCGGGAAGGTATTGTCCGGCGTCGAGGTGGCCAGCACGATCAGCTCGATGCTCTCCGCCGGCATGCCGGCATCGGCAAGGGCGGCGCGCGCAGCCGCGGTCGCGAGATCGGCCGTCGTCTCGCCGTCAGCGGCCACGTGGCGCTGGCGGATTCCGGTCCGATCGGCGATCCACTCGTCCGATGTGTCGACCATGGCCGCAAGGTCGTTGTTGGTGAGTATCTTCTCGGGGAGATAGGCCCCTATGCCCTGAATGACCGAACGGCGCATTGCCACTCCGTTACCCGCTTTCCGCGTCAACCGTTGTTTCAGAATACTGCGCCATCGCCTCGTGCTTGACATCGAGGTCGCGGGCGATCTTGGCGACAAGATCGTTGTCCGCCATCTCCACGGCAAGGTCGATGGCACTGGCGAATCCGAGGGCGTCGGTACCACCGTGGCTCTTGACCACGACCCCGTTGAGCCCCAGGAAGACGCCCCCGTTCATGGTACGCGGATCGAGCTTGTCCCTCAGCGCGTCGAACGCGCCGCGCGCGAACACATAGCCGATCCGCGACAGCAGGCTCCGCCTCATGGCGGCACGCAGATAGGTTCCGATCTGGCGGGCGGTGCCCTCCGCCGTCTTCAGCGCGATGTTGCCGGTGAAGCCTTCCGTCACCACCACATCGACCGTGCCCTTGCCCAGATCGTCGCCTTCCACGAAGCCCGCATATTCGATCGGCAGCTCCGCACCCCTCAGGATGCGGCCCGCCGCCTTGACCTCCTCGACGCCCTTGATCTCCTCCACGCCGATATTGAGCAGGCCGACCGTCGGGCGCTTCAGACCGAACAGGCTGCGCGCCATCGCCTCGCCCATGACGGCGAAATCGACGAGCTGGCCTGCATCCGCCCCGATCGTCGCGCCGACGTCGAGCACGATGCTCTCGCCCCTGAGCGTCGGCCAGATGGCCGCGATGGCGGGGCGCTCGATGCCGGCCATGGTCTTCAGGATGACCTTGGCCATGGCCATCAGCGCGCCGGTATTGCCCGCCGAGACCGCGACGTCGGCAAGGCCCTGCCGGACCGCATCGATCGCCATCCACATGCTCGAGTGGTTGCGGCCGCGCCGGAGCGCCTGGCTCGGCTTGTCGTCCATGGCCACGGCAACCGAGGCATGAACGATCCGGGCCTTCTCGCGGACCTTCGGAGTGCGTGCCAGCAGGGGTTCCAGCACCGCACTGTCACCGAACAGGATGACATGAAGCTCTGGATGGCGTTCCAGCGCTATAGCGGCACCGGCCACGACCATATCCGGCCCACGGTCACCGCCCATGGCATCGAGGGCTATGGTCAAAGGCCGCGACATCTGCTTACGAAGGATAGCTCAAGACCCAGGAACGACGGCATGCGCCCGCGCGCATGCCCCGGTCCGCGGCACAATACTCATTCATCCGGCTGAAACAACAGGAAACCTGCGAAATCCCTATTTTCCGCCGTACTAGGCGGGGAAATGATGGGCTTTCTGCGCCCAATCTGTAACACGCAGAAATCCTAAGCCCGCCTACTAGGAACAAGTACATCATTTGTAGGACCTACCCGCAGGAGGTTGTACCGTGGCAACCATTATAAGCCGGAAACGCGGCGATGGCTCCACTGCCCACATGGCGCAGATCGTGGTTAAGCGCAAGGGCAGGATCGTGCACCGGGAGAACAGGACGTTCGACCGGAGGCAAGCCGCGTACGCTTGGGCCGAGGATCGGGAGAAGGAGCTTAAGGCTCCCGGCGGGCTCGAACGTGTACGGAATAAATGCATAACGCTCAGCGATGCCATTGATAAATATCTGGCTACCAGCGAGCGCCAATATTCTCGAACAAAGATCAGAGCACTTGAAGCGCTCAAAGCGTACCCCATAGCTAGCTCGCCATGCAACGAGATATGCAGCCATGATATTCTCGAACTGGCTACCGAGCTAGGGAAAACGCGCCAGCCGCAGACTGTTCTCAATTACCTGTCATGCCTGTCGTCTGTGTTCTCAATAGCCAGACCGGCTTGGGGATACGAGCTTGACGAACGAGCTATGAGTGACGCGCTTAAAGTCGCAAAGCGCATGGGTCTAGTTTGCCTATCTCATGAGCGGACACGCCGTCCGACCATGGACGAACTAGATCAGATACAGACGTATTTCGTTGATCTGTACAAGCGCAGCCCGAAGTCTGTGCCCATGCACATCGTCGTACCTTTTGCCCTGTTCTCCACGAGACGGCAAAGCGAGATAACAAGGATAACGTGGGCCGATCTGGACGATAAGGACAACAGTGTCCTAGTCAGAGACATGAAGGACCCCGGCGGCAAGCGGGGAAACGACGTTCTATGCGAGATACCAGACGAGGCAATGCGCATCGTAAATGCATTTCCTAAGACGGATGAACGCATATTTCCTTATAAGCCATTTACCCTGAGCTACCACTTTCATACCGCTTGCGAGTTTTACGGAATTAAAGATTTGAAGTTCCACGATCTGCGACACGAGGGAATAACCCGGCTATTCGAGATGGGGCGGACCCTACCCCAAGTGGCCGCTGTTTCCGGTCATAAGTCGTGGCACTCTCTAAAGCGGTACACGCATATCCGAAAGTGCGGAGATAAATATGAGCACTGGAAATGGCTAGATGCAATAACGTGACAGCTACAACGTCTAAAAACAGGCCCGCCACCGAGCGGGCTTTTTCTTTGCCCGGCGTACGCTGCAAAGAGCACGACTGGCAGACGTACGACCCGCCGATAGACGATTTCATCGAGATAAGAGCACGGTGCCGAGTATGCGGCGTGCTTAAGGGAAGACAGTAGGAGGATTATATGAACCGTACTTGCATCAATGTTCACAACGTCCGTGTCACGTACGACCGCGAGGGCATCACGGTCTTTGATACCAAGAGCGGGCGCGTCGTCAATGCCTCGCCGGACATCCTTAAGCGGCATAAGTGCATTGCTACGTATGTCCATGCCCTGTGTAACAGCTCGTCCCATGACAGCGCTGTTGCATCGCTCAATCTGATCGACGCAGCGGTTGAGCAGGCCAACCATATGCGGGCAGCTTACGCAGCCTGAACAACCTAGCGGAAGTGCTCTCGCCAACTTAATTGCCCATCTATTAGGAGAACGCTATGGGCCACCCTGCCCCGCTCTCGATCATTCTGGATCACTGCACGCTGTTCATGGCTAAGCAGTGCTGGCCTGACGGGTTTAATGTCGGCCCCGATGCGCCTAGCTCATACAAGGCTCTCGTTCGTGAGCACGACAAGTACGGCTTTATCACCGTGTTTGACGGTGGGTCCGACCATACGATCTTCGGATCGCCTGAGACCAATATCGCTTTCCGGGCGTGGCACGATTGGTGCCACCTGCATCTCGGTGCGGACTTTTCATCCGAGGGCGAGGCGGCGGCAGCCGCTCTACAGATCAAGCATCTCAGACAGTATGGGCGAGAGCACTTCATACCGCCCGCTGCAATCGATCATGCGGCACTGCTTATAGACGCCGAGGTCAACGGGCAGAATCGGTATTACCAGAAGCACAAGAAGTACGTGAAGGATCAGCGCTCGTTCGCAATGCTGTATCTGACGAACCCGGAACATGCCCTGTCAATCATCTGGCACGAGGACTGATATGCGGCAATTGACATGGACGCGGCGCATTCTTCGATCCCCTCATACGGGCCGACCGATAGTTCAAGAGCTAAACACGCGCTATGGGTACTACGCCACTGTGGCGCAGCTATCGGAGCACGACTACGCGAAGATGATGCGTATGCCGGAGAAGGATGTGGACGCACACCCTATGGAACCTTCCGATGAAACCTAACATTCGCTGCGGGCTTACTCTTGACGGTGACATAGAGGCCGCAACTTATGAGCAGTTTCCTAAGCGAGTAGTTGTGGATAGGCGGACAGGATCAGTCATTCATGCCGACATCAAGCCGGGATCAGACCTGTTCCGCTGGCTTGTTAGAGAAGCGCGCAAGCACGTCGCAAGGTAGGCACGGCCTTCAAATCGATGGCTCTACGGAGCCATCGTACTGAGGGCCGTGACCCTCTGCTGGCCGGATAACCGGCAGTAACCCTAGTAGCGGAAGGACAAGCGTATATGCCGAAGGTGAGCAAACCGCGCCGACCGACTACCAAACCGGAGACTGATATGAGCGACACCGATACCCTTGACCCGCTGGCCGATCTCGGGCTTGATGCAAACGCCTCTGCGGATGCTGAGGCTGATGCGAGCAACGAGGAGGCTACAGTGGCCCGTGACGACGATGTTGAATTTGGTGAAATCGAGATTGGCACGGCTTCGGCTGTACCGACTGCGCGGCGCAGTGCAGGCGGATCGCGCTTTCCGTTCGACAAGCTGCCTGCGCCGAGCAAGGACAAGAACGGCGATGCCGTGATCAGTACGTTCTTCGTCCCGTTCAAGGGCGGGGACGCGAACAAGTTCCGTCGCTCGGTCCAGTCTGCGACGACGCAGGCGAACCGTGCCGGCGCTGACGAAGGCAAGTACTTCGAGAGCCGTTCCGTGTCTGAGGGCGGCGAGTTCAAGGGCATGACAGTGTACCGTACGGACGACCGCCCCGCCGAGACCACGAAGAAGAAGAAGTAATACCCCCCACCCCAGCTACATTCTAGCGTTTGCACTCAATGGGAGGTCCTTCGGGGCCTCCCTTTTTTTGTTCAGCACACCTGCGAGGATCATAATGTCAAACAGCTTAGACGAGTTATTTGACGACGCTGTTGTCAGTTTGGTTGAAAAGCTCGGTATTATGTACGGCTTCACAAAAGGCTCGCACCACTACACGATACACGAAGAACAGGACAATCATACGATCTTCGGAAGCGCTCGGGCTGAACATTCTTTCTATGCGCTGGCTGCATATGCAACGAGGAACGTGCGAAACGCTACGCCCAACAATATCTTCATTGCTGTCTCTACACTGATCCTTGATGAACACGAGTACGACTTTGTTGTCGCTCGCTGGCTCGCACTGGCGCACGCTCTGATCGTCGGCAGGGAGAAGCATATGGAGCATTTTGGGCACTACCCTGTAGATACGTGGGATTTCGTCGTTGACTATACAGATCGCGACGAGGACTACGAGTTTTCAACCGAGTACTGAGGACAACATATGTTCAACAGCGCAGACCGCGTAGCCATCAGTATGCTGTGCGCGGAATACGACATTCCCCTCGCGTGGGCTTTAGGCGTTGCCGAGGTCGAGAGCGCAGGCCGGGCATTCTGGACTGTAGACGGAGAGCGGCGGCCCGCGATCAATCTTGAGGGACACTACTTCTACCGGAACCTCCCGGAGAGCAAGCGCAGCAGGGCCGTAAGTCTCGGTCTGGCGCATCCGAAGGCCGGTAAGACCAAGGTGCCGTCTACCTACCGGGGCAGATACGAAATGCTCTATCGGTGGATGGACATCGACCCTGGCGCAGCCCTGAAATCGATCAGCATGGGCGTCGGTCAGGTCATGGGCGAACACTACGATTTTCTTGGGTACGCTAGCCCACAGGATATGTGGGTTCGCGCGAACGTCTCTCTCGCCGGACAGGTCGAACTTATGCTCGGCTTCATCGAGATGAGCGACGGCCTCATGCAGGCTATCGAGGATCGGGACTGGCATAAGTTCGCCCGCCTCTACAACGGCCCAGCATACCGCAGGAATAGTTACGCGGCGAAGATCGAGCGTGCTGTCAAGAAGTACGAGCGTGATCCCCGCAGCCGCGACGAGTTCGACCTCCGCGAGGAAGTGCGGTCCATCAATAAGCTCGGCTTCGAGACCGTTCAGGCTTTCCAGTCTGCGCACGGTCTTGATCCTGACGGTATCATCGGTCCTATCACACGAGAGGCTATCGAGAAGGCACTTGAGGACAATGTGAAGCCGAAGAAGGCCGGGGCGAAGGCCGCTGCCGGTACGGCTGCCGCAGGGGCTACGACAGTTGCTGTGGTGACGGAGGTCTCAGGAGCATTCGACCATATGCGCGTCGTGCTCGACTATCTGCAATCCCTTGGTGAGTACGGGCAGGCTATCGCATTGGTTGGCGCTTCGAGCGTCATTCTCGGCGTGACTACGTACGTCATCTACAAGCGGGCTCAGACCGCATGATCGCGGTCCTTGTCGGCTTCCTGAAAACAGTCTGGTCCAAGGCTGGCATGTACATTCTTGCCGGTCTTGGGATCGTCACAGCAATTCTCGGCGCGTTCGCCTATGTGAGCCGCGCCGGAAAGACCAAGGCGCGTCTTGAGCAAGCGCGTGCCCAGCTTGAGGCAATGAAGGAGGCCAAGCGCATTGAGGCTCGTATTGACGCTATGTCTGCTCGCGACGCTCGTCAGCGCCTGCGCGACAGGTGGGGTAGACGCTAACTGCACCACGAGTGCCAACCGATATAGCGATGCGGTTATCGACCAGATGACCGACGAGGAAGTCAGGGAAGCCCTGACATCGAACGAGGTTCTGGCCGATCAGGGCTGCGCAATTCCTAACGAGTGAGTGTACATGTCAAAGAATACCATTACGCCGCAACAGAACGAGGCCGGTGAGGCCGTCATCGAGCAGAAGCGGAAGATCGTCTTCGACAATGGCGATCACCTGAACCTGCGGAACGTGACCAAGATCAACCACATGGGTACTTGGCTGCGCTTCTGGTCGGACGAGGGCTTCATCCTAGTGAACCCCAAGCGGGTCCTGTACTACATCATCGACGGACAGTGAATGGCGGACCCGTACTGGCTGGTTCGGGCCAAGGCCCTGCCTGCCGGGCGGTCTACCAAGATCGAATGCTGTGCCTCCGACAGGTCCATGCTCGTCACGAACGATGTGAAGGGCTATCGCGGGTACTGCTTCCGGTGCGGGGCCAAGCCCTTCGTTTCGCACGGTTTGTTCTCTGTACAGGAGCTTCGTCGCCGCAAGGCTGAGCTAGCTCTAACCGAGAGCAAGACCGTAGCACTCCCCAAGGACTTCACAACAGACATTCCTCCACGGGAGGCCGTGTGGCTGTACATGGCGGGTATAGGCTCTGGCCTAGCTCGTCATTACGGCTTCGGGTACAGCCCATCTTTGAAGCGCGTAGTCCTACCCGTATACGACAACGGGAAGCTACTTGGCTTCACAGCAAGGAGCACAATCAATGCGCGTCCGAAGTATATTGAGAGGATGGTTTCCCCATCCGAGGCGGTGTTTGTGTCTTGCCCTAGCGCTGCACTTCCTTCCGCGAAGGCATGGGCAGAGGCTTCTGGACCGGGTGTTGTCTTCACGGAAGACATATTGTCGGCGGTACGTGTTGGCCGTCTCGTACGGCGCTCCGTGTCCCTATTGGGTACAAGTGCGTCTGATGCTCAGCTATCAAGAGCACTACGAGACATACCGCCTCAAGCTGGATGGATCGGACTGTGGCTTGACGGGGACGCGCCCGGTCGAAGAGCAGCATCCCGTCTCGCTCGCACCCTGACCCTAATGGGCTACGAAGTACAGAATATCTACACAGAGAGTGACCCTAGGGCATATAGCAATAGGGAAATAAGGAGAATACTGACCCTGTGATCGACGTATCACTTCTACGGGTCATGCGTCATCGCAACGACTACTACCGGCTCCGGGATATCATACCAAGAGCGTCATTGGGCGCAGAGACAGTATCTCTGATCAATGACTTCGGACGATACTTCGAGAAGCACCCGAACCATAAGGAAGTTGACCTAACTACCTTCCTTCCCCGCTTCAAGGCTTGGTATCCGAAGATGAAGCAGGAGCGGCTGAACCAGTTCATCAATGTACTGCGGAACGCTGCGAAGCCTGTCGATGACGACACCCGTACGAACATCATGGGCGAGCTAGCCGAGATCGAGCTTATGACGGCTCTGGCTAATCTCGCCAATCAGCACGAGGACGGCGAGTTACCCGACGCATTCCAAGCTGTGTCTTCGGCACTGGAAGGCTATCGGTCCCGCCTTGGCCTCAAGTCAATCGTATACATAGACACGCCTATTGGGGAGCTTTTGCAAGACGAGTTCGATGACAGTGGTCTGTCGTGGCGTCTCACTTGCATGAACGAGAGCATGCGTGGACTACGCCCCGGCGACTTCGGGATCGTTGCAGGTCGGCCCGACAAGGGTAAGACGACCTTCATGACCTGCGAGGTTACGAACTTCGCAGCGCAGCTTCCTCCCGACCGAAATGTAATCTGGCTGAACAACGAGGGACCCGGAAAGCGGATCATTCCTCGCCTGTACCAGTCTGCCCTGAACGTGTCTATGAGCGAGCTAAAGGAGCTGCACGCCGCTGGTAAGGCCGAGGGCATGTATCGCGAGGCGATTGGCGGTCGGCTAGACAAGATACGGATCATCGATATTCACGGCTGCAATACCGGGCATGTCGAGACGATCCTAGACGAGAATAACCCCGGAGTGATCGTGTACGACATGATCGACAATATTAGGGGATTTGGTCACGAAGCCCGTACAGACCTACAGCTTGAGGAAATGTACAAGTGGGCTCGTGAACGTAGCGTCAAGTACGACTGCATCGGACTGGCTACAAGCCAGATCAGCAACGATGGCGACGGGTTGCAGTTCCCTACGCTGGGCATGCTCAAGGATAGCAAGACCGGTAAGCAGGGTGCCTGCGACTTCCAGCTTATGCTTGGGGCGAGTAACGACCCCGGCCTAGCCACTAGCCGCTTTGTCGGCCTCCCGAAGAACAAGCTCCGTAGACCGGACGGGCCAGCCGATCCGAGAGCGGAGGTCATCTTCGACGGCATACGAGCAAGATACAAGGACGTGCCAATAGGAACATGACGAGAGACCACGGAGAATTATCGACACTGATTGCCGAGCTTCTTAATCGGCATGGCCCGAGCCTGACCTTGCAGAAGGTCGAGCAGGCTCTTAAGGGTAGCGCTCCCCGTGCTCAAATCCGGGAGGCATGGCGGGATTATCTCGGTATCCCGAAGCGCCCGTATATGGAGGGCCGCAAGAGCCGCCTCAGCGGTGCTCGGGCGTCGTTCGTCCTGACAGACGAGGTAGGCACCGGAGAGGATGAAGCGGCTCCTGACGAGCCCGAGAAACCGCTTGCAGGCGGCACGCTGGAAGCGCCCGACGAGCGGCGGCGGACCCTCCCCGGTCGGCGCTTCCTTTTCACGGCAGCGCAGAACAATACGTTCCTGCATACACCCTTTTGGGAAGCCCTGTTGCACTTCGCTGAGCTTAACGACGCTGAGCTTCATGTGTCCCGGTTCAGCTACAACAAGACGGGCTGGGGAAATCAGCGCATTACCAAGGATGACGACGAGCTTTGGTACGATCCGAAGATCAAACCGTATGTTCTGGACGAGCAGGTAAAGGTCGCTGACGGCCTGATCTTCTGTGGTGAGCTTGATATCCTCCCAACTGCGGTGACGCCGCTGGGAACACTACAGAACTACACCGGGCCTAACTCGGGCATCGTCCCGCATACCAAGGTGCATATGCAGTCTCAGGCTACCATGAAGCACGAGCCTGCGAAGTTCATGTACACGACCGGGGCATGCACACTGCGGAACTATATCGAGCGCAAGGCGGGACAGGTTGCGACCTTCCACCATGTATTCGGTGCGCTGTACGTCGAGATCGATGAGGACGGCGACTGGTTCGCCCGCCAGCTAATGGCTGACGACAACGGCGTGTTCTACGACATCGACACGGCCTATGGGCCGGGCTGGTCTGCACCCGCTTCCGATATGGGTTACAGCCTTGTGACCCTTGGGGATATCCATATCGAGAAGATCGATCCGTATGCCCTTGGCGGGGCTTTCGGGATGATGAATGCGGTCAAGCCGAGGCACGTCTTCGTGCATGATCTGATCGACTTCGAGCCGCGCAATCATCACAACCTGAGTGATCCGTATTTCCGTGCACGGCAGCACTTCCAAGGGATCGACGTAGTTGAGCACGGCATGATCGCCGGGGCGCGGTTCCTTCATGGTCTCAATCGGGCATTCCCGGACGCGATTATCAACGTCATCCGATCCAACCACGATCAGGCATTCGAGCGCTGGCTACAGGACCCGCGCGGCGTCGAGGACCCGGTTAACTCCAGGTACTGGCACGAGGCGAATTATCAGAAGCTCCGGGCCATCGAGGCCGGGAACGATCTGGACGTGTTCGTTTGGGCCATGTCGGATGCTGAGCGCAAGCGCGGGCTCGATCTGTCGGGAGTACGATTCATCGCGGAAGACGAGAGCGTTGTCATCCATGACATCGAGCACGGCATGCACGGACACCGGGGACCGAACGGTGCACGCGGCAATCCGAAAGCATTCCGACAACTCGGACGGAAAGCCAATACCGGACACACACATAGCGCAGGTATCGTTGACGGTGTATGGACAGCCGGTGTCCTTGCGAAGCTCGACATGGACTACAACACCGGTCCTTCGTCGTGGTCGCATTCCAGCATCATCACCTACCCATCAGGCAAGCGCTGCATTGTTACACAGCGCGGCAATAAATGGAGGGCCTAATATGAGCACAGGCTGCGAATACAAACCGTGCAAATATAGCAAGGCATCTGGTACGTGTATAGATCAGGGATGCGCGAAGCATAAGCCTATATCGTGGCGTCAGACTGTCTGCCCCGCCAACAACCAAGTGTGCAAATACGGCTGCGGTGACGCTTCCCTCTGCATTTTTCCGAAGCCCCATCAGCATCCTATTCAGGACCTGTATGACCGGGCCAAGAAAATCGAACCCGGCTACCTTGAGTGGCCGCCAAAGGCAGGCGTTCGTGAAGCGATCTTCCGTATGCCTTCCGTTCAGCACTACGACAATGACCAAAGCCAGAAGGCTGACGGTGGGAAGTCCGATCCGGTACTAGTTGAGGTCGATCTTGCGCATGCTCTTGAGGTCATGAATCGGGTACTGGACTACGGCAAGGAGAAGTACGGGAAGCGCGCAGGCTGGCAGCAGGTAGACATGCCTCGCTACGACAGCGCGGCCCGTAGGCACCGCCGTGACCGGGACAAGGGCGAGCTTCGAGACCGCGAGAGTAATCTTCTCCACATGGCGCACGAGGCTACGAACCTCATGTTCCAGCTTGAAATGTACATCAGAGCGCATCCCGAAGAGGATTTCCTGACGTACAACACCCCTCCGAAGGATCACATTACGAATGGCAGCAATTAGGACTAAGGGAGGGCGACTTGTCGATCCGTGGCGCTTAACGCGGGACGACATCCGGAGCGTGGATTTCTGTCACGCCCTCTCTTGCATTAACCGATATACCGGCTGGGCCAAGTACCCGTACTCGGTCGGCCAGCATAGCCACGCCCTGTCAATGAATGTGCCAAATAGATTGATGAAGGCTGCGCTCATTCATGACTTCGCTGAGGCATTCTTCAACGATCTGGCGTCTCCGATCAAATACGAGTTTCCTGATTATCAGGCTGCCGAGGAAGACGTGCTTATCCAGATCGCCCGCACGTTCGGGGTGCCGCTTAGTGATCTGGACGATGTACACCCGTATGACAAGGCTATCTACATCGATGAACGCAACGCACTGTTCGATGAGATCGGCGATGAGGGTATGGGCGACGACCGAGTAGGTCTTGGTATCGATCCTTGGTGGCTCCGCGAACGTAATTGGCGGGATGTCTACAGAGACATGACCGGCCTGTTCCGAAATGTGTTCTACGGTGGCTAACGAGACCATCGAACTCCTCAAGAACTGGACCCCTGACAAGATGGCGTTTCCGGCCCTGTTGAGCGAAAAGCTCGACGGGGTTCCGGTGCGTCTTGTCCGGGGTCACGGGAAGGGACTAGCCCTGACCCGACAGGGAGAGGAGATCACCAGCATCAAGCACATTACGGACTTCTACGAGGAACACCTTTCGTACTGTCCGGGTGTCGAGCTTGTCGGTGAACTGTATATCCGAGGCGAGAGCTTCAAAGATATATCGGGCAAGGTCCGGGCCAAGAAGCCTAGCGCCGATCTGGTCATGTACGTGTTCGATATGTTCCCGAATTACGGGGACGACGAGCAGTATCGCAATGCGCCTTACAGAAAGCGCATGGAGGCAACCAAGATCGTCCTTGAGGACATTGCCGGTAAGATCGGTATGGCTCCCGAGGACATGCCTATCCAGCTTATCCCGTACATCGTTGTCGAGGACGAGGAAGCCGCTCTACTGGCCCACGAGGCCATCATGAGGGCCAACCCCAATGCCGAGGGAAGCGTCGTCCATTCGGCCACAAAGCCATTCCAGCCCGGCAAGCGATGCTGGGGAACACAGCGGCTCAAGCCGACGCCGACAATCGACCTTGAGATCGTGGGCTTCTGTGAGGCGCAGGACGAGGCCGGGAAGCCATTAGGCATGGTCGGTCGGGTTATCGCCGCCATGCACCAGCTTCAAGAGGACGGGACACTTGCTCGCGTCCAGATCGGAGTAGGTCCCGGCAAGCTCACGCACAAGGAACGGAAGGCGCTCTGGCTGGACTACAAGGCCGGTGCATTCAGGCGTGGCCAGATCGCAGAGATCAAATACATGCGGGATGAAGCGTACGACGCATTACGTCAACCAACGTTCCAGCGCTGGCGTCCCGATAAGGTCGAAGCAGACCGCATCTAGGAGGTCGTATGGAAGACACGCTTGTACACCGTATTGAGCAGGGACAGGACCTGCTCAAGTGGCTGGCAGGTATGGAGATCGTTGCCTACATCTGCGGCGGATACGTACGGGATTCGATAACCGGAAACCAGTATCGAGATGTAGACATTTACGTCTCAGAAGAGCACTTCGCCAACGCAAGTATCAGTCTGCGCAGAAGAGGAATTTGCGCTACCGAAGATATGAGCAACACAGATGAGTATATACACCAGAGTGTATCCATGCAGGAAGAGTTCAACGTAAAGGACAGCGTTGCTGCGCAGTTTCCTATACTGAATGGACACGCGGTCAATCTGGTTGGCATCCACAGCGGTTTTACGCTTACCAACATCGTTGACCGCTTCAATCTCGGCATCTGTCAAGCCGGTCTCTCGCATAACGCTCTGTACACCACGGAAGCGTTCAATAGAGACAGGCAGGATCATATGATCACACTTCTTCGTACAGATTGGGGACACGAGGCTTCGTTGAAGCAATTTATCAAGCTGCAACAGAAATACCCGTGGCCTATGCGTATCAAGCCCGAGAACGCCGATGTATCTGGTATTTGACGAGGAAACGGAGACGCATCACGGCTACAAGCGGAAAGCTAACCCATTCCTAGAGCAGAACTGGATTGTCGCCCGAGGCTGGAAGAGGCAGGGAGATAAGAAGTGCAGTTGGACCTACCACCCGGAGCACGACCGTACAACCTATCTGTCGATCCCGGAACAAGTGACATTACTTGTTGGGTTCAATATCAAGTTCGACCTGCTGTGGGAAATGGCTCAGGGCAATCCCGATCTGTACGCATTCTACAAGCGTGGCGGAAAGATATGGGATTGCCAGTACGTAGAGTACTTGCTGGAAGCGCAGAAGCCGGATGCGCAGATGTGCTCCCTGAACGATACGGCCCCGAAGTACGGAGGAACCACGAAGATCGATGAGGTCAAGGCCCTGTGGCAAGCAGGGAAGCTGACTTCTGAAATCCCCGAGGACCTGCTGATCGACTATCTCGTCGGTACGGAGGAAGAGGGCCGGAACGGCGGGGATATCCGCAATACCGAACTGGTGTTCCTTGGGCAGGCCAAGCGGGCCGTCGAGCAGGGTCAGCTTAAGATGATCCAAGACCGGATGGACGGCCTGCTCGCAACGACCGATATGGAGTTCCGGGGCATCAAGATCGACGTGGCCGAGGCGGGCAAGCGGCTCAGAGAGCTAAATGCCGAGCTTTCGGAGGCCACTGAGAGCCTAGACGCCTATATCCCGGATGACCTGCCCTTCACCTTCAATTGGGGCTCTAGGGTGCACTCAAGCTGCCTGATCTTCGGCGGCACGGTGAAGTACCAGAAGCAGGCCCCATACAAGGACCCGGAGACCGGGGAATGGGCGCGGTCGCAGAATACTGAAACGCACTACGTCCATAAGGACGGTTCAACGCATCCTACGGAGCCGGGCGTAACGTTCTTGTCTGGCAAGCGCAAGGGTGAGTACAAGACCAAGAAGGTCAGGGTCCCCGGAGATCGTAAGGTCAAATATCAGGACTTCTTCTACACATTCCCGGGTCATACAAAGGCCAACGAGGAATGGGCTACGAAGAATCTAGATGGGTATGGGGCTCCGCTCTACAGCACAAATAGCGACGTTATCGAAGTTATTACGTCCCGGAATATCCCGTTCCTACAAGCCCTGTGCCGTAAGCAGGAACTGGATAAGGAGATCGGTACGTACTACGTCAAGACCGATCCCAAGACCGGGGAGTACACAGGAATGCTTACCTGTGTGCAGCATTGGGATCACATGCTGCACCATAAGCTGAATCATGCCGTCACTGTAACCACCCGCCTGTCGTCGTCCGACCCGAACCTACAGAACGTACCTCGCGCCGACAAGTCCGAGGTCAAGAAGATGTTCGTGAGCCGATTCGGTAAAGACGGGGCCATGATCGAAGCCGACTATAGCCAGCTTGAGGTTGTGGTACAGGGTGTACTGTCTGGTGACAAGCAGCTTTGCGAAGACCTACGCAACAAGATCGACTTTCACTGCAAGCGCGTATCGGCAAAGTTCGGCTGCACGTACGACGAGGCGCTTGTCTGGTGCAAGGACGAGAACCACCCGGACTACAATGTCTGGAAACCTCGCAGGACAGGCGTCAAGGAGTTCAGCTTCCAGCGTGCATATGGGGCCGGGGCCGCTGCTATTGCGGCAAGTACCGGCATGGGCATTGAGGACGTACAGGAGCTTATCCGTGCAGAGGAAGAAATGTACCCCGGCGTGGCCCTGTTCAATGCTGATGTAGAAGGCGCTGTCATGAAGTCAGCTACCCCGTTCCAAGCTCCTAATACGGACGGGTACTGGCAGACATTCCGGCGCGGATATTGGCAGGCTCCTACCGGAACCCTGTACTCGTGGCGCAGCTACGAGGCACCGGAATACTCCCGTAAGCGGGGTATCAAGGACAGCTTTAGCCCGCCTGAAATGAAGAACTACCCCATTCAGGGTACAGGCGGCGAGTTCGTGCAAGCCATGCTCGGTCTTCTATGGAGACACTTCGTTGCGAAGGACTTCTACGGAGGCAAGGCATTCCTGATCAACACGGTCCATGACTGTGTGTGGATCGACTGCCACAAGGACGTATTGGACGAGGTTGCGGCGGACGTTAAGCGTATCCTTGAAAGCGTCCCTGAGTTCTACAACAAGCGGCATGGGATGGACATTCAGGTCCCCTTCCCTGTCGAGGTCGAGTACGGCCAGAACATGATGGACCTGCATCACTGGAACTAGCTACGGGAGCCGGGATCGCTCGGCTCCTATTTCCCCGCCTATTAGGAGAATCAACTTTAGCGTATCTGTCTAAAAGATACCTGTTAGATATCTAATAGTATCTAATTATAACATAACTAGTAGGATATCTAGTAGTAGTATCCTAGACAGGATAACTATGTCTAAATCCTAATAGATATACATAGATACAGTAAGAGGACTGTATACATGAGCGACATCAGTCATCTCAAGGGCTTGATCGATACAGCAGCCGAGCTTGAGGATCAGTCTGTAGAGCAACAGAACAATTTCAACGATGACCCGCCTCCGGCTGGCATCACGGTTGGCAGATTCGTAGAGTACATCGAACTCGGTATGCACGAGCAGCCGGACTATATGGGCAAGGAAAAGCCCGATGCCGAAATGGTCCGCGTCACGTTCGAGCTTCTGCATCCGGATAAGAATATGCGGGAATGGGAACACGATGGTGAGAAGCACCGACATGGTCAGCTTCTCTCGATCCAGCTTCCGAAGAAGATGAACGAGAAGGCTAAGTACAAGCGCCTGTTCAATAAGATGACCTATGGCCGGGATATCAAGCATCTGGCGCAGATGCTGGGCGAGGCATTCATCATAGAGGTCTTCCACAACACTGTTAAGAAGGAAGGCCGGGGCGACGTTACGTACGCCAATCTGGACAAGGACGGCAACTTCGGTATCAGCGCCCCGTATGTGGTCGATCCCATGACCCAGGAGCGCAAGGAGTACAATATCTCTGAGCCGACCTACCCGATCCGGTTGTTCCTGTGGAAGAACCCGACGCAGGAGACATGGGACAGCCTCTTCATTGACGGCACTCGTGAAGTCAAGCAGGAGGACGGCTCGCTCAAGCAGGTTAGCAAGAACTGGCTCCAAGAGCGCATCCAGTCGGCAACCAACTTCTCCGGCAGCCCGCTAGACCAGATGCTCAACGCTGTGGACGATCTGGCCGTTACCGAGACCAAGGCCGAGACCGCCGACCTGCCAGACACGCTCCCTTCTGAGGGACAGCCGACCGAGGCGGCTGAGAAGCCCGCTGAGACGCAGGTCGATGCCCCGGCTACCGATGCAGCGGAGCCGTCCGGCTCGACCGCTGACGACGCCCTCGCGGCGCTTGGGCTCGTCGCCTAACGAATGACACCACATTTCGAGGGTATCGACCTCGACGGCTTGGCTCATGAAGCCGATACCGTCAGCTATCCTCCTGTGGTTCCCGGACGTACCGTCCATATCGATGCTGATTTTCTCGCCTACATGGTCACTGCCGAGAAGGCAGACGGATCGGACGAGAAGACCTTCGAGGATATGCAGCACAATGCAGAGATCGCTGTCGAGGCCCTTCGGGGTCTCGGGGCGGCTGAGCGTGTGCATCTGCATCTTACCCCGAGTTCGAGCAACAAGGGCGGACGGTACGATCAGGCGATCATCAAGGAGTACCAAGCGAACCGTAAGGATAAGCAGAAACCGCGTCACCTGAACATCATGCGGAAGTGGCTAGCAGACCGGTTCCCCGGAACCTTGCACGAGAAGTGCGAAGCCGATGACGGGATGGCTGCTGCGCAGTACGCCGCTATCGAGGACGGGGCTAGCCACCTAAGCATCATCGCCAGCAAGGACAAGGACCTTCGGATGGTGCCCGGCTTCCATGTCGATTGGGATACCGGCGCGATTACCGAGTGCAGCGAG
Source organism: Kaustia mangrovi (assembly GCF_015482775.1). Taxonomy (GTDB): domain Bacteria; phylum Pseudomonadota; class Alphaproteobacteria; order Rhizobiales; family Im1; genus Kaustia; species Kaustia mangrovi. The sequence continues at coordinate 4,444,101 of NZ_CP058214.1, read as the reverse complement.
TTCGGGAGCATCAAGCTCGTGGAGCGGGTATCCGCGTCGGGTACGAAGACCAAGAAGCTCGTAGGCGAGGGTCAGAAGTACTTTTGGGCTCAGATGCTCACAGGCGATCCGGCGGACAATATCAGCGGGCTCCCTGCCCTGCCCGGCGTGATCCTGAACCGTGTGAAGCCGACCAAGGCTGTAGAGAAGGCGCAGGCTACGCTGAAAGATCCCGATGCAGGCGAAGCCACGAAGATGAAGGCGCAGGCCAAGCTTGATCAACGCAAAGCTGCTGCATGTGGTCCCGTCCTCGCCCACGACCTGATCGCCAGCCTCCCGGACAACAAGTCCTGCTTCCACGCGGTCAAGGCTTTGTACCGGCTCTACGGAGAACAGTCTGGCTATACCCACTGGCTAACAGGCAAACCCGTCCATTGGGGACAGGTATTCGCATCGGAAGGTCAGCTTCTATGGATGCGTAAACAGCCACACAACGAGAATGATGTACTAAATTGGTGGAGGGCGATTGCATGAGACTGTCCAGCCCTACAGTAATTGTTCCTTACTTCGCGACTGACGAAGATGGACTGGCTGCTCGTACGCACTCCCGCTTCGCGTTCAGTGGTGATGTAGATATACGGCGTGTACGGAGGATGATCCGAAAGTTCCTCCGGGGCTTGGGTATCAGTGCACCCAAGTGGTACATCGATCACTTCATCAAAGTCGCAGTCAATCATGGCTGCGCGTAGGCGTATTAAGCACGCCGAAATCCCACAAGTGAAGCGGGCATTGATCCAGCGGCAAGACGGTCGCTGCGCTTTGTGTCCAGAGGCAATAACACTGGCTACTGCATGCTTGGATCACGATCACAAGTCCGGCCTGATACGGGGCGCGTTATGCCGTAACTGTAATGGGATCGAGGGGAAGGTACATAACCTTGCTAACAGGGCAAAACGAACAGGCACAGTGAAAGATTGGTTGGGAGCGTTAATTCTTTACTACGTCAAGCACGAAACGGATCAAACAGGTCTGTATCATCCCTTACACAAGACGGATGAGGAAAAGCGCTTGCGTAGGAACAAGAAGGCGCGTGAACGGAGGCAGGCTGCGAAGCTAGAGAAGACCGGGGCTTAGTGTTAGTCGTGAAGACAATCGAAGATCAGTTAGAGTTAGAGCGTACAATGGTCCAGCGTGGGGCCGATAACTACGAACGCAATCTGAAACAAGCGGAGGAACATGGACGAGCTTCGGAAACGTCATATGCTCGTAGACTGATCAAGGAGTTCATGCAACCCCTAATCGATGAGTTACGGGAGTTTATCGATAACCCGAAGCCCGGTCGGAGAGCGAGGGTACGGCCCCTACTCTCGCAGTGCGAGCCAGAAAAGGCCGTCTACCTCGCCATGCAGGCCCTGTTCAATTCGTTCACTTTCGAGTGTGCATTGGCCTCGCTGGCAGTACGTATTGGTCGCATGATCGAGGATGAGGTCCGCTTCACTCGGTTCGAGGAAATGCACGGCGACTACTACCGAACGATCCTTGAGGACTTCAAGAGGAAGGGAACACGGGACTACAGGTACAAGCAGCGCGTCCTGACGCACAAGGCGCAGGAGTACGCCGACCAGTGGGAGGCATGGACGCCGACTGCCCGTGCCGAGATCGGTATGAAGCTAATCGACCTGATCCTGACGAATACCGATCTGATTGAGAAGCGCTCCTACCGACAGCACGGTAAGACCAAGGTACAGGTTGTTCCGACCGAGGAAGCTACAGCGTGGATCAACCAGCACAACGAGTTCTCTAAGTTCCTGTGGCCGGAGAAGATGCCCTGCGTAATCCCGCCCGACGAATGGACCGGGCTCGATCAGGGCGGTTACTACACGCCGGAGCTTCGTCAATCCACTCCTATGATCAAGACGACCGGCAAGCGTCATCGCGATGCTCTTGCAGATGCTGACTTGTCTTCGACTATGCAGGCCCTGAACAGGGTACAGTCTACTGCGTGGTCGGTGAACACAGAAATCCTTTCAATCGTCAAGGAAGTGTGGCGTAGGAACCTGCGTATCGGTATGCCGCAGAAAGACCCGCTCGTTGTTCCTCCGAGCCCGTTCAAGGATCGCAACAAGGACACGCTCAACGATGATGAAGAGCAGAAGCTCACGGACTGGAAGCACGAGGCAGCCGAAATATATACCCGTGAGAAGGAACGTGTCGGTAAGTCGTTCCAAGTCAGCCGTATCATCAGACTGGCCAACGAGTTCGCTGTACATGGTGAGTTCTGGTACGTGTGGTACGCGGATTTCCGGGGACGGTTCTACACAGCCACTGCGGGCTTTTCTCCACAGGGACCCGACCTTGCTAAAGGTATCCTCCGGTTCTCGAAAGGGAAACCGCTTGGAGACGGGGGATGGTACTGGCTTCGCGTACATGGAGCAAATCGCTTCGGATACGACAAGGTATCATATGATGAGCGCGTGGCGTGGATCGACGAGCACCAGAAAGAGCTTCTGGCCTGCGCTAATGACCCTCTATCTCACAGGGATTTGTGGGCTAACGCAGATAAGCCGTGGCAGTTCCTTGCATTCCTGTTCGAGTACAGAGACTGTATTGCTCTACAGTCCCTGGGTCTGGACGCAAGCGAGTTCGTATCGCACCTGCCTATCGGCCTCGACGGCTCTTGCAACGGACTACAGAACTTTTCTGCGGCTCTACGGGATAGCACAGGGGGACGAGCAACAAATCTTGTTCCGTCTGATGCACCGTCTGACATCTACAGGCAGGTAGCAGACGTTTGTACGAGGAAGCTGCACGAGCTTCTGGACGACCCGGATAAAGCGGGCGATGCACAGCTATGGCTTGATTTCTGCGCCAAGCATGGCGACGGGAAAGTACCTCGCAGCCTCGCTAAGCGTCCGGTCATGACCCTGCCCTACGGGGCGACCCGGCAGTCCTGCACGAAGTACATCTTCGACGGCATCCTCGATCACGACCGAGAGCACTTCCGGGGGAACTTCAAGGCCGCGTGCTGGCTTACCCCGATCATGTGGGCCAGTATCGGAGAGGTCGTTGTCGCGGCCCGTGACGCCATGGATTGGCTACAGAAGTGCAGCAGTGCAGTCAGCAAGACGAACAGCCCATTGATTTGGGACACGCCGGACGGCTTCCGGATATTCCAAGGAAGCCGGGTGCTCAATATCGTCCAGATCGAGACGCAGCTTGCAGGACGATTCAGGCTGAATGTCGGTAACTTCACCGACAAGATCGACAGTCGTAAGCAGCGTAACAGCGTGGCACCGAATTTCGTACATAGCATGGATGCGGCGCACTTACGGGACACTGTTAGACGAGCCTTCGATGAAGGTATCTCTGCAATTTCTGTTATCCACGACGACTACGGAACATACGCTGCTGATACCGGTAAGCTTCACAGGATAATCCGTGAGGCATTCGTGTCCCTGTATGAGGATAATACGCCTCTGGCTGACTTCAAGTCTGCGCACGAGAGCGCAGATATACACCTACCTCCACTTCCCAAAACAGGCGACCTCGATATCAACGAGGTTCTGAACAGCCGGTACTTCTTCGGCTGAGCTTTCTCCCACCTATTAGATAATAGGACAACGGGAGAACAGCACAATTTGGGATACCAGAATCTGTCCGACGAGGACAAGCTAACCGAAGCAATACGGTTTGTCGCTCAGGGCCAGCCTTTGCCGGAAACCCTTACTGCGTTTCTGCGCGAGGCTGGCCTTTTCGACGTGATCGTATTGCCGAGCGAGGATCAATGTCAAAGCTCGTAGGAAGTATCAACCTTCCTCCAGTATCTGCCGAGTTCATTACCCAGCTTGAGCACACCTTCCCTGCACCGTCAGTAGAACCCGGTTTCGACCGGGACGATCTGGTATGGGCGGCAGCGCAGCACAAGGTCGTGGAGTGGATTAAGAATAAGGCCCACATCGAGCAGAAAACGTACCATGCCGCGCCTACGGGCGCCAAGGTCAGGTACGGCTCATGAGCTTGCGGGTTATTACGACTGACGACATTTCTTCAATAATTGACATGCTCCTGATCCTGCGGGATGAGAGCCCGGAGTACGGCGACATTGCGTCGGATTTCGAGTACGTCACCGAACAGCTTTTTAACCTGATAAAAAGCCCGGCATTCGTCGGCCTTATTGATGAACAGGAACGCGGCTTTATGTTCGGTCTCATTACACCGCAATGGTACAGCACAGTCCTTAATGCGTACGAGCAGCTTCTTTATGTCCGTCCTGAATATCGGGGAGGACCGCTCGCTGTACGGCTGATAAAGAGCTTTGAGCGCATGGTTGGCAACTTCGGTGCGCATACGCTGTACGTTGGAACATCTACAGGGATCAAGGAGGAGAAGACCATCTCCCTCTACGAGCGGCTTGGATACGAGCGGCACGGAGGAGGATTACGTAAAAGGATGTAATATATTGTGTGATGCAATGTCGCTTATTGGCGGCGCACTCGGGGTAGCTCAGAGCCTGTTTGGTGGCAGCGAAAAGCCGCCTAAGCCGAAGCTGCCCGCCCCACCTGCTCCTGATGCCCGGTCGCCCGGCGCGAAGATCAAGGTAGGAAACAAGGACAAGCAGGACGACGGCAAAGACCCGACCGAGTTCGTAGGCTTCACGGAGAAGCGCAAGCGCGGGAAGTCTCTTGGCGGGACTGGACGCGGCGGGCTGGTTATCTGATGTGCGTCAAGAAGCCCAAGCAGCCGAGCATGCTGGCCCCGCAGCCGGTGGCCGGTCCTAGAGACAGCAACGCGGTTGTTCGGGAAGATAACCCCGATAGCGAAGAGGAAACCGAAGCTACCCCGCTGGATGCTTCGGGGATCTCCACCAGAACACGGCGGCGTCGTAAGGGCGTCCCCGGCCTGCAAATCTGACGCGAGGCCGGATGGACACCAGTACGAAAACCAAGTTCCCGGAAGGGACCTTAGCGCACAGATGGGATACCCTTCATAACGAGAAATCCTCGCTACTGACAAGAGCCGAGCAGTACGCGAAGTGGACTCTGCCGCACGTCTTTCCAGAGGACAATCAGAACGACCAGACCGAGCTTCCTAAGACTGTAGACAGCCTTGGGGCGCGCGGTGTGAACCATATGGCTAACAGGGTCATCACGACGCTGTTCAGGCCGCAGGGTGCATTCTTCCGTCTCCATATCGGGAAGGATCAGGAAAAGCAGATCGGGGCGATGTCCCAAGACCCGAACAGGGCCGATGTAGGCCGGCTTCGGGCTGAGCTTGACGGCGCGCTCGCAGACGCTGAGCAGGAGGGTGTCGAATATCTCGACATGGTGTCCTACAGGCCATCTGCAATCAACGCGGCCAAGCTGCTTCTGATCACAGGCAATGCCCTGATCTATCATCCCAAGGGCAAACCCGTACAGGTCTACAGCCTACGCAACTACTGCGTGGTTAGAGATATTAGCGGGAACGTCATTGAGATCGTGATCAAGGAAAGCAAGGCGTTCGAGACCTTCTCTGTACCCGTTCAGATCAAGCTGCGGGAAACGCGCAACAACGACACTCCTTACGAGGATCGTACTGATGTGTGCATCTACACGCAGATCAAGCTGAACGAGGACGGTAAGTTCGAGGTCAAGCAGGCTGCCGATCTTGTCGATATCTCTAAGCCGGATATGACGTGGCCGCGTGAGACACTGCCTTGGGTCCCGCTGACGTGGAACCTAGTGAACGGAGAGGATTACGGACGCGGGCTCGTTGAAGACTACGCGGGTGCATTCCATGCGCTTGAGATTCTTAACGGCGCGCTGCTCAACATGGCCGCGATCATGGGGGACATTAAGTTCTTCGTGAACCCGGCTTCCGTGATCGACGTACAGGCCCTGAACGAGAGCGAGGCGGGCTCCTATCATTCCGGTAAAGCGGAGGACGTAGGTACTGCCCAGCTTAACAAGCAGGCGGATGCACAGTTCATAGCGAGCATGATCGACAGGTACGAGAAGCAGATTGCGCAAGGCTTCCTGCTCAACTCGGCTGTCACTCGTGATGCAGAACGTGTCACTGCGGAGGAAATCCGCATGCAGGCTCAGGAACTCGATACGTCTAATGGAGGCGTGTATTCCCGTCTTGCAAACCAGTGGCAGGTGCCTACGGCACGCATCATCCTCGATCATACGAAGTTCCCATTCGAGCAATTCGGGATCAAGCTACAGATCATTACGGGCATGGATAGCCTGTCCCGTATGGGAGAGCTTGACAATCTACGTATGTTCATCGGGGATATGGCACTTCTCGACGGTATTCCCGAGGACTTCCGAAGGGCGATCAATCCGATCAAGTACGCCGCTGTAGTTGGTAAGGCTCGGCAGGTGGACTACACGCAGTTCCTGTATACGCAGGCTGAAATGCAACAGCAGCAGGAACAGGAAATGCAGAGACAGAACCAGCTTGAACAGCAGAAAGCTGCGGGCACCGTTGCTGCGGAAGCAGGCAAGGCTGCTGTACAACAGGAGAACTAACGTATGACGCAGGAAGCCCCCGAGGCTACTGGCAAGGATAAGGAAACCGCCCCTGAGAAGCAGGGTGCGGACAAGGAGCATCTTTCCGATGGGCAGGGCCTCGACGGCGCTCCGAATGCGCCCGCCGCAAGCAACGAGCCTCCGAAGAAGGCGGACCCGCCCAAGGACGAGGACGGCGATAAGGGTACCGGTAAAGACACTGGCAAGGACGCCGGTGAGAACGACAAGGATACCGGTGGGGATACGCCGTCCGACGACAGGTCTACGGACAATGACGCACCGGTTGAGGTCAAAGAGTACATTGAACTTGATGACCCGGCTGGGCAGGCCGCTATCAATCTTCTCAAAGAGAAGGGTGTAACGCCGACCGAGGCGAACGCGATGTTCGCCAAGGCCCTTGAGAGCGGAGACATCTCGGACGTGGACGTAGCTGCCCTTGAGGCAAAGGTCGGCAAGGATGCGGCCACTCTGGTTATGACCGGCGTGACTACGTACTCCAATAACCAGAGAGTGCAGAACGAGGCCACGGTTAAGGCTGTCTACGAAGTCATGGGCGGCGAACAAAACTGGAATACAGTTCGCACTTGGGCTCAGGGCAAAGAGAGGTCCGATCCCGCATTCAAGCACCGTCTGGATCAGGTCCGCGAAATGCTCGACAAAGGCGGTATCTATGCCGAGAGCGCCGGACGCGAGCTTCTGCGCATGTACAGTGCAGACTCTAGCACTAAGGGCTTGGGTACGTCTCAAGACCTTACCACTGGCGATGCGCTGAGCGCGTCCGAAGGACAGGCGCTGACCAGAGCGGACTACATCGATGAGCTTAAGAAGGCTCATGATCGTGGTGCGAGCCGGGCTGAAATCAATGCGCTTGACAAGCGTAGACTGGCCGGAAAGAAGGCTGGAATTTAAGTACTAGACAAGCTGAGTCCCGTTGTCCCGCTTATTAGGATAATAGCGGGCTCAGCCCATACATTTCTAACAGGAGTATTAATGTCACTTCCTACCGATAGCTCGCACCTTTCTGAGGTCGGGCCGGAACTTCTGCTTGAGCAGTACGGTGGAGAGGTCGAGAGCCAGTTTAAGAAGACCTCGATCATGCGCCAGTACGCTCGCATCCGTCCCGTCCGTGGTACGGATACCATTACGAATAACCGTGTTGGCCGCACGACTCTCAAGGCCCTTACGCCGGGTGTCCGTCCCGAGGCTGAGAACACCCCGTTCGGTAAGGTCTCGCTGACCGTCGATACGGTCGTCCTTGCCCGCGATAACCGGTCCATGCTGAATGAGCTACAGACGCACTTCGATGCGCGCATGGAGCTCGCTCAGGATCACGGCAAGGAGATCGGGTACTTCTTCGATCAGTCGTTCATCATCATGGGCATCAAGGGCTCCGAGGCCCCTGCCCCGGTGCTCGGCGCAGGCACGCCCTCTAAGCAGTCCATCGGCCCCGGCAAGAACGTCATCCTTGCCGCCGCTGGCGACGAGAGCGATCCCGACAAGCTGTACCGTGGTATTGCGGACATTATTGTCGATATGGAAGAGGATGAGATCCCGGTCGAGGAACTGGTTGTCTTCGTCCGTCCGACCGAGTTCGACATTCTCCTTGAGAACGACAAGCTGATCCGTTCGGAGTATTCCAACGGCAATGGTGACTTCGCGAAGGGTATCATCTGGTCGATCAAGGGCGCTCGTATCGTCAAGACGGCGCGTATCCCGCGCAATGCGATCACGGGCCACTACCTGTCGAACGCGCAGAACAGCAATGCATATGACGTTACCGCCGATCAGGCGGGCGCTGTTGCGGTCATCCTGCATCCGAAGTCGCTGATGGCCGGTGAGACCATCCCGCTCACTAGCGATATCTGGTTCAACCGCGAAGAGAAGCAGTGGTTCATTGACAGCTTCCTCGCCTTCGGCGTGACGGTGAACCGTCCTGACGTGTGCGGCGCTGTGTTTAAGTACAGGGCACCGTAACATCGGACTACCCAGCGAACGCTGAATACAGCCCGCTCTCAATTACGAGGGCGGGCTTTTTGCATACTTGGAGATATTACGGTGAACCGTCTTAATATTATTCGACATATGCTTTCCGTTGTCGGTGAGGGCGGCGTCAGCAACGAGGATAGTACGCATCCGTCTGTTCAGACAGCCAACGGAATTATCGACACCGAGAACCTTGATCTACAGGGGCGCGGATGGTGGTTCAACCGGGAACATGCACTTACGCTCGTTCCAGATAATCGTGGAGAGGTCGTCGTACCTGCCTCGACCATCGGCTTCAAGATAAGCTCTGTCGCACACAAGTCGCCTGCGGAGAAGAAGCGATACGTCAAGCGCGGTTATCGCGTTTACGATACTATCGCACATACATATGATATTGGATGCTCCATTGTCGCTGATACAGTTACACTGCTGTCTATCGATGATCTACCCGCGCTTGCCGGCAACTATCTAATGCGCAAGTGCGCGTACGAGATGTATATCGACGATGACGGGGACCAGTTCAAGACGAACAAGCTAGAGAGCGCTGCCGCTAGAGCATGGCAGTCCCTATACTCGGCTGAAATGCAGTACCTCGCGGTGAACGCGCTGGACAGCCCGCAGGCACGGCGCCTCCGGGCCGGTGTGGGTGGGTCGTCCTTGAACCCGAACCTCATTGGAGGGAGGGCCAGGTGAAGGTCGATGGCAGCCTAAAGTCATTACTACAGGGCATCTCCCAACAGCCACCCCGTGACCGGCTTCCGGGACAAGGGACGCTGCAAGAGAACATGAGCAGCGATCCGGTCACTGGCCTCACAAGGCGCTCCCCTACGGACCTTGTGGGCCTGCTCGGGACATCAACAGCGGTACGCGGATGGCAGGATTTTGAGACGCAGGACGGACGTAAATTCCTTGCGTTCTTCCACGACAACGAAGTCGAGGTATTCGATCTGAACGGTGTGCCGCAGACCGTCACCTACGAGGGTACTGCGCAAGATTACCTGAATGTAGACGGGAATATCAGAACCACAACCACGGATGACGACGAGACGTATGTTGTCAATACAGGTGTGGTCACAGGTATGCTCCCTGACACAAAAAACTACCTTGGTACTGGAACCGAGGGTATTGGAATCATTCAGGTTCTTGGTGGCGCTTACAGCCGGAAGTACACCATCCGAAAAGACGGTGTTGATATTGCTACGTATCAAACGCCGAATGGTGACTCGGCCAGTGAAGTCGATAATCTGCGTACCACATACATTGCCAGCAAGCTAGAGAACAAGCTTAATGATAGCCTCAATCCGGGCAGCACGGACTACGTAGTCTTACGGAAAGAAGACGTTGTTGTCGTGTACAACCCTAATGAAGATTTTACACTTACCGGATCGGACGATCAGGGCAATATCAATCTCAAGGTGAGTACTAATACGGTACCAGAAACCGGGGACCTTCCTCGACTGGCCCCGCACTTGTACATCATGCGGATCGCGGAACATACCGACCCGGATGAGGATGTCTTCTTCAAGTTCGTCGTAGAGGGCGAAGAGGATAATGAAACACCTGACCTGAACCTACTTGGGCAGGCGGGATACTGGCAGGAATGCGTTGCCCCGGATACGCCCACGACAATCGATCCGACAACGATGCCCCATGTACTGGTGTACGACCAGAACACCGGTGAGTTCACTTTCCGACAAGAGGAGTGGGCGCAGAGGGAGGCCGGGACCACTACATCTAACCCGGACCCCAGCTTCATCGACAGAACAATCCGAGACGTGGGCGGGTTTCAGGGGCGGCTGGCGTTTGTGGCCGGGTCCAGCTTTATCGCCTCTCGTACGGATAAACTGACAAATTTCTTCTTTGGGTCGATATCGGCTCAGGCTGATACCGATCCTATCGACATTAAGTCGAAGGTGGAGAATAGCACCATAGAGAATATTGTAGAGTACAATAAGGATTTGGTCATGTTCTCTAGCAAGGGTCAGTTCCTTATGCCGGGTCGTACAGCGGCTACACCGGCCAATGCCGCGCTTTCTCTTACAAGCTCATTCGAGGCTAACATGAATGCACAGCCCGTTGTAGCGGGCGCTAATGTGTACTTTGCTACGGACTTTGGCAAGTATACCGGTATACGTGAGTTCTTCGCGGAAGGCGCATCCGAGATCAACGACAGCCGACCGATCACGTCACACGTCAAGAACTACATAGACGGTCACGTTGTTCATATGAGTACGTCATCTAATTATGAGACGCTGCTTGTTACTTCAGATGGCGATCTACACAAATTGTATGTGTACCAGTTCATTTGGGCCGACAAGGAGAAGGTGCAGTCTGCATGGCATCACTGGACGCTGCCGAACGAGGCTGTATACCATTTCTTTGATGATGAGTTCGTGTACATCGTACAGAAAGACGGAGATACTTATTATCTTACACGCCTTTCTCTTGATTTGCACGACGAGACTGGCGTTGGATATCCTATATATCTGGATGATCGTTTCGACGTATTCGATATGTATGACGCATTCCAGCTTCCGTACGACTATATGAGCGGCAGCGACCTAGTTGTCGTTCAGGGATCGGATTGCCCTAACCCCGGACTTACCGTCCCGATCAAGAGCATTGATTACGATAGCGGACTAGGTACGTACGTAGTAACTCTGAGCAAGAGCATGCTCGGCGGTGATGTTGTGGTAGGGACTAGGTTCGCATCTCGATACAGGCCCACCATGCCCGCTGTAAAGGACAAGGATGGCGTCGTGATTGCGACAGGTAAGCTCAAGCTCAAGTCGCTTCTCGTGTCTCTGTCGGATACCGGGCACATCTCTGGACAGGTCGTGTCAAAGTACGGAGACGGTCCTGTAGTGTCTTTCGACGGTCGTATCGTCGGAGCCATCAACAATATTGTTGGAGAGCAGCCGCTATCTGACGACATCTTCAAAATGCCATTCAGGCAGAACGTCAAACACGCTTCTGTAGAGTTCTTCACGAACAGTCACCTTCCCATGACGATGCTCGATATCGAGTGGGTCGGACACTACACCAAGCGTGGACGTAGGATTAGCACCGGAGCGTAGTATGTGGGCACATATGGCCTTCGAGCAGGGACTGAACCTGTTCAAACACGGTGCATCGTTCATCGCTGGTCAGCAGGAGGCGGAAGCAAAGCGGGCATGGCAGAAGTACAATAATGCCATGGTCCGCCTTGCGGATGCCCAAAACCAGAATGCGATCACTACGAATAGAAACCTCGCTATCGAGCGGAGCACGGAGCAAGGCTTCCAGATCGAGCGCAGCGAGTACGTTACGAAAGCCGCTGCCGAGGTTGCCGCCGCTGCCATTCAGACGGAGGGTCGGTCTGTAAACCAGACGCTCTTCCAGATCGAGAGCAACGCGGCACATGCACAGGCCCGCCGCAAGGCTGACCTAGAGGCGCAGTTCGCTGCATTCGACCATCAGCGTATGACGAGTGCATTCCAAGCTGCCCAGCAGATCGACTATTCGATCATCCCGGAGCCCAGCCCGGTTTCATCCCTGCTCGGCTTCGGTGCAGAGGCGTTCGATATCTACAGTAACTATACAACTTAAGGATACCCATGGCACAGAATGACGGACGGCGAGAAGTCGTCAAAGACCCGCTGGCCGTGTCTGGCCGGGAGGTCTCCCCGGAGCGGTCCCTCTCGCTTTCTGGCGTAAGGGCACCGCGCCCCGGTAGTACGAGTGGAGCCGGATCGACAGCCGCTCAGATGTCGTCGGCCTTCGATACCCTACAGAGTACATTCTCGAATTACGTAGAGGATAAAAAGGACGACTGGATCGCTGAGGGCAAGCTGGCCTACATGTCCGGTAAGACAGAGGCCGATCTTCTCAAGAACGGGAACAGGTTCACGCATCAGGGTTTTCTACAGCTTAAAGTACAGGATGATGTGAACAGGTGGTACATGCAGGAGGCTGCGGATATCGACGCAGCCAATAGCCGAATGTCACCGGACGAGTATCAGGGATACGTCGCGTCCAAGCGGGCTGCATACCTTGACACAATTGAAGACCCGTACGCGAAGAAGATTGCTGTTGCTGCGTTCGAGCAGCATGCGCCTGCACTGGTAAAATCTCAGTTCGTAAAGAACAACGAGTATGAGCGCGAACAGCGCATCAACCAGTTCGGAGAGACGCTACGCTCGCTGTCGCAGACTAGCCCTGTTAAATCCGTGGTGGACGAGAACGGCCCGCTAAAGCTAGCGCCTAAACCAGTCCTCCCTGTGATGCAGAGCACCAAGCGCGACCGCGATATCGGTATCCGCACTATTCTAGGTGAGGCTGCCAATCAGGGTTCTACCGGTATGTCTGCGGTTGCCCACGTTCTGCGGAACAGGGCTGTAGACGGTAGGTGGCCCAAGAGCATCGCCGGTGTGGCATTACAGGATAAGCAGTTCAGCGCATGGAACTCCGGCGCTGGGGGCAACGGGCTCGTCTATAAGTACGGCCCTGGCTCCGCAATGTATGAAAAGGCCGGTAAGGTTTACGACGCGGTTATGTCCGGTCGTCATGTTGATCCTACAGGCGGAGCTACGCACTACTACAGCCCGCGTGGGATGGAGGCCCTTGTCGGTAGCGGGGCACAGACTAACCGCCTTCCGAACTGGCTCCGTTCCGAGAGTGCCCGAGGCGGCGGCGTTACCAAGATCGGTGGGCATATCTTCGCAGGCAAGGCGAGACTGCCGAAGTCTACCCGGAAGCTGATTGAGCTTCCCGAAGGCGTCAATGACCTGAATACCGTGGCGCAGGACGAAGGCGTATCCGTCACCGGCGTCAAGGAAACCGGGGCGGCTAACGAGCTTCAAGAGTATGTGTTCGGCACTAGCAACCTGAATGACAGCGACAAGGCTACAGCGCTTTCTAGCGCTATGGCTTCGGACCTTGCTGCCGGTGACGATACCCTGTTTCGAGATGCAGGCGGGGTATCCGCCCTGATCCGGCTTGGAGCCTCCCCCAAGGAGATCAACAAGGTTCGTCGCGCTGAGGCTGCATACCAGAAGAAGCAGCTTGATCAGTATGACAGCGCTTTCGAGGCTTGGCGAGCAGACCTTATCGAGCGTGCCAGTAATGGCGAGGACATCGATGCACTCCGGGTTGAGATCGAACAGAAAGTCGAGCAGGGCAAGCTTGACGACAACGAGGCACAGAGCCTCGCTCGTAATGCCGCAAACAAGGCCCGCATAGCCGGATCGGATAGCAACCTAGATGGTAACGTCGATTACCTGACCGAGATCGGCGGACTATATCAGCAGATCAAGACGGGCGATCTTGGGTTCGAGGATGCTGCGGAGCAGGCCAAGGATATTGCCAGCCGGTACGGGGCTACCGAGAAGGAAACGAATAACCTTATCGGTAGGATACACAGCATCGATCAGCAGAGGCAGGATGCGCTGCGGAGAGACGCTGAGAAAGCCTACAAGAAGCATCGTGCTAACGAGAAGGCTAAGGGCGATGTCGATGCTGCAATATCGCGCGGCTATGGGCTGAATACACTTAGCGGCTCTATCGATACCGTCAACAATGCGGGTCAGAAGGATAGCGTCTCCAAGAAGCAGTACGGCGTTCATGCAATCAAGACCAAGCACATGAACGCTTGGCGTGAAAAGCAGGAGTCCGGCGAGGTTGAAAAGAGCGAAGCCATTGCCGGTGCACTTCGTGATACGTTCAAAGAGCTACAGAACCACCAAGTTGTTGACGAACAGACACAATCTCAGCTTGTAGGATCGCTTACAGGGAATATCCTTACGAAAGACGGTAGCCTAACCGAGGATGCACTACAGGCTTACGATACGTGGCAAATCCTGCGGAACACACCTGAGATCACTAAAGGCTACCTGTCCAAGACGGTCGGGGATGACTACGTGCGCGGTCTTCTTGAGACGGCATACATCCTAGACAGCGGGAACATGACCGGCGGGGAGGCTCTGCGCAAGGCGCATGAGATCATGAACGATGAGCTTCGTGATCCAGACGACCGGCTCTCCAAGGACGTTGTGTGGCGGAGGAAGCTAGATAAGGGTGTAAACAGTATCCTGTCCGGTAAAGACGACACCCCGTGGTGGCAGTACGTCTTCGGCATTGATACGCCGGACACCGAGGTCGCACAGATGGAACGGCAGAAGGGCCGGGCCATGACCTACGTCCAGAACCGGGCCGAGGCGTACCACCTACAGAACCCGAACATGGACGCGAAGGTAAGCTTGAACCTCGCGCTGGACGACCTTGAGAATAATGCAACAGTTGTAGCAGGCAATGTGCTCGTCACGTCTAGCGGTTCGTTAGCGGAAGATATGGGTATCGGCCAGTTCGGTTCAGATGCTCCCGACGAAGCAATTACAGACTTCATTACGAAGTACGGTGCTGATATTTGGCCTGACGAGTTCGACAATCATAAGGAGGGCTGGCTTGACTTCGCGGGTCGTGCCGCCCTGAATTTCAGTCCTGACGCGACTGTTCGCAGAGACGCGCCCGTCTATATGTCATACAACCAAGATACGGGTATTCTTACAGTAGATCTTTACAAAGATCATGAGACTGGCGAACTTCTCGGCATGCCACGGCATCTTGATGTCAAGGCTATCGGACAGGAGTACTACGACGATAAGACCGAGCCTTCTGCATGGGATGATATGTGGAATAGCGTGTTCAGCTTAGCTCGTCCTGACAACGAATAACGAACAGAGTCAGCCCGTGTATGCGCACGGGCTGGCCTACCGGAGTTAATATGGCAGAAAACACGGTTCCCGGCCTAGTGCCGGTCACAGCGGAGCAGTATGCCGCTGAGGGTGATATTCGTCTCGACCAAGAGGCTCGGGACGGCGGCTTCTTCGATAGTGTCGAGCGCTCGTTCACTAGCGGAGGAAACTATGGCTATCAGATTTACAAGCGCCTTGACCGGGAAGCTAACGCACCTACTCCCGTAGACGGGTACGATCCTCAGTACGACCTAGACCGTCATCGGGACCAGATACCGGGGCGGTACATCAAGGACTTTGTGTACGCGCAATCTCCCGAAGAGTTCCAGATGATCTTCGCGGACATGCAGTCGGAAATGCACGATCAGGCCGTCCTAGCTCGTCGCGGAGGCGTCAGCACATTCGTTGCGGAAGGTCTTGCCGGACTGGTCGATCTAGATACCCCTATTGCGTTCCTCTCGGGCGGCGCAGCAGCCGCTGCGAAGGCTTCACGCTGGACAGGTAGGGCCGCTCGCGGCGCGCTCGCTGGCGGTGCCTCTCAGACCGCTATGGCGACCGTTGCCCACGAGGCCGGGACAACCGGTGACTGGACCGAGATACCGCTGGCGGGATTAGCGGGAATGGGCTTCGGTATGGTCGGCGGCATGATGGCTAAGACCAAGGGCGGTAAGCTCGGTGACACTCCCCGGAGGTCAGTGCGAACGAGGCTATTAACCGGGCTGGACAAGAGTTCACCGAGACCATGGACGAGGGTATGCCTCTCGCAAACCGGGATATCCGGCAGGAGGGCTTCACGAATGAGGACCCGTACGGTAGCCGGTTCCGGGAACAACAAGAGCAGGCGGTTACACAGGAAGGGCGTCAGCCACAGGCATTCGAGCCGGAGCAGACTATACCAGACAGTGTAGGAGAGCGCCCCGAGGGCTCCACTGTGGGCGCGCAGCAACTTCCCTCTCAGGGCGGCATCCGGGATATCAACCACGGTGCTAGCCGAAAGATGGCGCAAGATGCGCAGGACTTCTTTCAGCGCAGCGGAGTGTCTGACGAATATCACTTTGAGAACGACTCGCTTTCCTACAAAGGTAAGGCCGGTGACGCTACAGCCAATGCTGCACGCCGGTTCCATGACTCTGTGAACGCTACCCCGCTTGTTGACGACTTCTCGCGCATGTGGCGCTCCGGCTCCGTTGTGGCGCAGAAGCTTGCATATGACCTCCTTGAGAACTCTGCTGGCATAGTACGGAACAATCGCTCTGCTGCTATGATCAAGGAGCACTACGAGAAGAAACTGCTCGGCTCCTTTATGCCCGCATACCAGAAAGCGTACAGCGCTTGGGCACGGTCGAACGGCATAGGCAAGTGGGATCAAATCTGGTCGGCTCAGGCCCGCGAGCGCTTCAACCGTGAGCTTGTTGGTGAGCTTAATGCCCGTGCATTCGACGGACCTGACGCTCAGAGGAGTGTACATCCCGCTGTCAAAGAAGCTGCTGACGCACATGACCGCTGGTCTGCCACTGATATCGAAGTCGGTAAGGGACGTGTCGGAGAAGACAGCATCAAGGGATACGAGAACCTGAACGCGTACTCCGGGTACTTCTCTCAGAAGTGGAGCGGGTCGAAGATGGCCCGCCTTATACAGTCTGGTCGGTACACTCGTAAACAAATCAGAGATGCCATCGCAGAAGGTTACGTTGCCAAGCACGGCGTACAGCTATCTGATGCTCAAGTATGGGCAGACGCTGTAATGCGCCGATCTATGGCTTCTGATCGTGGATCAGATATGAACCTGATCGGTATCTTGCAGCAGGACGGTCGCGCGTTCCTTGAGGAGATGCTTGAAAACTCCGGTCACAGTAGGTCCGAGATCGACAAGCTGATCGACCGGCTGACTGGTCTCGTAGAACAGCGCGGACAACAGGGCCATACTAAAGGTCGTGTTGATATCGATCTTAGAACCCGTGCTAGCAATGGCATAGATATCATGGACCTCGTTGACACGGATGTTGCCCGCATCGTGCAGCGACGTGCGCGCGGAACTGCTGGACAAGCGGCCCTCGCTCGTAAGGGTATCCGCTCCAAAGCGGATCAGACTGCTATCAAGGAAGCGATCAAGCAGGAGCAGCAGGCTCGTGGCCAGAGCCAAAAGACAGGCGATGCCGTAACGGACTTCGTTGATAGTGACCGGCATCTGACTGACGAAGATATCGATGCGGTGTTCAGCTATTTCGACGCGGGACCTATCGCTGGCGGTCTGAGCCCGACGATCAGCCGGATCAAGAAGCTGACGAACCTGGCCCTGCTTAATCAGCTTGGTCTCACTCAGATTGCAGAGACCGGCGTCCAGATCGCAGCCGTTGGCTGGAAGCGCTGGCTCAGGCACGCCGACGAAGGTCTCAAGGCAGCCATGCGGAACCCGGATAGTCCTCTCGTTACGGAGCTAAAGCATATGAATGTGCTTGTCCCGGAGGAGAAGATGTTCCGCGACGACATGCCCGTGGAGATGGACCGGCTCGGTCCTACCGGCTCTGAGTTCATGCAGAAGGTTGATCACCTGCTTAACACTGGTCAGCGCGTACAGGGCTACATGTCCGGCTTCTATCACGTACGTAAAGCACAGCAGCGCATTGCAGTGACCTCCGCTGCTGACAAGATCATGACGAACATGAAGGGGCTGGCTAACGACCTGACCCCGGAACGGGCTAGGGATATCGGCCTAGATACCGACACGTTCAACAGGATCAAGCAGTACGTAGATAATGGCACTGTTGAGTTTCGTGACGGCCACCTGCACAAGATGAACATGGACCGCTGGGACCCGGTTGATGCCGAGGACTTCGCCCTCAGTATGAACCGGCATGTGTATCAGGTTGTCCAGCGTGCGATGGCGGGAGAAAGTTCGTACCTGTTCCACAAGGACGGTCTTGCCGCCCTCTTCATGCACCTTAAGTCGTTCCCGCTCCTAGCTTTGAACAAGCAGGCATACAGAAATCTGCGTATCTCGGATGAAGTAGCTATGCAGGGCTTCATGCTCGGACTGGCAACGGCTGGCGTGTCGTATTCGGTTAAGCAGGTTGTCAACGGGCGTACCGACCGGCTGTCTCCTGAGCAGGTAGCTAAGGGCGCATTCGGGCTGTCAAACATGGCAGGCTGGATACCCATGTGGACTGACCCACTAGCGGGCATGCTGGGCATGGATAGCCTGCGCTTCAACTCGTATGCACGAGGTATCGAGGAGAACGTAATCAGCACCCCGGCTGCGCTCCCTACGGCCAACCGCGTGTTGAATCTGCCGGGTGCGTTGCTGGACGTAGCAACTGGTAGCTATACGAATAGTGACATCCGTGCACTACAGGCTACGCCAATTATCGGCAATGCCTACGGGTTCACAGCTATTTTCAATGCAATGAAGGAATGAGGGCTCCGGCCCTCTTTCCCGCCTATTAGGATAATAATCGGAGAATTACATGGCCTATTCGCAGATCGTGCGGATTGGCGACGGTGCCACCACGATCTTTGCCGTGAATTTCCCTTTGGGGTACTTGGACGAGGACGATATTTCCTGCCGGGTCGGTAACGAGACGGATGGCACCGGCCAGCCGATCTACAGAAATATTACATTCCTTGGCGGCGATCTTATGGAGATCGATGGTAATGCACCCGCCAATGGTGAGAACGTACTATTCACACGTACTACTAAAAGAAACCAACTCGTCGTTAATTTTTCAGACGGCGATGTCATGGACGAGGACAACCTCGATCTTGGGTTCAAACAGGCAATGCTGCTTGTTCATGAAGTCCTAGACGGTCGAATAGTCGAATACAATACACCGATCGATCTGGGCGGGTTCGGCATCAAGAACATGGCCGATCCCGTTGACGACACAGATGCCGCTACTAAGCAGTATGTTGATATCCGCACGCAGGATATTACTAACGTCGTCAATACGGCTGTTGCTGCCGCTAATTCGGCTGAGGCTGCACGAGACCAGACACTAGCCAGCTTTGATAGCTTCGATGATCGGTACCTCGGTGCGTTCTCGTCCGATCCGGTTACGGACAATGACGGCGATCCTCTGGTCGCGGGCGCTCTGTACTTCAATGATGAAGGCGGCGTTATGCGCGTCTACACCGGTTCGGCGTGGGTTGCTGCGTACGTATCCGGCTCGGGCCTCATGCCCACTTCCGGCGGAGAGTTCACCGGCCCGATAACGCTAAGCGGAGACGCATCGGCTGCACTAGAGCCGATTACCAAACAGCAATTCGATACGAATGCGGTTAAGACATCCGATATTGGATCTGTGGTTAATCCGTACAGCGACCTGTTGTCTTCACTTGATGGTCTAGTCGGCATTCAGGGCATGCTTGTAAAGACAAGCGATACCAATATCGCAGTTCGCGGCCTACTTCCCGGAGACGGAATCTCCATAAATAATGGCGGCCTTATTAATGGAAACGCTACTATCTATGTAGATAGCTCAATATCCCGATCTGGCAAGCTGGACGGTATCACGACCGTAGCCACTGCGAACGTAAATCTGTCGAGCGCATATGCTGGCCACCTAGTGCGGATGACTAGTGGATCAGCCAATACGGCTACAATCCAGACCGACGCCAACGGCAGCTTCTCTGGTTATACATGGATCACGGTGCAGCAGGTTGGTGCGGGCGTAACTACGATTACGGCGGTGGCAGGCGTTCTTCTGAATGGTGTCGATGGTGGATCGGTAGATGTACCGGGTACGTTCTCTACTATCACGATTGTTCGTGTGTCTGCTAACTCGTGGACGGTGAACGTAGACGGGGTTGCGTAATGACGGCATTCCCCATGCTCGCCGCAGTAGGACGATCCAAGATTAGGCTGGTAGCGGCCACGACCTCCTCCACCAATCAGGTGCTCATATCGGCCAAGGCCCGTGAGGGCGACCTCGCTGTTCTGTTCGATGCCAGCTTTAATGTTGAAAGCAGACCAAATACCGCGCTGCCCACGGGGTGGGGCTCACATATCAACGACAGCTATAAGCAAGAAGTTGCGGGCAAGACCATCTCCGGAGGACGCGCGATAATCAGCTCGAAGATACTCACTGCCGGAGATGCTGGTGCCACCGTCACAGGGATGGACACAAACGCAACCGTCCGCAAGACGCTTCTGGTGTTTCGGGCTCGTAAACCGATCATTGCGAGATCGGCGGTAGACCCGAAAGGGTACATTGGCCTTGCCGATCCAGACCAACGGGACCTGACATTCGGGGCCAATGCACCGCCTGCGATTGTGCTTGCCTTCGCTGCCACAGCTAACACAGGAAATGGAGATGTCGCGTTCACCGTGCAGACTCCGCCATTTGAGGAGTTGGTTGCCAATACGGGGAATCAGATCACCGGCTACACGATCTTTCAAGACGGCGATGCGGTGCCAGACCAGTCCTTCGACATGGACGATCTCTCTAGAAACGCCATGTTTGGGCTCTATCTCCAGATCGCTACGTGATCTCATGCTGAACCTACTGTCCAGCATGCTCAAACCAGACGCGCTCCTGCACGGAGCCGTTGCTATCGTCCTAGCCTGCCTGATCGGATTGCCTGCACATACAGCATGGGCACCCTTCGTTGTGTCCTCGTGGTTCTTCCTTCGGGAGCTTACGCAATGGCAGGCCCGCTACGCTGACAACGATGTCAGGGCGGGCTGGGCCTTCTGGCGGGAGTGGAGCGAGGACAAGCAGGCGGAGGCGTATGTACCGATTGTCGCGTCGTGGGCCGCATACATGGCCTACACCCTGTACTTAACCTAATGGACATTTCATGCACGAACTAGGCTCTGCGCTGCTAGACGCGGCGTTGAAGTACGCCGGCATTGTGATGGCCTTGTTCGTAGCGCAGATCAGTACATTGACCGCAATGGGGGCATTCGTGCTCCTAGTGCTCAAGATTATTGTGATGCTTCCGCAGGCGCGGGATGCACTACGGAAAGTGTCGTCCAAGCCGACAAGAGAGAAGAACGACGATGGCTAAGGGACCTGCCAAGGAAGGAACCCTAGGCGACCTGCATAACCGGGTCGCTGAGGTCATGATTGGTGCTCTGGATCAGATCAAGGCTCAGCAAGAGGCGAGCGATCCCGGTAACGAGGATATGCCGCCTCCTGAGCCCAACTCGGCCCTACTCTCGGTCATGGTTCGGTTCCTGAACGATAATAAGATCACCTGTGCTCCCGAGAACGGGAACCAGATGAGCGAATTGGAAAAGAAGCTCGCTGAGAAGAAGCGTAAGCGGGTTGGAAATGTCGTGCATTTACACGACGAAGACTAATGGCCTTATTACAGGCGGCTCTACGGAGCCGTCTTCATAAGTTCATTACAATACGGAGGCGGCATGGCCGTCAGAGAAAGCGTCGAGGAAGCCCTCGAACGCTGGCGGCAGCTTGAGCTTCTACAGGATCACTACGCCGAGTTCGAGGACTTTCTTCGTGACGTAATTGAAGACCTTATGGGCTTCACATGTACGGAAGTCCAGACTGATATTGGTCACTATATCGCTAATGGACCTAGCTACCGGATGGTGCAGGCCCAGCGTGGACAGGCCAAGACTACAATTACAGCGGCATATGCCGTTTGGAAGCTTATTCACAACCCCAAGACCCGCGTTCTGATTATCTCGGCTGGTGACACTCAGGCTACTGAGATCGCCAACTGGATTATTCAGATTATCATGGGGATGGACGAGCTTGAGTGTATGCGTCCTGACAGGCGCAATGGCGACCGGGCGTCCGTCGAGGCGTTCGACGTGCATTACAGCCTCAAGGGACCTGAGAAGTCCCCGTCCGTGGCTTGTATCGGCATCACTGCGAACATGCAGGGCAAACGTGCCGATCTGCTAATCGCGGACGATGTTGAGAGCCAGAAGAACAGCCAGACGCAGACACAGCGCGAACGCCTTAAGCTGCTTACGCTGGACTTCACGTCGATCTGCTCCAAGGGCGACATCATCTGGCTTGGCACCCCGCAGAGCATCGATAGCGTTTACAACGGTCTGCCCGGTCGTGGATACGATATCCGCATCTGGACTGGCCGGTATCCGACACAGGAAGAGCTTGCCGACTACGGGCCGTACTTGGCCCCGCTCATTAGGAACAGGCTAGAGCTTGATCCAAGCCTGCAAACAGGCGGTGGGCCGGAAGGCTCTCGCGGGCAGCCAGTCGATCCCGTCCTTCTTGGCGAGGAAGACCTGATCAAGAAGGAGATCGATCAGGGCGCTGCTTACTTCCAGCTACAGCACATGCTGAGCACGAAGCTGAGCGATCAGGGCCGGTTCCCTCTCAAGGTCGGCAATATCCGCCTAGTGGCCTTCGATACCACGGTCATGCGGGCTCCTATGAGCATCACCTTCGCTCGAACCGAGGATGCGCGTATCCGTATGCCGGATGGGCACCCGCTCAAGGACAGCATGTACCGGGTTATCGCTATTGATGACTTCGGGGAGCTACAGGGCTGGCATATGTACGTCGATCCCGCTGGCGGTGGCCAGAACGGCGACGAGACGGCCTATGCGGTAACAGGCTTCTGCTCCGGCAGGGCCTTTCTGGTGGATGTCGGCGGGGTTCCCGGAGGCGTCACTGAGGAAGCTCTGGACGCCCTCACAGCGGTCGCTAAGCGCTGGGAGCCCAAGACCATCTCTATCGAGAAAAACTTCGGCAATGGCGCTCTATCGAGCGTATGGACCCCTCGCCTTCTCAAGGCCCACAAGTGCGGTATCGAGGACGTGTGGGAGAGCGGCCAGAAAGAGCTTCGTATCATCGATACTCTAGAGCCGATAATTGGCGCTGGTAAGTTCGTCGTGCACGAGGACCTCATCGCTAAGGATTGGGAAGAGTGTCTTAAGCATCCTGCTGATGTCCGTAGTACATATAGCCTTTTCTGGCAGATGTGCCGTATCACCCGTGACAGGGGATCGCTTCTGCATGAGGACCGGCTTGATGCTGTAGCCGGCTCTGTACGCAATTGGGTCGATCTTATGGCTATCGATGATGAGAAATCCAGAGCTAAGGCCAAGCAAGATCAATACAACAAGATGATGAAGGACCCGATTGGCAGCGGAAGGCCCTTGAGGGGTCAGATTGGCAAGGTACTTCATCAGCCAAATGCGCTCCGTAGACACGGACTGCGCTAACGCATTCTAGTACTAGGAACTGTAAATATGTCTGATAACACCAAGGATGCCGCTAAGGCGGCGAACGAGGCTAGCGATGCGGCTTTTGCGTCGGATGTAGCCCGTATTCTCAAGTCGGTCAGCAAGAACCCGGCTGAGGTCGAGTTCCCGCGTGATCCGTGGGGTATGACTACTGAACTTCGTAGGGCCGGTCTCCGGGCTGCGGCGTCCGTTCGTGGTAACGAAGAGAAGCAGCGCCTGTATCTGGCTACGCTCCAAGTCCTCGCAGCGCATGTCAAGGCTCGTCTGAAAGACGATCAGGCTGCGTTCAAGGCTCGTCTCGAACGTCAGGCTGCTCTCGCTCGCAATGAGCGTGTGTACGGTCGGTATAACGCCGCGCCTGCCCCGGCTCCGGCCAAGGAAGAGGCCGTCCCGGCTAAGGGAACCGAGAAGGGATCCGAATAAGGCTCTCAGGAGTCCGTCAGGAGCCGCTAGCGCTTCACAGCTACCCTTGTGGCTGTCGATCCTAGAATGGCTTCTGGCGGTGCCTCTGTGGCTCGGCAATCATATACTAAAAGGCTCAGGGAGGGTCGGTGCTGGCAGAACAGCCTTCCCTAGCTCCCTGAGCCAGATACCGGGAGCTATAAGCCCCGGTGTGCGCCCAAGATACGTCCCTGTGTCCAGAGATCGAGATCAGGCGCTGTATGAGAATGGACCTTATACCAATCTGACATGCGCATCAAGCATTACCTGCACATATCAGAACGGATTACATACTGTCTATAATGCAGATATAATACAGGTCAGATTTCAAATATGGTGCAGTTTTTCGTGCGGGTATCCAATACACAGCTCGCGCAAGTTTCCCCCATAGGGCCTGCATGCGGGCCTTGGGATATAGCCATAGAGAAACTTGCATCGATCATTGTATGCAACTTTGTATCGATACCGGTATAAGGGCCGGTATACCCTTGTGTCTTTATAAGTACGGTCACTGTGTCGTTAGATCGTATATATCCTAGCTCTTACTCTAGTATCCATCCGGATATTGCAAGCTATCTGTGTAGCTAAGAATAAGAGCGGATATCTGTATCTTGTTCAATTTCATTCATGCGCTATGTATCTAGCACCGACTTGTATATACCTTGGATAACATACCCAGTATCTAACCTAGTATGTATCCTTGTAATTGATCTAGCTGTTAGCTGGAATTGGTCTGACTAGCTCTATTCCCGCCTATTAGGACAATAAGCTCTAGCTACCTTTCTAGCTATATCTAGGCCGAATTAAGGCATTCTCACGTATCTGTATTAAAAGACTACTAATATAGATACCAACTATATACTGATAAGATATACTATAAATATATACTAATAGATACCTACTAACTATCTAGGAATGAACAGAAGATAATACAGCTATGAATTAATATAGATACATACATAGATACTAACTAGATACCTATAGACCGTTGACGTTCTATCTACAGAACGAATGTACGGAATTACAAACATACCAGGTAGCACTAGGCTATGGGCTACCGGTCTATCTAGTGCGTGCAAATCACCACCGATAACGTACGGTTTGAGCACATTCTTAGCTCGCCATGCGGGCTATATCCGCCATATATCGTCCTACAGATATAATTTCTCAAAATTTCTTTTCCTTACAAATCAATAGCTTAACCACAATACGGGATTAAATACGGATCAATCTACGAATTAGCGTTTGACGGAATATCCGTATCCATGCTCTAAGAGAGTCATCAACGGCAACGGACCGACGCCACAGACGGCGACGGAAACCGGGGCGGGGATAGGTCCGGGACTAAATCCGGGGACAGTGTCAGGTTCCTAGCTGATACCCTTTCATGGCCTAACCGGATAGCGAGTTGCTATCCCATGCACGGCAACGGTGCGGCCTACGAGGAAACTACAGAGTTTCGGACGGTGGCGAGCCGTTCTATCACGCAAGCCTAGCTTACAACTAGGCCGCCTTAATCGGCTGTAGCGTGCAAGATGGAACCCGCCTAGAGCCGGCTTTCTGGCGATAATAGATATCCACCAAAGCCGGTCTACGGTGCAGGCCCAATGCTCTGTAAGACGATAGTGTTTGTGCAGCGCGCGGAGCGTATTACGACACAGAACACGGACTAGCGGCAACATTGTTTTGGCTAGTCTTTCTGTGAACCGGATACGTAAGCAAGCGGGCTAACAGATAATGCTGGCAGGCTACTATCAACACTGTGTAATCGCCTGCTAGGCATGCTACGGCGTGTCTAGCGGGTTACACAAGGGCGCATGCCGTGAACGCCACAAGTGCGCCTTTCTGTAACCCACAGCGATTATCGGAGATACCGGCATGTTTAACATGACTGTACGGGAAGCGATGCAGCGTTGCGCTGTTAATCGTGTCCGCATCAAGCGTACCGGCTATGACAGCGAATGGCGCGTGACGCTTAACGAATGGACGGGTCGCAAGGCCAAGGATTGCGCGTACTTCACGGACGATCTTGAAGACGCGGTCATTACTGGCGCTCGTATGCGTCGGGAAGCGGAACGGCTCGCCGCGTAATACGGGCCGACTTCCTCAATCCTACGAGTGCAAACGGAGAATGTGACCATGGCTAGCAAAACCAAAGCGACCAAGACGGCGGACAAGGATATCACCAAGGCCGCCAAGCCCATGAAGCCCATGAAGCCCATCGCGCCAAGCGAGTTGCTTACGACGGAAGACGGCTTCAAGCGCGCCTTCAAGTCTATCCGTGATCGCGGCGCAAGCTTGCAGCGCTCCGTGCACATCGCGGCGTGCAGCGTGTTGCAGCATCTCGAAAAGCACAAGGACGTGCGCATGGTGCAGGCCCTGTTCGTCGCCCTGCCCAAGAGCTACCGGACGAATGCGCTCCGGGATTGGTTCATGGCGTTCGGCCCGGTCACGTTCAAGGACAACAAGCCTGTCTACACTAAGAAGGGCGCGACCAAGGGCAAGGTGAAGCTCACCGCAGCCATGGACAAGCCGTTTTGGGAGTTCTCGCCCGAGAAGCCGTATGTCCCGCTCAATCCGGTAGAGGCGCTGGATAGCCTTATCAAGCGGCTCAACACCGACGCGGAAAAAACCGACCGCGACCACAGCGCGCTTATCAACACGCTGACAGCCGCAAAGCAGGCCAACGCTCCGGCTACGACGACCGTGCAGTAAGACCCGCATACCTAAGTGCAAATTCGGACAGCGTACCTAGTACAGGCGCGCTGTCCCTGTGTGCGCTTAATGCAACCACTAAATTAGAGGGTATCCTATGGGGAGGCCGTCCAGCTTTGCCGTGGAAACGGCTAACACGCTTCATACAGCATCCATGCGCCAGATCGTGGACTTTCTGAACAGCAGTGCACGCATTGGCGCGGATAACAACATGCTTACGCTTAGTGAGTGGGAAACGCTTACTAAGGCCGCATCTAACCTGTCAGCCGTCCTATCGTGGCAAGACGACGGGTGAGCGCCATGAAGATACGGCCTGAACACTATGCGCACATGAAACAGGCTATCGAACGAATCTATGATGCGGACAAGGTATCATCTCATCGGGCATTTATCGTCCATGAAGGAAAGTCAATAGACGTAGCGAAGCGTCTTAGGTGGGATATGTCCTATTACGCTGGACTGTCGCCTTGGATATGCGAACACATCTACGGCTATGCAGACGACACGCACATTGACACAGCGCTTAAGCGCATCATGAGGGAACTCGGAAAATGAACACGGGCAACACCATTCATCTGACTAAGACGGAAACCGTTTGGCGCGCGGGCCTTGACGTGGAAACCATGGATACCCTGAAAGCACGGTGGATTGCGTTCGGACCTATTGACGCGATCAAGTACCTTCGTCGCGTTATTCCGGGCGCAAGTCTCGGCTCGTATAAGGATGCTATCCAGCACCTTGCCGCACATAACGATTGGAAATCTTTCGTTCCCCATGCCGCTACTAAGTATTGGGCAACGCGCAACGAACTTGCACGACGCCGGGATCGTGCTGAACGTGACGAAAGCTGCACCCTTGGGGACATTCTCCGCAAAGCTACGGAGGGCTCGTGACACCCGAAGAAACTCTTTGGTGCGAATCGTGCGGTGAGCGACCACAGGAAGTGCGCTCTACTCATGCCGGAGTATGCGGGCCATGCTACGGAACATACGTGGCTATCTGCATAGAGGAATGCCTAGACGACCGCGTATGCGGACAACCGCTGTATCGGAATGGGCGGGTACACGCTGTTTGCGTGATGCCTCTCGGAACCGAACACGATCACGACTGGTAGGAGATACGACCATGAAACCCAATGTTACCATTCGCTTTGGCGCGCAGCACAACGATATCACCGTGGACGGCGTTACCTTCGACCGTGACCAGTTAAAACGCGAGAAGAAGCTTGCGTACGTTTCCGGCGTGATCCGCCGTGCGCTCTATAGCGCCGGGTACTTCCCCAAGGATAACCGGAAGCCGAGCCGTCACCGCAAGCCTGCCCGCCTCGCAGCGTAACCTGTTACCCGGAGATACGACCCATGATTAGCGCAATCCTGCTTTTTCTCGTCTTCTGCTTCTGGTACGTTCTGTGCGGGCTGGGCGTGTTCACCGCCCTTTTTCTCACACTGATTATGCCCGCGCTGTTCTGGCTTCTGGCCACGTTCGGCTTGGGTACGTACCTGATTACGAGGAAGAATGTCTGAAAAATGGGTACTGCGCGCAATAAGCGCGTTCATGGTGGTATCCTTTTGGTACATGTTCGTACATAACTGGATTACCGCCACGGTCCTTGCCGCCCTAACGCCGGTATTCGTGCTTCTGGGTAAAGCTGCACTAGACGAGTGCGGTTTTACCTACCGGGGAAAGGACGGCCTGTAATACGGAGACACGTCATGTTTTCACTGATGCTAGCCGGGCTCATTGTGTCGATTACTGCACTGATCACGCTGGCGAGGCTTAACCTACGCCGGTGGCTAGGCTACGCAGCAGTGGTTGACGTGTCTTTTACAGCGATCCTTGTATTTCTATTCGCAGGGACGTTTTCAGGCGTGGTGGCTGCGGCTGCATCCGGTCTGTGGATGACCATCATGCTCCTAGTGCTGCGCAAGCTGATCGGTATGGAGCGCCTTTCGCTTAGGCGTGCGCCTTGGCGTAAGGGCTTCCTACAGGTGTACTGGCGGAAATACGATCCGCATGAACTGACGTGGTTTGGGGTTGCGTAACAAGCCCTAGTGTAACTGTACAAAAAATATAAGTGCGTAACAATGGAGGTTACAATGAACGCCAGACCGGAAGACAATCCGGGCTATATTGCTAGGTTCCATTACTTATTACCTCCCACCGACCGTGGCGGGAATGGCTTAGCGGGCTAGGCGAGCTTCCGCCGGGACTACATCAGTGCTACACTGGTTCCTTGTCAACGTAACCGCGCGTTGATTTCATTGGGATTTTCAGGCTAGTCGAAACAACAGGAAACTGTTTCCGCCTGCCTCGCGCCGGCATGGCCATGACCGCGCACCGGTCCGGTCTCACTCCTTCGCTCCGCCAGAGGGCATCTCCTTCTTCAGGCGTTCCAGAACGGCGAAGGGGTTCTTCTTCCCGGTGTCCTCGCCGTCGGCCCCGGCCAGATCCGGATAGATCTCCGCAACGCTCGCGCCGGGCTTGCGGGGATAGGGATCGATGACGAGCGCCAGCGTCTCCGCCACCAGCTCGCCGAGGTCGATATGGCCGCCCGCGATCACGTCCGGCTCCTCGCCGCTTTCCGCATCGACGACGGCCTCCTCGCCATCCTCCTCCACGAGGCTGCCGGCCGGCAGATAGTAGCGCTCCACAGTCTCCTCATAGCGCCGCTCGACCGGGTCGAGCGTGACCACACAGGTCTGCTCCGCCTCCGCCGCCAGGCTGCCGGAGACATGCAAGCCCCCCGACTGCCAGCCATCGACCTTCAGATATGCGGTCAGGCTCTTCAGCCCGTCGAGGCCAAGGCGTCCGGCAAGCGCGGCGCGCTCCTCCTCGTCGGCCTCGAGCGCCACCTCCTGTCCCTCGACAGGCACCTCCTCGACGCTCAGCGGCCGGCTGAACTCCACTGTCTGCGTCCCGGGCATCTCAGTCCTCCGTTCCATCGGTCGTCTCCAGCGCGTCCGGCAGGGCCGGAAACTCGGCGCGCCCGGCCAGCAGCGCATCGCCCGGCATCTCCGCGAGCCGGCGGTCTGTGGCCAGCACGTAGCAGGCCAGCGCGCGGGCCTGCGCGTCCGGCGTTTCCGCCCGGAAGACGTTGCGCGCCAGCGCCCCGGCGAGCAGTCGCGCGCGGTCGTCGCCCTGCGCGTTCAACGCCTCGTCATAGACACGTGCGCGGCCATAGAAAGCTTCCGCCATGGACCGGACCTTCTTGCCCACCGACAGGTCGCCCACGCCGATCTCGCGCAGGGAGTGGTCCATATCGACAAACATGGTGTCGAACACGCCCTGGGCAAGGTCCTGGCCTTCCTGCGCTTCCCCCCTCAGCCTGCGCATTACGAGGGCGGCATGCAAGACCACCAGCTCGAAGCGCCCCTCCAGCGTATCAGCGACGCCGCCTTGTACATAGAGGGCCGGCTGCCGTGCCTGCGCCACAATACCGGCATAGAGCGTCCGGGCAGCGGATTCAGGCTCGGAGCGAGAGAACAGACGGCTGAAAATCATGACTCCAACGACTCACTTTTGTGGCGCAACGTGCAACGGGGCTTGCCAAGCACACCCGTCCACGATACCTCGGTGACGGGGCGAGCGGATAAGATCGGGCGGTTCACGCTTCAAGTCAAAGAGATCAGGGTCGTGGCGAACACGCAAATGACGACACGGAGATCGCTGCTCCGGAACGGCGTAATGGGTCTGGCGGCGCTCGCGGCGCTGGCAGGCTGCGTCCCCACTGTCGATTACCGCGGATATCTGCCCCGCGGCGACGACCTCCAGAAGGTCCAGGTCGGCATGAGCAAGTCGGAGGTGGAAGCGCTTCTGGGCTCTCCCTCGACCACCGCAACGGTCAAGTATCACGGCGACAGCTTCTACTACATCTCCAGCGTCGTGGAGCAGGAGGCCTTCTTCAAGCCCGAGGTCGTCGACCGGCAGATCTTCGCGATTCGCTTCGACGAGAGCGACCGGGTACAGAGCTTCGCCAATTACGGGCTCGAAGACGGCCGCATCATCGACTTCAACACCCGC
Source organism: Kaustia mangrovi (assembly GCF_015482775.1). Lineage (GTDB taxonomy): Bacteria > Pseudomonadota > Alphaproteobacteria > Rhizobiales > Im1 > Kaustia > Kaustia mangrovi. The sequence goes on along the minus strand of NZ_CP058214.1, from coordinate 4,413,541 downwards.
GAGACACCGACGCGCGGCAAGGAGCTGTCGATCCTGCAGGAACTCTTCCGCAATGTCGGACGCTTCGATCCGGGCGGACAGGGCCCCGGCGCCGGCCCGATGGGCCCCGGCCCGTTCTAGGCTCAACCGGCGTTCCGGACGCGACGCCACCGGCTGTCGCCGGGACCGTTCTCGTTCGTCATGCCCGGACTTCTCCCGGGCATGACGCGGCCTTGCCACATGTCGCGGGCGCGCTATGTCCGTTTCCGGCCTGTGACCATGGCGCGCGGCAGGTTCTCCCTGTGGACGACGCTCGCCAGGGCGACGCCGGCCAGATGCGCGATAACCAGGAACAGCATCAGATTGGCGAGCACCTCGTGGATTTCCTTCCACGCGCTCTCCTCGCCTTCGCGATCCCCCTCCTCGCGCTCGCCGCTCTCGCCCGACAGGCTTTCCTCGCTCGCCACGCGGAACTGCGAGGCCGGCGCGGGATCGGCGCTGGCGGACGAAACGAGAGACAGCTCCGCTAGCGGGCCCGCATTCTCCTCCGCCGCGAGCGTCTCCAGCCCCGCCCAGACCGTTGCGGCAAGGCCGGCCAGAAGCACGACCACCATCGCCCCGCCGGCGGGACTGTGGCCCACATAGCGCTTCGCCCTGAAGGTGACGAGGCTCACGAAATAGGACCAGACCGTCCATGGCGCGAAGACGAAATCGGAAAAGCGCGCATGCTTCGGCCCGACAAAGCCCCAGATCACGCGCAGCACCACGAGGGTGCCGATCGTGTAGCCCGCCCAGACATGGACAATCAAAGGATCGCCCTCGGTGAAATAGGCAACGAAGAACGCAATGGCGACGGTCCAGTGGAACACGCGCACGAGCGGATCCCAGACCGCGATCGCCTTCGGGTCGTTCGACATCTCAAAACCTTTCATCCATGGAACAGCCGGATAGATAGAAAGATTAGAATTATTCAAAGGAATCGCATCGGATCAAGTGCTGTTCCGCAAAGGCGGCGAGACGTCGCGGCAAACGAAACCCCGCGGGAGGGCACACCTCCCGCGGGGACGATCAGACCGGGGCACACCCCCAACGTGTCGGCGAAGGGCTGCCCGGCAAGCCTTACATGCTGTTGTGCGCGAGCACGGCCAGCAGCAGGAGCGCCACGATATTGGTGATCTTGATCATCGGGTTGACGGCCGGCCCGGCGGTGTCCTTGTAGGGATCGCCGACCGTGTCGCCGGTGACCGCAGCCTTGTGGGCCTCCGACCCCTTGCCGCCGTAATTGCCGTCTTCGATGTATTTCTTCGCATTGTCCCAGGCGCCGCCGCCGGCGGTCATGGAGATCGCCACGAAGAGCCCCGTGACGATGACGCCGAGCAGCATGGCTCCGACGGTGGAGAAGGCCGCGTTCTTGCCCGCAATCAGGTCGACGACGAAATAGACCACGATGGGCGAGAGAACGGGGAGCATGGAGGGCACGATCATCTCCTTGATCGCCGCCCGGGTGAGCAGGTCGACGGCACGGGTATAGTCCGGCCGCTCCTTGCCCTCCATGATGCCCGGCTTCTCCTTGAACTGCCGGCGCACCTCCTCGACGATCTTGCCGCCCGCGCGGCCCACCGCCGTCATGGCGATGCCGCCGAACAGGAACGGCAGCAGTCCGCCGAGGAACAGGCCGACCACCACATAGGGGTTAGACAGCGCGAAGGTCACCTCCCCCACATCGGCGAAATAGGGGAAGGCTTCCGCATTGGCGGTGAAGAACTTGAGGTCCTCCGTATAGGCGGCGAACAGGACCAGCGCGCCAAGGCCCGCCGAGCCGATGGCATAGCCCTTGGTGACGGCCTTGGTTGTGTTGCCCACCGCGTCGAGCGCGTCGGTGGTGTTGCGCACATCCTCCGGCAGGTCGGCCATCTCCGCGATGCCGCCGGCATTGTCGGTGACCGGCCCGAAGGCGTCGAGCGCGACGACGAGGCCGGCAAGCGCCAGCATGGTCGTCACCGCGATGGCGATGCCGAAGAGGCCGGCGAGCCCGTTGGCCACGACGATGCCCGCAATGATGACGAGCGCGGGCAGCGCGGTCGCCTCCAGGGAGATCGCGAGCCCCTGGATCACATTCGTCCCGTGGCCGGTGATGGAGGCGGAGGCGACGGAGCGCACGGGGCGGAAATTGGTGCCCGTGTAGTATTCCGTGATCACGATGATCAGCGCGGTCACGGCGAGCCCGACAATGCCGCAGAGATAGAGCGACCAGCCCGTGAAGGAGGCCTCGCCCGCGGTGAGCGGAGTATCCATGCCGACGATCAGCGCGGTGACCGGCCACAGGCCGATGAGCGACAGGATCCCGGTCGCGATCACCGCCTTGTAGAGCGCGCCCATGATGGACTGGCTCGCCCCCAGCCGCACGAAGAAGGTGCCGGCGATGGAAGTGATGACGCAGACCGCCCCGATAGCCAGCGGATAGACCATCATCGGCATGAGAAGCTCAGCCCCCGAGAAATAGATCGAGGCGAGCACCATGGTGGCGACCACGGTGACCGCATAGGTCTCGAACAGGTCGGCGGCCATGCCGGCGCAGTCGCCGACATTGTCGCCCACATTGTCCGCGATGGTCGCCGGGTTACGCGGATCGTCCTCGGGGATGCCGGCCTCCACCTTGCCAACGAGATCGCCGCCGACATCTGCGCCCTTGGTGAAGATGCCGCCGCCCAGACGGGCAAAGATCGAGATCAGCGAGGCGCCGAAACCGAGCGCGACCAGCGCGTCGATCACGGTGCGGCTCGACGGCTCGAGCCCCATGTACCGGGTGAGCACGAGGAAATAGACGCTGACGGCCAGGAGAGCCAGCCCCGCGACGAGCATGCCCGTGACGGCGCCGGACCGGAAGGCGATGGAAAGGCCGGCAGCGAGGCTGTTGCTCGCGGCCTGCGCGGTGCGCACATTGGCGCGTACCGAGACCAGCATGCCGGTGAAGCCCGCAGCGCCCGACAGGACGGCGCCGACCGCGAAGCCGACCGCGACAGGCAGGCCGAGCAGCAGGGCGACGATGATGAAGATCACGACGCCCGCAATGGCGATGGTGGTGTATTGGCGGGTCAGATACGCTTGCGCCCCTTCCTGGATCGCGCCCGCGATTTCCCGCATGCGTTCATTGCCCGCGTCCGATGCCATGACCGACTGTATGGCCCAGACGCCGTAGACGATCGACAAGGCACCGCACGCGATGATCAACCATAGTGCTTGGTTCATACCTCGTGTCCTTGTGATAGGGGTTTGGCGACGGCCCAAAGGATCGATGTGACGCTGATCAGACTGACTTTTTAGGTGTTTCCTCCCACTCCGGGCCCCGCTCGGACGCCGAAAACCATGCCAAAAGGCCCTGTTGAGCGCAATAAATTACCGCGCGCGCCGGTGGAGAGCCGGCCCGGACGGCATGTGCCGGACCGCTCTCATGGGCTCCCGCCTGCGCGGGAAAATGCGGCAGATATCGGACGAGCTACAGGTGTTCCGGGCACCGGGGCGGATGCTCATCGCCCCGCTCCCTCTGTGCGTTCACGCTCAGACCGCGGAGCGGCCGATGCGGCCGCGGCCGGACCACAGCAGCATGGCGAGGACCAGCGCGATCATGGGGAAGAGCGCCAGGTTGACGGCGTCCCAGCCAATGGCGTCGAGCAGCTTGCCCGACGACAGCGAGGCGACGGCGACGGTGGCGAAGATCGCGAAATCGTTGACGGCCTGCACGCGGTTCTTCTCCGCCGGCTTGTAGCAATCGGTCACCATGGTGGTGGCGCCGACAAAGCCGAAATTCCAGCCCACGCCGAGAAAGACGAGCGCCACGGCGAAGTTCCCGAACCCGATGCCGGCCAGCGCGGCGAACCCCGCACCGGCGAGGAACACCATGCCCGTGGCGACGATCTTCTCCACACCGAACCGGTTGATGAGCTGGCCGGTGAAGAAGCTCGGCACATACATGGCGAGCACATGCCACTGGATCACCCAAGCCGCGTCGTTGACCGTGTGCCCGCAGCCCACCATGGCCAGCGGCGTCGCCGTCATGACGAGGTTCATCATGCCGTAGCTCATCATGCCGCAGATGACCGCCACGACGAGACGGGGCTGGCGCAGAAGAACCGAAAGAGCCCGCCCCCCATCGCCGCCCGGCTCCGGCCGGCGGTGGGGGATCTTCACGAAGGCCAGCACGCTCATCGCGACGATGGCCAGCACCCCGCTGGCAGCATAGGAGCCCACGAACAGGAAGGGCGGGAACGCATCCTTCGTGCCCATCACGATGAGGGGGCCCAGGATCGCCGACACGATGCCGCCGATCAGAACCCACGAGATCGCCTTGGCCTTGAAGGCCTCGCTCGCCGTGTCGGCGGCGGCGAATCGGTAGTACTGCGCGAAGGCCTGATAGACGCCGTTGCAGGCGGTCGCCAGCGAGAAGAGCCAGAAATCGCCGGCCATGACCGCATAGATGGCGAGAAGCGCGCTGACGAGCCCCAGAAGCGCGCCAACGATGAAGCCGGGGCGCCGGCCGACGCGGCGCATGAAGAGCGAGGCGGGCACGGTGGTCAGCGCCGTGCCGATCACGAAAGTGGAGACGGGCAGCGTCGCCAGCCCCTTGTCGTCGGCGAGGATCTGGCCCACGAGCCCGGCGGAGGTGATCAGGATGACGGTGCTGGAGGAATAGAGTGCCTGGCCCGCCGCCAACAACACGGCATTGCGGCGGGCGAGACCGTCGTCGACAAAATGGTGCGGGTTCGCGGCGGTGTGCGACATGGTGCGGAACGCTTGCGGTCTTGCGGCTGCCCGGCCGATGGGACCGCTTGGAGCGCGGCCGGCGGGTCCTTGGCGGATGAAGTCGCGTCAAGCTCTATCCGCGACAGGCGCGAAGGGCAACGATTATCAGCGCATATGGCTGTAGGAGGCGGAGGCGAAGTCCAGCGGGTTGCCGCGCTCGTCGAGGAAGCGGGCCCCGTCTTCCTCCCGCGTCATCTCGCCGATTCGCACGACCGGCACACCGGCCTCGCGCGCATCGGCTTCGAAAGCCGCCACGCGATCGGGCGGAACGCTACAGAGGATTTCATAGTCGTCCCCGTTCGTTAGACAGGTTTCCTGCCATTTCGAATCATGGGAGACGATCCGCCGCGCACTCTCCGACAGCGGCACGTCGGCCACCGCGATGCGCGCACCACAGCCGCTCGCCCAGCACAGCAGGCCGAGATCGCCCACAAGCCCGTCTGAAATGTCGATCGCCGCGCTCGCATGGGCGAGCACGGACGGGGCGAGTTCCACGCAAGGCACGGGTAACCGGTAGCGGCCGATCAGGCTCGTGCGCCCGGCCTCGCCGAGCGGCCCGAGATCCTCGCCCCTGAGGGCTGCAAGCCCGAGGCCCGCATCGCCGAGCGTGCCGGAGACATAGACGAGATCGCCATGGCGCGCGCCGCCTCGCCGGACCGCCCTGCCCTCCGGCACATCGCCGAACGCGGCGACTGTCACGGTGAACGGCCCGGGCGTCGCCACGGTATCGCCGCCGAGCAGTACGCAGCCATAGGTCTCCTGGTCGGCGGCGAGCCCGTCGGCGAAGGCCTTCAGCCATGTCTCGTCCTGTTCCCCGGTCAGCGAGACGGACAGGAGATAGCCGCGCGGGGTCGCACCCTTGGCGGCGAGATCGGACAGGTTGACCCTGAGCGCCTTGCGGGCGACGAGCCCCGCGGGATCGCCGGGCAGGAAATGGACGCTCTCCACCAGCGTGTCGGTGGTCATGACCACCTCGCAACCCGCGGCCGGGCGATAGACCGCCGCGTCGTCCCTCAGCCCGGCAGCGCCCTCGGCCTTCGCGGCAAGCGGCGCGAACAGCGTCTGGATCAGCTCCTGTTCCCTGGACAGCATGGGCGATCGTCCGCCCCGTCAGCCGAACTCTTCGGCGCGGTGGTTGCGGGCCAGCCTGTCGAGCACGCCGTTCACGAAGCCCGGCTCGTCCTCGTCGAAGAAGGCATGCGCGATTTCCATGTATTCGTTGATGATCACCCGGGCCGGCACGTCGCGGCGCGCCACGAGCTCATAGGCGGCGGCGCGCAGGATCGCCCGCAGGATGGAATCGAGCCGGGCCAGCGTCCAGCCCTCCGCAAGGCAGGCGTTGAGCGCGGGATCGATGCGCCGCTGCTCGCGCACGACGCCGGTGACGATATCGCTGAGAAACGGGAAATCGGCGCGGCCGCACTGGCCGTCCTCGAAATCCTCGCCAAGCCGCGTGGAGCCGAACTCCGCGAGGATGTCGGCCATGTCGGACTGGACGAGGTCCATCTGGTAGAGCGCCTGGACCGCGCCGAGACGGGCCGCGGTGCGCGCGCCGAGAAGGGCTCGCTCGGCTTCCCTGGGCTCCGTGGGCTCCGTCATCATCGCTTCAGCTCTCCAAGCCGCGCCCTGAGACCGATCAGGGCGAGCGCGGCCTCCGCCGCCGAGCCTCCCTTGTTGCCCTCCGCGACGCGGGCCCGGGCCCAGGCCTGGTCGCCATTCTCGACGGTCAGGATGCCATTGCCGATCGCAAGGCCGCGCGTGAGCGCCAGGTCCATCAGTCCGCGTGCGGACTCGCCCGCCACGATATCATAATGGGAGGTCTCCCCGCGGATCACGCAGCCGAGCGCGACATAGCCGTCGAAACCGCCCGTCTCGCCGGCAAGGGCGATGGCCTGCGGAATCTCCAGCGCGCCGGGCACGGCGAGGCGCTCATGGTCTGCGTCGGCACGCTCGAGCGCGGCAATCGCGCCGGCGGCGAGTTCATCTGCGAGGCCCTCGTAAAAGCGGGCCTCCACGATCAGGATGCGGGGTCTGGACATCGTACTCAACCGGTTCGGGGAGGGATCACGCGGTGCGCGCGTCGTTCAGTCGGGCGACATAGCGCGCCATCATGTCGATTTCAATATTCACCATGTCGCCGGGCTCCGCCTTCCCCCATGTGGTGACCTCCAGCGTGTGGGGAATGACGTTCACGCCAAAGGTGTCGCCCTCGACCTCGTTGACGGTGAGCGAGGTGCCGTCGAGCGCCACGGAGCCCTTGGGCGCGATGAACCGGGCAAGCTCCCCCGGCACGCGGAAGGTCAGGCGGACCGACGCGCCATCCGCTTCCCGGCCGACGAGTTCCGCCACCCCATCTATATGGCCCGTGACGATATGCCCGCCAAGCTCGTCGCCGAGCCGCAGGGCGCGTTCCAGATTGATGCGCCCGCCAACGGGCCAGTCCTTCAGCGTGGTGTGGTCCACAGTCTCGCGCGAGGCATCGACGCAGAACCAGCGCCCGCCATCGTCCTCGCCCTTGTCGGTCACGGTCAGGCAGACGCCGGAACAGGCGATGGACGCACCGACCTCGATGGTCTCCGGATCGAAGCGGCAGCCGATCTTCAGCCAGCGCCCGCCATTGCCCTCGCGGTTTTCCAGGATTGTGCCGATGTCGGTCACGATGCCGGTGAACATGAAAACCTCAACACCTCTGTCACTGCCGTCCGTAAAGGGCGAGGCGGTCCTCGCCATAGCGCTCCTCCTCGAGAAGCGCGAAATCCTGCGACGCCGTGACAGTCTCGAGCGCCACACCGCCGAGCGCATCGACGCCATCCGGCCCGAGGGAGGCCGGCGCGGTGAACAGCGCGACCTCGTCGGCAAACCCCTGCGCCACGACGGCGCCGGCAAGGGCCGCACCGCCCTCGACCATCAGCCGCCCGATGCCGCGATCTGCGAGCGCGGTGAGCACGGCCGGCAGGGATAGAGCACCCTTTTCGTCGCGCGGGCAAGGAACGATTTCGGCGCCCGCCCCGGAGAGCGCGGAGCATGCGGCCCCCGGCGCATCGTCTGCAACCGCGACCCACAAGGCCACGTCGCGCGCGGAGCGCACGAGCCGGCTTGCCGGATCGAGCCCGGCATTGGCGGCCATGACCACCCTTACCGGGGAGCGGTGCTCGAGCCCCGGCAGGCGGCAGGTCAGCAGGGGATCGTCGATCTCCGCGGTCCGCCGGCCGACCATGATGGCGTCGGACCGGGCCCGCATGAGATGGGTGCGCGCCCGCGCGGCCTCCCCGGTGATCGCCGTGGCCTCGCCCTCGCGGGCGGCAATCTTGCCGTCGGCCGACACGGCGAGCTTCACGAGCACATGGGGCCGCGCCCTGGTGATCCGGCTTACAAAGCCGGCATGGCTCCTCCGCGCCGCATCGCCCAGCAGGCCGACTTCGACGGCGATGCCGGCTGCGCGCAATATCGCATGGCCGCGCCCGGCGACGCGCGGATCGGGGTCCTCCATGGCGGAGACGACACGCGCGACACCCGCCTCCACCAGCGCGTCGGCGCAGGGCGGTGTCTTGCCGTGATGGGCGCAGGGTTCCAGCGTCACATAGGCCGTGGCGCCGCGTGCCGCGTCGCCGGCCCGTTCCAGCGCGATGCGCTCGGCATGCGGACGGCCGCCTTCCGCCGTCCAGCCGCGCCCGACGACGAGGGATGCGCCGCGACGTTCAGCGACGATCACGCAGCCCACGGCCGGATTGTCGCCTGTCGCGCCCAGATTGCGCTCGCCGAGGCGCAGGGCATGGCCCATATGGCGCCGGTCGGCACCGCCGGGGCCGGCATCGTCGGCGGGCGGTCCCATGCCCCTACTCTGCGGATTTGAGGATGGGCGGGTCGCCGTCGCCCGACAGCTCGCCGAGCAACTCCTCGAAGTCCTTGGCCTCGCGGAAGTTCTTGTAGACGGAGGCGAAGCGGACATAGGCGACGTCGTCGAGGCCCTTGAGCGCCTCCATGACGAGCTTGCCGATGGTCTCCGACTTGACCTCGTTCTCGCCCATGCTCTCGAGCTGGCGCACGATGCCGGAGACCATCCGCTCGATGCGCTCCGGCTCCACCGGGCGCTTGCGCAGCGAGATCTGCACGGAGCGCATGAGCTTGTCGCGGTCGAACGGCACGCGGCGGCCGGAGCGCTTGAGCACGGTCAGCTCGCGAAGCTGGACGCGCTCGAAGGTCGTGAACCGGCCCCCGCAATCGGCGCAGTAGCGGCGACGGCGGATCGCCGCATTGTCCTCCGTCGGACGGGAGTCCTTCACCTGCGTGTCGTTGTTACCGCAATAAGGACAGCGCATCGGGTCTCAAGCCTCCCCCAGCTCCGGCAGCTCCCGTCAAGGGATATCACGGATAGATCGGGAACCGGTCGGTCAGCCCGGTGACCCGCGCCTTGACCGCCTCCTCGACCGCACCGTTGCCATCTTCGCCATTGGCGGCAAGCCCGTCCAGCACTTCGATGATCATCTGGCCGACCTCGCGGAACTCCGCCAGCCCGAAGCCGCGCGTCGTGCAGGCGGGCGTGCCGAGGCGGATGCCGGAGGTGACCGTCGGCTTTTCCGGGTCGAACGGCACGCCGTTCTTGTTGCAGGTGATGTTGGCGCGCCCGAGAGCCGCCTCCGCCGCGTTGCCCTTCAGCCCCTTGGGTCTGAGATCCACCAGCATGACATGGGTGTCGGTGCCGCCGGAGACGATGTCGAGACCGCCCTCCTTCAGCGTGCCGGCCAGCGCCTTGGCATTGTCGACCACGGCCTGCGCATAGGCCTTGAATTCCGGCTTGAGCGCCTCGCCGAAGGCTACCGCCTTGGCCGCGATCACATGCATGAGCGGGCCGCCCTGGAGGCCCGGGAACATGGCGGAGTTGACCTTCTTGGCGATGTCGGCGTCATTGGTGAGGATCATGCCGCCGCGGGGCCCGCGCAGCGTCTTGTGGGTCGTGGTGGTCGCGATATGGGCGTGCGGGAACGGGCTTGGATGGACACCCGCCGCGACGAGGCCCGCGAAATGCGCCATGTCGACCATGAAATAGGCGCCCACCTTGTCGGCGATCTCGCGGAAGCGCGCGAAATCGATGGTGCGGGGATAGGCGGAGCCGCCGGCGATGATGATCTGCGGCCTGTGCTCCTCTGCGAGGCGCTCCACCTCCTCGAAATCGATCAGCGCGTCGTCCTTGCGCACGCCGTACTGGACCGCCTTGAACCACTTGCCCGACATGTTGGGCGCCGCCCCGTGGGTGAGGTGGCCGCCGGAGGCGAGGCTCAAGCCCAGAATGGTGTCGCCGGGCTTGGCGAGCGCCATGAAGGCGCCCGCATTGGCCTGCGCGCCGGCATGGGGCTGGACATTGGCGAACTCGCAGCCGAACAGCTCCTTGGCGCGCTCGATCGCCAGGCTCTCCGCGATGTCGACGAACTGGCAGCCACCGTAATAGCGCCGGCCCGGATAGCCCTCGGCATATTTGTTGGTAAGGACCGAGCCCTGAGCCTCCAGCACGGCACGCGACACGATATTCTCCGACGCGATCAGCTCGATCTCGTGCCTCTGCCGGCCGAGCTCCTTCTGGATCGCATCCGCGATATCGGGATCGGCCTCGGCGAGCGGCGCGGAGAAAAAGCCCTCGGACGGCAGGTGAACGTCTCGGCTGTCAGACACGGACATTGACATCCCCTCTTCAAGTTAGCGTGCGGCTCTGGATCGACCAGCAGTCGGGGCGATGTCGCCCGAGTGCGGATCGCTCGGTCTCAAACAAGGTGCCGGAGCGACCTGTCCGCGTCCGGTGGGACGCCTGCGGGGCCGCTCCGGGCCGGGCGGTGCAGGGTGGGCACCGCGATTCCCGGCCAGACAAGGCACGGCCAATAACACATATGCCGAGGTTGAGCCAATCGGCCCGCCTCGCGCGCAGGTCGCTCCGGCGCGAAAGAATGTCGTCGGCGGGGCGCGAAGGGGCGGACCGGAGAAGGCGCGGCGTTTTGTCTCAACCCGTCAGGCCGCGCGGGCGAGGCTCAGGCTGTTCCACAGCGTGTCGAGCGCATCGACAAGCCGGTCCATCTCGCCATCGTCGTGAAGCGGCGACGGGGTCAGCCGGATCCGCTCGGTTCCGCGCGGGACGGTGGGATAGTTGATCGGCTGCACATAGATGTCGAAGGCGTCCAGGAGCTGGTCGGTAAGCTGCTTGCAGCGCACCGGGTCGCCCACCATGACGGGCACGATATGGCTCGGCGTGTGGACCACCGGCAGTCCGCGGGCGGCGAGCCTGCGCTTCAGGGTGGCCGCGCGCTCCTGATGGCGCTCGCGCTCCGCGTTCGACGCCTTGAGATGGCGCACGCTGGCCAGCGCGCCGGCCGCCAGCGCCGGGGCGACGGAGGTGGTGAAGATGAAGCCCGGCGCATAGGAGCGGATGGCGTCCACCGTCGCGCGCTCCGCGGCGATATAGCCGCCCATCAGCCCGAAGGCCTTGGCGAGCGTGCCCTCGATGATGTCCACCTCCCCGGCGATGCCGTCGCGCTCCGCAATGCCCCCGCCGCGCGCGCCGTAGAGGCCGACCGCATGCACCTCGTCGAGATAGGTGAGCGCGCCATAGCGCTTCGCCAGCGCGCAGATCTCCGCGATCGGCGCGATGTCGCCATCCATGGAGTAGACCGATTCGAAGGCGATCACCTTGGGCTGATCCGCCGGCAACGCCTTGAGCCGGGTCTCCAGGTCTACAAGGTCGTTGTGCCGCCAGACCTGCTTGGCACAGCGGCCATGGCGGATCCCCTCGATCATGGAGGCGTGGTTGAGCTCGTCCGACAGGATCACGCAGCCGGGCAACAGATGGCCGAGGGTGGACAGCGTCGCCTGGTTGCACAGATAGCCGGAATTGAACAGAAGCGCGGCATCCTTGCCGTGAAGGTCGGCGAGCTCGGCCTCCAGCTCCACATGGTAATGGGTCGTGCCGGAGATGTTGCGCGTGCCGCCCGAGCCCGTGCCGGCCTCGTCGATGGCCTCGTGCATGGCCGCCACGAGCGCGGGATGCTGGCCCATGCCGAGATAGTCGTTGGAGCACCACACGGTGATCTCGCGCCGGCGGCCGCCCTCATGCAGCACCGCACGGGGGAAGCGGCCGCGAATGCGCCTGATATCGGCGAAATGCCGGTAGCGCCCCTCCTGCTTGAGATCGTCTATCGCCGCGGCAAAGATCGCCGGATAATCCACCATGACAGCACCTTCGCCATGTCTTCTTGTCGTCTGCGACCGGTCGGTTGCGTGCGAAGATACAGCGCAGACCGGTCGGCCATGAACCGGCGGATTGCCGCATTCCGGGCGCGCCCGCCGGTCATGGCCCTCCGCAAGCCGTCGCGCGGTTTACTGCATTGCGCGGGACGAGAAGTTCGGCCGCACCCAGGCCTCCTCGTCGCGCTTGCGCGGCTGTTCGGAGGAAGAGGAGACGCGCACGGCGCTGTCGCCATAGGCACGGGGCGCCGCCCCCTGCCCCGGCCCGGCCTGCGCGACGCCGACGCCACCGATCGGCTCCGGCTGACCGCTGACGAAGCCCGTGCCGTCCAGCCGGTAGATGTCGGGCCGGAAATGCACGCCGCCGTCGCGCGTGGCCCAGCCCGTCATGTAGGCGAAGCGCACCTGAACGGGGTTCTCCAGCTTGACCTCGACCCTCTCGCCGGACCCGACGATGCCCTGGATCCGTGCCGGGCTCCAACCCGGCTGATCGCGCAGGACCCATTCGGTGAGGAGATGGACCTGATCGACGCGCACGCAGCCGGAGCTGAAATAGCGCGCGGCCTGGGAGAACAGCGACTTGGTCGGCGTGTCGTGCAGATAGACCGCATAGGGGTTGGGGAAGCGCAGCTTCACCGTCGCCATGGCGTTGTTGAGCCCCGGCTCCTGCCGGAACACGTACCGGTCGGGTGCGACCGTCGCCCAGTCGACGGTCCCCGGGTCGACCTCGGGCCCGCCATAGCCATCGAAGATCCGGATGTCCATTTCCTTGAGGAACCCCGGATTCTGGCGGACCTTGGGCAGGATGTCCTTTTTCACGATGGACAGCGGCGCCGTCCAGTAGGGATTGAAAATGAGTTCGGTGATCCGGCTCGACAGCACCGGGCTCGGCCGGTCGGTCTTGCCGACGACAACGTTCTGGCGCGCATAGACCCGGCCGTTCTGAACCGTCTCGAGCTGCGCGGCGGGAATGTTCACCACCACATACTTGCCGCCGAGCTTCTTGGTCTGCTCGCGCACGCGCTCCACATTGGCCCGCAGGGTGGCGAGGCGCTGTTCCACCGGAACGTTGAGCGCCCGGCGCGTCGCCTCGTCGACGACGCCCGTCGGCGCCAGGCCGTGATTGTGCTGGAAGCGCTTGACCGCGTGCTCCATCGCCCGGTCGAAGCGCTGCGGCTCGGCGACCTGCTGGGGCGTCAGATAGGCCTCCGCGACCAGCCGGCGGCGCAGCATCATGACGAGCTGGCCCGAACCGCCGACGCGCAGTTCCCGGCCGCCCGGCAGGGGCTGCCAGCCTCCGCGGCGCGCCATGATCTCGTAGCGCGCGATGGCATCCATCAGCATCCGCTCGCTGTCGCCGGACAGCATCGGCTCCACCTGGCGGGTCTCGGCGAGGAATGTCGAGGTCGTCGCCCGCTGGGGGCCCTCGCCCCCGCCGCGCCAGGACGAAAAGTTCGTGCCCTGTGCATTGGCGACCGTGCCGCCGACTGCGCAGGCCACTGCAATAATGGCCGGCAGTGCCGCCCGCCGCATCGTGCTCGTGCCGAATAGATTGCGTCTCATCCAGACCGCCTGACTGTGCAAGGTCCCGATATCCGCCGGCCGCCAGCATACACAATCGGCGGCAACCGGCCCATATGTCCGATTTTACAGGACAGTATAATCTTGGCGAGCTGAATATCAGGCAACGGCGCGCCGGTCAAAAATCCTTTGCCCCGTCAAGACAGCATCGCGGCAGGAAAACGGGCAGCGTTGCGCAAACGTCACCGCCGCCCGTCCGTTTACTTCTACGGTCAATGTGCCGTCCGGACAGTCTTCAGGCCATGTCGAGCACCATCCGTCCTTCGATCTCGCCGGCTTTCAGCCTGGAGAAGATGGTGTTGATCTCATCGAGCGGCGCCTTGTGGATGTCGGCCTTCACGCGCCCTCCCGCGGCGAAGGCGATGGCCTCGTCGAGGTCGCGGCGGGTCCCCACGATGGAGCCGCGCACGGTGATGCGCTTCAGGACGACATCGAAGATCGGGGTCGGGAAGTCGCCGGGCGGCAGCCCGACCAGTGCGACTGTTCCCTTCCGGCGCACCGCGCCCAGCGCCTGCGAGAAGGCCGGAGGAGAAACCGCGGTCACGAGCACCCCGTGGGCACCGCCGCCCGTTGCCTTGACGATCTCCCGGGCTGCATCGTCCGAGCGCGCATCGATGGCGAGGTCCGCCCCGGCGGCCTTGGCGAGCGCGAGTTTTTCCGGCGCGATGTCGAGCGCGGCCACATGGAGGCCCATCGCCTTGGCGTATTGGATCGCGACGTGGCCGAGGCCGCCGACGCCGGAGATCGCGACCCATTCGCCCGGCCGGGCCTCGGTTTCCTTCAATCCCTTGTATGTGGTCACGCCGGCGCAGAGGATCGGCGCGATCTCGGCGAAGCCGACGCTTTCGGGAAGGCGGGCGGCGAACGGCGCGGCGGCGATCACGTAGTCGGCAAAGCCGCCGTCGCAGCTATAGCCCGTATTGTGCTGGCTCTCGCACAGCGTCTCCCAGCCCGTCTCGCAATATTCGCAGCGCATGCAGGCATCGTGGAGCCAGGCCACCCCCACCCGGTCGCCCTCCTTCAACTCGGTTACGCCCGGGCCGAGTTCGGCGACGATGCCGGCCACCTCGTGGCCCGGAATGAAGGGCGGCGACGGCCTGACCGGCCAGTCCCCGTCGGCGGCATGCAGGTCCGTATGGCACACGCCGCACGCCACCACCTTCACCAGGACCTCACCCGGTCCGGGTCTCGGGATCGCGACATCCTCGATCACGAGCGGCTTGCCGAACTCGTGGACGACGGCGGCTCTCATTGTCTCGGCCATTGCTTGTGCTCCCTTGCGCTGGACGGTTGCCGGGCTGGCCCCGGGGCGATCTCATGGCGCATGAAGACACAATGTCAGTCGGGAAACCTTGAAGCAGATCAATGCTCCGGCCGCCGCCATCGAAGGCGATGGCCGGCAGGCACGCTCACAGCCGGTATCTGATCTGGTCCAGCCAGAACCGCTCGAGCCGCGCGAGCACCTCGTTGACCTGCTTGAGATCGGCGAGCGAGATGCCGCCGACCTCCTCCAGGGACTCCACGTGGCGCTCATAGAGCCGCTCCACCATGGAGCGGACCCTGTGGCCTTCCTCCGTGAGGCTGATTCGCACAGAGCGGCGGTCGGAGCTGGACCGCTCGTGGCTGATATAGCCGGCGTCGACCAGCTTTCTCAGATTGTAGGAAACGTTGGATCCGAGATAGTGCCCACGCGTGCGCAGCTCACCCGGCGTGAGTTCCTGATCGCCTATGTTGAACAGGAGCAACGCCTGAACGGCATTGACCTCCTGGTCTCCCGACCGCTCGAACTCATTCTTGATGACATCCAGAAGGCGCCGGTGGAGCCGCTCGACCAGGTGCAGTCCCTGGACATAGTGGTCCTTGATCGTTCCCGGCTGCTCGCTTGCCTCCCGAATGTCGCCATCCTTGGCCAGCTTCATAATGCTACCTGCCCCCGTTAACAAAACTCCATATCGTCTCTTATACGATTATGCAACGACACGGCAGCCGTCAAATCATGTTAAAACCACATTAAAGCAAAAAGTTAACATAATTTTGTGCAATGCGGCATGGACCGGGCTTTTCAGTGGCCGGAGCCCTCCTGCCGCGATGTCTGCCCACGGATGAAGTTTATGATGCCGGAAAAGTCCCGGGCACCTTCACCCTCCGAATCGAAGAGCTGGTAGAGCGCCGCGGCCTCCGCGCCGAGGGGGTGGCCGCACCCGACGCGTGGGCGGCCTCCTGGGCCAGCTTGAGGTCCTTCAGCATCATGGCCGCGGTGAAGCCCGGCGCATAGTCCCGGTTGGCCGGCGATGCCGGCACCGGGCCCGGGACCGGGCAATAGGTGGTGAGCGACCAGCACTGGCCGGACGCTGTCGACGAGACGTCGAACAGCTTCTGATGGTCGAGGCCGAGCTTCTCCGCCAGCACGAAGGCTTCCGACACGGCGATCATCGAGATGCCGAGGATCATATTGTTGCAGATCTTCGCGGCCTGGCCGTTGCCGGCGCCGCCGGCGTGGACGATGGTCTTGCCCATCGCCTCCAGCAGGGGCCGCGCGCGCTCGAACGCCGCCTCGGGGCCGCCGACCATGAAGGTGAGCGTTCCCGCCTCCGCCCCGCCGACGCCGCCGGAGACCGGCGCGTCGATCATGTCGTGGCCGGCCTTCGCCGCGGCCTCCGCCACGGCGCGCGCGCTCGCCACGTCGATGGTGGAGGAATCGATGAAGAGCTTCGCGCCGTCGGCCAGCGACAGAATGCCGCCATCCTCGAGATAGGCCGAGCGCACATGCTGGCCCGCCGGCAGCATGGTGATCACGGTCTCGGCGGGCCCGACCGCATCGGCAAGCGTCTTCGCCGGCGTGCCGCCCGAAGCCTGGAATTTCTCCATCGCCGCCTCGGCCATGTCGTAGCCGCGGACATCGTGGCCGGCCTTGACGAGATTGGCCGCCATGGGACCGCCCATATTTCCCAAGCCGATAAAGCCGATGGTCGCCATCGCGAACCGTCCTCCCTGACGTTCTATCTCGTTCGATTGCCGGCTGTCTGTGCCCGATGAGTCTCGCAGCGCCTTGGGGTCTTGGCAAGATGGGGCGCAGCCGCCAGCCGCCAGCCGGTGGCAGACTTGATTATACCGCCTGCCATGCGCACACTCGCGGCAACCCAATCAGGATATCCCGCATGCAAGAGCTGATGACCGGCCTCCTCTGGGTCGCCGCGGGAAGCGCCGCCGGTGGCGCCATGCGCTTTCTGGTGTCGGGGCTCGTGGCCCGCAGCGTCGGGGAGACCTTCCCCTGGGGAACGATGGTCGTGAACGTTACCGGCTCGCTGGCCATCGGTGCACTCGCCGCGGCGGCAGACGGCGGGATCGTCGCCCACCGCCCGGCGGTCTGGCTCCTCGCCGTCACCGGGTTTCTCGGCAGCTTCACCACCGTCTCCTCCTTCAGCCTCCAGACGCTCGCCCTGATGCGCGAGGGCGAGACGCTGCGCGCCGGCGGCAATATCGCGCTCACCCTGGCCCTTTGCCTTGCAGCGGCGTCCCTCGGCTTTCTTGCCACGAGGGCGGGCCTGTCATGAGAGCCCGCGGGACGGCACCGAAGACCACGCTACGGTGGCGCGCGCTCCGCGACGGCGCCGCCCTCTATGGCGTCGTGGCGTTCGGCAGCCTGATCGGCGGCGTTCTGCGCGCGCTCGCCTCGCTCGGCGCCATCGCGCTTTTCGGGGACGGCTTTCCCTGGGGCACGCTGGCCGTGAACGTCATCGGCTCGCTGGCCATCGGCTTCTACGCCACGCTCACGGGTCCCGACGGGCGCGTCTTCGCCAGCGCCCGCCAGCGCCAGTTCGTCATGACCGGCCTGTGCGGCGGCTTCACCACCTTCTCCGTCTTCAGCCTGGAGACGCTGCGTCTTCTCCAGGCCGGCGACATGGCGATGGCGGGCCTCAATGCGGGCCTGTCGGTTATTCTGTGGCTCGCCGCGGTCTGGCTCGGCCATCTGGCCGCGCTGCGGCTCAACCGGTTGGGAGGATAGGACCCATGGATATCCCCGAAGAGGCCGTGCTTCTGCGCATCTTCATCGGCGAGGAGGACCGGGTCGATGGCGGCCCGCTCCACGAGGCCATCGTGCTCAAGGCGCGCGAGATGCAGCTCGCCGGCGCCACGGTGCTGCGCGGCGCCATGGGTTTCGGCCATTCGAGCCGGCTGCACACCTCCAAGATCCTGAGGCTGTCGGAGGATCTGCCGCTGATCGTGGAGATCGTGGACAGCGAGGACAAGATCGACGCCTTCCTGCCGGTGCTCGAGGGGCTCATGACCGGCGGGGCGAGCGCGCTCGTCACGCTGGAGAAGGCGCGCGTCCTGCAATATGGCCCGAAAGCGGACTGACGCCCCCTTCCCCTTCAGTGGAACGAGGGGCTCAGTCGAAGGAGAGCTCCTCGTCGAGCGGGGCGAAATAGCGGGCGATATCGTTCGGGTCGACCGCCTCCAGGACCGGCGGATCCCAGCGCGGCGCGAGGTCCTTGTCGATCACGACGGCGCGGATCCCCTCGTAGAAATCGTGGCCGCGGAAGATGCGGTTCACGATGCGGTATTCGAGGCGCATGCAGTCCTCGAATCCCTTCTCCGCCCCCTCGCGGAGCTGGCGGTAGGCGATGGCGAGACTGGTCGGAGATTTACCCCGAACAGTCTCGGCCGTATTCTCCGCCCAGTCTCCCCCATCCGCGTCGAGGCTCTCCAGGATCGCTTCGACGCTGTCGCGGCCGAAATGCCGGTCGATCTTCTCGCGCAGACCGACGAGCGGCGCATCGCCCGCCTCGGCGCAGAAATCCCCGACCGTCGCGTCGACATCCCCGGTGGCGCACAGCGCATCCGTCAGCGCGTCCAGCCTGTCGGAGGGGACGTGATGGGTCGCGATCCCGGCATGGAGCGCATCGGCGACCTTCAGCCGGGCGCCGGTGAGGCCCAGATAGAGTCCCGTCTCGCCCGGGCAGCGCGGCAGGAAGTAGGTGCCGCCGACATCGGGGAAGAGCCCGATGCCCGTCTCCGGCATGGCGAAGGTCAGCCGCTCGCTCGCCACGCGGTGGCTGCCATGGACCGACAGGCCGACGCCGCCGCCCATGGTGATGCCGTCGAGCAGCGCGACATAGGGCTTCGGGAACCGCTTGATGGCGGCGTTGAGGCGATATTCCTCCCAGTAGAAGCGCAGGAAGATCGCGTGCCCCTCGCGCCCCCAATCGTAGAGCTTGCGGATATCGCCGCCCGCGCAGAAGGCCTTTTCGCCGGCGGCACGGACGATCACATGGCCGATCCGGTCGTCCCCGGCCCATCGCTCCAGCACGGGATGGATCTCGCGGATCATGTCGAGCGTCAACGCGTTGAGCGCCTTCGGCCGGTTCAGCGTGACGATGCCGGCCCGCCCGCGCGTCTCGAACAGGACTTCCGCCTCGCTCATGGGCCTTCCCCCTCCAGTCTCACGGTTTGAGGATCTGGCGGGAGATGATGACCCGCATGATCTCGTTGGTGCCCTCCAGGATCTGGTGGACGCGCACGTCGCGCAGGAAGCGCTCTATGGGATAGTCGCGCAGATAGCCATAGCCGCCATGGAGCTGGAGCGCCTCGTTCACCACGGCGAAGCCGGTATCGGTCGCCTTGCGCTTGGCCATGGCGGCATAGAGCGTGGCGTCCGCCGCCTTCTCCGTCACCTTGGCGGCCGCCTTGTGGAGCAGGAGCCGGGCGGCCTCCAGCTCGGTCGCCATGTCGGCGATGCGGAACTGGAGCGCCTGGAACTCCGCGAGCGCCCGGCCGAACTGGCGGCGCTCGCCCAGATAGGCGACAGCATGGTCGAGCGAGGCCTGGGCCGCGCCGAGCGAGCAGGCGCCGATATTGAGCCGTCCGCCGTCGAGCCCCGCCATGGCGATTCTGAAGCCCGCCCCCTCGCCGCCCACGAGGTTCTCCGCCGGCACCCGGCAATCCTCGAAGATCACCGCGGCGGTGGGCTGGCTGTGCCAGCCGAGCTTCCTCTCCTGCGCGCCGAAGGTGAGGCCCGGCGTGTCCTTCTCCACCGCGATGCAGGAGATGCCGGACGGCCCCTCGCCGCCGGTGCGCACCATGGTGACATAGAGGTCGGAATAGCCGCCCCCGGAGATGAAGGCCTTGGAACCGTTCAGCACATAGTGGTCGCCGTCGCGCTCCGCCCTGGTGGCGAGCGCCGCGGCGTCCGAGCCCGATCCCGGTTCGGTCAGGCAGTAGCTCGCGATGGTCTCCATCGTGCACAGGCCCGGCAGCCAGCGCGCACGCTGTTCGGGCGTGCCGAAGGCGTCGATCATCCAGGCGGCCATGTTGTGGATGGACATGAAGGCCGCGGTCGAGGTGCAGCCCTTGGCGAGCTCCTCGAAGATGATCGCGGCATCGAGCCTCGTGAGCGCCGACCCGCCGACATCCTCGGCCACATAGATACCCCCGAAGCCCAGTTCCGCGCCCTTGCGCAGCACGTCGACGGGGAAGATCCCCTTCTCGTCCCACTCCGCCGCATGGGGCGCGAGATGGTCGGCCGCAAAGCCCGCCGCGACATCGCGGAAGGCCCGTTGCTCCTCGCTCGGCTCGAAATCCATGGGCGGCGCCTCAGCCCCGCCTGCCGCAAATTGCAGAATCGGCGAAAGACAACGTTCTCTCCTCCCTGTCGCGCTCGCGTGGTAAAAGGGCTGATCGTCACCGGCCAATCGGCCATGGGCCCATCCACGCTATCGGTTCTGATCCCCTGAGATTGCGACACACCATAGCATCGCTCAAGGCCCTGCGCGCAGGCGCCGTTCTCGTGTGCGCGCTCGCCGCCGCCGCACCGCCGGTCGCCACGCCGCCATTCGCCGCCACGCTGTCCGCCGCCCCGCCCCTGCCGCGCGCCAAGCCGGAAGCCCCCGCCGCCCCGCCGCTGCCCGCGCCCAAGCCGGACCCGGCCACCCGCGCAGGCCCCGCCCAGGCGAAGGCGGACGGGTCAGAAGACAAGGCCACAGAGCCTCCCGCTCCCGCCGATGCGCCCCAACCCTGGTCCGCCGCCGCCATCGACAAGGCCGAGGCCGCGTGCCGCAAGGCCCTCGACGGGCTCAAGCTCACCTACACTCCGCTCGCCCCCATCGGGGGGCCCGGCGAGTGCGGCACGCCCTATCCGGTCAAGGTCGAACGGCTGGACGGTATCGAGATCGTGCCGCCGGCCACGATGAACTGCGCGATGGTCACCGCGCTCCATCGCTGGTTCACCGAAAGCGTGCAGCCGAGCGCGAAGGCGGCGTTCGGCGAGAGGGTCGCCGCCATCCGCAACGCCTCCTCCTATGTCTGCCGTCGGCGCAACAACCAGCCGGACGGCAAGTTCAGCGAGCACGCCTTCGCCAACGCCCTCGACGTCATGGCCTTCCGGCTCGGTTCGGGGGAGACGGTGGCGATAGAGGGCGGCTGGAGCGTCGTCGGCGCCTCGCTCGGCATGGACAGCGAGGCCTCGTTCCTGAAATCGGTCAATGCGGGGGCCTGCGAGATGTTCTACACCGTGCTCGGCCCCGGCGCGAACGACTACCACAACGACCATTTCCACCTCGACCTCGCCCGCGGCGGGCGCTACCTGATCTGCGAATAGCAGCGCCCCGCCGCTGAAGCCTGCGACAAGGCAGGCGTCTTGCGCATGGCGGGCTTTGCCGCATAATTGTATTAATTCAAAGGACCCTGCCACCGGTCCCGGCTCCGCACACACCGATCCAGGGAGACAAGACGAGCGATGGCCAGTCGCGACACCAAGCCCGCATCACTGCGCGAGGCGCGCGCAAGGCACGCCGCCGAGCCCCAGGTCATGCCGGAGCCCGGCTATCCGGCGACCCGCCTCAGGCGCAACCGGCGCACCGACTGGTCGCGCCGGCTGGTGCGCGAGCACACGCTGACGCCGGCGGACCTCATCTGGCCGCTCTTCGTCACCGCCGGCACCGACCGGGCCGAGCCCGTCGCCTCCATGCCCGGCGTGGAGCGCTTCAGCGTCGACCGGGCGGTGCGCGCGGCGGCGGAGGCCGCAGAGCTCGGTATTCCGGTCATCGCCGTGTTCCCCTATACCGATCCGGGCCTTCGCAGCGCCGACGGCGCGGAGGCGCTCAACCCCGACAACCTCGTCTGTCAGGCCGTGCGCGCCATCAAGCGCGAGGTGCCGGAGATCGGCGTCTTGTGCGACGTGGCGCTCGATCCCTATACGAGCCACGGCCATGACGGGCTGATGGACGGCTACGAGATCCTCAACGACGAGACGGTGGAGGTTCTGGTCCGCCAGGCGATGGTCCAGGCGGAGGCGGGCTGCGACATCATCGCGCCGTCCGACATGATGGACGGGCGCATCGGCGCGATCCGCGCCGCGCTCGAGGCCGCCGGCCTCACCCATGTGCAGATCATGGCCTACAGCGCGAAATACGCCTCCGGCTTCTACGGGCCGTTCCGCGACGCGGTGGGTTCGTCGGGCGCGCTCAAGGGCGACAAGCGGACCTACCAGATGGACCCCGCCAACACGGATGAGGCGATCCGCGAGGCCGAGTTCGACATCGCGGAGGGCGCCGACATGATCATGGTCAAGCCCGGCCTGCCCTATCTCGACATCCTCTACCGGCTGAAGCAGACCTTCGGCATGCCCACCTTCGCCTATCAGGTCTCCGGCGAATACGCGATGGTCAGGGGGGCTTGCGACAATGGCTGGCTCGACCCCGACCGCGTGATCCTTGAAAGCCTCACCGCCTTCAAGCGCGCCGGCGCCGACGGCATCCTCACCTATTTCGCCCTCGACGCGGCCCGGCGGCTGAAGGCGGGGGCATAAAAACCGGCGCTCTCTCACGTCATTGCCGCGCTTGACCCGGCAATCCATCGGGCATCGCGTCAGACGGACAGGCCGCATGGATGCGCGGGAGGGAACCCGGGCGCCGCGCGATATTGAGACCGGGATATCCACCGTTCGTCGCTGCCGGGCTCGCGCCTGCGGCAGGTGCGGAAGGCCCGGCATGTCTTCGCGCTCATTACCCAGGAGGTAATCGATCGCGCTCCCCGCCCCTGGCAATGTCGGGCACAGGAACGCCACGGCCGGGGACCCGGCCCAAGCAGCGAGGAGAGCATCGTGCCCGTCCAGACCACCGCCATCGATTGTTCCGCAGCCTCCGCCGAGGCGACCCGGGCCGTCGTCGAGGCGTTTCTTGCCGCCAGGCTGGCCGGCGACACCGGGCGGCTCGCCGCGCTCTTCGCCGAGGAGGTCGACTGGCAGCTCGCCGAGAACCCCGCCGTCCCGTGGATCCGGCCGCGCTCCACCGCCGCGGACTGAGCGGCCCAGGCCGCCGAGCTGATGGAGCACACCGTGCCGGAGCGCGCCCGCGCCTCTGTCGACACGATCCTCGTCGACGGCACCGAGGCCGTCCTGATGGGGCATTTGTCCGGAACCGTGCGCGCGACGGGAAAATCCTTCGAGGGCCCGTTCGCGCTGCATCTCACCGTCGAGGCCGGCCGGATCACCCGGCACCGCCTCTATGAGAACAGCCTGTCTATCGCGGAGGCCTGCATCCCGTGACGAACCGGCGGCCGTCGCCGCCAGAGCGGACAGGTTGAAACAGACCGCTCATCCCGGCGAAAGCCGGGATCTCAGGCGTGTTGCAGGAGATCCCGGCTTTCGCCGGGATGAGCGGGAAGACATGCCGATTCAACCTGTCCGCAATCCGCTCCAGGTCCCTGTATCGCCGCGCTTTCGAACCGGAAAAGCGGTCTCCACCTTTCCCGAAAGCACTCCAGTTGCGGCCCGCGCCTGCCCGCGCCCCGTCAGGACCCGGCGCTGAAATAGGGGCGCAGATTGGCGCGGATCCGTGCCAATGGCGTCTCGCCTGTCATATCGGGCCGGAAGGTCTGGCCGGTGATCGCCTCGAAGGCGTCGACATAGGCCTGCGCGGTGGCCGCGATCATGTCCGCCGGGATCTCCGGGATCGGATCGTTATAGGGGTCGCAGCGCGCATCGACCCAGGCGCGGATGATGTCCTTGTCGAAGGACGGCGGCCGGCGACCGGTCTCGAAGGCGTCCGCATAGCCGTCGGCGAGCCAGAAGCGCGAGCTGTCGGGCGTGTGGATCTCGTCGGCCAGCACGATGGTGCCGTCCTCGTCGGTTCCGAACTCGTATTTCGTGTCGACCAGGATCAGCCCGCGCTCCGCCGCCATGGCCTGGCCGCGGGCGAAGAGGGCGAGAGCGATGGCAGAGACGCGGTCCCACTGCTCCGCGTCGAGCAGGCCCTGGGCGACGATCTCCGCCGCGGTCAGGGGCTCGTCATGCCCGCCATCCGACGCCTTCGAGGTCGGTGTGATGATGGGCGCGGGCAGCGCCTCGTTGTCGCGCAGACCGTCGGGGAAGCGATGGCCGTACAGCGTGCGCTCCCCTTTCTTGTAACGCGTCAGGATCGATGTGCCGGTGGTCCCGGCCAGATAGCCGCGCACGACGATCTCGACGGGGAGGATGTTCAGCCGCCGCCCGATCACGACGTTCGGGTCGGGATAGTCGAGCACGTGGTTCGGGCAGATATCGCCGGTGTGCTCGAACCAGAACCGGGCGGTCTGGGTCAGCACCTGCCCCTTGAAGGGGATGACGGCGAGGATGCGGTCGAAGGCGGAGATCCTGTCGGAGGCGATGAGGATCCGGCGGTTGTCGGGCAGGTCGTAGCAGTCGCGGACCTTGCCGAAATAGGGATTGGGCAGTTCCGGGATATGCGCGTGTTCGAGGGTACGGTTGGGGACGGTCATCTGAGCCTTCATCTGGATTTGAACGCCGGTGGGGCAATGGCCGCGGGTGCCCCGGCCTCGTGCATCGGTCTGTCGCGACGGCCACAGTAGTGCGCAGGGCATGAACCGCAAGCCATTCGCGAGCGGACCCGGATATCCGCATCGCCCGCATGGCGGCCGCCGCCCATGGCCCTAGCCCTCGCCCACGAGGTCGAACCAGCCGGCCTCGTCGACGACCTCGACGCCGAGCTCCTCCGCCTTCTTGAGCTTGGAGCCCGCGCCGGGGCCGGCGACGACGAGGTCGGTCTTCTTCGACACGGAGTTGACCGTCTTCGCGCCGAGCCGTTCCGCCATGGCCTTCGCCTCGTCGCGCGACATGCGCTCCAGAGAGCCCGTGAAGACGACGGTCTTGCCGGAGACCGGCGATGTGCTCGCCGCCTGCTCGACCGGCATCACCGAGATTTCCTCCCGAAGCGCCGCGATGACCTCCCGGTTATGCGGCTCGGCGAAGAACTGGGCGATGGCTTCGGCGACGACCGGGCCTATCCCCGAAATATTGTCGAGCTCCTGGTAGGCCTCCGTCTCCGCGCCCTTCGACGCGTCCTCCATGGCCTCCAGGAACGGCTCGATGCCGCCATAGGAGCGCGCGAGCAGCTTCGCGGTCGTCTCGCCCACATGGCGGATGCCGAGCGCGTAGATGAACCGGTCGAGGCCGATCTCGCGGCGCGCGTCGATGGCCTCGAACAGGTTCTTCACCGAGGTCTCGCCCCAGCCCTCGCGGTCCTTGAGCTTCTTCAGCGAGCCCTTGTCGCGCGCCTCCAGCGTGAAGATGTCGGGCGGCGACTGGATCAGCCCGTCCTCGTAGAAGGCGGAAATCTGCTTGTCGCCCAGCCCCTCGATGTCGAAGGCGTTGCGTGAGACGAAGTGCTTGAGCCGCTCCACCCGCTGGGCCGGACAGACGAGCCCGCCCGTGCAGCGGCGCACCACATCGACGCGCCCCGTGCGCGGATGGGTCTCGCGCACCGCATGGCTGCCGCAGGCCGGGCAGACGGTCGGGAACACGAAGGGCTCCGCCCCGTCCGGCCGCTTCTCCGCGACGACGGAGACGATCTGGGGATGACGTCGCCGGCGCGCTGGACGACCACCGTGTCGCCGATGCGCACGTCCTTGCGCGCGATCTCGTCCTCGTTGTGGAGCGTCGCGTTGGAGACGACGACGCCGCCGACCGTCACCGGTTCGAGCTTGGCCACCGGCGTGAGCGCGCCCGTGCGGCCGACCTGGATCTCGATATCGTTGAGGACCGTCGTGGCCTGCTCGGCGGGGAACTTGTGGGCGATGGCCCAGCGCGGGCTGCGCGAGACGAAGCCCATGCGCTCCTGGAAGTCGAGGCGGTTCACCTTGTAGACGATGCCGTCGATATCGTAGCCGAGCTGGCTGCGCGTCTCCTCGATCCGGCGATAGACGGCGAGGAGTTCCTCCGCGCTCGAGCACAGCTCCATGAGCGGATTGACGGGGAACCCCCAGCGCCTGAAGGCCTCGTAGACCGCCCACTGCGTGTCGCCGGGCAGGCTCTCCGCCTCCCCCCAGGCATAGGCGAAGAACCGCAAGGGGCGCCGGGCGGTGACCTCGGGGTCGAGCTGGCGCAGCGAGCCGGCGGCGGCGTTTCGGGGATTGGCGAAGACCTTGCCGCCCGCCGCCTCCTGCTGGGCGTTGAGCGCGGCGAACTCGTCATGGGTCATGTAGATCTCGCCGCGCACCTCGAAGACGGACGGCATGTCATCCGCCGAGACGCGGCGGGGAATGTCGCCGATGGTCATGACATTGGCGGTGACGTTCTCGCCCGCGAAGCCGTCGCCGCGCGTCGCCGCGGTGACCAGGCGCCGGTTCTCGTAGCGAAGCGAGATGGACAGCCCGTCGATCTTGGGCTCCGCCGTCAGCTCCACCGGCTCGTCCTCGTCGAGCCGCAGGAAGCGGGAGATGCGCTGCACGAACTCCTGGACGTCCTCGCCGGAAAACGCGTTGGAGAGCGACAGCATCGGCACCGCATGGCGCACGCTCGCGAACTGCTCGGAGGGGGCGGCGCCGACGCGCAGGCTGGGGCTGTCGTCGCGCACGAGGGCTGGAAAGCGCTGCTCGATGGCCTCGTTGCGCTGGCGCAGCGCATCGTAGTCGGCGTCCGAGACCTCCGGTGCGTCCTCGCGGTAATAGAGATCGTCGTGATGCGCGATCTCGCGGGCGAGCCGTTCGAGCTCGACCCTCGCCTCGTCTTCGGAGAGGGCATCGACGGCGATCGAGGCGGGGTCCTTGGCGGTCATCGGATTGGGTCCGTTCTGGAGATTGGCGTTTCGGCGCCTGACGCCCGCATCCTGCCGCTCATCCCGGCGAAAGCCGGGATCTCGTGCCATACGGGCAAGGTCACATCGGTTCGCTGGCGAGATCCCGCCAGCCCGGGTTCATGTCCTCGATCAGCTCTATCTTCCATGCGCGCTTCCACTCCTTGATGCGCCGCTCGCGAACAAAGGCGCTCTCACGCGATCCGTGACCCTCGTACCACACGAGCATTTCGCAGTTGTACCTGTCGGTAAATCCCCCAAGCACATGCTCACGGTGCATCCAGGCGCGCTTGGCGATGTCGTCCGTCACACCGGTATAGAGGACGCCATGAGGCCTGTTGGTCATGATGTAGACGTAGAAGGCCATCAGCCCCACCCCCGACCCGGACGCCCTGGATCCCGGCTTTCGCCGGGATGAGCGGCATTGTCTCCAACCCGGGGACCATGCGCGATCCCCCGCACGGGCCGGCGCCTGCGCCGTCCGCCCATCCCGGCGCGGGCCGGGCTGCATGGCGTGTTGCGTGCAATACACATCTAGCCCGTGCCGGCGAGCAGTCTCTGGGCCTGGGCGCGGGCTTCCTCGGTGATCGAGGCGCCGGACAGCATGCGGGCGATCTCCTCGCGGCGGTGGCTGTCGCCCAGGACGTCGACGCGGGTGACCATGCGCGCCACGCCGCCGTCCCCATGGGCGTTCTTGGCGACCAGCATGTGGGCGTGGGCGCGCGCGGCGACCTGGGGGGAATGGGTGACGGCGAGCACCTGAAGCGCGTCGGCGAGACTTGCCAGCCGCGCGCCGATGGCATCGGCGACCGCGCCGCCGACGCCGGTGTCGATCTCGTCGAAGATGAGGGTCGGGGCGCTGGCGCGTGCCGCGAGCACCACCTTCAGCGCCAGCATGAAGCGGGCGAGCTCGCCGCCCGAGGCGATCTTGATGAGCGGCCCCGGCGCCGATCCCGGATTGGTCGCCACGCGGAACTCCACCCGGTCCATGCCGTGCGGGCCGGCATGGCCCTCATCTGTCTCGACCGCCGCCTCGAAGCGGGCATGCTCCAGCTTGAGCGGCCCCAGCTCGGCCATGACCGCCTCGCCGAGCTGGGCGGCGGCGGCCTGCCGGCTCGCGCTCAGCCCGTGGGCGCAGTCGAGATAATGGGCGCGGGCGGCGGCGACCGCGGCGTCCAGATGCCTGAGCCTGTTCCCGCCCTCCTCGATCCCGTCGAGATCGGCGCGGAACCGCTCCAGAAGCGCCGGCAGCTCGCCGACCTGCACCTTGTGCTTGCGGGCGGCCGCGCGCAGCGCGAACAGGCGCTCCTCGATCCGGTCGAGCTCGGAGGGGTCGAACTCGAAGCTGCGCTGGGCCTCCGCGATGGCGCTGTCGGCCTCGCCCATCTCCACAAGCAGCCGGTCGAGGGCGGAGATGACGGCGTCGAGCCGGCCGCCGGCCTCCTCGCGGCGGCGCTCCAGCCGCCTGAGCGCCGCATTGAGCTTCGCCCCGCCCGCCCCGTCGCCGGCAAGGGCGTCCGCGGCCTCGTTGAGCGCGGAGGCGAACTGCTCGGCATTCATCATCATCTGGCGGCGGTCGGCGAGCGCATCCTCCTCGTCCTCCTCCGGCGCGAGCTCGTCGAGCTCCGCGACGGCATGCTCCAGAAAGGCGCGCTCGGCCTCCGCCCGCTCGAGCCGCTCGGCATGGGCGCGGCGCTCGTCCTCCGCCGCCCGCCAGGCCTCCCAGGCCTGCGCCACCTCCGCGCCCTCGCGCTCGAGCCCCGCATAGGCGTCGAGCAGGCGGCGGTGATTGGCCACGTCGACCAGGGCGCGGTCGTCGTGCTGGCCGTGGATCTCCGCGATCAGGCTGCCGACGCGGCGCAGAAGGTTCACCGAGACGGGCTGGTCGTTGAGCGTCGCCCGGCTGCGCCCGTCGCGCGACTGGACACGGCGGATGACGAGCTCGCCATCGGCCTCCACGTCGTGCTCGTTCAGGAGGGCGAAGACGGCATGGCCGGGGGCGAGGTCGAACGCGGCGGTCACCACGCCCTTTTCCGCGCCCTCGCGCACGAGCGCGGCATCGCCGCGCGCGCCGAGCGCCAGCCCCAGCGAATCGAGCAGGATCGACTTGCCCGCGCCCGTCTCGCCGGTAAAGGCGGTCAGGCCGGACCCGAGCGTGAGATCCAGCCGTTCTATGAGCACGATGTCCCTGATCGAGAGCGCGGTCAGCATGGCGCTCTTATACCCGATGGTGGCCCCTCCAATCGAGAGGGAACCGGCATCGCCGCGCCGGTCATGAGCGACCGGCGCTCCGGGCCGGCAAGGCCGGAGGCACCGGACAGCCCCGGCCGATCAGAACGGATTGACGGAGGACAGCGCCTGGCTGATCCAGGATTCCTCGTTCTTCTGCGGCTCCAGGCCGTCCGACTTCAGAAGCGCGAAAGCGTCGTCATACCACTGGCTGTTGGGATAGTTGTGCCCCAGAACCGCCGCCGCCGTCTGCGCCTCCGACGTCACGCCGAGCGCCATATAGGCCTCCACGAGGCGATAGAGCGCCTCCGGCACATGGGAGGTCGTCTGGTATTTGGTGACGACCGTCTGGAACCGGTTGATGGCGGCGACATAGGCGCGCTTGTTCAGGTAGTAGCGCCCGACCTCCATCTGCTTGCCGGCCAGATGGTCGCGCGCGAGCACGGCCTTCGCCTTGGCATCCTTGGCATAGGGCGAATCGGGGAAACGGCGGACGACCTCCTCCAGCGAGGACAGCGCCTTCTCCGTCGCCGTCTGGTCGCGGCGCACATCCGCGATCTGCTCGTAATAGGACAGCGCGATCAGATAATAGGCATAGGCCGCGTCCTTGTGGCCCGGATGGAGGGTGATGAAGCGCTGGGCGGCGTTGATGGCATCGTCATAGGCGTTGCGCTGGTAGTAGGAATAGGCCGCCATCAGCGTCGCGCGCGTGGCCCAGCTCGAATAGGGATGCTGGCGCTCCACCTCCTCGAACTGCTTGGCCGCGCCGCGGTAGTCGCCGTCCTTCAGCTCGTCGAGGCCCTTGTTGTAGAGCTGGGCGACGGGTTGGACATCGTCTGCCGGGGCCGTGCCGCCGGGCGGCGCCGTCGTCACGCCGGAGGCCTGGCTGTCGTCGCCCCCGCCCCACATGTCCGACAGGGAGGAACAGGCGCCAAGGGCGAGCGTGGCGGCCATGACGGCAATGAACCTCGTGCGCCGACTTCTCGCGGCCGTCTTGCATCTCATCGCGAAACCCATCCGTAAACGCTTCCACTCACCGCGCCGGTCGCCGCCCCTGTCCGACTGCCGCATCGTCCGCGCCCTTTTAGACCATCAGGGCCCCTCAAGCCAATGGCATCTGGCCGCTTATCGGCAAAGCGGGGCCGTTTCATGGCGCGGTGTGCCGCCGCACGGCTCGCCGCCTCCCGGCCGGTACGATAGCCTGCCGATCCTTAACCGCCCGTCAAGGCTGCCTCGGGAATCGGCGACTACGACTTATAGTTGCACATCTTTCCGAAGTTTCAATCCACAGTATCGACCGATCCGAACGGGACGCCCGCGCATAAACGGACGACCCCGGCGGGCACTAGGCGCCGCCGGGGTCGTGTCGTATCGGGTGTCCTGGCCGGAGCGTGTGCGCTCCGGGACGTCAGTTCGCCTGGCGCCTCAGGAAGGCCGGAATCTCGAGCTGGTCGTCGTCGAGCTCGGGATCGGGCTGCTGGTTGATCGCCTGGGCGGTGGCGGCCGCCGCGGCTGCGGCAGCGGCGCGGCGCTCGCCGGAGGCCGCCTCGCGGGTCGGCATCGGCGCGGCCTGCTGGCGCTCGGCCCGGGCGCCCATGGTCGGCTCGGCCTTCGGGCCGGCCGCGGCCTCGTCCTCCTCGTCGCGACGGCCGAGGCCGACGCTCGCCAGACGCTCGAGCAGGCTCTTGCGCTGCTTCTTCTGGGCG
The DNA here is from genome assembly GCF_015482775.1 of Kaustia mangrovi. Classification (GTDB taxonomy): domain Bacteria; phylum Pseudomonadota; class Alphaproteobacteria; order Rhizobiales; family Im1; genus Kaustia; species Kaustia mangrovi. Next base: position 4,382,952 of record NZ_CP058214.1, on the reverse strand, counting down.
TGGGCGTTCAGGTCCTCCACATTGCCATGGCGCGCGGCATACTGGCGCTGGGCGACGGGAGGAAAGTCCTCGATGCCCGGAAGACGGGGATTGCCGGCGCCCTCCTCCGGCTGCGGCGCGGCGGCCTGCTGGGGCTGCGCCGCGGCGGCGGGACGCCTGGGCTGGGGCTGGGGCGCCACCTGCTCGTCGTGCATGGCAGGCTGCTGGGCCGGCTGCTGGGCGGGTGCCGCCTGGCGGGCGGCCTGCTCGCGGATCGCCTGCTCGGCGGCGATGTCCTCGTCATAGGCCGCGGCCGCCGGCTCCTCGGTCTCGAACAGCTCGTCGGCCTCGGCCTCCGCCATGGGGGCCGGCGCTGGCGCCGGCTGCACGGGCTCCGGCTCGCGCGCCGCCTTCGGCTCGGCGGGAGCGGCGGCGGGCGCCTCGGCATAGCCCTGCTGGGGCTGGCCCGGATAGCCGTAGGACGAGCGCTCCGCCTCCTGCACGAGATCGTCGGCATAGCCGTCGTCCTCGGCCTCCTCGGCGGGCTCCTCGATGCCGGTGGCCACGACGGACACCCGCATGATGCCCTCCAGCGACTCGTCGAAGGTCGCGCCCAGAATGATGTTGGCGTCGGGGTCGACCTCCTCGCGGATGCGGGTGGCCGCCTCGTCGACCTCGTAGAGGGTGAGGTCGTGGCCGCCGGTGATGGAGATCAGGAGACCCCGCGCACCGCGCATGGACACATCGTCGAGCAGCGGGTTGGAGATCGCGGCCTCGGCCGCCTCCACCGCGCGCTTCTCGCCGGAGGCCTCGCCGGTGCCCATCATGGCCTTGCCCATCTCGCTCATCACCGCACGGACGTCGGCGAAGTCGAGATTGATCAGGCCTTCCTTCGTCATCAGCTCGGTGATCGAGGCGACGCCGGAATAGAGCACCTGATCGGCCATGGCGAAGGCCGCCGCGAAGGTGGTCTTCTCGTTGGCGACCCGGAACAGGTTCTGGTTCGGGATGATGATGAGCGTGTCGACATGCTTCGACAGCTGGTCGATGCCGCGCTCGGCGGTCAGCATGCGCCGCTGGCCCTCGAACTGGAACGGCTTGGTCACCACGCCGACGGTCAGGATGCCCTGCTCCTTGGACGCCCGTGCGATCACGGGCGCGGCACCGGTGCCGGTCCCCCGCCCATGCCGGCGGTGATGAACACCATATGGGCGCCGGCCAGGTGATCCATCACCTCCGGCAGCGCCTCCTCGGCAGCGGCCGCCCCGATCTGCGGCTGCGAGCCCGCGCCAAGCCCTTCCGTCAGGGCTGTCCCCATCTGGATCCGTCGCTCCGCGGAGCTCTGTGCCAGAGCTTGCGCGTCGGTATTGGCGACCACAAACTCCACCCCGTCGAGCTGCGACTGGATCATGTTGTTCACCGCGTTCCCGCCGGCCCCGCCGACGCCGAACACGGTGATCCGCGGCTTGAGTTCGGCAAGATTTGGTACAGTCAAATTGATTGTCATGGCTGGCGTCCGTTTGTATCCCCGCAGCAATCATTCTTACTAAGAGGATAACAAAAGGTTAACGCGGGTTTACCAATTGCCCCGGCGCGGCCCTCGCGGGCCGGTCCGGATGGCAACCGTTGACCGCGAATCCCGCATGCACGGGGCATCCCCACGCGACCGGACGGTGCGGACGGCAAAGTTTTCCACAAGCCATGCGGGCGCCGGTGGGCGCGACAGCGAATGACCCCGGTATGATTCCCCGATTCGGAAAGGGAGGCGAGTCCTGAATCGCTGCGCGGCGGGCGCCCCCGGCAGACGGCACCGGACCCCCGTCAGAAGCTTTCGCGGATCCACTGGCCGACGCGGGAGAGGTAGCCGCCATTGGCAGCCGACGTCGCCATGTCGGGCAGCGCGACGGTGTGCTCGTCGGGCCTCAGCGCATATTCCAGAAGGCCGCCGGCCACCGCGAAGGCAGGCCCGCGGGCGGCTTCCGGCATGCCTGTGACGGGCTGCGGGAAGCCGAGCCGGATGTGCTTGTCGAGCACCTGGTTGGCGAGCTCGCGCGCGCCGGTCATCTGGCTCGCCCCGCCGGTCAGCACCACCCGGCGGCCGGCGCGCTTGGCAAAGCCCGCCGCCTCGAGGCGCTCGCGGATCAGCTCGAAGGTCTCCTCCAGCCTCGGCCGGATGATGCCGGTGAGCATGGAGCGCGGGATCTTGTAGACCGTATCGGTACCCCGCTCGCCGACCAGCGGCACGGCGAGCAGCTCCCGGTCGTCGCACACGCTCGGCAGCGCGCTGCCATAGAGCGTCTTCATGCGCTCGGCATGGGCGACGGGCGTCGACAGGCCGCGTGCGATATCGTTGGTGATGTGCTGGCCGCCGACCGGCACGGCATCGGCGAAGACCAGATGCCCCTCCATGAAGACGGAGACGCTGGTCGTGCCGCCGCCCATGTCGATGCAGGTGACGCCGAGCGAGCGTTCGTCCTCCACGAGAACGGAGCGGCCCGCCGCATAGGGCGCGATCACCATGCCGGCGACCGTCAGGTGGCAGCGCTCGATGGCGAGCGCGAGATTGCGCAACGGGCCGGGTTCGACCGTCACCGCATTGAGCTCCACCGACAGGCGCTTGCCGAACATGCCGCGCGGGTCGCGCACGCCGCGCGCCGCGTCGAGACCGTATTGCACGGGCGTCATGTGCAGGAGCACGCGGCCGGCGGGGTCGATATGGGCCTCCGCGGCGCGGATCGCGGCCTGGACGTCCTGGTCGGCGACCTCGGTGCCGGCGACCCGCGTCGCCCCCGTATGGCCGTGACAGCGCGGGCGCCCGCCGGAGATGTTCACAAAGACGGTGTCGACCGTCACGCCGGCCATGCGTTCGGCGGCATCGACGGCGAGCCTGATCGAGCGCTCCGCATCGTCGAGATTGACCACCGCGCCCTGGCGGATGCCGTGGGCGGCATGGTGGCCGAGCCCCAGCACCTTGAGCTGGCGGGTCTTCTCGCCGCCGAAGGAGCGGTTGCGGATCGTCTGCAGCTCCGCGACGAGGCAGGCGATCTTGGTGCTGCCCACGTCGATTGCCGCGATGATCGGCGATGTATCCTTAAGGCCGGTGCCGCCCTGCCCCGAGCGGCCATGGAGGGAAACCACAGTCATCCCGTCAACGCCCCGATTGTACTCAACCACACACTCACCTGCGTGCGAGCGCCGGCCCCTTCGCCTCGCGCTCGACCGCCTCGTCCGACAAACGGACCGTCACGCGGTCCGGCAATCTCAGATCGACACTCACAATGTCCCGCGTCATGAGCCCGTAACGATCCGTGAGCGTCATGAGCCTGGCGAGAGCGCCCGCGACGTTTCCATCCGGGAGGGCCACCTTGATTCCGTTGGCCAGATAAAGCGTCCAACGGCGCTCCGCGACCCTCACCGCCGCGCGCACCATCGACTTTAGGGCCGGTTGGGCTTCCAGTTGGTTAATGAGCGTGACGGCGGCCTCGTTCGCGCCCTTGCCGACCACGACGGGCAGGTCGCGATACTTGCGGACGGGAAGCTGGGTCATCGCCATGCCGGAGCTGTCGATGACGTAGAACTCGCCCTCGTCCTGCCACAGCGCATAGGGCACGCGTTCGCGCAGCTCGATATGGAGCCGGTTGGGGAACAGGCGCAGGACGGACGCCGAGGCCACCCAGTCGAGCCGCTGCAGCGCGTCGCGCGCCTCCGCGGCATCGAAGCCGACGAGCGAGCGGCCCTCCTCCACCCCGATGGCGGCGAGCACCGCCTCGCGGCTCTGGCGATGGAGGCCTGTGATGGAGATCTCGCTGGCGGCGAGCCCGACCATGGCCGAGCCCTCGTCGAGCAGCGCCTTGAGCGAGCTGCCGCGCACGGCGAAATGGCCGCCGACCGCCAGGCCGTAGACGAGCGTCGCGCCGAGGAAGACGATGGCGCCGCCGCGCGCCAGCCAGACGGTGCGCGGGCCCTTCAGGCGCCGCGACCAGCGCTCCAGCACCGCGTTGGCCCGCTGCAGCCTCGTCGGCGGCGCGGACGGCGCGAGATAGGGGGCCCTGCCTTGCGAGACCGGCCGCTGGCGCCGCGGCCTGCCCGGTCCTAGCGATCGCATGATGCGTCCTCGACCATCCAGGAGACGAGATCCTCGAAGCCGATCCCCCGCTCCTGCGCCATTTCCGGCACGAGCGAGGTGTCGGTCATGCCCGGCTGGGTGTTGACCTCCAGAATGACGAGCTCGCCCGTGCCGCCGGGCGTGTCGTCGTAGCGGAAGTCGGCGCGGCCCACGCCGCGGCAGCCCAGAACGCGATAGGCCTCGCGCGCATGGGCCTGGACGCGCCGGTAGAGATCCTCCGGCAGCTCCGCCGGAACGATGTGCCGGGAGCCGCCGGGGGCGTATTTCGCCTCGTAATCGTAGAAGCGCGTGGTGGGGACGATGTCGATGATGTCGAGCGCCTCGCCGCCCATCACGCCGCAGGTGAGCTCGCGGCCGGCGACGTATTTCTCGACCAGGACATGGCCCGCGAACAGCTCGGCTTCCGCAAGCAGCTCCTGCATCGGGCGGTTGGCGCCCTCATGCACGATATGCACGCCGACGCTGGAGCCCTCCGCCACCGGCTTGACCACATAGGGCGGGTCGATCGGATGGCCCGCCGCGACCTCCTCCACCGTGACGACGACGCTGTCGGCGACGGGAATGCCGGCAGCCCGGAACACCGATTTCGACATGTCCTTGTGCATGGCGACGGCGGAGGCGCATACGCCGGAATGGGTGTAGGGAATGGCCAGCGTTTCCAGAATGCCCTGGACGCAGCCATCCTCGCCCCATTTGCCGTGCAGCGCGTTGAACGCCACGTCGGGCTTGAGCTCCTCCAGAACCCGCACGATGTCGCGCGCCACGTCGATCTTCGTGACGCGGTAGCCCTTGCGCTCCAGCGCCGCGGCGCAGGCCTCGCCCGAGGCGAGGCTCACCTCGCGCTCGGCGGACCAGCCGCCCATCAGGACGGCGATATGCGGGTTCAGTGCTGCCATCATGCCGTCTCCCTGGCCGTTTCGCCCGCCGGCACCCCGATGCGGCGGATCTCCCAGTCGAGCGCGATGCCGGAGGTCTCGCGCACGCGCCTGCGGATCTCCTCGCCCAGCGCCTCGATATCGGCCGCCGTCGCGCCGCCCTCGTTGATGAGGAAATTGCAGTGCTTTTCCGACACGCGTGCCGCGCCCACGGCGAAGCCGCGCATGCCGGCGGCGTCGATGAGCTGCCAGGCCTTCTCGCCCGGCGGGTTCTTGAAGGTCGACCCGCCGGTGCGGCTGCGCACGGGCTGGCTCTGCTCGCGCGCCTCGGTAATCTCGCGCATGGCCTCCGCGATGCGGTCGCTGTCCCCCGGCTCGCCCTGAAAGAGCGCCTCGGTGAAGATCAGGTCATCCGGGGCGCCGCAATGGCGGTAGCTGTAGTGCATGTCTTCCAAAGCGAGGCTCACCTGGCGGCCCTGCCGATCCACCGCGCGCGCGCCGATCAGCACATCCTTCGTCTCGCGCCCGTATGCTCCCCCGTTCATCCGGAGCGCGCCGCCAATGGTGCCGGGGATTCCCCTCAAAAAGGTTAACCCGGCGATACCGTTGTCGAGCGCGGCCCGCGCGACCTTCACGTCGGGCACCGCCGTGCCGGCACGCACCCTGTAGCCCTCCTCCACGGAAATCGCGGAAAAGCCGCGGCCGAGCCGGATCACGACACCCGGCACGCCGCCGTCGCGGACCAGAAGGTTGGAGCCCACGCCGATGACCGTGACCGGCACCTCTCCCGGCAGGGCGGCGAGGAAGGCCGCGAGATCGTCCTCGTCGGCGGGCGTGAACAGCACCTCCGCCGGTCCGCCGACGCGGAACCATGTGAGACCGGACAGCGGCGCCTCCGCGACGAGCCGGCCGCGCACCTCCGGCAAACGCGCCAGCAGTGCCTCGCCATCGATCCGTCCGTTCGCTGGTCTCATTCCCTTGGTCCCGATCTCACTGCGTCATACCCGTCTCGCCGGGGCTGCGATGTCCTCATGCAGGACGCGACCGCCTGCATGGGCCGGCCCTTGCGATTTTCCGCTCATCCCGGCGAAAGCCAGGATCTCCTGCCCAAGATGCCCGGGATCCCGGCTTTCGCCGGGATGAGCGGTGTCGGTCTCGGTCCTGTCCTGGCGCTCATGCCTGCTTCTTCGCCGGTTCGGCGCCGGCCAGCTCGCCGGGCAGCGCGTGGGCCCACTGGGTGATGCTGCCGGCCCCGAGGCAGACCACGATGTCGCCCGGCTGGGCAATGTCGCGGATCGTTGCGGCAAGCTCCTCCGGCCCGTCGATCTTCAGCGCATGGCGATGGCCGCGGGCGCGCAAGCCCTCCAGAAGCGCATTGTGGTCGGCGCCCTCGATCGGGGCCTCGCCCGCCGGATAGACCGGCGCCACCACCACCGTATGGGCATCGTTGAAGCAGAAGCAGAAATCGTCGAACAGGCTCTTGAGCCGCGTGTAGCGATGGGGCTGGACGACCGCGATCACCCGGCCTTCCGCCACCCTGCGGGCGGCCTTGAGCACGGCGGCGATCTCCACCGGGTGGTGGCCGTAATCGTCATAGACGGCGACGCCGTTCCACTCGCCCGTCCGGCTGAAGCGGCGCTTCACGCCGGAGAAACCGCCAAGGGCGGACCGAATGGCCTCGTCGCCGATGCCGAGCTGATGGGCGACCGCGATGGCGGCCACGGCGTTGAGCGCGTTGTGCTCGCCGGGCATGGGCAGCCGCAGGCGCTCGATCACGGTCTGCTCGCCGGTCCGCCGGTCGTGGAAGCGCAGGGAGAAATGCGCCTCGCCGTCCACATAGTCGAGATCGAGCAGCCGCACATCGGCCTGCGGGCTCTTGCCATAGGTGATGACCCGGCGGTCCGTCACCCGCCCGATCAGCGCCTGCACCTCCGGATGGTCGATGCACATCACCGCGAAGCCGTAGAACGGGATGTTCTGGACGAAGGCGAGGAACGCCTCGCGCAGCCTGTCGAAGCTGCCATAGTGGTCGAGATGCTCCGGGTCCATGTTGGTGACGATCACCACATCGGCCGGCAGCTTGACGAAGGTGCCGTCGGATTCGTCCGATTCCACCACCATCCAGTCGCCCTTGCCGAGGCGCGCATTGGTGCCATAGGCGTTGATGATGCCGCCATTGATGACGGTCGGGTCGAGGCCCGCCCCGTCGAGCAGGGCTGCGACCATGGAGGTGGTCGTCGTCTTGCCGTGCGTCCCCCCGACCGCGACGCAGGACTTGAAGCGCATGAGCTCCGCCAGCATCTCCGCGCGGCGCACCACCGGCAGGAAGCGGGCGCGCGCTGCGGCGACCTCCGGATTGTCGGGCTTGACGGCGGACGAGATGACCACGACCTCCGCCTCGCCCAGATTGGCCGCGTTATGGCCGATGGCCACCGGAATGCCCAGGCCCCTGAGCCGCTCGACATTGGCATTGGCCGCGATATCGGAGCCCTGGACCTCGTAGCCGAGCATGGCCATCACCTCGGCGATGCCGCTCATCCCGATGCCGCCAATGCCGACGAAATGGATCGGCCCGACGTCGCGCGGTATTTTCATTGCGGAGTTCCTTCCTCAAATCGGTTCAGGCGCCGGATCGACCTGCGCTCAGGCGAACCCACCTGGGCGCAGAAAAGTTGATCGTTCTTAAAGTGTTAGAGCAACTTATCTGCGTCCGTCCGGACGCAGGTTGCTCTAAGCGCGCGCTCCACCGCGTCGGCCAGGCGTATGGCCGCGTCGGGCGTGCCGAAGCGGCGCGCGGCGTCGGCCGCGAAGGCCAGCCGGTCCTCGTCGTAGCGCAGGCGCATCACGAGGGCGGAGAGCTTCTCACTGGTAAACTCCCGCTGCTCGATTATCCACCCCCGCCGTCCCGGGTGAAGGCGCGGGCGTTCAGGAGCTGGTCGTTGTCGAGCGCATGGGGCAGCGGCACGAGGATCGCGGGACGGCCGATCACGCCGAGCTCGGCGACGGTCGACGCGCCCGCCCGCGCGACGACGAGATGGGAACGCGCGATCCGCCGGGCGAGGTCGGTGTAGAACGGCGCGACCTCCGCCTCGATCCCCGCCTCCAGATAGAAGGCGCGCACGATCTCGACATCCTCCGGCCGGCATTGCTGGGTCACCTTCAGAGACCGGCGCATGGCGGCGGGAAGCCCCGTCAGGGCCTTCGGCACCACGTCGGAGAAGATCTGCGCCCCCTGGCTCCCGCCGAAGACGAGCAGGCGGAACGGGTCCTCCGATCCCGGCAGGGCATAGGAGATCTTGGCCGCGTCGTGGACGGCCTCGCGCACGGGGTTGCCCGTGAAGACGGCGGACCCGGCCTTGCCCTCGGGAAGCTTGGCGACCTCGGGAAAGGCCGTCGCGATGAGGCTCGCTTCGGCGGCGACGAACCGGTTGGCGCGGCCCATGACGGCGTTCTGCTCGTGCAGGAAGACGGGAAGCCCCATGCGCCGGGCGGCGGTGAGCGGCGGGATCGAGGGATAGCCGCCAAACCCCATCACCGCGGCCGGCTGGAGCTCCTTCAGGAGCCGGCGCGACTTGAGATAGCCCGTGGCGAGCCGCCAGAGCTGGCCCGGCAGCCTGAGCGGCTGGCGCGGCGTGACGGTTGCCGACGGGATCTCGAAGATGCGGATCGCGGGGAAGCGGTCGCCATAGTCGCGGCCGCGCCGGTCGGTCATGAGATGCACGGCGAAATCGCGCTCGCCGAGGATCTCCGCGAGCGCCTGGGCGGGAAACAGATGCCCGCCCGTGCCGCCCGCGGCGAGCACGATGGTCTTGCGCCGATCCTCCACCGGTCCCCTCGTCACTGCCATGACCGCCTCATGCCGTCGCGCCCACGAGGCCCGCGCGCGGTGGCGCGAAGCCGGCCGGCCGCCGCCGCGTCAACCCGACGACGAGACCCATGGCGAAGGCCATGGAGATGAGCGAGGAGCCGCCATAGGAGATGAAGGGCAGCGTCATGCCCTTGGCCGGCAGGAGCGACACGTTGACCGCCATGTTGATCGCCGCCTGGAAGCCGAAGATCGACACGAGCCCGACGACCGCCAGCGCGATGAACGGATCGTGCGCGCGCAGCCCGTGACGCAGGCCCCTGACCACAACGAAGGCGAACAGGCCGAGCAGGATGAGGCAGGCGATGAGCCCGAACTCCTCGCCCGCGACCGCGAAGACGAAGTCGGAATGGGCATCGGGCAGGATGCTCTTCACCGTGCCGCTGCCCGGCCCGACGCCGAACAGCCCGCCATGCTCGAAGGCCTGGATGGCGGTGTCCACCTGATAGGTGTCGCCGGCCTCCGGGTTGAGGAACCGGTCGATGCGCGAGGCGAAGTGGCTGACCGACGTATAGGCGAAGAAGAGCCCGCCGATCGCCGCACCGCCGAGCCCCGCGATGAGCGTCCAGGAGATGCCGGTCAGGAACAGGAGCTCCGCCCACACCGCGCCGACGAGAATGGTCTGGCCATAGTCGGGCTGCAGGATCAGGAGGCCGAGCACGGTCGCCAGCATGCCACCCGCGATCAGGACGCCCGGCATGTCGGGGCGCAGGCGGTTCTCCGCGAACAGCCAGGCGGTGAGCACGATGAAGGCGGGCTTCACGAATTCCGACGGCTGGATCGACAGCGGGCCGATATCGAGCCAGCGCCGCGCGCCCTTCACCTCCGGCCCGACGGCCAGCGCGAGCATCATCAGCCCGATGCCGGCGATCAGCGCCACCAGGCAGATGCGCCGCGCCTGCCTGGGGTTCAGGAAGGAGGTGGCGACCAGCACGATGGCCGCCAGCACCATGTAGACCACATGGCGCCGGAAGAAGAAGAAGGGATCGACACCGAGGCGCTCGGCGACCGGCGGGCTGGCCGCCATGGACAGCATGGCGCCGAGCGCGACGAGGATGAGCAGCGCGGTCAGCAACAGGCGGTCGATGGTGAACCACCAGTTTGCGATGAGGCCGCGATCCTTCCGGCTGATGAGGCTCATGCCGCTTCTCCCTTGCCCGGGCTCACGCCCTCAAGCCGCTGCACGGCGTCGCGAAAGGCGGTGCCGCGCAGTTCGAAATTGCGGAACTGGTCGAACGAGGCGCAGGCCGGCGACAGGAGCACGACCGGCTCCTCGGCGCCATCCGCGGCGGAATCCTTCGCCGCCTGCGCGACCGCGGCCTCCAGCGTGCCGCTGACCACATAGTCGACCGCCCCCTCGAAGGACTTCGCGAAGTCCCCCGCCGCCTTGCCGATCAGATAGGCGCGCGCGATGCGCGGGAAATAGGCCTTCAGGCTCTCGATGCCGCCCGCCTTCGGCAGGCCGCCGACGATCCAGTAGATGCGGTCGAAGGCGGCGAGCGCGCGGGCCGCCGCGTCGGCGTTGGTCGCCTTGGAATCGTTGATGAAGAGCACGCGGCCGCGCCGGCCGACCTCCTCCATCCGGTGGGCAAGGCCGGGGAAGCTGTGCAACCCCGCCTCGATCTCGGCCGGCTCGAGGCCGAGCGCGCGGCAGACCGCATAGGCCGCCGCGGCGTTCTGCCAGTTGTGCGTGCCGCGCAGCGAGGCCACGCCCGCGAGCGAGACCTGCGCCCGCTCCCGGCCGTCCTCCATGTCGTGGAGCACCGCGTCGGCGGCGTGGACGCCGGTGTCCAGCGCGTGGGTGGCGGAGACCGGAACGACGCGGACATGATTGGCGACGCGCTCGGCGATCGCGATGGAATGGGCGTCGTCCACGCCGACGATGGCGGTGTCCGCCCTGGTCTGGCGCGTGAACAGGCGCGCCTTCACGGCGGCGTAGTTCTCCATGCTGCCATGGCGGTCGAGATGGTCGGGGGAGATGTTGAGCAGAACGCCGACCTGCGGATGCGCGCCCGGCGTCAGGTCGATCTGGTAGGAGGACAGCTCCAGCACGTAGTGGCGGCCGGCGACGGGCGGGCTGAGATCGAGGACCGCGCGGCCGATATTGCCGCCGACCTCGGCGTCCCGGCCCGCGGCCTTGAGGATATGGCCGATCATCGCGGTGGTGGTCGACTTGCCGTTGGTGCCGGTGATGCAGACGACCGGCGTGTCGAGCCCGCGCGCCGCGATCTCGCGGAAGAACAGCTCGGTATCGCCGATCACCTCGATGCCGGAGGCGCGCGCGCGCCTCGCGATGGGATGGGGTTCGGGATGGGTCAGCGGCACGCCCGGGCTCAGCACCAGCGAGGAGACGTCGCTCAGATCGGTGAGCGAGAGATCGGCGATGGCGATGCCGGAGGCGATGGCGCGGTTGCGCGCCTCCTCCGTATCGTCCCAGGCGAGGACGCGCGCGCCGCCCGCCGACAGGGCCTGCGCCGCCGCGAGCCCGCTCGCGCCGAGCCCGAAGACGGCGACCGTCCTTCCCGCGCTTGTCTTGACCGGGATCATGGGGCCGTCACCTCAGCTTCAGCGTGGCCAGCCCGATGAGCGCCAGCACCACGGAGATGATCCAGAAACGGATGACGATGGTCGGCTCCTTCCAGCCCTTCTGCTCGAAATGATGGTGCAGCGGCGCCATGGCGAAGACGCGCTTGCCGGTGAGCTTGAAGGACACGACCTGGACGACGACGGAGACCGTCTCCAGCACGAACAGGCCGCCGATGATGGCCAGCACGATCTCGTGCTTGGCGGCGACCGCGATGGCGCCGAGCGCGCCGCCGAGCGACAGCGAGCCCGTGTCGCCCATGAAGATCATGGCCGGGGGAGCGTTGAACCACAGGAAGCCGAGGCCGGCGCCCAGCATCGCGCCGCAGAACACGGCGAGCTCGCCCGTGCCGCGCACGAAATGGATCTGCAGATAGTCCGCGAAGACGGCGTTGCCGACCAGATAGGCGATCAGCCCGAAGCTCGCCGCGGCGACCATGACCGGCACGATGGCGAGCCCGTCGAGCCCGTCGGTGAGGTTCACCGCATTGCCCGTGCCGACGATGACGAAGATCCCGAAAGCGATGAAGAACCAGCCCAGATCGAGCATCAGGTCCTTGAAGAAGGGGAAAGTGAGCGAGCTCGACAGGGGCGCGTCGCCAAGCCGGATGAAGGCGTAGCAGGCCGCCGCCGCGATCAGGCACTCGATGAGGAACTTCGCGCCGCTGCGGAAGCCGCGCGGCGAGGTCTTGGTGACCTTGAGATAGTCGTCATAGAGCCCGATGGCGCCAAAGCCCAGCGTGACGAGCAGAACCACCCAGACATAGCCGTTCGACAGGTCGCCCCACAGAAGCGTCGCCACGACGATGCCGGACAGGATCATCAGCCCGCCCATGGTCGGCGTGCCCTGCTTCTCCACGATGTGGCGCTCCGGCCCGTCGCCGCGGATCGGCTGGCCCTTGCCCTGCTTCAGGCGCAGCAGCGCGATCAGCCCCGGGCCGAACAGGAACACGAAGGCGAGCGCGGTGACGATGGCGCCCCCGGTCCGGAAGGTGATGTACCGGAAGACATTGAACACCGACAGCTGGTCGCTCAGATCGACGAGCAAGAGATAAAGCATGTCCGGGGGATCCCCTTTCCCGTTCGGCCGGCCCGTCAGGCCATCGGTTCCCTGGCCGCGAAGGCCTCTTTCAACGCGGTCACGACGAGGCCCATCCTCATGCCGAGGGACCCCTTGACCGTCACGACGTCGCCCGGCCCGAGCCCCGCGACCAGCGGTTCGACGAGCTCGGCGGAGGTCTGCGCATAGGCCCCGCGCCGGGACGGGTCGAGCCGTTCCCACAGATGCGCCATGTGCGGGCCGCAGGCATAGACGACATCGACGCCGGCCTCGTCAATGGGCCCGGCGAGCCCGGCATGCAGCGCCGGCGCCTCGTCGCCGAGCTCCAGCATGTCGCCGAGCACGACGATGCGCCGCCCGCCCCGGCCCGTCCTGACCCGGGAGAGCACGTCGAGCGCGGCGCGCACCGATGTCGGATTGGCGTTGTAGCTCTCGTCGATGAGCGTCGCCTCGCCGCCGCGCACCCGCAGCGCGAGGCGCGCGCCGCGCCCCTTCGGCGGCTCGAGATCGCGCAGGCGGAGCGCGACGCGGGCGAGATCGGCGCCGGCAAGCACCGAGGCCGCCAGCACCGCCAGCGAGTTCATGACCACATGGCGCCCCGGCGCGCCGAGCTTGTAGGTCACGTCGTGGCCGAGGACGGAGGCCGACACGGTCGACCAGTCCTCGTGAAGCACCATGGTGCGAACGCGCACATCGGCGCGCTCGTCCTCGCCGAAGCCGACGATCCGGCCGGCGCCGGCCGCCTCCGCCGCCTGCTTCAGCCTGTCGAAATAGGCATTGTCGCGATTGAGCACCGCCGCGCCGCCCGGCTCGAGCCCGGCGAAGATCTCCGCCTTCGCGTCGGCGATCTCGTCGAGCGAGTCGAAGAAGCCGATATGGCAGGGCTCGACGGTGGTGACGATGGCGACATGGGGGCGGACCATGCGCGTCAGCGGCGTGATCTCGCCGGGATGGTTCATGCCGATCTCGAACACGCCGAACCGCGTGTCCGCCGGCATGCGCGCCAGCGACAGCGGCACGCCCCACTGATTGTTGTAGGAGGCCACGGAGGCCGCCGTCTTGCCGCAGGCCCCCAGGCACAGGCGCAGCGCGTCCTTGGTGCCGGTCTTGCCGACGCTGCCGGTGACCGCGACGATGCGGGCGTCGGTGCGGGCGCGCGCGGCGCGGCCCATCGCCTCCAGGGCGGCGAGCGGATCGTCGACCACCAGAAGCGGCCCGGCGGCCCTCATCTCCGCGTCAACGCGCGAGACGACCGCAAGCCCCGCGCCCGCCGTCAGCGCCGCCGCCGCATAGTCGTGGCCGTCATTGGCCTCGCCGCGTATGGCGACGAAGATGTCGCCCGGCGCGACGGTCCGGCTGTCTATGGATACCCCCGTCAGCGGCCCGGGCGCGTCGCCCTCGAGCCGGCCTCCGGTGGCGGCGCGGATCTCGTCCAGCGTCCAGAGCGGGGTCTCAGCCATGGATCGCCTCCCGTTCGTCCTCGCGGCCGGCGAGCCCGCGCACGACCTCGTGGTCGCTGAAGGGAATGGTCCGTGTCCCCACGGTCTGGCCGCGCTCGTGGCCCTTGCCGGCAACCAGGAGGACATCGCCCTGCCGCAGGCCCGACATGGCCCGTTCGATGGCCTCGGCGCGGTCGCCGATCTCCACCGCATCCGGGCAGCGCGCCATCACCTCGCGGCGTATGGCGGCGGGATCCTCGGTGCGCGGATTGTCGTCGGTCACGATGGCGAGATCGGCATGGCGCGCGGCCGCCTCGCCCATCAGGGGGCGCTTGCCATGATCGCGGTCGCCGCCCGCGCCGAACACGACCACGAGCCGGCCGGACGCATAGGGCCTGAGCGCGCGCAGCGCATTGTCGAGCGCATCGGGCGTGTGGGCGTAGTCGACGAAGACCGGGGCCTGCGCGCCGGTCATGGCGACCAGCTCCAGCCGGCCGGACGCACCCTTCAGCCGGTCGAGCGACCTGACGGCGATGCCCGCCGGGCCGCCCGCGGCGATGACGAGCCCCGCCGCCACCAGCGCGTTGGAGGCCTGGAAATCGCCCACCAGCGGCAGGAAGACCTCGTGCTCGGACCCTTCCGCGGCGATGACGAGGCGCTGGCCGAGCCCCTCGCGGCTCCAGCCGGTAAGCCGCAGGGCCGTGCCGTGGCGGCCGACGGTCGTCAGCGCCAGCCCGCGCTCGCGGGCGATCTCGGCCATGCGCTTGCCGTCCTCGCTGTCCATGTTGATGCAGGCGGCCGCGCCCTCCGGCAGGAGCTCGCGGAACAGGCGCGCCTTGGCATCGAAATAGTCCTTCGCGCTCGCATGGTAGTCCAGATGGTCGCGCGAGAGATTGGTGAAGGCGCCCGCGGTCAGCCGCACGCCGTCGAGCCGGCACTGGGCGAGGCCATGGCTCGACGCCTCGATGGCCGCATGGGTCACGCCCTCGTCGTCGAGCTCGGCCAGCAGGGCCTGGAGCGCCACGGGATCGGGCGTCGTGTGGGCGAGCGGGCGCTCGCCGCACGGGCCGACCACGCCGACCGTGCCGGCGCTCGCCGCCATCAGGCCCATCGCCTCCCAGATCTGGCGCACGAACGAGACCACCGAGGTCTTGCCATTGGTCCCCGTGACGGCGACCACCACCTCCGGCTGGCGTCCGTAGAAGCGGGCCGCGGCCCGGGCCAGCGCCCGGCGCGGATTGCCCGCGCGCACCACCGCGACGTTCTCGGGAACGTCGATGGCCGCATCCTCGTCCGCCAGCACCGCGGAGGCGCCGGCGGCGACCGCGTCGGCCACGAACCGGGCGCCATCCGCCTTGACGCCCCGGAGCGCGGCGAACACGAAGCCCGGCCGCACCGCGCGGCTGTCGGCGGCAAGGCCGGCAATCTCGCAGTCCGCCCATGCCGCCTTCACGGGGATTTCGGGACCGAACAGGGCGCCGAGACGCATTCGCGATTAACTCCTCACTCCGTCACCCGCGCTTCGAGCCGGGTGGCCATGGTGTCCAGCATGTCGTCCCCGTCGTCGAATTTCGGTTCGACGCCGAGCAGCGGTGCGATCCGCGCGATGACCTTGCCGCCCGTGGGCACCGCGTTCCAGCCGGCCGTCGCATAGCCGTAGGTTTCGGGCAGCGGCTGCGGATTGTCCAGAATGATGAGCACGCAGTAGCGCGGATCGTTCATCGGAAATCCGCCCAGGAAGTTCGTGAACCTCTGGTCCTTGGCGTAGCGTCCGTCGACCACCTTCTCCGCCGTTCCGGTCTTGCCGCCCACGTCGTAGCCCTCGACCTTGGCATGGCTGGCCGAGCCCTTCTCGACGTTCAGGCGCAACAGATAACGCATTTTGCGGCTCGTTTCAGGACTGATCACCTGTTTCGCAATCCCGTCCGCCACCTCCCTGTCGCGCTTCAGGAAGGTCGGCGGGATGAGCTTGCCGCCATTCATGAACGCCGCGCCGGCGGCCGCGAGCTGGAGGGGCTGGACGGAGATGCCATGGCCGAAGGCGACCGTGGCACGCGTCACCTTGCCCCAGCGCGGCGGCAGCAATGGGGCAGCCGCCTCGGGAAGCTCGGCGCGGAACCTGTCGAAGAAGCCGAGCTTCTCCAGGAACGCCTTCTGGCGCTCCTCGCCCACATCGAAGGCCATCTTGGCGGTGCCGATATTGGAGGAATAGATGAACACCTCCGGCACCGTCAGCACCCGGTACTTGCCATGATAGTCGCGAATGCGCTGGCGGCCGATCACCAGCGGCGCGCTGGCGTCGTAGGTGCCGTTGAGATCGGTCACGCCCTCGTCGAGCGCCATGGCGAGCGTCACGGTCTTGAAGGTCGAGCCCATTTCGTAGACGCCGCCGGTGATGCGGTTGATGCGGTCCTTCCGCAGCGCCTCGACGGGATCGTTGGGATTGAAGTCGGGCAGCGACGCCATGGCGAGGATCTCGCCGGTACGGATGTCGAGGACGAGGCCGGCGGCGGCTTCCGCGGAGAACTTCTCCTTGGCCTGCGACAGCTCCTCGGCGAGCGCGTGCTGCACGCGGACATCCATGGCGAGCTCGACGGGAGCGGCCTCGTCGCGCGAGGGATCGGTCAGCGAGGCCGCGAAGAGCCGGCCGCGCCCGTCCAGAAAGTGCTCGATGCCGGCGAGCCCGCGCGAATCGACATCGACGAAGCCCAGCGTGTGGGCGGCGAGCCGGCCCATCGGATAGACGCGCCGCGTCTCCTTGCGGAAGCCGACCCCGGGAATGCCGAGATTGTGGATCATGGCCTGTTCGGCCGGGCTCACCTCGCGCTTCAGCCACACGAAGGCGCGCTTCCTCTGGCTGAGCTTGCGGCGCACCTCGCCCGCATCGAGCCCCGGCAGGTGCGATGTGAGAAGCTCGGTGGCCTCGTCCACATCGATGATCTTGCGCGGATCGGCGAACAGCGAGGCGACCTCGATATTGGTCGCAAGCAGCCGGCCCGAGCGGTCGACGATCTCCGGACGCGGAATGTCGGCATCCGGCTTGAGCGCGACCGTATCGGGGGCCTGCGGCGTGCCGATGGTGAGCTGGCCGAGCCGTATCCCGACAGCGGAGAAGACGACGAGGAAGCCGACGAGCACCAGCCGGGTGCGCTTCAGCCCGCGAAGCGGCCGCTGGCGTCCGGCCTCGGCGGTCCCGGCGCCTCTGTCCGCGTTCGGATCTGCGTTCGGTTGAGCCGTCATGCTCACTGGATCTCCTTGAGCATATTGCCGATCGGATCGGTGTCCTCATAGGGCGCGCGGAAGCCGTCGAGCTCGGGGATGCGGGTCGCGATGTCGGCGGGCCCGATGATCTGGCGCGGCTTGAGCTGGACGAGGTCGAGATGCTTGCGGGCCAGCGCCTCGATGCGCTGGGGGCGTGTCAGATGCGCCCATTCCGCCCGCAACAGCCCGATCATCTCGCGTTCCTTGCGGATCGCCGCATTGAGGCGCGCGATCTCCTGCTCGGCGCCGCGCGAGCGGTATTCGAGCTGGTAGAGCCAGAAGGCGAGCGCCAGCATCAGCGCGATCAGGGCACCGTTGATCAGCTTCACCATCACGCCAGTCCTTTCACGCCCAGGGCCTTCAGATCGAGGGGATGGGCCGGCGCCTCGGTCCGCACGGCCGCGCGCAGGCGGGCGGAGCGGGCACGCGGGTTCGCCGCGGCTTCCTCCTCGCTTGCCGTGCGCACGCCGTGGAACAGCTCCGCGAATGACGGGGCCGGCCCGTCGTCGAGCCCCGGCGGCCCATGGCGCGAGCCGCGCGGCACGCGGCCGGTGCGCGCCGCCAGGAAGCGCTTCGCGATCCGGTCCTCCAGCGAGTGGAACGACACGACGGCCAGCCGGCCGCCGGGCCTGAGCACGCGCTCGGCGGCGGCCAGCCCGCGGGCGAGCTCGCCCAGCTCGTCGTTCACGAGGATCCTCAGGGCCTGGAAGGTGCGCGTCGCGGGGTGGATGCGGTCGTCGTGGCGGCGCCCGCCGACGGCCTGCTCCACGATCCGGGCGAGCCGGCCCGTGGTCTCGATGGGCGCCTCCTCGCGGGCACGCACGATGGCGCGGGCGACGGCGCGGGCCCTGCGTTCCTCGCCGAGCTGCCGGACGATCCCGGCAAGCTTCGCCTCGTCCCTGGTGTTCACGATGTCGGCCGCGCTCTCGCCGTCGGAGCCCGCCCCCTCCATGCGCATGTCGAGCGGGCCGTCGGCCATGAAGGAGAAGCCGCGGCCCGCCTCGTCGAGCTGCATGGAGGACACGCCCACATCGAACATCACGCCGTCCACCGCATCGATGCCCTCGCCCGCCAGCAGCGTATCGAGATCGCCGAACCGGCCCTGGAGAATGCCGAGACGGCCCGCATAGGCCTCCGCCAGCGCCGCCCCCGTGGCGACCGCCGTCGGGTCGCGGTCGATGGCGATCACCCGGCAGTCCGCCGCGTCGAGCACCGCGCGCGTATAGCCGCCCGCGCCGAAGGTCGCGTCGACATGGCACTCGCCGTCGCGCGGCTTGAGCGCGTCGAGGACCTCCGCGAGGAGGACCGGCACATGGCGGGCACGGGACATGGTGTTTTCGCGCTCCAGGGCGAGCATTCCGGCAATCATGATGGTTCCCAGGCACAAGGCGGGCCGTCGCGGCAGCGCTCGGGCCGGCACAAGAGCCCCGCGCGCCGCGTTAACGCCCGGTTACCATTCTGGAGGGATCAGCCTTAAGAAATGGTTGCCCGCACGCGCGCGCCGGGATGGGGATCGCCCCCTGTCCCCAAAAGAAAACGCCAGTTGGCCTGTAAGCCGGGTTCTGTCCACGAAGCCCCCGCAAAGGGGCCCGCTGGATGGCCATTCCTCTGGGATGCGCGTTGCCGCGCACCTCGCGCGACCAACCCGGGCGGCGATCCGGAAACGCGATTTGGGCCACACTGCAAGACAGCGCGCCCATGCCGCCCCTATTCGGTCTTGCTCCCGGTGGGGTTTACCGTGCCGCCTCCGTCGCCGGAGGCGCGGTGCGCTCTTACCGCACCCTTTCACCCTTACCCCGGTTCCCCGGGGCGGTTTGCTTTCTGTGGCACTTTCCCTGGGGTCGCCCCCGCCGGGCGTTACCCGGCACCGTGTTTCCATGGAGCCCGGACTTTCCTCCCCGATGCGGGAGACCCGCACCGGAGCGGCCATCCGGCCAACTGGCGTACCTGACCTAATGATGTAGACGCCGCGGCGTCAAGCACAAGATGCCCGGCGCGCCGATTGCGCCGCAAGAAGCGGAGTGTGGCGCGGCGCGGGACCCGGCATGAGTCCCCCTCTCCCGGGCCTTCGGGCCCTTGTCGGACATAAGAGGGAAAGGACGTCACGATGCAGTCACTTCAAGGCAAGACCGCCATCGTCACAGGCGCGAGCTCCGGGATCGGCCGGGCAACCGCCAGGCTGTTCGCCAGGGAAGGCGCCAGGGTGGTCGTCGCCGCCCGGCGCCAAGCCGAGCTCGACACGCTGGTGTCGGAGATCGCGACGCGCGGCGGCGAGGCCGTCGCCATCGCCGGCGACATTCGCGAGGAGGCCACCGCCAAGGCGCTGGTGGAGACCGCTCTCGACCGGTTCGGCGGCCTCGACATCGCGTTCAACAATGCCGGCATGGTGGGCGAGACGGCCGGTATCGACACGCTCTCGGCGGAGGACTGGCACACCACGCTCGACACCAATCTGACCGGCGCGTTCCTGTGCGCGAAGCATCAGCTCCCGGCCATGGCCCAACGCGGCGGCGGCTCGCTGATCCTGACCTCCAGCTTCGTGGGCTACTCCGCCGGCATGCCCGGCATGGCCGCCTATGCGGCGAGCAAGGCGGGCATGATCGGGCTCATGAAGGTGCTCGCGGTCGAATACGGTGCGAAGGGGGTTCGCGTGAACGCGCTCCTGCCCGGCGGCACCGACACGCCGGCGAGCGTGACCAACGCGCCGGGCGCCACGCCGGAGCTCCTGGCCTTCGTGGAGGGCCTTCATGCGCTCAAGCGCCTGGCCAGGCCGGAGGAGATCGCACACAGCGCGCTCCATCTCGCCAGCGACGCGTCGAGCTTCGTCACGGGCGCGACGTTCCTCGCCGATGGCGGCGTATCCGTCTGCCGGAGCTGAGAGAAGGCGGGCGCCCTACCCCAGGGCGTCCGCCGCCTCGTCGCCGAGGGCCGCGATCAGCCGGTCGAGGGTTTCCACCGTGGAGGGATCGGCGATGCCGTCGACGCGGGCCTGGCGGAAATGGCGCTGGAAGGCGCGCACGACCGCGCCGGTGCGCTCGTCGAACCAGCCGGAGACCTCCAGCCCGTAGCCATAGCGGACGAGCTTCTCCTGAAGCGCCCGCACGAGCGCACCCTGATCGCCGGTGCGCAGGGTCCGGCCCTCCGAGATCGGCGCGGGCTCGACCCACAGGCCGATGCCGTTCTCGTGGAGGCGCCGCCAGTCGAACTTCTCGCCGGGATCCTCCTTGCGCTCGGGCGAGACGTCGGAATGGGCGAGCACGTGCCGCGGCGCGATCGCATGGCGCGACAGGATATCGGCGGACAGCGCGATCACCGCGCGCATCTGCGCGTCCGTATAGTCGGGATAGCCGCCGGCATGGCCGGGATTGTGGATCTCGATGCCGATGGAGCGCGAATTCACGTCGCGGCTGCCCGCCCAGTAGGACAGGCCCGCATGCCAGGCGCGCTTGTCCTCCGGCACCATGGCCGTCACCGTACCGTCCAGATCCACCAGATAGTGGCAGGACACCTCCGAGCGCGGGTTGCACAGCCAGTCGCTCGCCGCCTGGCAACTCGCCATGCCCGTATAGTGAAGCAGCAGGATATCGATCTCGCAGCCCTCGCGGCGGTCGGAGAAGTTCGGCGACGGGCGGTTTTCAACGCTCAGGGTCATGCGCATACTCGCAAGGCGGGACACAACGGTGCAGCATGAAGCTCGTTGCTCACATTCATATCGACTGACGGTTCGGAATGATCATTGCCTTCACCTGGGGCCTCGCGGCCGGCAGCGCCTTGCTGATCGGCGCGCTCGTGGGATGGTACGCCACGCCCGGCAAGCGCACCACGGCGGCCATCATGGCCTTCGGCAGCGGCGTGCTGATCTCCGCGGTGGCCTTCGACCTCATGGACGAGGCGCGGCTCAGCGGCGGCATGGTGCCGACAAGCCTCGGCTTCCTCGCCGGCGCGCTCGCCTTCACCGTCGGCACGCTCCTCCTCGGCCGGCTCGGCGGGCGCCACCGCAAGCGCTCCGGCCGCCAGCAGGACCCGTCCGGGCAGGCCGGCATCGCCATCGCCCTCGGCTCGCTTCTCGACGGCATCCCGGAGGCCATGGTGATCGGGCTGAGCCTGCTCGAGGGCGAAGGCGTGGCCCTCGCCACGGTGGCCGCCATCTTCCTGTCGAACCTGCCGGAAGGCCTGTCGAGCGCGGCGGGCATGAAGGCCACGGGCCGCGGCAGGGGCTATGTCTTCGGCGTGTGGGGCGGGGTGACGCTGATATGCGGGCTTGCCGCGCTCGCCGGCTTCTCCCTGTTCGAGGGCGCCGACCCGCGCCTGGTGGCGCTCACCCAGGCGATCGCCGGCGGCGCGATCATCGCCATGATCGCGGATACGATGATCCCCGAAGCCTTTGGCGAAACCCATTCCGCGACGGGCCTGATCACCGCCCTGGGCTTCCTTGTTGCCTTTTCCCTGTCGCATATGCTCGGCTAGGACCTGCCGTCAGTCGTCACGCGCGTTCGCGCATCTTCTCGATTTGCTCATAGGCGGTGTTGATCGCGGCCAGCCTGGCATTGGCAATGGTCACGAACTCCTCCGGCACGCCGCGCGCGATCAGCCGGTCGGGATGGTTCTCCGCGACGAGCGTGCGGTAACGGCGCTTCACCTCCCGCATGTCCGCCGACCGGTCGATGCCGAGGATGACATAGGGATCGCACCGGTCCGGCTCGACATAGCGCGCCTTGATCCGGTCGAAAGCGGCCTCCTTGAAGCCGAAGATCTCCGCGACCGACGCCAGATAATCGAGCTCGTCGGGATGGATCACCCCGTCGGCGGCGGCAATGTGGAACAGGCCGTCCAGCACGTCCTCCAGCACCTCCGGCTTGTCCTGCAGGAGCTGGGCGAGCTGGCGCGCATAGGCGTCGTAGCCGACCACGCTGCGCTTGGCGAGATTGAAGACGCGCGCGACGTTCTTCAGCTCGCCCTGCGGCACCGTGAAGACCTCCTTGAAGGCGGAGACCTCGTCGGTCGTCACGACGCCGTCGGCCTTGGCCATCTTGGCGCCGAGCGCGATCACGCCGATGGTGAAGGCGATATGCTCCTCGCGCACGCGCCGGCGGTCGGGATCGCCCTTCACGGCCGCGATCAGCGCCCGCATGGGGCCACCAAGCCCCAGGCTCTCCGCGGCATCGGCTATTCGGCGCCAGAACGACATGGGCAGACCTTATAGCAAAAGCGATCCGTCGCGCGCCAACAATTCACCCGGCCGGACGCGTGGCGCAGGCAGCCGGCACACGGCGCGACGCGGCATCCTCAGGAATGCCCGCTCACCGCGCGCGGCGCGTAGGGGGCTTCCAGATAGGCCATCGTCTCCTCGTCCAGCACCAGCTCGAGCGCGGCGACCGCATCGTCGAGATGGTGCGGCTTGGAGGCACCGACGATCGGGGCGGTCACGCCGGGCCGCGACAGCACCCAGGCGAGCGCGACCTGCGCCTCCTTGACCCCGAGCCGCCCGGCGACCTCGTGGACGCGCCGCGCGATCTCCTCATCATGGGGCGCGCCGTAATGGTTCTCCGCCACATCGTCCGTCCGGCGCCGTTCGGTCTCGCCCGCCCCGGGCGCCTTGGTCAGCCGCCCGCGCGCGAGCGGGCTCCACGGGATGACACCGACGCCTTCCGCCCGGCAGGCCGGCAGCATCTCGCGCTCCTCCTCCCGGTAGAGCAGGTTGTAGTGGTTCTGCATCGACACGAAGCGCGCCCAGCCATTGCGCTCCTGCAGGTTCAGCGCCTTCATGAACTGCCAGGTCCACATGGACGACGCGCCGACATAGAGCGCCTTGCCGGCGCGCACCACGTCGTCGAGCGCCTCCAGCGTCTCCTCCAGCGGCGTGATGCCGTCCAGCCGGTGGATCTGGTAGAGATCGACATAGTCGGTCCCCAGCCGCCGGAGCGAGGCGTCGATGCTCTCCATGATGTGCTTGCGCGACACGCCGCGGGCATTCGGCGAATCGCCCATGACGAGGCCGACCTTGGTCGCGAGCACGATCTCGTCGCGCCGGGCGAATTCCTGGAGGAGACGGCCCGTTATGCGCTCCGATTCGCCGAGGCTGTAGAAATTGGCCGTGTCGAAGAAATTGATGCCGGCGTCGAGCGCCTTCTTCAGGAAGTCCCGCGAGGCGGCCTCGTCGAGGACCCAGGACCGCCAGTCCGGACTGCCATAGGTCATGCAGCCGAGGCACAGGCGGCTGACCTTCAGGCCCGACCGGCCGAGTTGCACATAGTCCATCACGCCTCCCCCCGACATGGTGAAAGAGCGGCAGCTTCACTATTCCGCAAGCCCCCGTCAAGCCACGCCGGCGCATAGCCGCCATTCGCAAAAAGGAAAGGGCCCGCCGGTCGCCCGGCAGGCCCTCCCCCAAAGGGTTGTGTGCGTGCAGGCGTTACTGCGACGTCCCGCCGTTCATCATGTCCTTGACGGCGTCGCCGGCCTTCTTGGCGGCATCGCCGGTCGCCTTGGCCGCATCGTCCATGGCGTCGCCCGCGGCCTTGGCCGCGTCCTCGCCGGTCTTCTGGATGCTCTCGCCGACCGATTCGGCCTCGTCGGCCGCGCTGCTGGCGGCGTCGTCCGCCGCGTCGGTCGCCGAATCCATGGTCTCCGATGCCTTGTCGCCAGCCTCGTCGGCCGCGTCGGTGGCACTGTCGGCGGCGTCGTCCATGGCGTCGCCGGTCTCCTTCATGGCGTCGTCGGCCGCGTCGGTCGCGGAATCCATGGTCTCCGACGCCTTCTCGCCAGCCTCGTCGCCGGCAGCGCTGGCGCTGTCCGCGGCGTCATTGGCCGCATCGGTCGCGGAGTCCATGGTCTCCGACGCCTCGTCGCCAGCGCTGCCGGCGGCGTCATCGCCAGTGCTTTCAGTGTCGCCGGCAGAGGACTCGCCGGTCGCGGAGCTCTCGCCGGATGTCGTCTCGTCGCTTGCGGCCGGCGCCTCCGAAGAGGTCTCGCCGCCCTGCTGCGATTCGTCCTCGCCGCAGGCCGCCAGACCGAGGGCCAAGGCAAGCGCCAAGGGATACATGAGCTTCGTACCCACCATTAATCTCCTTTCCTTACCGCCCCTCTCAAATCCAGTTGCGTTCAACAGTTCCCCGTCTCAACCCCCAAGTGCTTTGAAATTGGGGCAAAAGCGTGATTACGGATGGATCGTCGCTCTTGGCCGCATGTCTATCCTACACGAATCCTGCAGTGTCATGACAGCCCTGCCACCCAATCGTGCAGCAGGGGCCGGACAGGCCGGATCCCGCGCGGGATACCTTGCGGAACACCCAAATGCTCCGTACGCCAACAAAATGGCGAAGGCAACCGGACCGGCCACCTTATCCTCAGCCTGCGCCCTGCCCGGCCTCTCAGGCAACAACACCGGCAATTTGTTGACGTTTCATCTATAAAATGATCGTATTGCGCCGCTCAAGGGCTGCGGAGCCGAACGCCCTTGAGCCGGACCGGACCCGGAGGGGACAATCCGGTACCGTTCGACAAGAGCGGCGACGACCTTTCCGCGCCCGCCAGGGGCGCGTCTTTTCCGGCATGGGAGTGTCAGTCATGGACAACGGCGCGAAGTGGGATTTCTGGATCGACCGGGGCGGCACCTTCACCGACATCGTCGCGCGCACGCCGGAGGGCGGGATCACGGCGCACAAGCTCCTGTCGGAAAATCCCGAAGCCTATGAGGACGCCGCGATCCACGGCATTCGCGAGCTCATGGGGCTCAGCCCCGGCGCGCCGATCCCGGCGGAGAAGATCAACACGGTCAAGATGGGCACGACGGTCGCCACCAATGCGCTTCTGGAGCGCAAGGGCGACCGCACGGTCCTCGTCACGACGCGCGGCTTCAAGGACGCGCTGGAGATCGGCTACCAGGCCCGCCCCCGCCTCTTCGACCGCCATATCGTGAAGCCGGAACTCCTCTATGAGCGCGTGGTGGAGGTCGACGAGCGGGCCGATGCCGCGGGCAATGTCCTTCTGCCGCTCGACCCGGACAGCGCGCGCAAGGGGCTCCAGGAGGCCTACGATGCCGGCATCCGCGCCGCCGCCATCGTCTTCATGCACGGCTACCGCTTCGCCGATCACGAGCGCGCCGTGGCCGGGATCGCGCGCGAGATCGGCTTCACCCAGATCTCCGTCTCCCACGAGGTCTCCCCGCTCATGAAGCTCGTCGGGCGCGGCGACACGACGGTCGTCGACGCCTATCTCTCCCCGATCCTGAGGCGCTATGTGAACCGCGTGGCGCGCGCGCTGCAGGGCACCGCCGAGGCGCCCGCGAGGACGGCGTCGGCCGCCGCCGACGGGCCGGGCACGGCGTCGGCCTACGAGGAGGTGGCGGAGGCCGCCTGCCATCTCATGTTCATGCAGTCCCATGGCGGGCTCACCGCCGCGGAGCTCTTCCAGGGCAAGGACGCGATCCTGTCCGGCCCCGCCGGCGGCGTGGTGGGCGCCATCGAGACCAGCCGGATCGCCGGCTTCGACCGCATCATCGGCTTCGACATGGGCGGCACCTCGACCGACGTCTCCCATTTCGACGGCGACTACGAGCGCGTCTTCGAGACGGAGGTGGCGGGCGTGCGCATGCGCGCGCCGATGATGCGCATCCACACGGTCGCCGCCGGCGGCGGCTCGATCCTGCATTACGACGGCTCGCGCTTCCGTGTCGGGCCGGATTCGGCCGGCGCCGATCCGGGGCCGACATGCTATCGCCGGGGCGGCCCCCTCGCCGTGACCGACGCCAATGTGATGCTGGGCAAGATCATGCCCGACCACTTCCCCGCGATCTTCGGGCCCAATGGCGACGAGCGGCTCGACCGCGAGGCCGTGCGCGAGGCCTTCTCCGAGCTTGCGCGCGAGATCGGCGACGGACGGTCGGGAGAGGACGTCGCGGAGGGCTTCCTGAAGATCGCGGTGGAGAACATGGCCAACGCGATCAAGAAGATCTCGGTGGAGCGCGGCTACGACATCACCCGCTACGCGCTCACCTGCTTCGGCGGCGCGGGCGCCCAGCATGCCTGCCTCATCGCCGACACGCTCGGCATGACGAAGGTGCTGATCCATCCGCTGGCCGGCGTGCTGTCAGCCTATGGCATGGGGCTCGCCGATGTCCGCGCCAACCGCCAGCAGGCGGTGGAGGAGCCGCTCGACGGCGCGCTGGTCGAGAGCCTGCAGGCGCTGGCCGACCGCCTCCAGGGCGAGAACGCCGCGGAGCTCGAGAGCCAGGGTATCGCACGCGAGCGGACCGCGACCTTCGTGCGCGCCCAGATCCGCTATCGCGGCACCGACACGCCGCTGCTCGTGGCCTTCGGCGGGGCGGACGCGATGCGCGCGGAGTTCGAGGCCGCCCACAAGGCCCAGTTCGGCTTCGTGACGCCGGAGAAGGACGTGATGGTCGAGGCGCTGATCGTGGAGACGGTCGGCGGCGGCGAGCGCAAGGACGAGCCGGACAGCCCGGCGCGCGACGGCGCGCCCGCCGCCATCGACACGACGCGCATCTTCGCCGGCGGCGAATGGCTCGACGCCCCGGTCTTCGACCGCGAGCGGCTGAAGCCCGGCCAGCGTGTCGACGGCCCGGCCATCGTCATCGAGAAGCACAACACGGTCGTGGTCGAGCATGGCTGGCAGGCGGAGATCACGCCGAAGCTCCATCTCGTCATGACCCGCGTGAAGGCCCTGCCCAAACGCGTGGCAATCGGCACAAAGGCCGATCCCGTCATGCTGGAGGTCTTCAACAACCTCTTCATGTCGATTGCCGAGCAGATGGGCGTGACGCTGGAGAAGACCGCCTATTCGGTGAATATCAAGGAACGGCTGGATTTCTCCTGCGCGGTGTTCGACCACAACGCCCAGCTCATCGCCAACGCGCCGCACATGCCGGTGCATCTGGGCTCCATGGACCGCTCGGTGGAGGCTATCGTGGCGCAGAACCCGGAGATCCGGCCGGGCGATGTCTTCGCGCTCAACGCGCCCTATAATGGCGGCACGCACCTCCCCGACATCACGGTGGTCACGCCCGTCTTCGACGACGAGGGCGAGCGGCTGCTCTTCTATGTGGCGAGCCGCGGGCACCACGCCGATGTCGGCGGCAAGGCGCCGGGCTCCATGACGCCGCGGGCCACGACCATCGAGGAGGAAGGCGTCGTCATCGACAACTTCAAGCTCATCGACCGGGGCCGCTTCCGCGAGAGAGAGCTCTACGAGCTGCTGTCGTCGGGCCCCTATCCCTGCCGCAACCCGGACCAGAACGTCGCCGATCTGAGGGCCCAGATCGCGGCCAACGAGAAGGGCGTGCAGGAGCTCAAGAAGATGGTCGCCCAGTTCGGCCTCGACGTCGTCCAGGCCTATATGGGCCACGTCCAGGACAATGCGGAGGAGAGCGTGCGCCGGGTGATCGACGCGCTGCATGCCTCGGAATTCTCCTATGAGATGGACCAGGGCACGGTCATCAAGGTGAAGATCACCGTCGACAAGGAGACGCGCTCCGCCCGCGTCGACTTCACCGGCACGAGCCCGCAGCAGACGTCGAACTTCAACGCGCCGCGCCCCGTCACGCGGGCCGCGACGCTCTATGTCTTCCGCTGCATGGTCAACGACCAGATCCCGATGAATGCCGGGTGCCTGAAGCCCATTGAGCTCGTCATCCCGGACGACTGCATGCTGGCCCCGGTCTATCCGGCCGCCGTGGTCGCGGGCAATGTGGAGACGAGCCAGGCGGTGACCGACACGCTGTTCGGCGCGCTCGGCGCCATGGCCGCCGCGCAGGGCACCATGAACAACACCAATTTCGGCAATGACCGCTACCAGTATTACGAGACGGTCTGCGGCGGCTCGGGCGCGGGCCCGGGTTTCGACGGCACCTCCGCCGTGCATACCCACATGACCAATACGCGGCTCACCGACCCGGAGGTGCTGGAGCTGCGCTATCCGGTGATCCTGGAGACGTTCGAGGTGCGCCGCGGCTCCGGCGGCAAGGGCGAGTGGCATGGCGGCGACGGCACGACGCGGGTCATCCGGTTCCTCGAGGAGATGGAGGTCTCGCTGCTCACCGGCCATCGCCGCGTGCCGCCCTTCGGCCTTGCCGACGGGGAGCCAGGCGAGTGCGGCGCGAACGCCGTGCGCCGCGCCGACGGCACGGTGGAGCCGCTTGAGGGCTGCGACCAGACGGTCTGCCGCCCCGGCGACGCGCTGATGCTCAAGACGCCGTCGGGCGGCGGCTACGGCAAGGCGTGAGGGCGCTTCGCCGGGATGTCCGGGAAACGGCTGGACCGGGACGTATGTTCATGATATGTTCCGGTCCTTCTGCCAACCGGGGATCGCACGATGAAACTCTACTGGGCACCGCAGTCTCGGTCGTCGCAGGCCTTGCGGATACTGGAGGAGGCGGGCGCCGAGTACGAGCGCGTCACCGTCGACATCCGGGCGGGCGGCCAGGACGATCCGGCCTTCCGGGCCATCAATCCCATGGGCAAGGTGCCCGTTCTGGAGGACGAGGGGGTGATCGTCGCCGAATCCGCGGCGATCTGCGCCCATGTCGCCGACCGGTTCCCGCAGGCCGGGCTAGCCCCGCCGCCGGGCGATCCGATGCGCGGCGCCTATTTCCGCTGGCTGTTCTTCGGGCCCTCCTGCATCGAGCCGGCCATCGTCCAGAAGGTCACCGGCCTCGATATCGACAAGGCGACGGCCGGCTGGGGCAGCTACGCGCTGGTGCTCGACACGCTCGAGGAGGCGCTCTCCTCCGTCGGCCCCTGGATCCTGGGCGAGACCTACTCCGCCGCCGACGTCGTGATCGGCTCCGGCCTCAATTTCGGGATGATGTTCGAGCTGATCGAACCGCGCGCGGCCTTTTCGGCCTATGTGGAGCGGTTCAGGGCGCGCCCCGCCATCCAGCGCGCAACGAAGATCGAGCTGCAGGCCGGAGCCTGATGACGCCCGGCCCGCAATCGGGTATCCCTGCCCCCTATCGCGACTGAGACAACCGGCAGACACAAGGGTATAGCGGCTCATGGGCATCGAGACCATCGGCACCTGGAAATGCTTCGGCGGCACGCAGGGGATCTACCGCCATGCGAGCGAGGCGACCGGCACGGACATGCGCGTCTCGGTGTTCATGCCGCCGGAGAGCGCCTCGCCGCCGCCCGTCCTCTACTGGCTGTCCGGGCTCACCTGCACTGAGGAGAACTTCACCGTCAAGGCCGGCGCGCAGCGCTACGCCGCCGAGCACGGGCTCGCCATCGTCGCGCCCGACACCTCTCCGCGCGGCGAGGGCGTTGCGAATGTCGACGACTACGATTTCGGCCAGGGCGCGGGCTTCTATGTGGACGCGACGCAGGCGCCGTGGGCCGAGCATTTCCGCATGTACAGCTATGTGTCGGAGGAACTGCCGGCGCTGATCGCGAAATCCTTCGCCGTCGACGGCTCGCGTCAGGGCATTTGCGGCCATTCCATGGGCGGGCACGGGGCGCTGACCGTCGCCATGCGGAACCCGCAGCGCTTCCGCGCCCTCTCCGCCGTCTCGCCCATCGTCGCGCCGAGCCGCACGCCCTGGGGCGAGAAGGCTCTCGCGGGCTATCTCGGCGAGGACCGCGAGGCCTGGCTCGCTCACGATGCCTGCGCGCTCGTGGAGACGCGCGGCTGGGGCGGCGACATCCTGGTCGATCAGGGCACCGACGACGAGTTCCTCGCCGACAAGCTGCGCCCGGAGCTGTTCGAGGAGGCCTGCGGCAAGGCCGGCGTGCCCCTGACCTTGCGCATGCAGGAGGGCTACGACCACAGCTACTATTTCGTCGCCACCGTCATCGGCGACCACATCGCCTGGCACGCGGAGCGGCTGAAGCGGGACTGAACACTCGGGCGCCGGCGCCCCGCCCCGGACATGCCGACTGTTGCCTCCGGTCAGCCCGCCACGCGCTGGAATTTGCATCTTGCCAGCCCGTCATGCGCTGGCAATTGCATCTTTCTGCTCATCCCGGCGAAAGCCGGGATCTCATGAGATTTTGCTCGAGATCCCGGCTTTCGCCGGGATGAGCGGGTTGTCGGCCTCACCGCCCGGGCACGCAGTGGCCGGCGCTCCCCTGCGCCGCCTACCCTCGTCATTCCCGCGAAAGCGGGACTCCACAAACAGTGGAAGAGACATGGATTCCCGCTTTCGCGGGAATGACGGACAGGGAATGCCGCATGCGAGACAGGCCGCCGGAGCCCCCGGGACCGCGTCCCGGGGTGGCACTGTCTTCGAAGGTCCGATGGAACGCCCCGTCCGGAGACGGGAGCCGCCGCGCCTACTCCGCGGCGTCCATGGTCTCCTCCACCTCGTCGCCGGCGGGGTGGAAGGCGGGCTCCTTCTTGAGCTCCTCGGCGATCAGGAAGGCGAGCTCGAGGGCCTGGTCGGCATTGAGCCGCGGGTCGCAATGGGTGTGGTAGCGCGCCGACAGGTCGGCATCGGTCACCGACTGCGAGCCGCCGGTGCATTCGGTCACATTGCTGCCGGTCATCTCCACATGGATGCCGCCGGCATGGGTGCCCTCCGCCTGGTGGACGGCCATGAAGCCGCGCACCTCCGAGAGGATGTCGTCGAAGGGCCGCGTCTTGAAGCCCGTCGTCGCCTTGACCGTATTGCCGTGCATCGGATCGCTCGACCAGAGCACCACGCGCCCCTCGCGGCTCACCGCCCGGATGAGGGCCGGCAGCTTCTCCTCAACCTTGTCCGCGCCGAAGCGGCAGATCAGGGTGATCCGCCCGGCCTCGTTCTCCGGGTTCAGGATGTCGAGAAGCCGGATCAGCTCGTCGGGATCGAGCGAGGGACCGCATTTGAGGCCGATGGGGTTCTGCACGCCGCGGCAGAACTCCACATGCGCACCGTCCGGCTGGCGGGTGCGGTCGCCGATCCACAGCATGTGGCCGGAGGTCGCGTACCACTCGCCGGAGGTGGAATCGACGCGCGTGAAGGCCTGCTCGTAGCCGAGCAGCAGCGCCTCGTGGCTGGTGAAGAAATCCGTCGTCTTGAGCTGGGAGGCCGTGTCCGGATTGATGCCGCAGGCGCGCATGAAGGCGAGCGTCTCGGTGATCCGGTCGGCGATGGCCTGATAGCGTGCGCTGGTCAGGCTGTCGCGCAGGAAGCCGAGCGTCCAGTTATGGACGTGCTCCAGATTGGCGTAGCCGCCTTGCGCGAAGGCGCGCAGCAGGTTGAGCGTCGCCGCCGCCTGCCGGTAGGCCATGATCTGGCGCTCCGGATCCGGCTCGCGCGCGGCCTCGTCGAACTCGATGGAATTGATGATGTCGCCGCGATAGCTCGGCAGCTCGCGGTCGCCCTGCTTCTCCGTCGACGAGGAGCGCGGCTTGGCGAACTGGCCGGCGATGCGGCCGACCTTCACCACCGGCGAGGAGGCCGCGAAGGTGAGCACCACCGCCATCTGCAGGAACACGCGGAAGAAGTCGCGGATATTGTCGGCGGAGTGCTCCGCGAAACTCTCCGCGCAATCGCCGCCCTGGAGCAGGAAACCCTTGCCTTCCGCCACCTTGGCGAGCTTGCGCTTCAGGCGCCGCGCCTCGCCTGCAAAAACGAGCGGCGGATACCCCGAAAGCCGGGCCTCGACATCGGCGAGCTTGTCCAGGTCCCGGTATTCGGGCACCTGCACGATCGGCTTTGCTCTCCAGCTTTCCGGCGTCCACTGCTCGGCCATGATCCGTCACTCCCAAACATGTCTCGCAAGGCCGCCATGTCGTTCAAGGGCGCGGCTTGCGTCATCGCTCGTCTTGTTCGCGTGTCTTCAAGCATCCGGTCCGGGGCCCTCGGGCTCCCGGCCGCGCCGCCCCTCATGGCCATCGACCGGCGGCATGCCTTGAAAGGCTCGAAAGCGGGGTTATACACTTTCACCCGCGCAAAGGCCAGCCATGCGGACACATCGCCGCGCGCCGGAAAGCGGGGCCCGGCCCTGAGGGCGGCGGGCCCGCCCGCTTGCCACGCCGGCGGCCCTCCGGCACACTCCGGCGATGGCGCTGAGGGAACCGAGTTTCTCCATCGGGATCGAGGAGGAGTATCTCCTTGTCGACCGGCAGACGCGCGATCTCGTCGCGCGCGCCCCTGACGGGCTGATGAGCGCGTGCGAGACCGCGCTCGAGGGGCAGGTCAGCCCGGAATTCCTGCAATGCCAGATCGAGGTCGGCACCCATGTCTGCGAGACGCTCGGCGAGGCGCGCCACGACCTCGCCCGGCTGCGCTCGGCCATTGCGGAGGTCTCCGCGGGACACGGCCTCGCCCCCATCGCCGCCTCCACGCACCCCTTCGCGAAATGGGCCGACCAGCGCCACACCCACAAGGAACGCTACGAGGTCCTGGCGAAGGACCTCCAGGTGGTGGTCCGGCGCATGCTGATCTCGGGCATGCATGTGCATATCGGCATCGAGGACGAGGATCTCAGGGTCGATCTGTTCAACCAGCTCGCCTATTTCCTGCCCCATCTCCTGGTGCTGTCCACCTCCTCGCCCTTCTGGCAGGGCCGCGACACGGGGCTGAAATCCTACCGGCTGATCGTGTTCGACAGCCTGCCGCGCACCGGCCTGCCGCCCGACTTCTCCAGCTATGGCGAGTATGAGCGCGTCGTGCAGGTGCTCGTCCAGGCGGGGCTCATCGAGGATGCGACCAAGATCTGGTGGGACCTGCGCCCGTCGGCCCGGTTCCCGACGCTGGAGCTGCGCATCTGCGATGTGTGCACGCGGCTCGACGACGCCATCGCCATCGCCGCGCTGTTCCGCTGCCTCGCCCGCATGCTCTACCGCCTGCGGCGCGACAACCAGCGCTGGCGCTCCTACGACCGGTTCCTGATCAACGAGAACCGCTGGCGCGCGGTGCGCTACGGGCTGGCGGAAGGCCTGATCGATTTCGGGCGCGGCACGGTCGCCGCCTATGCCGACCTTCTGGAGGAGCTCCTGACGCTCACCCGCCCCGATGCGGAGCATTTCGGCTGCACGGCGGAGCTGGAGCATGCCCTGACCATCGTCGCGCGCGGCACCAGCGCCGACCGGCAGCTGGCGAGCTACAATACCGCGATCACGGAGGGGGCGAGCGAGGCGGACGCGCTGAACGCGGTCGTCGACACGCTCATCGCGGAGACGGTTCAGGACCTGCCGGGAGATGCCCGGAGCGGAGTACGGTCAGGCTGAATCGGTATGTCTTCCGCTCATCCCGGCGAAAGCCGGGATCTCTTTCCCGATACGCCTGAGATCCCGGCTTTCGCCGGGATGAGCGGGGTGTTTCAGCCCGACCGTACTCCGCTCCGGAAGGACCCGGCCGGGCCGGTCCTGCTGTCACGGCATGCGCCCTAGCCCCGGCCGTGCACTTCCAGATAGCGCTTGAAGGAGACCTCGGGCGAGCTGTAGGCCTCCTGGAGGTCCGGGTCCCAGTAGCGCAGCTGGTCGAGCGGGATCGGCTCGCCGGTCACCGCGCAGCGCACGAAATCGCCGGGCGTGACCACCTGATAGTCGCCGCTCAGATAGCGCAGCTTCGCCTCACGGCCACCGATGAAATTGGGTTCGTAGCGATTCATTCCTGCAATCCGTCGTCGCAAACCGGCCCCTCGGGCCGTCTTCCCCATAGATAACCACGCGAAGCCTCGTTGGCCAGCGCAAGCCGCAACGATCGGGCGGCGTGTCGTGTCCCGCAAGGCGGCACCGGCCCGCGCTCCCACGAGTCCTCGCGTTTAGAACGGCACCAGCCCACGCCCCCACCCGGCCACCCACGGGATCATAATTTTATGGGTGGCCGGGTGGGGGCGTGGGCCGGTGCCGTAGCGCTCGGGTAGCCCCCTCATGCCTCCGGCCGGGCGGCCTCCCCGGCAAGCCAGGCGGTGGCGGCGGCGACGGCCGCGGGCGAGCGCGGGCGGTCCGCCGCGACGAGATAGAAGGCATCCTCCGGCACGACCGTGGCGTCCATGGCGTAGTCGAGCCGGCCTTCGCGCACGAGGTCGCCGGTGATCGAGCGCCAGCCCAGCATGACGCCCTGCCCCGCGAGCGCGGCCTGGGTCGCCTGGACGTAATTGGTGAAATGGAGGCCCTGGCGCCGGCCGGCGGCGGGCAGGCCGGCCCGGCGCAGATAGGCGCCCCAGGGCGTCCAGCGCCCGTCCTCGACATTGACGTGGATGAGCGTCGCCGCCTCCAGCCCGCCGCCCGCCTCCGCCAGCCGCGCGGCGAGTGCGGGACTGCAGACCGGGTCGATCCGCTCGTCGAAGAGATGCGTCACGACGCCGTCGTTCCATTTGCCGTCGCCATAGCGGATGGCGATGTCGACCCCGGCGGTCAGGCCCGGCGCGCCCTGCTGCGTGGTCATGACATTGATGGCCATGTCCGGATTCCGGTCGTAGAAGCCGGCAAGGCGCGGCATGAGCCAGTACGTCGCGAAGCCCACCGAGCAGGCGACGGTCGCCGAGGGGCCCACCCCGGCGTTCAGCCGCTCGATATCCTCTATGGCCTCCGCGATAAGCCCGAGCCCCTCCGCGGTCGCGCGGTGGAGCAGCCGGCCCGCCTCCGTGAGCCCCGCGGGCCGCGTGCTGCGGTCGAGCAGCGTCGCGCCGAGATGCGCCTCGAGCTGCCGCAGGGCCTGGCTGACGGCGGGCTGGGAGACGTTCAGCTCCGCCGAAGCCGGCCTTACGCCGCCATGGCGGAGCACCGCCTCGAACACGGTCAGCAGGCGCAAGGGGGGTAGAGCGCGGCTCACACTATAACCTGTCGGTTAATCTAGATTGAGATTTATACCCCTTCCGCCACGCCCCGGGCAATCCCTATCGTGCTGTGCGGAAACGGAAAAATCGTCACATCCCATATCCATCGGAGTTCAGCATGGCGGACGATGTCATCGGCGAAATCGCGCGCCCCGGCGCAGCCTGTGGCGAGGTGGCCCTTGGCGAGCGCGGCCTTACCGTGCCGCTCGGGGACGGCTCCACGGCCTATTTCAACTATTACTGGCTGCGCGACAACTGCCCCACCTCCTTCGACCGCGAGACCCGGGAACGGGTCTTCGACATCTTCCACGAGGAGCGCGCGCCGGTGCCCGCGAGCGCGCATGTCGACGGCGACGCGCTGGAGATCGTGTGGCAGGGCGACGGGCATGTCACGCGCCACGCGCTCGACTGGCTGGCCCACTATGCCGGCGGCGCGCCGCGCCCCGACCCGGCCGACCTGCCGCGCCGGCCGTGGTATTGCGACCATTACGAGCACATGGCCCGGTTCCCGCAGCCCGAGCTCATGCGCGACCGGGCGCTGGTGGCGAAATGGATCGAGGCTCTGCTGGTCGACGGCGTCGCCATCGTGACCGACATGCCCGACACGGACGAGGGCCTCACCGAGACGGCGCGCCTGATCGGCCAGATCCGCCCGACCTTCTTCGGCACCTATTTCGACGTCAGGACGCATATCGAGCCGACCAACCTCGCCTATACGGCCAAGGCGCTCGAGCTGCACACCGACACGCCGGCGGAGGACGCGGCACCCGGCGTCCAGTTCCTGCATTGCCGCGCCAACAGCGTGGAGGGCGGGCGCAACCTGTTCCTCGACGGCGTCGCGGTGGCGAACGACCTGCGCGCGGCGAGCCCGGAGGACTTCGCGCTCCTGTCGGAGACCCTCATCCCCTATTATTGCGAGCACGACACCTACGACATGCGCTCGCGCCAGCGGGTCATCGAGCTGGACAGCCATGGCGAGGTCTCCGGCGTGACCATCAGCCAGCACATGGCCGATATCTTCGACCTGCCGCAGACCGTCCTCGACAGCTACTATCCCGCCTTCTGCCGGTTCGGGCGGATGCTGCAGTCGGAGAAATACGTGATGCGCTTCGGGCTCAGGGCGGGCGAGTGCATCGTGTTCGACAATCACCGCATCGTGCACGGCCGGGCCGGCTATGTGGCCGAGAGCGGCGATCGCTATCTGCGCGGCTGCTATACCGACCGCGGCGAGATGCGCAGCACCTACCGCACCCTGACCACGCAAGGACGGTTCAGATGACGACGACCGAGACCGCGCGCCCGCGCGCTTCTGCCGAGGACGCCAAGACCGCAAAGGCCGGCGAGACCGACGAGCGCGCGCTGCGCGTCGACCTTGCCGCCGCCTTCCGGCTCGCGGCCCGGTTCGACTGGCACGAATCCGTCGGCAACCACTTCTCCGCCGCGGTCTCCGGCGACGGGACGCGCTTTCTGATGAACCCGCGCTGGCGGCATTTCGCCACCATCCGGGCGAGCGATCTCCTGCTGCTCGACGCGACCGACGCGGATGCGATGGACCGCCCGGACGCGCCAGACCCGTCGGCCTGGTGCATCCATGGCAGCATCCACCGCGCGCGCCCCAATGCCCGCGTGCTGCTCCACTGCCATCCTCCTCACGCGACGGCGCTCGCCGCCCTGCAGGACCCGACCATGAAGCCGATCGACCAGAACACGGCGCGGTTCTTCGGCATGGTCGGTATCGACCGAGACTTCGGCGGGATCGCCGACGATGCGGCGGAAGGCGCACGGCTCGCGGCGGCCTTCGGCAACCACCCCGTGCTGCTCATGGGCAATCACGGGGTGACGGTGTCGGCGGAAACGGTCGCGGAGGCCTTCGAGCAGCTCTATTTCTTCGAGCGCGCGGCGAAGACGCTGATGCTCGCCTATGGCAGCGGCCAGCCGCTCAACGACATGTCCGACGAGATCGCGGAGAAGACCGCGCGGGGCTGGCGCGACTATGACGGCATGGCGTTTGCCCATTTCGACGCGCTCAAGGACATGCTGGACCGCACCGACCCCTCCTACCGGGACTAGGGGCATCTTTTACCGGGACGGGCGGCCGTGTTTTCGCTCAAGGTCGTGGCTTGCGCGCATTGACCTTTTCGCGCGCGCAGCGTATCCGGCTCCGCGAGAGTTCTCAAAGCCCGACGAGCGCCCGCGCGCGAGAAAGCCCGACGATGTCCATCCCCAACGAAATCCAGATCACGCCCGAGCTCGTCGCCGAGCACGGGCTGAAGCCGGAAGAGTACGACCGGATCCTTCAGCTCATCGGCCGCGAGCCGACGCTGACCGAGCTCGGCATCTTCTCCGCCATGTGGAACGAGCACTGCTCGTACAAATCCTCCAAGAAGTGGCTGAAGACCCTGCCGACGGCGGGGCCGCGCGTCGTCCAGGGCCCGGGCGAGAACGCCGGCATCGTCGATATCGGCGAGGGGCTGGTCTGCGCCTTCAAGATGGAGAGCCACAACCACCCCTCCTATATCGAGCCCTATCAGGGCGCGGCGACCGGGGTCGGCGGCATCCTGCGCGACGTCTTCACCATGGGCGCGCGCCCCGTGGCGGCGCTCAACGCGCTGCGCTTCGGCGCACCGGACCACCCCCGGACGCGCCACCTCGTCTCCGGCGTGGTCGCCGGCATCGGCGGCTACGGCAATTCCTTCGGCGTGCCCACCGTCGGCGGCGAGGTGAACTTCCACCCGCGCTACAACGGCAACATCCTCGTCAACGCCATGGCGGTGGGGCTGGCGCGCGCCGACGGCGTGTTCTATTCCGAGGCCCGGGGCGTGGGCATGCCCATCGTCTATCTCGGCTCCAAGACCGGGCGCGACGGCATTCACGGCGCCTCCATGGCGTCGGCCGAGTTCGACGACAACTCGCAGGAGAAGCGCCCGACCGTGCAGGTCGGCGACCCGTTCTCCGAAAAGCTCCTGCTGGAGGCGTGCCTGGAGCTCATGGCGAGCGGCGCCGTCATCGCCATCCAGGACATGGGGGCCGCCGGCCTCACCTGCTCGGCGGTGGAGATGGGGGCGAAGGGCAATCTCGGCATCGATCTCGATCTCGACAAGGTGCCCTGCCGCGAGGACGGCATGTCCGCCTACGAGATGATGCTGTCTGAGTCCCAGGAACGCATGCTCATGGTGCTCAAGCCCGAGCTGGAGGCGCAGGCGGAGGCCATCTTCCGCAAATGGGACCTCGACTTCGCGGTCATCGGACACACCACCGACACGCTGCGCTTCGTGGTCAAGCACCAGGGCGACGTCATGGCCGACCTGCCGATCAAGGAGCTCGGCGACGAGGCGCCGGAATACGACCGGCCGTGGGTGGAGCCCGTGGCGCGCGCCGACGTCTCCGCCGACGAGATCCCCGCGCCGAACGATCTCGGCGAGGCGCTGGCGAAACTCGTCGGCAGTCCGGATCTCTGCTCCCGGCGCTGGGTGTGGGAGCAGTACGACCATTACATCCAGGGCAACACCGCCCAGCTTCCCGGCGGCGACGCCGCGGTGATCCGGATCGACGGCACCTCGCGCGGGCTCGCCATGACCGTCGACGTCACCCCGCGCTATGTGGAGGCCGACCCCTTCGAGGGCGGCAAGCAGGCGGTCGCGGAGTGCTGGCGCAATATCACCGCGGTCGGCGCCGAGCCCATCGCGGTGACCGACAACCTCAATTTCGGCAATCCCGAGCGCCCGGAGACGATGGGCCAGTTCGTGAAGGCCGTGGAGGGCATCGGGGCGGCCTGCCGCGCGCTCGACTTCCCCGTGGTCTCCGGCAATGTGTCGCTCTACAACGAGACCAACGGCCAGGCGATCCTGCCGACGCCGGCCATTGGCGGGGTCGGGCTCATCGCCGACATCTCGCGCATGGCCACCCTCGCCTTCAAGGCGGAGGGCGAGGTCATCCTGCTGGTCGGCGGCCACGGCACCCATATGGGCAGCACCGCCTATCTGCGCGAGATCCATGGGCGCGAGGACGGACCGCCGCCGCCCGTGGATCTCGAGACGGAACGCCGCCATGGCGATTTCGTGC
Source organism: Kaustia mangrovi (assembly GCF_015482775.1). GTDB lineage: Bacteria > Pseudomonadota > Alphaproteobacteria > Rhizobiales > Im1 > Kaustia > Kaustia mangrovi. The sequence continues at coordinate 4,343,985 of NZ_CP058214.1, read as the reverse complement.
GCGCGCTGATCGCCTCCGGGCGCGTGACCGCCTGTCACGACATCTCCGATGGCGGGCTCGCCGTCGCGGTGGCGGAAATGGCGATGGCCTCCGGCCTCGGCGCGCGCCTGCAGATCGAGGCCGACCGGATGGACGCCGCGCTGTTCGGCGAGGACCAGGCACGCTATGTCGTCACGGCGCCCGCGGGCGAGGCCGCGGAGATCGTCGCGGAAGCCGAGGCCGCCGGCATTCCGGTCGACAGCATCGGCGCGGTCGGCGGCGAGGATTTGACCGTGGCCGGCGCGCTCACCATATCCCTTGTGGATCTGACGGCAGCGCACGAAGCCTGGCTCCCCAGCTACATGGACGCCGGGGAATGAGCGTGACACACTGGCGCAAGACCAACTGACGGAGGCGACGCCCATGGCAATGGACGCAAACGAGATCGAGCGGCTGATCAAGGAGGCCCTGCCCGATGCCCGGGTCGAGATCCGCGACCTGGCGGGCGACGGGGACCACTATGCCGCGATCGTCGTGTCCTCCGCCTTCAAGGGCAAGAGCCGCGTCCAGCAGCACCAGCTCGTCTACCAGGCGCTGAAAGGCGCCATGGGCGGCGAACTCCATGCGCTCGCCCTGCAGACATCGCCGCCGGAGGAATAGGGTCCCTACACCCGGCTACACGCCTTAATCGATGAGGACGATCAGATGAGTGACATCAACGCCTGGATCGACAACGCGGTCAAGACCAACGACGTCGTGCTGTTCATGAAAGGCACGCCGCAGTTCCCGCAATGCGGGTTCTCCGGCGCCGTGGTCCAGATCCTGGACTATCTCGGCGTGCCCTATCAGGGCGTCAACGTGCTGGAATCGGACGATCTGCGCCAGGGCATCAAGACCTATTCGGATTGGCCGACCATCCCGCAGCTCTATGTGAAGGGCGAGTTCGTGGGCGGCTGCGACATCCTGCGCGAGATGTTCCAGTCCGGCGAGCTCCAGCAGGTCTTCACCGAAAAGGGCATCGAGACGCGCCAGAGCGCGTGACCCGTTGCCGAAGCGGTACGGTAGTCCCGACCTCCCCGCCAGCGGGGAGGTCGGCGCGCTTTCGCGCGAGACGATCCGAAGTCTCCTCCCCTTGCCCCGTCCCGACTGCGACAGAGGCGGGAGCCGTGGCCGCACGCTACGACATCAATTTTCTTGATTTAATTCGTCAGTTTTATTCGATTGCCGAACCCTTGGCGGTCGCATAGGCTTGAGAGCCTGCTGTTCTGCCTGCCCATGACAGGCGGGCGCTGCTGTCCACGCGCGGCGGCGGCGCCGTTCCCCGGTATCAGAGACCCATTTCTTTCTGCGTGTCCATCGCCTGCAAGCGCGGGCGGCCCCATCCGCGCCAGAGCTTGAAGAGAGAACGCCATGACGACATCTCCCTCTCCGGACGCCCTGCCCTTCTGGCAACGGCCCGCAACCATCATCGTCGCCGGCTGCCTCATCTGTCTCACGAGCTTCGGCGTACGCTCGAGCTTCGGGCTGTTCACGGCGCCGATCTCCGACGCCCATGGCTGGCCGCGCGAGGTGTTCGGCCTCGCGCTCGCGCTGCAGAACCTGCTCTGGGGCGTGGCCCAGCCCTTCGCCGGCGCCGCCGCCGACCGGTTCGGCACGGCGCGCGTCCTGGCCGTCGGCGCGCTGATCTACGCGACGGGCGTGGCGCTCATCCCCTATTCCGACACGCCGGGCCTGTTCTATCTCTCCGCGGGCATGCTGAGCGGCATCGGCATCGCGACGGCCTCCTTCGCCATCGTCATGACGGCGTTCTCGCGGCGCATGCCGCCGGAGCGCCGGTCGTGGGCCTTCGGGATCGCCACCTCGGCGAGCTCGCTCGGCCAGTTCGTCTTCGCCCCGCTCGGACAGGCCTTCATCGCCGCCTATGGCTGGCAGACGGCAATGCTTCTGCTCGCCGTCCTCCTGCTCTTCTGCCTGCCGCTGACCATGGCCCTGCGCGGCAGCGCGAGCGACAGCACCAATGCCGACGACGCCTCCGACCCGGAGGTCACGCTCGGCGGCGCCCTCGCCTGGGCGCTGCGCTACCGCTCCTATGTGCTCCTCGTCTTCGGTTTCTTCGTGTGCGGCTTCCAGCTCGCCTTCATCACGATCCACATGCCGCCCTATCTCACCGAGAGCGGCATCGGCGCGGGCGTCGCCGCGGGCGCGATCGCCATTGTCGGGCTGGCCAATGTGGCCGGCTCCTACATATCGGGCATATTGGGCGGGAGGCTGTCCAAGCGCTATCTCCTGAGCGCGATCTATTTCGGCCGTGCCGCCGCGATCACGGTCTTCCTGCTCGTGCCGCTGTCGACGGTGAGCGTCTTCGGGTTCGCCGTGGTGATGGGGCTTCTGTGGCTGTCGACCGTGCCGCCCACGGCGGGGCTGGTCGCGCTCATGTTCGGCACGCGCTATATGGGCATGCTCTACGGCATCGTCTTCTTCAGCCACCAGGTCGGCTCGTTCCTCGGCGTCTGGCTGGGCGGCGTCCTCTATGACCGCATGGGCAATTACGACGCGGTGTGGTGGCTGTCCGTCGCGCTCGGCCTGTTCGCGACCCTCGTCCACCTGCCGATCCGCGAGGCGCGCGCGCCCGGTGCCGTCCGCGACAGCGCGACGGCCTGACGGGCCATGGCGGGCGGGCGCCATACGGGATCGGGCCGCAGCGGGCACCGGCTCGCGCTGGTGCTCGGGACCGGTATCGTGCTCGCCTGGCTCGGCGCAATGACGCTTGCGGTGCGCGATGCCGCCCTGCCGCCGGAGGCCACCGGCACCGTGCTCGCCGTGTTCCCCTCAAAGCTCGGCGACGACGCGGCCTTCGCGGCCATGACGCGTGCCGGGGGTCGGCCGATCCGGCCGACATGGCTGCCGGGCATCTGGGTGGTCTCGGGCGATGAGCCCGGCTTTGCCGGACGGCTCGAGGCGGAAGGCGCCGTCGGCGTCTATGGCGACCTGCCCATCGGCCCGCAACTCGCCGGCTGCTTCGCCTGGGTGAACACCAAGGTGGTCAAGCTGGTCGATATGAGACCCTGAACCGAGAAAGCCCCGCACGGGTCCTTCCGCGCGGGGCTCTCCTGGCGTCCTGTGTCCGGGGTCGGACGTCTCCGGGTCAGAAGTCCATGCCGACGATTTGGAGCCACGCCTGGCACTTTCAAGAGGAGAGTGCCAGAAATTGTTAGCAGCACTTTTAGTGTGATGCTAACATATTGATTATCAAGAATAATTTACACAATAATCCTTGACCGGACACGTCATGCGCGCACAATTCCAGAAGCCGTCCCGGCTGCACCATGCTTGTGAGGAGGATCGCGACGTGACCGAAACCGTGACGACCGAAAGCGACATGTCCCGCCAGTTGCAGGGCTACAGCCTGACCACGGCGGAAATCCTGTATCACATGCCGGATCATCCGGGCCTGCTGCAGTCCTTCCTGTGGCAGAACTACGATCTGGCGCCGCGCTTTCCGCGGCTGATCGGCTTTCTGGACTTCTGGGCCCACAATCTGGATGGCACGCTCGCGCAGGTCTGCGTGGCCCATCGCGAGCTCGTCTCGCCCGCGCAGATGCGTCTCGTCGGTTCGGAATGGCGGCTGAACTGAGCGCTCCGCGGCGCTCCTCCGGCATGCGAGGAGCCGGCTACGCCCCGGGCGTCACGGCCCGGGAGACAGGCGTCACGACGACGTCTGGCCGGCGGACGGCGTGGGCTTCTTCGCAGGGGTCGGCGTTGCGGGTGTCTGCGCCTGTGCGGGTGCCGGCGCCTGCGTCCCGCCCGATGTCTGGGCCACGCCCGGCGGCGGTGCGGTCTCGACCACGATCTTCTTCTGGCCGCCATCCTTGACGACCTCGAAGCAGGAGACCTCGTAGATCGCCATCGCGTCGTATTCGGACGGCCTCGGGGTCGCGGCCCCGCGGCGCGCGGCCTTCTCGCACTGGTCGAGCGAGGGGAACGCCGCATAGGTGTCGCGCATCATCTTGTCGGAGGTCGTGCTGCGGAAGACGATGACGGGGACATAGACGATCGGCGTGGACTGGTCCGCCACGACGATCTTGGGATCCTTGATGGCCGGCGCCTCCTCGGCCTCCAGCGCGGCCTGCTCCTCGGGCGAGGTCGCACAGCCGGCCAGCGCAGCAGCGAGCGCAAATGCCGCCCCAGCCTTCAACACTCCGCGCATGGCTGCTCCCTGCCTGTTAGGACGCCCAGCCGCCCGGCCCCCGCAAAGCAAAAGCGGGCGTGCAGATCTCCCCGAACCGCACGCGCCGCATGATGTCAGGTCGACAGACCTTATCGCGAATAGAACTCGATGACCAGATTGGGCTCCATGTGCACCGGATAGGGCACATCGGCGAGCGCCGGAACGCGGGTCATGGCCGCGGTCATCTTCTTGTGGTCGGCCTCGATATAGTCCGGCACGTCGCGCTCGGCCATCTGGGTCGCCTCGAGCACCATCGGCAGCTCGCGCGACTTCTCGCGCACCTCGATGACGTCGCCGACCTTGACGCGGTAGCTCGGAATGTTGACCCGCCGGCCATTGACCTTGACGTGGCCGTGATTGACGAACTGGCGCGCGGCGAAGACCGTCGGCACGAACTTCGCGCGGTACACCACCGCGTCGAGACGCTGCTCGAGAAGGCCGATCAGGTTCTCCGAGGTGTCGCCGCGCATCCGCGTCGCACGCTCGTAGATGCCCTTGAACTGCTTCTCGGTGATGTTGCCGTAATAGCCCTTGAGCTTCTGCTTGGCGCGCAGCTGGATGCCGAAGTCGGACAGCTTGCCGCGGCGCCGCTGGCCATGCTGGCCGGGGCCGTATTCACGGCGGTTCACGGGGCTCTTCGGGCGGCCCCAGACATTTTCGCCCATACGGCGGTCGAGCTTGTACTTAGCCCTGTCGCGCTTGCTCATCGATCAATCTCCAAATCCCGAGCGTCTGACAAAAACCTGCCTTCCTCTGCCGGACTGTCCGGCCAACAGACAAGGGGCCCAAGCGCGTCGAGCACAATCGTCGCAGGCAGGCGTGAAGCATGGGCACGCGTCGCCACCTTCCGGCGGACCTGCCCAAGCCGCGATCAGATACAGCCCCCGCCCGCAATGTCAAACGCAGGGACCCGGCCCGCCATGGGCCATCCCGAAAGGCCGGCGGCAATGCGGGAGCGGCGCCGGGCCGCTATTGCGAATCGAGCCACTGCCGCCCGGCGGCGGCGATGGCGAGCTCCCGGTGGGCGGTGAAGCCGAACCGGGCATAGGCCTCGAAGGTCTCCGCCGTGAGCACGGGCGAGGTGACGATCACCGTGTCCGCCGCGATATCGGCGCCGCTTGCGCCCGGCGCGCCGCCGTTCTCGAGCAGCTGGGCGACGCGGCGCGCGATCGCCGAGGCGGGATCGATGAAGGTCACGGGCCACGGGCTCGCCGCCTCCAGCTCCGGCAGCAGCAGCGGATAGTGCGTGCAGCCGAGCACGACGACATCCGTGCGCCCCCCGCCCCGGCGCTTGTAGACCGACCGGATCTCCCGGCGCAGGGCGTCCCTCGCTGGCGGATGCCCTTGCAGCTTCGCCTCCGCGAGGCGCGCAAGGCCCGACGAGCCGTGCACGACGACCGTGCAGTGATAGGCATAGGTGTCGATGAGCGCGCGGGTATAGTCGCGCCGCACCGTCCCCGGCGTGGCGAGCACGCCGATCACGCCGCTCCTCGTCTGCTCGGCGGCGGGCTTGATGGCCGGCACCGTGCCGACGAACGGAATGTCGAACCGCGCCCTCAGGGGCTGAAGTGCCAGCGTGCTGGCGGTGTTGCAGGCCACGACCACCGCGTCGGGGCGCACCGCCTCGACAAGGCGCTCCATCACCGAGAGGATGCGCCGGACGAGAAGCGGTTCCGCCCAGTCCCCATAGGGAAAGGCCGCGGTGTCGGCGGCATAGACGAGCTCCGCCTCCGGCAGGCGCGCGCGCACCGCCCGGGCGACGGTGAGGCCGCCCATGCCGGAATCGAACAGCAATATGCGATGGCCGCGCACCCGTTTTCTCCGAAGGGGTCCTCCGCCGGTCAGAACAGCTCGCCCTGACCGGGCCCCTTTGCCGGCTTCCGCGGCCTGGCGGGCTGCGGTCTGGCCGGCTTGTCCGACGGCGCGCCGTCTGCCGGCCCGGCAATGCGGGCGGCGACGCGGCCATCCTGGAACTCGATCTCCAGATCGGCGCCCGGGCTCGTCTCCCCCGCCCGGCGCACGGGCCGGCCCGTCCCGTCGCGCACCAGCGCGAAGCCGCGCCCCAGCACGGAGCGGTAGCTCAGCGACTCAAGAAGCTTCGCCTGTCCGTCGAGCTGGCGGCCGACATCGTTAAGCCGGCGGCGCATGGCGCGCCCCCCGCGCCCGTCGAGCTCGCCGAGCCGCCTGCGCCCCTCGACGATCACCTGGCGCGCGGAGACCGCAAGCCCCCGGGCGAGCCGGTGGCTGCGCGTCTCCAGACGCTCGCGCTGGCGCTCGATGAGGCTCGTGAAGGTGCGCGGCGTCAGGCGTGCCGTCGCCTGGACCCAGCGCGTGCGGTGATGCTGCGTGTTGGCCTTGAGCGCACGCCCGAGCCGGCCCGATGCCGTGTCGAAGCGCTGGCGGGCCAGACCCAGAATATCCTCCGGGCGCGGCAGGCCGCGGGCCGCGGAGCGCACGCGGGTGCGCCGCTCCTCGAACAGCCGGGAGAGCGCCCGGCGCTCGCGCGCACCGAGATCGGCGACCGTGGCCAGAAGCTCGCCGCGCACCGGCACCGCGCGCTCGGCGGCCGCCGTCGGCGTCGGTGCGCGCTCGTCGGCCACATAGTCGATGAGCGTCCAGTCGGTCTCGTGGCCGACCGCGGAGATCAGCGGGATATCGCTGGCCGCCGCCGCGCGCACGACCTCCTCCTCGTTGAAGCCCCACAGATCCTCTATCGAACCCCCGCCGCGCGCGACGATCAGCACGTCGGGCCTCGGGATCGCGCCGTCGGGCGCCAGTGCGTTGAAGCCCCTTATCGCGGCCGAGACCTCGCCCGCGCAGCTCTCCCCCTGGACCCGGACCGGCCAGACGATCACGCGGCGGGGGAACCGGTCGGCGAGCCTGTGCATGATATCGCGGATGACGGCGCCGGTCGGCGAGGTCACCACGCCGATCACGCGCGGAAGATAGGGCAGCGCCTGCTTGCGGTCGGGCGCGAACAGCCCCTCCGCCTCCAGCGCCTTGCGGCGTTCCTCCAGAAGCGCCATCAGCGCGCCGCGCCCGGCGGGCTCCATCTGCTCGATGACGATCTGATAGCGCGACTGGCCGGGAAAGGTGGTGATGCGGCCCGTGACGATCACCTCCAGCCCCTGCTCGGGCTGGATGCGCAAGGTGCGCGCGACGCCGCGCCATATGACGCCGGACAGCACCGCCCTGTCGTCCTTCAGGTCGAGATAGACATGGCCGGAGGACGGCCGGCTGACGCGGCCCAGCTCGCCGCGCACGCGCACATGGCCGTAGGCGTCCTCCAGCGTGCGCTTCAGCGCCTGGGAAATCTCGCTGACGGAAAATTCGGCGACGTTCGGCTGGCCGGCCTCCGCCGGCTCGCCGAGCGGCCAGTCCGCCATGGGGTCGTCATTCGGCATCGGGGGCCACGCGAATCCTGTTCCGTTCGCGCCATCAAATGCTAGAAAGGGCCGCGCTTCAAGGGCGCCGTCCGGACATGGGCGCGCGCGTTTCCCGCTTTTGTTGAGAATGAAAGGCAGAGCATGAACGTCCTTGTCATTGGTTCGGGTGGGCGCGAGCACGCGCTGTGCTGGGCACTGTCGGGAAGCCCGGAGCTGGAAACGCTCTATTGCGCGCCCGGCAATGGCGGCATTCAGGACGTCGCGGCCTGCGTCGATCTCGATATCGCGAACCATGGCGACGTCATCCGGTTCTGCCGGGACAATTCGGTCGGCTTCGTGGTCGTCGGCCCCGAGGCGCCGCTCGTCGACGGGCTGGTGGACAGCCTCGCCGATGCGGACATCAAGGCCTTCGGCCCGACGCAGGCGGCGGCGCGGCTGGAGGGCTCCAAGGGCTTCACGAAGGACCTGTGCGCGCGCTTCGGCATTCCCGGCGCGGCCTATGCCCGCTTCACCGACGCCGGCGCCGCGAAGGCCTATATCGCCGATCGGGGCGCGCCCATCGTCGTCAAGGCTGACGGGCTTGCCGCCGGCAAGGGCGTGGTCGTGGCCGAAACGGTCGACCAAGCCCAGGACGCCGTCGACGAAATGTTCGCCGGCGCCTTCGGCGAGGCCGGCGCGGAGGTCGTGGTCGAGGAGTGCCTCGTCGGCGAGGAGGCGAGCTTCTTCGCGCTGGTCGACGGCGAGACCGCCCTGCCGCTCGCCACCGCGCAGGACCACAAGCGCGTGGGCGACGGCGACACCGGGCCCAATACGGGCGGCATGGGCGCCTATTCGCCGGCTCCGGTCATGACGGAGGAGATGTGCGCGCGGACCATGCGCGAGATCATCGAGCCCACCGTGCGCGCCATGGCCGAGATCGGCGCGCCCTATCGCGGCGTGCTCTATGCCGGGCTCATGATCACCGCCGACGGGCCGAAGCTCATCGAATACAATGTCCGCTTCGGCGATCCGGAATGCCAGGTGCTCATGATGCGCCTCAGATCGGACTTCCTGATCGCGCTTCTCGCGGCCTGCGACGGGGAGCTGAAGGATTTCGATCTGAGATGGTCCAATGAGAGCGCGCTGACCGTGGTGATGGCCGCGAAGGGCTATCCCGGCGCGTATGAGAAGGGATCGGAGATCCGCGGCCTCGACAAGGCGGCCACGCTGGAGGGCGTGGAGATCTTCCATGCGGGCACGAAGCGGGAGGGCGATTCGCTGCGGGCCGCCGGCGGGCGCGTGCTCAATGTCTGCGCGCTCGGGCCCACCGTCGCGGATGCGCGCATGAGGGCCTATGCCGCCATAGACCTCATCGACTGGCCGGAAGGCTTCTGCCGCGGCGACATCGGCTGGCGGGCCGTCGACCGGGAGGCCGGTTGATCTGTCATCGTCTTGCCCCCATGCTTTGGCCCTCGCGCCAATGTGATGTGACGACCGAGCGGGGGTGAACCCACGATGAGCGAACTTTTCCCGGATTTCGAGGAGCGATGGTTCGAGACCTTCGGCGCGGACATCTTCGCCCGCATCGGAGGCTCCGGCCCGCCCCTCGTGCTCCAGCACGGCTATCCCCAGACACACGCCATGTGGCACAGGATCGCGCCGGCGCTCGCGGAACGGTTCACGGTGATCATGCCGGACCTGCGCGGCTACGGCCTGTCCTCCTGCCCGCCCAACGATCCCGACAACTTCGCCTATTCGAAGCGCGCCATGGGCCAGGACATCGTCCAGCTCATGAAGGAGCTGGGCTATGAATCCTTCGCGTTTGCCGGCCACGACCGGGGCGCGCGGGTCGGCTACCGGCTGGCGCTCGACGAGCCGGCGCGGGTGGAGAAGCTCGCCGTGCTCGACATCGTGCCGACCCACACGATGTGGCAGAACATGAACCAGCATCTGGCGATGAACGCCTATCACTGGCTTTTCCTCGCACAGCCGCACCCGCTGCCGGAGCTCCTGATCGAGCAGCGCTCGGTGGCCTATCTCGACCATACGCTGGCGAGCTGGACGGCAGCGAAGGACCTGAGCGCCTTCGACGAGCGCGCGCTCGCGGAATATCGCAGCTTCTATTCCATCCCCGAACGCATCCACGCCACCTGCAACGACTACCGCGCCGGACAGACCTACGATCTCGCCGCCGACGAGGCCGATTTCGAGGCCGGCCACAAGATCCGCTGTCCGGTGCTGGCCATGCCGGGCAGCTCCGGCTTCCCGTCGGGCGTCACGATCTCCACGGAAGCGGCCTGGCGCGAATGGGCGAATTCGGTGGAGGTCGTCACGCTCGATTGCGGCCATTTCGTCGCCGAGGAGGCGCCGGAGGCCACGCTCAAGGCCCTGCTCGGCTTTCTGGAGGATTGAGCCTCGGCCGCGACGCCCGCACAATGGCGGTTCGGACAGAGGGTCAGGAAGGGCGCATGGACCGTATCGACCGTCAGAGCGAGTTTTCCGGCGTACGCGAGGTGCCCGACGCCCTGCGCATCGACGAGGCGCGGCTGGCGCGCTGGCTCGAGGCCCATGTGGAGGGGTTTGCCGGGCCCGTTACGGTGGAGCAGTTCAAGGGCGGCCAGTCGAACCCCACCTATCGCGTGACCGCCGCCTCCGGCCGCTATGTCCTGCGCCGCAAGCCGCCGGGCACGCTTCTGCCGTCGGCCCATGCGGTCGACCGGGAATACCGCGTGATCTCCGCGCTCCACGGAACCGGCTTCCCCGTGGCGAAGCCCCATGCGCTGTGCGAGGACGAGGGCGTGATCGGCACCGCCTTCTACGTCATGGACCATGTCGACGGGCGGGTGATCTGGGAGCCGCATATGCCGGCGTCGGATCCTGGCGAGCGCGCAGCCGTCTACGACCGGCTCAACGAGACCATCGCGCGGCTCCACACCATCGACTACGAGGCCGTGGGCCTTTCCGATTTCGGCAAGCCCGGCGGCTATGTCGCCCGCCAGATCCGCCGCTGGTCGCAGCAGTACAGCGCGTCCGCGACGGAGGATGTCGCGGAGATGGACCGGCTGATGGCCTGGCTGCCCGGCGCCTGCCCTGAGGATACGGGCGCGGCCATCGTCCATGGCGATTTCCGGCTCGACAATGTGATCCTCCACGAAAGCGAGCCGCGCGTGCTCGCGGTGCTCGACTGGGAGCTCGCGACCCTCGGCGATCCGCTCGCCGACTTCACCTATCACCTGATGCAGTGGCGCATGCCGCCGTCGGAGACCGGCGCCGGCGTCGGCTCGCTCGTCGGCCACGACCTCGCCGCGCTCGGCATTCCCGACCTCGACAGCTACACCGCGCGCTATTGCGAGCGCACGGGCCGCCGGCGCCTCGAAGGCTTCGACTTCTACTTCGCCTACAACTTCTTCCGCATGGCCGCGATCTTCCAGGGCATCGTGGCGCGTGCGCGCGCCGGCAACGCCGCCAATCCGAAGGCGGAGGCGATGGCGAGCCAGGTGAGACCCATGGCCGAGACCGCCTGGCACTATGCCCGGCGCGCCGGCGCCAGCTAGGGGGCCGGAGATGGCCGACCGCCCATATCCCCGGATCGGACTGGCGCTCGGCGGCGGCGGTGCGCGCGGGCTTGCCCATATCGCCATACTGGAGGCCTTCGACGAGACGGGCGTACGCCCCGCCGCGATCGCCGGCACCAGCATCGGTGCGCTGATCGGCGCGGCCTATGCCGCCGGCTATTCCGCCCGCGAGATCCGCACCCATGCGGAAGGCGCGCTCGCCAACCGGATCGAGGCCGCCCGCCGTTTCCTCGGCGATTCGCGGGTCAAGATGCTCGACCTCATCAATCTCAGGCCGTTCTCCGGCGCGCTCTTCGAGGGCCAGGCGCTCGCCCGCCTCGCCCTGCCGGAGATCATGCCGGAGACCTTCGACGAGCTCGCCATCCCGCTCACCCTCATGGCGACGGATTTCTACGGGCGCAAGGAAGTCGCCCTGAAGAGCGGGCCGCTCATTCCCGCCGTCGCCGCCAGCATGGCGCTGCCGGGCCTCGTCTCGCCGCAGACCATAGACGGCTGCCTGTTGATCGACGGCGGGGTGACCAACCCCCTGCCCTTCGACCATCTGGAGAATGTCGACGTCACCATCGCCGTCGACGTCACCGGCCGCCCGGTGCGCGAGTCCGACGAACCGCCGAGCGGAACGGAGCTGTGGTTCCGGTCGGCCATGATCATGGAGCACCTGATCGTCCAGGCGAAGATCGAGCGCCGCGCGCCGGACATGCTGATCGTGCCGGATATCGACGAGTTCCGCGTGCTGGAGTTCCTCAAGATCCGGGAGATCCTCGCCGGCTCCGCCCCGGCCAAGGCGGAGCTGAAACGGGCGCTCGAAAAGCTCCTGCAGTCGCAGACGGCCTGAGCCTCCGGCCCCTGCCGGGCGGGTCCTACCGGCGCCCCGCGAAGAAGGCCTTGAGGAGATCGGCGGCCTGCCGCTCGCCGATGCCGCCATAGACCTCCGGGCGGTGATGGCAGGTCGCCTGCGCGAAGATCCGGGGCCCGTGGTCGACGCCGCCCATCTTCTCGTCCGCCGCGCCGTAATAGAGCCGGCGGATGCGGGCAAACGAGATCGCCGTGGCGCACATGGCGCAGGGCTCAAGCGTCACATGGAGGTCGCAGCCCGTCAGCCGCTCCGAGCCGAGCCGCGCGCAGGCCTCGCGGATCGCCAGGAGCTCGGCATGCGCCGTCGGGTCCTTCAGCTCCAGCGTGCGGTTGCCGGCGCTGGCCAGCACCTCGCCGCCGGGGCCCGACACGACCGCGCCGACCGGCACCTCGCCGCGTTCGGCGGCGGCGCGCGCCTCCTCAAGCGCCAGATCCATCGATTTGCGTGCGGGGCCCTGCATGACGGGCGCGAGCTTTACCCCGCCGGTCCCGGGCGTCAAGCGGCATGCGAGGCGACGTGCGAGAGCGCTGTTGCATCGCGCCGCCGTTCCGGTATGACATCGCCCGCATGTCAGACCCCAAATCCGATAACACCGCACCGCCGCCCGGCGACCGGATCGCCAAGGTGATCGCACGCGCCGGCGTCTGCTCGCGGCGCGAGGCGGAGCGCCTGATCGAGGCCGGCCGCGTCAGCCTCAACGGCCGGGTGCTCTCCTCGCCTGCCGTCAATGTGACGCCCGCCGACACGGTGCTGGTCGACGGCGAGCCGATCGCGGAGCCCGAGCCCGCGCGGCTGTGGCGCTATCACAAGCCCGTGGGGCTGGTGACGACGCACCGCGACCCGCAGGGCCGCGCCACGGTGTTCGACCACCTGCCCCAGACCCTGCCGCGGGTGATCTCCGTCGGCCGGCTCGACATCGCGTCGGAGGGCCTGCTGCTCCTGACCAACGATGGCGAGCTCGCCCGCCGGCTGGAGCTGCCCTCGACCGCCTGGACGCGGCGCTACCGGGTGCGCGCCCATGGCAGCATCGACCAGGCCGGGCTCGACCGCCTGAAGGCCGGGATCACCATCGACGGCGTGGACTATGGCGCCATCGAGGCGGCGCTCGACCGGGTGCAGGGCACCAATCTGTGGCTCACAATGGGCCTGAAGGAGGGCAAGAACCGCGAGATCCGGCGCGTTCTGGAGCATCTGGGCCTCAAGGTGAACCGGCTGATCCGCATCTCCTACGGCCCCTTCCAGCTCGGCGACCTCGCCCGCGAGCAGGTTGAGGAGGTGCCGAGGCGCGTCCTGCGCGACCAGCTCGGCACCCGGCTCGCCAAGGGGCTCACAGGGCTTGAGCCGCCGAAGGACAAGCGCCATGCGCATCGTCGGCGGCCGTCATAGGGGCACGGCGCTCAGCGCGCCGAAATCCCGCGCCGTGCGCCCGACCAGCGACCGCACCCGCGAGGCGGTGTTCAACATCCTCGCCCACGGCGCGGCGGCCATCGAGCTCGAAGGCGCGCGCGTGCTCGACCTGTTCGCGGGCACCGGCGCGCTGGGGCTGGAGGCTCTCTCGCGCGGCGCGCGCTTCTGCCTGTTCATCGACAATTCGTCGGAGGGCCGCGCGCTCGTGCGGCACAATGTCGAGACGCTGAAGGCGACGGGCGCTGCCAAGATCTGGCGGCGCGACGCCACGCGGCTCGGCGACGTCGCGCCCATGCAGCCCTTCGATCTCGTCTTCGCCGACCCGCCCTATGGCCGGGGGCTCGGTGCGGCGGCGCTCGCCTCGGTGCTCGCCGGGGGATGGCTGGCGCCCGGCGGGATCGCCCTGCTGGAGGAGAGCGCGGAGGCCGAGATCGCCGTGCCGCCAGGGCTTGCGGCGGTCGACCGGAGGGTCTACGGCGATACCCAGCTCCTGTTCCTGAAGCGGGAGGACTGAGCGCCCATATGGATTGTTTGGCCCATCGTTGATAGAAGACGCTCCAGACGACGCTTGAAGAATTCCTGGGACAAGCCGGAAGCAATGAACGACATGACCGCGGACAGCACACAGGCAGACGGGCTCGACTATCGCAAGACCCTGTTCCTGCCCAAGACCGATTTCCCCATGCGCGCCGGGCTGCCGAAGAAGGAGCCGGGGCTTCTGGAGCGCTGGGAGGAGATCGGCATCTTCGAGCGGATGCGCACGGAAGCGAAGGGCCGCGAGCTGTTCGTCCTGCATGACGGCCCGCCCTATGCCAACGGCAACATCCATATCGGCACGGCGCTCAACAAGATCCTCAAGGACATGATCGTGCGCTCCCAGCAATATCTGGGCAGGGACTCCAACTATGTGCCCGGCTGGGACTGCCACGGCCTGCCCATCGAATGGAAGATCGAGGAGCAATACCGCGCCAAGGGCCTCGACAAGGATGCCGTGCCGGTCAACGAGTTCCGCAAGGAATGCCGCGACTTCGCCGAGCACTGGATCGACGTCCAGCGCGCCGAGTTCAAGCGTCTCGGCGTGATCGGCAACTGGGAAGATCCCTATCTCACCATGAGCTTCGGGGCAGAAGCTCAGATCGCACGCGAACTCATGAAGTTCGCCATGACCGGCCAGCTCTATCGCGGCTCCAAGCCCGTCATGTGGTCGGTCGTGGAGAAGACGGCGCTCGCCGAAGCCGAGGTGGAGTATTACGACCACACCTCCGACACGATCTGGGTGAAGTTCCCGGTCAGCGGCGGGACCGGCCTGCTTGCCGATGCGAGCATCGTGATCTGGACGACGACGCCATGGACGATCCCCGGCAACCGGGCGATCAGCTATTCCTCGCGCATCCCCTATGGCCTCTACGAGGTGACGGCGGCACCGGAGGGCAACTGGGCAAAGCCCGGCGACAAGCTCGTGATCGCCGACAAGCTCGCCGCCGCCGTGATGGGCCAGGCCCGCGTGGAGGCCTATGAGCGCCGCGGCGACGTCTCGGCGGACGATCTCCGGGGCACGACCTGCACCCACCCCCTCGCCCCGCTCGGCTACGGCTTCGACGTGCCGCTGCTCGACGGCGACCATGTGACCGACGAGGACGGCACGGGCTTCGTCCACACCGCTCCGGGCCACGGCGCGGAGGACTTCGAGATCTGGATGGAGAACAAGGCGGCGCTGGAGAGGCGCGGCATCGACACGACCATCCCTTACACGGTTGATGCCGACGGCGTCTTCACCGACGACGCGCCGGGGCTCGCCGGCCGGTCCGTCCTCACCTCCGAGGGCGAGAAGGGCGACGCGAACCAGGCGGTCATCGACGCCTTGACCGAGGCGGGCATGCTGGTCGCGCGCGGACGGCTGAAGCATCAGTATCCCCATTCCTGGCGCTCCAAGAAGCCGGTGATCTTCCGCAACACGCCGCAATGGTTCATCTCCATGGACCGCGACCTCGACGGCCCCGGCGACACGCTGAGGACGCGTGCGCTGAACGCCATCGACGACACGCGCTTCGTGCCGCGCAGCGGTCAGGCGCGGCTGCGCGGCATGATCGAGCATCGCCCCGACTGGGTGATCTCGCGCCAGCGCGCCTGGGGCGTGCCCATCGCCGTCTTCGTGAACCGGGACACCGGCGAGGTGCTCCAGGACGAGGCGGTGAACGCGCGCATCGCGCAAGCCTTCGAGGCGGAGGGCGCGGACGCCTGGTTCGCCGATGGCGCGACGGCGCGCTTCCTCGGCAACGACTACGATCCGGAGGACTGGGACCAGGTCACCGACATTCTCGATGTCTGGTTCGATTCCGGCTCGACCCACGCCTTCGTCCTGGAGAAGCGGCCCGATCTCAAATGGCCGGCGGACGTCTATCTGGAGGGCTCCGACCAGCATCGCGGCTGGTTCCATTCCTCGCTGCTGGAATCCTGCGGCACGCGCGGGCGCGCGCCCTACGACGCGGTCGTCACCCATGGCTTCACCATGGCGGAGGACGGGCGCAAGATGTCGAAGTCGCTGGGCAACCAGGTCTTCCCGCAGGACATCATCAAGCAGTATGGCGCCGACATACTGCGCCTGTGGGTCGCCTCCTGCGACTACACCGAGGACCAGCGGATCGGCGCGGAAATCCTCAAGGCGACGGCGGAATCCTACCGCCGCCTGCGCAACACCATGCGCTTCATGCTCGGCAATCTCGCGGACTTCTCCGACGAGGAGCGGATCGCCGTGGAGGACATGCCGGAGCTCGAGCGCTACATGCTCCACAAGCTCGCCGTGCTCGACGGGCAGGTGCGCGAGGGCTATGCGGCCTTCGATTTCCGCCGCGTCTTCACGCGCCTGTTCAACTTCTGCACGGTGGATCTCTCCACCTTCTATTTCGACATCCGCAAGGACACGCTCTACTGCGATCCGGCCTCGTCCGTCGCCCGCCGCGCCTGCCGCACGGTGATGGACGCGCTGTTCGAACGCCTGACGATCTGGCTTGCCCCCCTCCTTCCCTTCACCATGGAGGAGGTCTGGCTGTCGCGCTTCCCCGACGATACGTCCGTCCATCTGCGCCTCTTCCCCGAGCCCGTCGAGGGCTGGCGCGACGACGCGCTGAACGCCAAGTGGGAGAAGGTGCGCAAGGTGCGCCGCGTGGTGACGGGCGCGCTCGAGATCGAACGCGCCGACAAGCGGATCGGGGCGAGCCTGGAGGCCGCGCCGGAGATCCATGTCTCCGACCCCGCCCTCTACGAGGCGGTGAAGGATGTGGACCTCGCCGAGATCGCCATCACCAGCCAGGCGACGCTCGTCGAGGGCGAGGGCCCGGCGGACGCCTATCGCTGGGACGACGTCCCGGGCGTCGCGGTGGTCTCGCGGCTGGCGGAGGGGCGCAAATGCGCGCGCTCCTGGAAGATCCTGCCGGAGGTCGGCTCAGATCCGGAGTTCCCCGATCTCACCCCGCGCGACGCCGCCGCCGTGCGCGAGTGGCTTGAGCGCAATCCGGCCGATGCCTGACCGCACGACGACGGAGCCGACCATGGCGAGCGCCAACTGGCGTATCTGGGGCGCGCTGAGCCCGCTCGGGCTCACCATCGCCGTCTTCGCCTTCGTGGCGGACCAGGCGCTCAAATGGTGGTTTCTGGGCCCGTTCGACATCGCGGCGCGCCAGCCGGTCCGCGTGACGGGCTTCCTCGACCTCGTGCTCGTGTGGAACTACGGGGTCAGCTACGGCCTCCTCGCGCGGGACTCCGACCTCGGGCGCTGGGCGCTCATCGCGCTGATGGCCGGGATCGTGGCGGTGCTCGTCGTCTGGCTCGCCGGCACCGCGCGGCCTCTCGCCGCATCCGCCTTCGGGCTGGTGATCGGGGGCGCCGCCGGCAACATCGCGGACCGCGTCCTGTATGGCGCGGTGGCGGACTTTTTCAGCTTCCACGCCTATGGATTTTATTGGTATGTCTTTAATCTTGCGGATGTCATGATTGTTGCAGGCGTCGGTCTGCTTCTGTATGACTGGTGGCGTGATCGTCGGGTCGTCGGGGCGGAGTGACGCGACAAGACACGGTTTCGCCCTGAAGTCAGGGCAAGACAGTTTAGCAAACGACGATACCGAGGAGAGGGATCGCCATGGTTCGCGCAGCCCCTCCGGCTAAGTGGCTGAAGGTTCCGGATCAGTTGAGCACTGGGCGTAACATTTTCGCGGCCGTCCTCCTGGCGGCAGGCGCCGGCCTTTCAGGCTGCGGGTCGCCGGACGCCTCCATCAACGACGTGTTCGGCACGGGCAAGAATGTGCCCGACGAACGCCAGGTGCGCACCCATCAGGTGCTCGCCATGCCGCCCGATCTCCAGCTCAGGCCGCCCGGACAGGGCGAGAGCCAGAACGGCCAGCCGAACCAGGCGGCCGTGGAAGCGCAGCAGGCCGTGGCCTCCCGCGCGCCCCTGTCCCAGCCGCCGGACGCCCAGGCCAGCGCGCCGGCCCAGACGGCCGCGGCACCGGCTGCCCAGCCGACCGCCCCCGCCAGCGCACCGACACAGATCGCCAGTGCGAGCGCGGATGCCAATGCGGCCGCGAGCGGCGAGGATCAGGACATCTACGCCCGCTACGGCATCTCCAAGACGCATCCCGACGGAACGCCGAAGAGCGACCGCGAGCTCATCGAGGACCTGAAGAAGAAGAAGGCCGAGCTCGAGAAGTCGAAGAACCCGAATTACGGCACGATCTGGAACATCGGCAACCTGTTCTGACCGGCCTGCCCGCGCCTCTCCGCGTCCGCCGATTGCGGTCTGGCGGACGGTCGGGCGCGGCACGATATCGCCTTACCGATATTTAATTGGACAAGGCGACGGCCTGTCCACACCCTTAAGCCACACAGATTAAGGGAACGGTCTGATGGTCTCAGTGAATGCCCTGCTGCGCCCCGTGCGCAGACTTCCCGCAGGCGCGGCCTGCATCGCGCTCGGCCTCGCCGCCGCGACAGCGCTCACCGCCGCCCCCCTCGCCCCCGCCCGTGCGGAAAAGGCGGCCAAGCCACCGGCCGGGAGCGCGCAGTTCGCGCAGAACGTCTCTACCTTCACTCTCGACAACGGCATGCAGGTCGTGGTCATCCCCGACCACCGCGCGCCGGTCGTGACCCATATGGTGTGGTACCGCGTGGGCGCCGCCGACGAGCCGAAGGGCAAATCCGGCATCGCCCATTTCCTCGAGCACCTGATGTTCAAGGGCACCGAGACCGTGCCGCCCGGCGAGTTCTCCAAGATCGTGCGGCGCAATGGCGGCGAGGACAACGCGTTCACCGGCCAGGACTACACCGCCTATTACCAGCGCATCGCCAAGGACCGGCTGCCCCTCGTCATGAAGCTGGAGGCCGACCGCATGGTCAATCTCCAGCTCGACGAGAAGAATGTCGGGACCGAGCTGGAGGTGATCAAGGAGGAGCGGCGCATGCGGGTCGACAACGAGCCGTCGAGCCGTCTCAACGAGCAGGTCGACGCCGCCCTCTATGTGGCCCATCCCTACGGCACGCCGGTGATCGGCTGGCCGGACGAGATGGCCGGGCTCACGCTCGACGACGCCCTCTCCTTCTACCGCACCTACTACACGCCGCGGAACGCGATCCTGGTGGTCGCCGGCGACGTGACGGCGGACGAGGTGAAGTCGCTCGCCGAAACCTATTACGGGCCTTTGCAGAACACCGGCGCGCCGGGCGCGCGCGAGCGCGTCGCCGAGCCGGCGCCCCAGGCGGAACGCCTCGTCACCCTGCGCGACGCCAAGGTCCCCTCCCCCAGCGTGCGCCGCAGCTATCTCGCGACCTCCTATTCGCGCGCCGAGCCCGGCGAGGCGGAAGCCCTCGACATCCTCGCCTATGTGCTGGGCGACGGCACGACCAGCCGGCTCTACCGCGACCTCGTGGTCGACAAGAAGATCGCCACCTATGCCGGCGCCTGGTATTCCGGCGACGGGCTCGACTACGGCACGATCGGCGTCTATGCCGCGCCCGTTCCCGGCCACGATATCGCGGATGTGGAGGCCGAGCTCGACACCGTGCTGGCCGACGTGGTCGAGAACGGCATCACCGGGAAGGAGCTCGCCGACGCCAAGCGCTCGCTCCTGGCGGAGACCGTCTATGCGCTCGACAGCCAGGTGCGGCTTGCTCGGGTGTTCGGCATCGCGCTGACCACCGGCCTCGACGTCGACGCGGTGCGCGACTGGCCGGCCCGTATCGAGGCGGTCACGCTCGACGAGGTCAAGGCGGCGGCGCGCAAGTATCTCGCGCCCGAGCGCTCGGTGACCGGCCTCCTCCTGAAGCCCGCACGGGCGGCGGCGACCGGGGCCACCGAGACGGCCCCCGAGGCGAAGACAAACGGGGAGACAGAGTCGTGAGCCACACAGCCGCGCGCTTCAACGCACCCACACGCCCGCGCCTCGCGTCTCGCTGGGCCGCCGCCTGCGCCGTCCTCGTCGCGCTGGTCGCGCTCGCCGCCCCCGCGCAGGCCTTCGAGATCCAGGAGGTCAGGAGCCCCGGCGGCATCACCGCCTGGCTCGTCCAGGACGACACCGTGCCGATCGTCGCCATGGACTTCGCCTTCGACGGCGGCGCCGCCGCCGATCCGGAGGACAAGGCCGGGCTCGCCAACTTCCTGTCCGGCATGCTGGACGAGGGCGCGGGCGACATGACGTCGGAGGCCTTCCAGAACCGGCTGGAGGAGCTCGCCGTCAAGCTCTCCTTCAATGCCGACCGCGACAATTTCTCCGGCAGCCTGCAGACCCTGTCGCGCAACCGCGACGAGGCCTTCGTCCTGCTCAGGCTCGCGCTGACCGAGCCCCGGTTCGACGCCCAGCCGCTGGAGCGGGTGCGCAACCAGATCCTCGTCGGACTGAAGCGCGCGGCGGAGGATCCCCACCAGATCGCCAATGCCGCCTGGATGAGGCAGGCGCTCGGCGACCATCCCTATGCCCGCGACCCGGACGGGACGCAGGACACCGTCGCCGCGATCTCCGCGGACGATCTCGGAGCGCTCGCCGGGCGGCTCTTCGCCCGCGACGCGCTGACCGTCGCCGTCGTCGGCGATATCGACGCGGCAACGCTCGGACGCCTTCTGGACGAGACCTTCGGCGCCCTGCCGGAGACCTCCGGCATGCCCGAGATCGCGGAGGCCACGGTCAGCGACGAAGGCGCGGTGGAGGTCGTCAACCGCGACATTCCCCAGAGCGTCATCCAGTTCGGCGCCAGGGGCCTGAAGCGCGACGATCCCGACTTCGTGCCCGCCTATGTCATGAACTTCGTGCTCGGCGGCGGCGGCTTCGGCTCCAGGCTCATCGAGGAGGTGCGCGAGAAGCGGGGCCTGAGCTACTCGGTCTTCAGCTATATCTACCCGCTCGACCATGCCGGCCTGTTCGTCGGCGGGGCGGCGACGCGCAACGACCGCGCCCGCGAGACCATCGACATCCTGCGCAAGGAGATCGCGCGCATGGCGAAGGACGGCCCGAGCGAGACGGAGCTCGAGGAGGCCAAGACCTATCTCACCGGCTCCTATCCGCTGCGCTTCGACACCAACACCAAGATCGCCGGCGAGCTCCTCGGCATCCAGCTCGAAGAGCTCGGCATCGACTATGTGGAGAACCGCAACGCCATGATCGAGGCGGTGACCATCGACGATGTCAGGCGCGTCGCCCGCGAGCTTCTCAAGCCCGACGCGCTCATCTTCTCCGTGGTCGGCCAGCCCCAGGGCGTGACCTCGTCGGAGCCCGAGCCGGCGGACGCGACGAAAGGGTAGTCCTCGGGGCTACCCTCCCGTCTTCCCCCGCCCTCGCCCTGCCTTTGAGCTTTCCGCGCGGATCATCACGATTTCGCCCCACACTCCCGGCTAAACTCGCCTGTGCGAACAGACCAAGGGGGATGGCATTCCGTGACATACGCTCAAGATATTTCGCGCTGCCTGGAGGAGACAATCGGCTCCGGCGGCATCGGCAGGGACGCGCTCGACGCGGCGCTGGAGAAGACCGGCCCGGTCCTGGACGGCCTCAGGGCGCGCCATGAGGACGGCACGCTTCCCCTCCTGCGCCTGCCCGGCCGGAGCGACGATCTGGAGACCTGCCGGCAGGCCGTCGAGACGCTGCTGCGCGGCGCGCGCGACGTCGTCGTCTTCGGCACGGGCGGGTCGAGCCTCGGCGGCCAGGCGCTCGTCCAGCTCGCCGGCTGGCGCACGCCGGGGCCGGCCGCGCTGCCGGGCGCGGAAGAGCGCTATCTCCACTTCTTCGACAATCTCGACGGCCCCTCGCTTCAGGCCGCGCTCAAGCGCTTCGACCTCAAGACGACGCGCTTCATCGTCATCTCCAAATCCGGCAACACGCCGGAGACGCTCGTCCAGACCCTCGCCGCGCTCGAGGCGCTGAAGGCGGCGGGACTTGAGTGGAACCTCGCCCAGCATCTCCTTGCCGTCACCGAGCCCGGCGACGGCGAGCGCAACGCGCTGAGGCGGCTCATGACCTATCACGACGTGCCCGTGCTCGAGCACGACCCGAAGATCGGCGGGCGCTATTCCGTGCTCTCCGCGGTCGGCGTGCTGCCCGCCCTCGTGGCCGGCCTCGACGTGGAGGCGCTCAGGATGGGCGCCGCCGACGTTCTCGCGCCGATCCTGGAGGGCCACCCCCCCGGCAATGTGGCGCCCGCCGTCGGCGCGGCGGTCAATCTGGCGCTTGCGGAGGAGCGCGACGTCAACGCCGTGGTGATGATGCCCTATGCCGACCGGCTGCGGCTGTTCTCGAGCTGGTTCGTGCAGCTCTGGGCGGAAAGCCTCGGCAAGAACGGAGGGGGCAGCCTGCCGGTCGCCGCCGCCGGACCGGTCGACCAGCATTCGATCCTCCAGCTCTTCCTCGACGGACCGGCCGACAAGCTCTTCAACATCGTCTCCTGGCCGAGCGCCGGCGAGGGGCCGCGCGTCCCGGCGGAGCTGCGCAACGATTCGCTCGTCGGCTATCTCGCCGGGCGCGCCGTCGGCGATCTGACCGACTGCCAGCAGCGCGCGACCGCCGAAACGCTCGCCCGCCGCGGCCGGCCCGTGCGCGTGATCGCGCTCGAACGCCTCGACGAGCGCTCCCTCGGCGCTCTCCTCATGCATTTCATGCTGGAGACGATTATCATGGGGGGCCTGATGGGAGTCGATCCGTTCGACCAGCCCGCCGTGGAGGAGAGCAAGGTGCTCACCCGCGAGTATCTGGCCATGATGTAGAGACGATGTGACGTTCGGGCCCTGCCCGCTCCGCCGCCCGGTCACCCACGGAAGGATCGTTGTCATGGGCGGCCGGGTGGGGAAGCGGGCAGGCACCGGCCGAAGGGAAGAGAGAAACCCATGCGCATTCGGCGCCTGCCGGACGGGGTCATCAACCGAATCGCTGCCGGCGAGGTCATCGAGCGCCCCGCGAGCGTCGTGAAGGAGCTCGTCGAGAACGCCATAGACGCCGGTGCGACGGCCATCGACGTGATCTTCGCGGAAGGCGGGCGCACGCTGATCCGCGTCACCGACGACGGCTGCGGCATGGATCCGCAGGAGTTGACGCTGGCGGTCGAGCGCCACGCGACCTCCAAGCTCGCCGACGACGCGCTGCTGAGGATCGAGACAATGGGCTTCCGCGGCGAGGCCCTGCCCTCCATCGGGGCGGTGAGCCGGCTGTCCATCGTGTCGCGCCCGCCGGGCGCGGAGACCGCGCACGAGATCCGCGTGGAGGGCGGGCGCCTTGCAGGACCGAAGCCCGCGGCGCTGGGCGGCGGCACGCGCATCGAGGTGCGCGACCTCTTCTATGCCGTGCCGGCGCGGCTGAAGTTCCTCAAGTCGCAGCGCGCGGAGACCACGGAGGCGAGCGAGGTCGTCAAGCGGCTCGCCATGGCGCATCCCGACATCGCCTTCTCGCTTACGGGCAATGAGCGCAACCTCCTGACCTATCCCGCCGGCACCCGCGACGAGGCGGGGTTCCGGCGCCGGCTCGGCGCCATCATGGGCCGCGAGTTCACCGAGAACGCGCTGACCGTCGCGGAGGAGCGCGAGGGCGTGCGGCTGACCGGCCTTGCCGGCCTCCCGACCCTCAACCGCGCCTATGCCAACATGCAGTTCCTGTTCGTCAACGGACGGCCCGTGCGCGACCGCCAGCTCACCGGCGCGGTGCGCGGCGCCTATCAGGACACGCTGCCGCGCGGCCGCCACCCCATGCTCGCGCTGTTCATCGACTGCGCGCCGGAGGATGTGGACGTCAATGTCCATCCCGCGAAGGCGGAGGTGCGCTTCCGCGACCAGGGCCTCGTGCGCGGGCTCATTGTCGGCGCGATCCGCCGGGCGCTCGCGGCCGCGGGCCACCGCGCCTCGACCAGCCTGGGGGGCGCCGCGCTCGACGCGCTGAACGAGACGGCGCCGCCGCAGGCCGCCGGGCCGGCTGACGCCGCGCACTACCCCCCTGCCCCGCAGCGCCAGCCCTATGCCATGGCCGGGCTTGCCGAGCAGGCCGCCGCCTATCATGCACCGCTCGACCTGCCGGCAGCCGCTCCGTCGGCGGCGCCCCGGCCCGCCCATGGCCTGCCGGGCCTTGCCGAGCCGTCCGCCGATGCGCGCATCGAGGAGGCCTCCGCGCAGGATGCCGGGCAGGTCGCCCGTCCGCTCGGCGCGGCCCGCGCCCAGCTCCACGAGAACTACATCGTCGCCCAGACCGAGGACGGCGTGGTGATCGTCGACCAGCACGCCGCCCATGAGAGGCTCGTCTATGAGCGCATGAAGGCGGCGCTGGCGCGCGACGGCATCGCCCGCCAGCCGCTTCTGGTGCCGGAGGTGGTGGATCTCGACGAGACGGCGGCCGACCGGCTCATCGCCGCCGGGGACGAGCTGGCCGATCTCGGCCTCGTCCTGGAGGGCTTCGGGCCGGGCGCGGTCGCGGTGCGCGAGGTACCCGCCCTTCTCGGCAAGGTGGACGCGAAGGCGATGCTGCAGGACCTCTCAGACGAGCTCGGCGAGCTCGGCGAGATCTTCACGCTCAAGGAGCATATCGACCATGTGCTCGCCACCATGGCCTGCCACGGCTCGGTGCGCTCCGGCCGGCGCCTGAAGCCTGAGGAGATGAACGCCCTCCTGCGCGAGATGGAGGCCACGCCCCGCTCCGGCCAGTGCAATCACGGCCGGCCGACCTATGTGGAGCTCAAGCTCGCCGATATCGAGAAGCTGTTCTCGCGGCGGTAACGACGCACGATCGCCGCTTGCGACGCGCTCACCCCGGCGCGCTCCCGCCGCGACGCTTTCCTGTCCCCCTCTCCCCTCGCGGGAGAGGGAGGGGCCCATCGCGTGAAGCGATGGGAGGGTGAGGGGGTTTAGGGTTTACTCCGCCGCCGCCCTGGCCGGCTGCCATTTCTCGCGCATGGTGACGAGCTCTTCCGCGGCGGTGGGATGGACGGCAACCGTCGCGTCGAAATCGGCCTTGGTGGCGCCCATCCTGACGGCGATGCCGAGCGCCTGGATCATCTCGCCCGCCCCGTCGCCCAGAATGTGACAGCCGACCACCACGTCGCTCTCGCCATCGACCACGAGCTTCATGATCATGCGCTCGTCGAGGCCGGACAGCGTGTGCTTCATGGGGCGGAAGGCCGACTTGTAGATATCGACGCTGTTGAGACGCTCGCGCGCCTCCGCCTCCGTCAGGCCGACCGTGCCGATCTCCGGCTGGGAGAAGACCGCACTCGCGATGGTCTCGTGATCGACCGCCGTCGGGTTGTCGTTGAAGACGGTCTCCGCGAAGGCCGCGCCCTCGCGGATCGCCACGGGGGTCAGGTTCACCCGGTCGGTCACGTCGCCGACGGCGTAGATATTGGGAACGGAGGTCTGCGAATACTCGTCGACCGCCACATGCCCGTTCCAGCCGCGCTTCACGCCGGCCGCCTCCAGCCCCAGGCCCTCGGCGTTCGGCACGCGGCCCGTCGCATACATGACGAGGCCGGTCGCGAGCACGTCGCCGGAATTGAGCGTGACCTCGTAGCCCCCCTCGCCTGCCGGCGCGATGCGCTCGATATCGCTCATGACGCGCACGTCGATGCCCTTGGCGTCCATCGCCTCGTGAAGGCCGGCGCGCAGGTCGTCGTCGAAGCCGCGCAGGATCTCGTCGCCGCGATAGACGAGCGTCGTCTTCACGCCGAGCCCGTTGAAGATGCCGGCGAACTCGACCGCGATATAGCCGCCGCCGACAATGGTGATGTGGTCGGGCAGACGGTCCAGGTGGAAGGCCTCGTTGGAGGTGATGCCGTGCCCGGCACCCTCGACATCCGGCACGAAGGGCCAGGCGCCGGTCGCGATGAGGATCTTGTCCGCCGTCACGTCGCGGCCTTCCGCCTCCAGATGGACGGTATGGGCGTCCTTCAGCCGCGCCCTCGTCTGGAGGATCTCGACCCCGGCGGCCTTCAGCCCCTTGATGTAGAGGCCGTTCAGCCGGTCGATCTCGCGGTCCTTGTTGGCGATCAGCCTCGCCCAGTCGAAGCGCGCCTCGCCGGGCGTCCAGCCGAAGCCCCGGGACGCCTCGAACTCCTCCGCGAAATGGCTCGCATAGACGAACAGCTTCTTCGGCACGCAGCCGCGGATCACGCAGGTGCCGCCGACGCGATATTCCTCTGCCACGGCCACGCGCGCGCCATGCCCCGCCGACATGCGCGCCGCGCGCACGCCGCCCGAGCCCGCGCCGATGACGAAGAGGTCGTAATCATAGGCGCTCATCGCGTCATCTCCTCCACGCCGCCGGGCGTGCCGATCAGGGCGAGGTTCGCCATGCCGAGGAACAGGCCGTGTTCGACCACGCCCGGTATGGCATTGAGTGCCTCCCCGAAGGCGTCCGGATCGGGGATCTCCCCGAACTGGCCGTCATAGACGAGGTTGCCGCCATCGGTGAGTAACGGCCCGTCGCCGGTCTGGCGCATGCGCATGCGCACCGGCCCCTCCATGCCGAAATGCTCCGCCGCCCGCTCGATCCGCAAGGCGGTGGCCGCCGCGCCGAAGCGAACGACCTCGATGGGCAGCGGGAACCGCCCGAGGACATCGACGCGCTTGGACTCGTCGGCAATGACGATCATGCGGGCCGACGCGCCCGCGACGATCTTCTCGCGCAGCAGCGCCCCACCGCCGCCCTTGACGAGCCGGAGCGCGGGATCGATCTCGTCGGCCCCGTCGACGGTGAGGTCGAGTGCGGGCGTGTCGTCGAGCGTGGTGAGCGGAATGCCGAGCGCGCGCGCCTGTTGCTCGGTGGCCAGCGAGGTCGGCACGCACACGACGTCGAGCCCCGCCTTCACCTTCTCGCCGAGCGCGTCGACGAACAGCTTCGCCGTCGAGCCCGTGCCCAATCCGAGCCTCATGCCCGGCGTGACGTGCTCAAGCGCGGCCAGGGCCGGCGCGCGCTTGAGCTCGATTGTCTGGGAAGACCTCATCCGGTTCGCTTACCGCCCGAGGCCGCCCATCAGCATGTATTTGAGCTCGGTGAACTCCTCGATGCCGTGGTGGGAGCCCTCGCGGCCAAGGCCGGATTCCTTGATGCCGCCGAACGGCACCGTCTCGCCGGAGAGGATGCCCTCATTGACGCCGACCATGCCGTATTCGAGGCCCTCCGCCACACGCCAGCAGCGGCCGATATCGCGGCTGAAGAAGTAGGCGGCGAGCCCGAAGGGCGTATCGTTGGCCATGGCGACCGCCTCGTCCTCCTCCTTGAAGCGGAAGAGCGGGGCGACGGGCCCGAAGGTCTCCTCGTTGGTGACCAGCATCCGGGTGGTGACGTTGCGGATCACGGTCGGCTCGTAGAAATTGCCGCCGAGTTCGTGGCGATGGCCGCCGACGACCACCTCGCCGCCATTGGCCACGGCGTCGGCCACATGGCGCTCGACCTTCTCGATGGCCTGCTCGTTGATCAGCGGCCCGATATTGACGCCGACCTCCATGCCGTCGCCCACCTTGAACTTGAGCACCTCGCTGGCGAGCCGCTCCGCGAAGGCGTCGTAGATGCCGTCCTGGACGAGGATGCGGTTGGCGCACACGCAGGTCTGGCCCGCATTGCGGAATTTCGAGGCCATGGCCCCGGCGACGGCGGCGTCGAGATCGGCATCGTCGAACACGATGAAGGGCGCATTGCCGCCGAGCTCGAGCGCGACCTTCTTCACGGTGGAGGCGGACTGGCGCATCAGGAGCTTGCCGACCTCGGTGGAACCGGTGAAGCCGATGGCGCGCACCAGCGGGCTGGTGGTCAGCTCCTCGCCGATGGCGGGCGCGGAGGCCGCCGAGCCCGTGACGATGTTGAGCACGCCCTTCGGGAAGCCCGCGCGCTCGGCGAGCTCGGCGAGGGCGAGCGCGGTGAGCGGGGTGTCCTCGGCCGGCTTGCAGACCGCCGTGCAGCCCGCCGCGAAGGCCGGCGCGACCTTGCGGGTGATCATGGCGGCCGGGAAGTTCCACGGCGTGATCGCGCCGACGACGCCGATCGGCTGGCGGATGACCACCACGCGGGCATCGGCCTTCGGGCTCGGAATGGTCTCGCCGTAAACGCGCTTGGCCTCTTCGGCGTAGAACTCGACGAAGGAGGCGGCATAGGCGACCTCGCCGCGCGATTCGGTGAGCGGCTTGCCCATCTCAGCCGTCATCAGCCGGGCGATGTCGTCCTGGTTCTCCATGATGAGCTCGAACCAGCGGCGCAGGATCAGATAGCGCTCGCGCGCGGTCAGCGCGGCCCATCCCTTGAAGGCGGCATTGGCGGCCTCGATCGCGCCGCGCGTCTCTTCCGCGCCGAAATCGGGGACGGAGGCCAGAACCTCGCCGGTGGCGGGGTTCTTCACCTCGAACGTCTTCGCGCCGCCGACCCATTCGCCGCCGATATAGCTCTTGTCCTTGAACAGCGACTTGTCGTTCAGAAAGTCCATCGTGATCCTCTCCCAAAAGTGAAACTCCGCGCGCCCCGGGTCTCGTGCCCGGCGCTTCAACGGCGGCCTCGACCTGCTATTTAAGCGACGTGCCGCCCATGAGCAAATCCGGGTTCGGCGCATAGCAGGCCTGCGGCGACCGGGTGGCTTGCGGAACGGCGCCATTTGCGCTTCAACATCGCGAAGGCACGCGGCCGCGACGGCCGCCCCCCGAACGGAGCATTTCCCGGCATGGGCGTCACCAGACCATCCGCAATCGTGTTCGACCTCGACGGCACCCTGGTCGACACCGCGCCCGACCTCGCCGCGGCGATGAACCATGTCCTCGCCTTGCACGGCCGGCGCGCGGTGCCTCTCGACAGGGTGCGCCACATGGTCGGACGCGGCGCCCGCGTGCTCATGGCGCGGGGCTTCTCGGAGACGGGTTCGCCCGCCGAAGACAGAGTCATAGAGGAGCTTTATGGCGAGTTTCTCGACTATTATCTGAAGAATATCGCGGCCGCCAGCCGGCCCTTTTCGGGCCTTCCCGGCGTGCTCTCAAGGCTGGAGGGCGAGGCGGTGGCGCTCGGCGTGTGCACCAACAAGCCCGAAAGCGCCGCCCACGCCCTCCTGCAGGCGCTGGATCTCGGCGGCCATTTCGGGGCGGTCATCGGCGGCGACACGCTGCCGGTCAGCAAGCCCGATCCGGCAACCGCGCTGGAGACGCTCAGGCGGCTCGACGCCGATCCCGCCGCGGCGGTCTTCGTGGGCGACAGCGAGACCGACATCCTGACCGCGCGGGCCGCCGGGCTGCCCGTGATCGGCGTGTCCTTCGGCTATACGGAGGCCCCCGTGGAGACCTTCGGCCCGGACGCCATGATCGACCGGTTCGACGAACTGCCCGCCGCAATCGAGGCCGTTCTCGCCAGGCGCTGAGCATTCTCTCCGCAATCGGGCCACAGCCAGCTTGACTTGGCCGAACGCTCCCCTTTATATCCCCGTCATGCGGACGGGACCTCGCGAGCCGAGGTCCCCGGCGCCGGGCGGTTAGCTCAGCTGGTAGAGCACTGTGTTCACATCGCAGGGGTCACTGGTTCAAGTCCAGTACCGCCCACCATTCATTCCCCCCAATATCGCCTGAATACCCGTGTTCCGACCGGCGGGCCGGATCGCGGTCGGCTGGCAAGCGGTCATGGTTGCCCCGACGAGGCACGCCCCGCTCCGGGTTCGTACGCCACAGTCATTCGGGGTTAGCCCCCATGAACACAACCTTTGGTGATATTTTTTATTGATATATACTATCAATCGAGAATCGCCGAGAGATCCGAGAGACGGAGCGATTCGGAATACATCCGCATTTCAGCCCGACGACTATGGAAAGTGGTCGATATGCAGCATTCAACGCCACAGGCCGCCGCATGGACCGACATGGACCGGTTGTTTCAGGAGACGTCGCCGGAGGCCCCCGCCAACCGGCGCCAGGACACAGGGGACTGGCAGGACGACGCGCTCTTCGACACTACAGGCGCGGGCGGCCCCCGTCCTGCGGCCGACCGCGGTCCCGCCCATGCGAGCCGGGACTGGGAGCACGCCACGGCGCAGCCGGCCCATGTCGACGACTGGCGCACCAACGGGCCTGGACATGCCCCGCGCCACGACCCCGCGACCGCCGA
The DNA here is from genome assembly GCF_015482775.1 of Kaustia mangrovi. Lineage (GTDB taxonomy): Bacteria > Pseudomonadota > Alphaproteobacteria > Rhizobiales > Im1 > Kaustia > Kaustia mangrovi. Next base: position 4,314,001 of record NZ_CP058214.1, on the reverse strand, counting down.
CGCGGCGATGCGCCGGCTGGCAAGGCCCTATCAGGAGATCCGTCTGGCTCTCAGGTCCCAGCAGCGCCGCACCAATGTCCTGCTCGCGATGGCGGCCTTCCTGTTCGTTCTCGCAAGCCTCGGCATCGTTCTCGACGTGGCCGGAGCGCAACTTGACGGACAGCTCGACAGCCCGCTCGGGTGCCGGGCCCATGGCGGCCTGTGGGGCGAGACCGGAAACGGCCAGACATATTGCGTGTTCTGGACGCAGCGCCCCTAGGCCGGGCTGTCGGGCCGTCGCGGCGGTCTTCGGCGCTCAGGCCGTCGCCGGCGCGTCGGGCTGGCGGTCGGGATGGGCGGCGGCGAAGGCCTCGAGCGCGCCGCATGTCGCCTCCACCGCCCGGATCCTCGGGAAATCGGCGAGGTCCACCTCGAAGCGGCGCGCATTGTAGACCTGCGGGACGAGGCAGATATCGGCGAGCGTGACGCGGTCGCCATGGCAATAGCCATCCGCGCCGATGAGCTGCTCGATCGCCTCGAAGCCGGTCCGGATCCAGTGGGCGTACCACGCCTGCGACGTCGCGCCGTCGAGATGAAGCGTGTCGGTGAGATAGTTGCGCACCCGCGTATTGTTGAGCGGGTGGATCTCGCAGGCGACCATCTGGGCGAGCGCGCGCACTTTGGCGCGATCCTCCCGCCCGGCGGGCAGGAAGGGCGGCTCCGGCCAGGTCTCGTCCAGATACTCCATGATGGCGAGGGACTGGGTGAGCACCGTGCCGTCGTCGAGCATGAGGGCCGGCACGAGGCTCTGCGGATTGATCGCCCTGAAATCCTCCGCGTGCTGGGCGCCGTCGAGCGCCACGGCGTGCGCCTCGGGCTCAAGCCCCTTCAGCCTGAGCGCGATGCGAACCCGATAGGCCGCGGAACTGCGAAAATAGGTGAAAAGCTTCACCGCCCCCTCCCTCCGGCTCTGCACGATGGCCCTCGCGAGACGGCGGGGCGCCCGGCGACAGGCCGGACGCCCGAAAACCCCGCGCGAGAGCGATCGCTACTCGTTCTCGTCCTCGCCCTTCTCGACCTGGATGGCGAGGAAGCGCATGTCGCCGTCGCGGTTGGCGACCAGAAGCAGGATGGACCGGCGGCCTTCCTTGACGAGGGCGGAGACCCGGCGCTGCACGTCGGCCGGCTCCGACACCGGCTCCTGGCCCACCTGCACGATCACATTGCCGGCCTCGATGCCCTTGTCGGCGGCCGGCCCGTCGTCGTTGACGGCGGCGATCAGCACGCCATCGACCGACTCGTCGATGCCGTAGCGCTGGCGGGCCTCGGGCGTGAGCTGCGCGAGCTCCAGGCCAAGCAGCGTCTCCGGCATGGCGCCGTCCTTGTCGTCGCCCTCGTCGGAGGAGTTCCCGGCAATGAGCTTCTCGCCCTCGTCGAGGTCGCCGAGCGTCACCGAGATGGTCTGCTCCTCGCCATTGCGCAGCACCACGACATCGACCGCCTTGCCGATGGCCGTATTGGCCACGACGCGGGGCAGATCGCGCATTTCCGGAACCGGCTTGCCGTCGAACTCCACGATCACGTCGCCGGGCTTGATGCCGGCCTCCTCCGCGGGGCCGCCCTTGGTGACGTCGGCCACCAGCGCGCCGCGCGGCTCCGACAGGCCGAAGCTCTCCGCCAGATCGTCCGTCACGGTCTGCACCCGCACGCCGAGCCAGCCCCGGCGCACCTCGCCATAGCGGCGAAGCTGGTCGATCACGCGGGCCGCGGTCGTGGCGGGAATCGCGAAGCCGATGCCGATCGACCCGCCGGACGGCGAGATGATCGCGGTGTTGATGCCCACGACCTCGCCATCCATGTTGAACAGCGGACCGCCGGAATTGCCGCGGTTGATGGCCGCGTCGGTCTGGATGAAATCGTCATAGGGCCCGGCATTGATATTGCGGTTGCGCGCCGACACGATGCCGAGCGTCACCGATCCGCCGAGGCCGAAGGGGTTGCCGATGGCCATCACCCAGTCGCCGACCCTGAGCGCGTCGGACGAGCCGAAGGTCACCGCCGTCAGCGGCTTTTCCGGCTCGACCCTCAGGAGCGCGAGGTCGGTCTTGGTGTCGCGGCCGATGAGCTCCGCCTTCAGCGTGGAGCCGTCGGACAGGTTGACCTCGATCTCGTCGGCATCGGAGATGACGTGGTTGTTGGTGACCACGATGCCGTCCGGATCGATCACGAAGCCGGAGCCCAGCGAGTTGACCCGCCGGCGCGGCGTGTCGCCATTGGGCCGCTGCTGGTTGAAGAACTCGTCGAAGAAATCCTTGAAGGGCGATCCCGGCGGCAGGTTCGGCATCGGGATCGTTTCCTGGGCGGACGCGCGCTGGGAGGTCGAGATATTGACCACGGCGTCCGACAGCTCATCGGCCAGATCCGCCACCGACTGCGGTCCCTGTGCCCGGGCCGGCCCCGCCTGAAGGGCCATCGCCGCCACTGCCCACAGCATGACAAGCGTCGCCAGCGACCTCATCGCGCCCCCGGACATCCGGTCGGCGCGCCGATCACAGGCTGGTGCTCGGAAACCCATTTCGCCACCTCTCTACCGCTGGTACGGACCTCTGCATTGCACCCCACGCCAATCGCACGACAAGCCGACGTCATTATGGCGCGGCCGCAAGCCGCCACGATTATCCTAGAGCAACCGGCGCCCGGTCGCACACCGCTAAGTCGCTCCGGCGCTCCGGGAGCGATCAACTTTCTGCAATGCAGGCGTGACCGCCGGCTTGCAGGTCGCCCCCCGTGCGGACGCCGGGCACGGATGCCCTAGCGAACGAGCCACACGATCAGCACGCCCAGCGTCAGCGCCGCGAGCCCGCCGGACCGCAAGGTGCTGTCCGGCAGGTCCTGGGCGGCGTGCATCATCGTCTTCACGCCGCCCGGAAACGCCGCATAGAGCACTCCCTCGATCACCAGCACCAATCCGAGCGCGGTGACGAGTTCGCTCATTGCGCGGCGCCGGCCCCTTCTGCCGTGCCGGAGGCCGGCGGCACCGGAGCGGACCGGGCCTCGCCGGACCGGCCGGCACTGCTAGCCGTGCCGCCATCGCGCATCAGCCGATCGGAGCTGAAATACTCGAAGAACTCCGAATCGGGCCGCAGCACGAGCGTCGTGTCGTTGCCCCGCAGGCTCTTGCGGTAGGCCTCCAGGGACCGGAAGAAGGAGAAGAACTCCGGCGCCTGGTTGTAGGCCGCGGCGAAGATGCCGTTGCGCTCCGCATCGCCCTGGCCCCGGATGATCTCGCCGTCGCGGCGGGCTTCCGAGACCAGGATCACGGCGGTGCGGTCCGCCTGCGCCCGGATGGTGAGGCTGCGCTCGGTGCCGACCGCGCGGATCTCCTCCGCCTCGGCCAGACGCTCCGCGCTCATCCGGTCATAGGTGCTCTGCAGCACCTCCGGCAGGAGGTCGGTGCGCCGGATGCGGACATCGACGATCTCTATGCCGATCTCGTTGGCGTTCGGCCTGAGATCGTCGCGGATCTCGCGCATCATCTGCTCGCGCTCCTCCGACAGGGCCGCATCGAAGGACCGCTTGCCGTAGGTCGCCCTGAGCGCGGCTTCCAGTCGGGTTTCGAGCCGCTGGCGGGCGAGCCGCAGATTGGCCTCCACCGCCTCGCGGAACCGGCGCGCGTTCTCGATGCGGAACATCGTGATCGTGTCGACGAGATAGCGCCGCCCGTCCACGACCTGGACGCGCTTGTCGTTGCTCTCGAAGAACAGGATCCGCTTGTCGATATAGACCACCTGGTCGATGAAGGGCACCTTGAAGTAGAGGCCCGGATCGTTCACGTCGCGCTGGATCTGGCCGAAGCGGACCACCAGCGCCTTCTCGCGCTCGTCGACGATGAAGGTCGAGGCATAGGTGCCGATGACCACCGCGGCGACGAGAATCAGGAGAGCGTTTCTCAGTCCTGCCTTCATTGCGACGCTCCCCTGTTGCCGGATGCGGAATCCGAGGACGACTGGCTGCGCTGCTTCTGCACTTCCGGCAGCGGCAGGTAGGGCACCACGCCGGAACCGCCGGCGCCTTCCTCGATGATCACCTTGTTGGACTGGCCGAGCACGCTCTCCATCGTCTCCAGGAAGAGCCGCTTGCGGGTCACGTCCTCCGCCTTCTTGTACTCCTCATAGACCTGCAGGAAGCGCTGCGAGGCGCCCTGCGCGTCGGCCACGACGCGGCCCTTGTAGCCCTCGGCCTCCTCGCGGAGCTGGGCGGCCTCGCCGCGCGCCTCGCCGAGGCGGCGGTTGGAGTATTTCTGCGCGTCCTCGATGAACTTGTCCTGGTCCTGCTTGGCGCGCTGGACCTCCTCGAAGGCGTCGGCGACCGCGGTCGGCGGGTCGGCGCGCTCGATATTGACACTCGCCAGCTGGATGCCGGCGCCATAGGAATCGAGCGTGCGCTGGATGAGGTTCTGAACGGAATCCTGCACCTCCGCGCGGCCCGTCGTGCGCACCACTTCCGCCGTATTGCGGCCGACCACGTCGCGCATGGCGCTTTCGGCGACCACGCGGACCATCTGCTCCTGATTGGAGATGTTGAAGAGATAGGCGCGCGGATCGGCGATCCGCCAGAGGACCGTGAACTCGATATCCACGATGTTCTGGTCGCCGGTGAGCATCAGCCCCTCGTCGTCCTGCCGGCCCGACGTGTTGGTGCCGATCCGTGTCTCGTTCTGGCGCAGGGCCGGAACGGTCTCGACCGTCTCGATGGGCCAGAAGACATAGTGCAGGCCGGGCTGGGTCTCGCCCGGCTCGGCGCGGCCGAACAGGAGCTCGATGCCGACCGAATCCGGCTGGACGCGATAGAGCCCGTTCCAGACGAAGATGCCGATAATGCCGATGACGATCAGGCCCCAGACGAAGAAGCCCGGTCCCCCGCTGCCGCTTCCGCCCCCGCCGCCGGGGATGAAATCCTTCAGCCGGTCCTGCCCCTTCCTGAGCAGTTCTTCCAGATCGGGCGGATTGGGGCGCTGACCGCCGCCACCGCCGCCTTGGGGGCCTTGGCCCCAGGGTCCGCGGCCTCCACCGCCTCCCTGCCAGCCTCCGCCGCCGCCTTGATTACTCCAGGGCATGAGTTACCTGTCCTCTTCCCGCTCTTTGCTTTGCTTTTCTGTTCGTGATGACGGATCGGTGCGACCGCAACACACTCTTTGGTTATGGGCGCTCATATAGGGGCGCACACCGCCGAAGTCCACAAAGGACGGCCGGCATCCCCGTCATTCGGGGCGCCGGCCGGCCAGTGTCAGTAGACGATCACGGAGCGGATCGACGAGCCTTCATGCATCAGATCGAACGCCTCGTTGATCTTCTCCAGCGGCATGGTGTGGGTGATCATCGGGTCGATCTCGATCTTGCCGTCCATGTACCAGTCGACGATCTTCGGCACGTCGGTGCGCCCGCGCGCGCCGCCAAAGGCGGAGCCGCGCCAGCTGCGGCCGGTGACGAGCTGGAAGGGCCGCGTGGAGATTTCGGCACCTGCGGGCGCGACGCCGATGATCACCGATTCGCCCCAGCCCTTGTGGCAGCTCTCCAGCGCCAGCCGCATGAGCTTCACATTGCCGATGCACTCGAACGTATAGTCCGCGCCGCCGCCCGTGAGCTCCACCAGATAGGAGGTCAGGTCGCCGTCCACCTCGTCCGGGTTGACGAAGTGCGTCATGCCGAAGCGCTCGCCCCACGCCTTCTTGTCGGGATTGAGGTCCACGCCGACGATCATGTTGGCGCCGACGAGCTTCAGCCCCTGGATCACGTTGAGGCCGATGCCGCCGAGGCCGAAGACGATGCAGTTCGCGCCCGGCTCGACCTTCGCGGTGTTGACCACCGCGCCGAGGCCCGTGGTCACGCCGCAGCCCACATAGCAGACCTTGTCGAAGGGCGCGTCCTCGCGGATCTTCGCCAGCGCGATCTCCGGCAGCACGGTGTGATTGGCGAAGGTCGAGGTGCCCATATAGTGGTGCAGCTTCTGCTTGCCGAGCGAGAAGCGGCTGGTGCCGTCCGGCATCAGGCCCTGGCCCTGCGTGGAGCGGATCGCCTGGCACAGATTGGTCTTGGGATTGAGGCAGTACTCGCATTCCCGGCATTCGGGGGTGTAGAGCGGAATCACGTGGTCGCCCGGCTTGAGCGACGTGACCCCCGGGCCGACCTCCACGACGACGCCCGCGCCCTCATGGCCCAGAATGGCCGGGAACAGCCCCTCCGGATCGGCGCCCGACAGCGTGAACGCATCGGTATGGCACACGCCGGTGGCCTTGACCTCGACCATGACCTCGCCTTCCCGCGGGCCTTCGAGATCGACCTCCGTGATCTCCAGAGGCTTTCCGGCCTCCACTGCGACAGCAGCACGCGTCTTCATCGCGCCTTGTCTCCTTCATCGACGATACCTGAAACCTGGGCCAACCCTGCGGACGGCGCACCCGACTGTGGCAGCGGGCCGGCGGAATCTCAAGTGCCAGATAAGCCGCAGGGGGAAACGGCGAAACGGGCGCGCAGCCGCATGGCCGCCCGCGTGCGGCCATGCCGGCGGGCCCATGCGGCGCGAGAGCCGGACGCCAAGCTCCCGATCAGAGTCCGGAAACGGGTCTAACCGATTGTTTTCAGGGCCTGTTCTAGGTCGGCCAGCAGGTCGTCCACATCCTCGATGCCGACCGACAGCCGCACCAGACCGTCATCGATGCCGAGCGCGGCGCGCGTCTCCGGCGGGATGGAGGCATGGGTCATGATGGCGGGATGCTCGATGAGGCTTTCCACGCCGCCGAGGCTTTCCGCCAGCGAGAACAGCTCCGTGCGCTCGAGAAACCCCCTCGCCGCGGCGAGCCCGCCTGTCAGCACCGCCGTCACCATGCCGCCGAAGCCGGTCATCTGCCGGCTGGCAATGTCGTGGCCGGGATGGCTCTCAAGCCCCGGGAAATAGACGCGCGACACGGCATTGTGGGCCTCAAGATAGCGCGCCACCGCCATGGCGTTCGCGCAGTGGCGCTCCATGCGGACCGGCAGCGTCTTGAGCGCGCGCAGCACCATGAAGGCGTCGAACGGGCCCATCACCCCGCCGACGGCGTTCTGGAGATAGCCGAGACGGTCGGCGAGCCCCTCATGGGCGCTCTCCTCTGCGGCGACGACGATGCCGCCGACCACATCGGAATGGCCGTTGAGATACTTGGTCGCGGAATGGACGACGAGGTCGAAGCCATGGTCGAGCGGGCGCTGGAGATAGGGCGAGGCGAAGGTGTTGTCGCAGACCGCGACGAGGCCGTGGCGGCGGGCGAGCGCGGAGACGGCGGCCAGATCGATGACCTTCAGCAGCGGATTGGTCGGCGTCTCCACCCAGAGCATTCGCGTGCGCGGCGTGATGGCGGCCTCCACCGCGTCGAGATCGGAGAAGTCGACGAAGCTCGTCTCAAGCCCCGAGGAGCGCTTGCGCACGCCCTCGAACAGCCGATAGGTGCCGCCATAGAGATCGTCGGCCGCGACCACGTGGTCGCCGGCGTCGAGCAGCTCCAGCACCGTGGCGGAGGCGGCGAGGCCGGAGGCGAAGGCGAAGCCTCTCGCGCCGTTCTCCAGATCCGCCATGCAGTCCTCCAGCGCCTTGCGCGTCGGGTTGCCGGAGCGCGAATACTCGTAGCCCTTGTGGACGCCGGGGCTCGACTGGACATAGGTCGAGGTGGCGTAGATCGGCGTCATGATGGCGCCGGTCACCGGATCCGGCGCCTGGCCTGCATGGATTGCGCGGGTGGAGAACCCGGCCCTGTTCTTCTTCATGGGATTGTCTCGCTTCGGTCTGGAGAAGGGGAGAGCGGGATGACGCTGATCTCAACACTTGGCTTCCTCGGGGTGCAGCCGCAAGTGGTTGAGCACGTCCGTCTTTGTGATGAGCCCCTGGAAGCGGCCATCGGACACGACGGGCGCGACCATGCCGCGCCGCAGGATGGAGAGGACGTCGGTCAGCCTGTCGCCGGCATCGACCACCTTGATGTCGCGGCTCATGGCGTCCGCCGCCGTGCCGTCGAACCGGCCCCCATGGCCGCAGACGAAGGCGAGCAGGTCCTCCTCGTCGAGAATGCCGACCAGCCTGTCCTCCTCCAGCACGGGAAGCTGGGAGATGTCGTAGAGCTTCATCTGGCGGTAGGCCCGGTCGAGGCCCGTCGAGGGCTTGACCGTCACGGTCTGCGCCTCGGCGAACTTGCGCGCCACGAGGTCCGTGAGGTCGCCCTTGTGGGGCGTCTCCATGAAGCCGTTGTCGATCATCCAGAAGTCGTTGAACATCTTGGAGAGATACTTGTTGCCGCTGTCGCAGACGAAGGTGACGATGGTCTGGGACTCCGTCTGCCGGCGGGCGTGGCGCAGCGCCGCGGCGAGCAGCGTTCCCGTCGAGGAGCCGCCGAGCACGCCCTCGCGCCTCAGGAGCTCGCGCGCCGCCTGGAAGCTTTCCCGGTCCGGGATCGAATAGGCCGTCTTCACCCGCGACAGATCGGCGACCGGCGGCACGAAATCCTCACCTATACCCTCCACCAGCCATGAGCCGACATCCGTGGAGACCTCGCCGGTCTCGATGTAATGGCCAAGGATCGAGCCCTCCGGGTCGGCGAGCACGAACTGCGTCTCGGGCCTCGCCGTCGCGAAGAAACGCGACAGTCCCGTCGCCGTGCCGCCCGAGCCGACGCCGCAGACGATGGCGTCGGGCGCAACCCCGGCGGCCTCGCACTGGGCGAGGATCTCCGGGCCCGTGGTCGTCTCGTGGGCATGGGGATTGGCGGGATTGGCGAACTGGTTGATGTAGTACCAGCCATTCTCGCCGGCCAGCCGCTCCGCCATGTCCTGATAGTATTCCGGGTGCCCCTTGCCGACATCGGAGCGCGTGGTGATGACGTCGGCCCCCATGGCGCGCAGGTGGAAGACCTTCTCCTGGGCCATCTTGTCGGGCACGATCAGCACCATGCGATAGCCCTTCTGCCGGGCGACGAGCGCCAGCGCGAGCCCGGTATTGCCGGCGGTCGCCTCCACGATGGTGCCGCCGGGCGCGATGAGCCCGTCGCGCTCGGCCGCCTCGATCATCGACCGGCCGATCCGGTCCTTGATGGAGCCGCCGGGGTTCTGGTTCTCCAGCTTCAGGAACAGCCGGCACGGGCCGGTATCCAGCGCCGTGACCTCGTGGAGCGGCGTATTGCCGATCGCCTCGATGACATTGTGGAAGACGGGGGCGGTGCTGGGCATGGGCGTTCACCTCGCCGGACGCCCCGCGAAGGCGCGGGGGCTGGGGCCACTGTCCCCTTAAGTGTCGGGGCGCGGGTCCGCCAAATCAAGACCGGCCGGCCACCCGGTCGAGCACGACGAGCGAGAAGGAGGCGTCGTCGCGCTCGCCCGCCTCATGGTCCTCGCGCGCCGTTTCGCGCCATTCGGCGGGGTCGAGCGCAGGCAGGAAGACATCGCCGCCGGGGCTGGCATGCACGCGGGAGAGGTAGATGCGCTCGACACGGTCCATCAGCGCCTCGAAGATCTCGCCACCGCCGATGACAGCGATCTCGTCGGCGCCGCGCGCCCTCGCCTTCTCCTCCGCCACCTTCAACGCCGCCTCCAGGCTGTCCGCGACGATCACGCCCTCCGGCGCGAAACCGCCCCGGCGGGTGACCACGATATTGTCGCGGCCCGGCAGCGGTCGGCCGATCGACTCATAGGTCTTGCGCCCCATGACGAGCGGCTTGCCCATGGTGATCTCCTTGAAGCGCCGCAGATCGGAGGACAGGCGCCATGGCAGGCCGCCATCGCGCCCGATGACGCCGTTCTCGCCGGCGGCCACGACATAGACGAGCCGCGTCACTGTCCGGCCTCCGCCTCGAGCTCGGAGAGCGCGGCATCCCTGTCGCGCGTGCAGAACCATTTCGAGTCGTCGACATCGCGGAGGCCGGCCAGCGACTCCTCGGCGAAATCCCGGCGCTCCATGCACTCCTCCCGTGTGTCATAGGCGCGCGGGCTCCAGCCCTCCGGCGTCAGATCCGCCCCCGGCACCCATTGGCCATCGATGAGAACGAAGAGAACGAGCCACCACGTCATGCGTCACCCGGCCTGTCTGCCTCTTTTTTGCGGATATCAAGACGCACAGAGAGCGGGTGGCTTGTCAACAGGTCCGCGAACGGGACTTTGAATGGCCACAAACATTTGATTATCTCTAAAATTGCTACTTATAGTTGTTTTTTCGATGACGGGGTCGTAACGTTGGGTTCGGGGGACACTCGCATGACGCAACCGACGCTCGCCTTTCTCGACGGGCTGGGTGGCCATACAGATATCTGGTCCTTCCAGACCGCATATTTCTCCGGGAGCTATCCCGTCGCGCCGTGGTCGGCCTGGGGATATCCTCCAAGCCCGCCTTCGCCGTCGATCACGCTGGAAGAGCTGGCCGACCGGCTGGAGGAGTATCTGAAGGCCATCGAGGCCCGGCGTGCCGTACTGATCGGCTATTCGCTGGGCGGAATGCTCGCCCTGCACATGGCGCGGCACTGTCCCGAGCGGATCGCCGGCCTCGTCCTGATCGCGACCAGCGCGGCGTTCGGCAATCGCGAGGCTCCGTTCCAGAAGGCGTTCCTGGAGACGTGGCTCGGGCCGCTCGAGGCCGGCCGGACAATGAGCGAAATCGCCTGGCAGGCCGTGGAGATGCTGGCGAGCGATGCGGCGGATCCCGTGGGCGCGAGCCTCGTGCGGCGCACCCTCGCACGGATGCCGCCGGCGCTCTTCAGGCGCCATATCGAGCTTATCGCCGGGTTCGACATGCGCGCCGAGCTGGCCCGCATTGCCTGTCCGGCGCTGGTCGTCGCCGGCGCGCAGGACCCCTTCGCGCCGCCGGCCATGATGGCGCGGATGGCGGCCCGCCTCCCCTCCGGCCGCTTCGCGCTCGTGGAGGATGCCGGCCATTTCGTGCCATTCGAGCAGCCCGAGGCGGTCAACAGGCTGATCGGGGCGTTCCTGGACGAGATTCCGCAACGCTGCCGGCGAAAGGCCCGGGCGGCCTGAGGATCGAGACGCTGGAGCGGTACATCCCCCGAACGCTCAGGCGGCGGGATGGAACGGGCGGCCGAGCGCTGCCGGCGCATTGAGCCGGATGCGGGTCGCGTCGCGCGAGATGAGCGCCAGAACGACGACGGTCGCGATATAGGGCAGGGTCGCCATGAGCTGCGAGGATACGTCGAAGCCCAGCGCCTGCACATGGAGGCCGAGAATGGTGATGCCGCCGAACAGATAGGCCCCGAGCGCCACCCGCACGGGCCGCCATGTGGCGAAGACGACGAGGGCGAGCGCGATCCAGCCGCGCCCCGCGGTCATGTTCTCCGCCCATTGCGGGGTGTAGACGAGCGAGAGATAGGCGCCCGCCACGCCCGCGCAGGCCCCGCCGAAGAGCACCGCGAGGAGGCGGATGCGCAGGACCGGGTGGCCGATGGCGTGCGCGCCGTCCGGGTTCTCGCCCACCGCCCTCAGGACCAGCCCGGCGCGGGTGCGCGTCAGGACCCACGCCACCGCGGCGAGCAGGACGAGCGACAGATAGACCATGAGGTCGTGGCCGAAGAGCAGCGGGCCGACGACGGGAAGCCCCGCCAGCCCGAACAGGTCGAGAGCCTTCAGCCCCTCGATGGGCGTGCCGACATAATCCTGCCCGACAAAGGCCGACAGGCCGACGCCGAAGATGGTGAGCGCGAGCCCCGTGGCGACCTGGTTGGCGAGCAGCCCCAGCGTCAGCGCGGCGAAGACGAGCGCCATGGCCAGCCCCGCGAGCATCGCCGCGGCGATGCCCACGAGCGGGTCGCCGGTGACGGCGGTGGCGATGAAGCCGGTCACAGCCCCCATCAGCATCATGCCCTCCACCCCCAGATTGAGGACGCCGGAACGTTCCGCGACGAGCTCGCCGAGGGCTGCGAAGACCAGCGGGGTTCCAGCCCGGATGGCCCCTGCGAGAATGGTGACCGCCTGATCGATGCCGTCCATCACGCCTCCTCCCCGGCCAGTCTCGCGATCCTTATGCGGTAGCGCACCAGGACGTCCGTCCCGAGGACGAAGAACAGCAGCAGCCCCTGGAACACGCCGGTCACCGCAAGCGGCAGGTTCTGGTTGATCTGGAGGGATTCGCCGCCGAGATAGACGAGCGACATCAAAAGGCTCGCGATCACCACGCCCACCGGATGCAGGCGGCCGAGAAAGGCCACGATGATCGCCGCAAACCCGTAGCCCGGCGAGATGACCGGCTGGAGCTGGCCGATGGTGCCCGTCACCTCCACGATGCCGGCAAGCCCCGCAAGGCCGCCGGAGACGAGGAAGCTCAGCCAGACGACCCCGGAGCGGGCGAACCCCGCATAGGCGGCCGCCGCCGGCGCCTGGCCGGCCACATCCACCTTGAAGCCGCGAAACGAGCGCGCGGTGAAGAGCCAGACCGCCGCGAACGCCACAAGGGCGAGGATCACGCCGGCATGGAGCCGCGTCCCCGACAGGAGCACGGGCATGAGGGCGGCCTCGTCGAACAGCCGCGTTTCGGGGAAGTTGAACCCTTCCGGGCTGCGCCACGGCCCGTGGACGAGATAGCCCAGCAGATGGAGCGCCACATAGCCGAGCATCAGGCTCGTCAGGATCTCGTTGGCGTTGAAGCGCGTCCTCAGGAGGGCCGGGATCGCGCCCCAGGCCATGCCGCCGAGCGCGCCCGCGGCGAGCATGAGCGGCAGGGTCCACCAGCCCGCCTCGCCATGGAAGGCGAGCGCGACGCCGCCGCCGCAGATCGCCCCCATGGTGAGCTGGCCCTCCGCGCCGATATTCCAGACATTGCCGCGGAAGCCGATGGTCAGGCCGAGCGCGCACAGCGCGAGCGGCGTCGCCTTGATCGCCCATTCCCCGAGCCCGTAGGCGCTCGACAGCGGGCGCACGAAGAAGACATAAAGCGCCGACGCCGGGTCGCGGCCGAGGGCGGAGAACAGGATGACGGCGGCGAGCACGGTGAGGCCCGCCGCGATCAGCGGCGAGGCGAGACGCATGGCGCGCGAGGTCTCAAGGCGCGGTTCGAGCCTAACCAGCATGGCCGGCCTCCGCGTCCGCCTTGCGTGCCGCGCCCGCGAAGCCGCCGCTCATCCACTGGCCGAGTTCCTCCACGCCCGCCTCGCCGACGGCGCGCAGCGGCGACAGCCTGCCGCCCGCGATCACCGCGATCCGGTCGCAGACCTCGAACAGCTCGTCGAGATCCTCCGACAGGACGATGACCGCCGTGCCCTTCTCCGCGAGGTCGATGATCTCCTGGCGGATCGCGGCGGCCGCGCCGACATCGACGCCCCATGTGGGATAGCCGAGCACCAGAAGGCGCGGCTCCAGCGAGATCTCGCGGCCGACGATGAATTTCTGCAGATTGCCGCCCGACAGGCCGCGCGCCTCCGTCTCGGGCCCGGGGCTGCGACCCTGAAGCGTTCGATGATGCCTTGCGCGAAGGCGCGGGTGCGCGCGAAGTCGATCAGCCCGTGGCGCACCAGCCCCTTGCGATGGGCGGTCAGCAGCGTGTTGCGGGCGAGCGACATGGCCGGCACCGCCCCGCGCGACAGGCGCTCCTCGGGCACATGGGCCAGGCCGCGCGCCCGGCGCCGCCCGGCGGAGAGCCGGCCCACGGCCACACCGTCCATCGCGATCATGCCGGGCGCGGGCGCGGCGGTCTCGCCATTGAGCGCGCCGAGCAGCGTGCGCTGGCCGTTGCCGGCCACGCCCGCAATGCCGAGCACCTCGCCCTCGCGCACCGTGAACGAGATGTCCTTCAGGTCGGTCCCGTGGGGGTCGGGCGCGGGCACTGAAAGGCCCTCGACCGCCAGAACCGGCCGGCCCGGCTCGCGCCGCCTGTGACGCGCCACATGGGGCAGTTCGTGGCCGATCATCATGCGCGCAAGGCTCGCCGGCGTTTCCTCGCGCGGCACGCAATGGCCGCTCACCCGGCCGCCGCGCAGCACCGTGGCCGTGTCGCAGAGCGCCTGGATCTCCTCCAGCTTGTGGGAGATGTAGAGCACGCTGCGCCCCTCCCCCGCCAGCCGCCTCAGCGTCACGAACAGGCCGTCGGCCTCCTGCGGCGTGAGCACCGAGGTCGGCTCGTCCATGACGATGAGGCGCGGGTCCTGGAGCAGGCAGCGCATGATCTCCACGCGCTGGCGCTCGCCGACGGAGAGCGCATGGACATGCCGGTGCGGATTGACGGCGAGGCCGTAGCGTTCCGCGACCTCCGCGATCTCGGCGGAGAGCGCCTTCAGATCGCTCCGCCCGTCGAGGCCGAGCAGGATGTTCTCCGCCACGGTGAGCGTCTCGAACAGGTTGAAGTGCTGGAACACCATGCCGATGCCGAGCTTGCGCGCGGCATGGGGGTCGGCGATGCGGACGGGCCGGCCATCCCATCGGATATCGCCCTCGTCGGCCTGGACGACGCCGTAGATGATCTTGACCAGCGTCGACTTGCCGGCGCCGTTCTCGCCGAGCAGCGCATGGATCTCGCCCGGCATGACGGCGAGGTCGACACGGTCATTGGCCAGAACGCCCGGATAACGCTTGACGATGCCGGTGAGCTCAAGTCTTGGCGTGGGCACGCCGCCTCCCTCAAGGACGGTTCATCCCGGCCGCTTCCCCCCTGAAAAAACGGCTCCCCTCTCCCCGTTTCTTATATCCGCTGGGCTGGGCCATGCCAGCGCTTTCTTTCAGGGTTTCCGGGGGATATGGACGCGGATCGCCGTCACAGGCGCTCCGCGTTGAAGGTGTCGCACGAGCCCAGCCGGCCCGTGTCGAGCCCGCGGCTGAACCAGCGCACGCGCTGCTCCGACGAGCCGTGGGTGAAGGATTCCGGCACCACATAGCCCTGCGACTGGCGCTGGAGGCGGTCGTCGCCGATGGCGGCCGCCGCGGTCAGCCCCTCCTCCACGTCGCCGTCCTCGAGAAGATCGGTCGCCTCGTCCGCCCGGTTCGCCCACACGCCGGCGAAACAGTCCGCCTGCAATTCGAGCCGGACCGACAGCGCGTTGGCGTCCGCCTTCGACACGCGCCCGCGGGCCGCCTGCACCTGCTGGCTGATGCCGAGCAGGGTCTGCACATGGTGGCCGACCTCGTGGGCGATCACATAGGCCTGGGCGAAATCGCCCGGCGCGCCGAGCCGATCGCGCAGGTCGCGATAGAAGCTCAGATCGATGTAAACCTTCCGGTCGCGCGGGCAGTAGAACGGCCCCATCGCGGCCTGCGCGAAACCGCAGGCGGAATTCACCGCGCCGGAGAACAGGACGAGCGTCGGCTCCTCGTAGTCCTTGCCCATGGCGCCGAACAGGCCGTGCCAGGTGTCCTCCGTGCTGCCGAGGACCACGGAGACGAACTGCTTCAGCTCGTCGTCCTCGCCCGAGCGGGCTTCGCCCGGCACGGTCTGCGCGCTGCGGTCGGCCTGGCCCGTCTGCGAGCCCGGCACCTGAATGCCCGCCCCCTCGAACAGGACGCGGGGGTCGACGCCGAAATAGAGCGCGGCCACGACGATGATGATCAGCCCGATCCCGCCAATGCCGCCGCGCCGGCCGCCGACGGGGATGCGCATGCCCCCGCCCGGCCTCCGGACGCCGGTCCCGAGCCTCGCCGATCCTCGATATTCGAACTGCGTCGTCCCTGTCGCCACCGCATGGGCCAACTGCCTCCCGGCTGCCTGAAGTGAAGCTCCAGCATACCCATTAACCCAAAAGCCGGGCGCGAATAAGCCCCGTCCCGCCTTTTGGCCTCTCGACAGCCGCATGCGCGGATGCAAACCATTGCTCCGGACCCCAAGCGACGCTAAGAGACGACCATGACCGACCGACTGGATATCGCGCTCGCCCAGCTCAACCCGACCGTGGGGGCGATCGACGCCAATCTCGCCAAGGCCCGCGAGGCGCGCGCCAGGGCCGCGGAGATGGGCGCCGATCTGGTGCTGTTCACCGAGCTCTTCATGACCGGCTATCCGCCGGAGGACCTGGTGCTCAAATCGGCCTTCCAGCGCTCGGCGCGCGAGGCCGTGGAGGCGCTCGCCGCCGACACCGCCGATGGCGGGCCCGGCGTCATCATGGGCACGCCCTGGGTGGAGAACGGCGAGGTCTACAACGCCATCGCCCTCCTCGATGGCGGGCGCGTGGAGACCGTGCGCTACAAGTACGACCTGCCCAATTACGGCGTCTTCGACGAGAAGCGGGTCTTCGCGGCGGGCCCGGCCCCGGGGCCGGTCAACTTCCGCGGCGTGCGCATCGGCGTGCCGATCTGCGAGGATGTGTGGACCGACGAGGTCTGCGAGTGCCTGGAGGAGACGGCGGCGGAGTTCTTCCTGGTGCCCAACGGCTCGCCCTACGAGAAGGACAAGACGGATGTCCGGCTCAATCTCGTCGTCGCGCGCGTGACGGAGACCGGCCTTCCCATGGTCTATCTCAACCAGGTGGGCGGGCAGGACGAGCTTGTCTTCGACGGCTCGTCCTTCGTGCTCAATGCGGACCGGTCGCTCGCGCTGCAGATGCCGGCCTGGGAGGAGCAGATCGTGCTCACCCGCTGGCGGCGCGGCGAGGAGGGCTGGCTGTGCGAGCCCGGCGAGAAGGCGCTGATCGGGAACGGCATGGAGTCGGTCTACCGCGCCTGCGTTCTGGGCCTGCGCGACTATGTGAACAAGAACGGCTTCGCGAGCGTCGTGCTCGGCCTGTCCGGCGGTATCGATTCGGCGATCTGCGCGGCGCTCTCCGTCGACGCGCTCGGGGCGGACCGGGTGCGCTGCGTGATGCTGCCCTACAAATACACCGCCTCGTCGAGCCTCGACGACGCGGAAGCCTGCGCCGCCGCCCTCGGCGTCGATTACGACGTCGTGCCCATCGCCGAGGCGGTGGAGGGCTTCTCGGCGGTCATGAAATCGACCTTCGACGACCTGCCCGCAGACATCACGGAGGAGAACATCCAGTCGCGCGTGCGCGGCACCGCGCTGATGGCGATCTCCAACAAGTTCGGCCCCATGGTGGTCACCACCGGCAACAAGTCGGAGGTCTCCGTCGGCTATGCGACGCTCTATGGCGACATGAACGGCGGCTTCAACCCGATCAAGGATCTCTACAAGACGCAGGTCTACGCGCTCGCCCGCTACCGCAACCAGACGAGGCCGTCGGGCTGCCTCGGCCCGGAAGGCCGGGTGATCCCGGAAAACATCATCACCAAGGCGCCGTCGGCGGAGCTGCGGGAAGACCAGACGGACCAGGATTCGCTGCCGCCCTACGATATTCTCGACGACATTCTCGAATGTCTCGTCGAGCACGAGATGTCTGTGAGCGATATCGTTGCGCGCGGCCATGACCGCGATCTCGTCAAGAAGGTCGAGCGCCTGCTCTATATCGCGGAATACAAGCGCCGGCAGGCCGCGCCGGGCGTCAAGATCACCTCGCGCATGTTCGGCCGCGACCGGCGCTATCCGATCACCAACCACTTTCGCGACAGGGACTGAATGACCGTTCGCGTCCGCTTCGCGCCGAGCCCGACGGGCCGCATCCATATCGGCAATGCGCGCACCGCGCTCCTCAACTGGCTGTTCGCCCGGGGCCATGGCGGCGCGTTCCTGCTGCGCCTCGACGATACCGACCGCGAGCGCTCCACGCAGGCCTTTGCGCGCGGTATCGAAGAGGATCTCGCCTGGCTCGGCATCGTGCCGGACGAGGTCGCCCGCCAGTCGGACCGGTTCGCGCGCTACGACGAGGCCGTGGAGCGGCTCAAGGAGGCGGGCCGGCTCTATGCCTGCTACGAGACGCCGGAGGAGCTGGAGCGCAAGCGCAAGCGGCGCCTGGCGCGCGGCCTGCCGCCGATCTACGACCGGGCGGGCCTTGAGCTGACGGCGGACGAGCGCGCGCGGCTGGAGGCGGAGGGGCGCGCACCCCATTGGCGCTTCCGGCTGGAGGATAACCGGATCGCCTGGGACGATCTAATCCGCGGCGCGCAGCGCTTCGAGGGGGCCGCGCTCTCCGATCCGGTGCTGATCCGCGCGGACGGCACCTATCTCTACACGCTGCCGAGCGTGGTCGACGACATCGACTTCGCCATCAGTCATGTGATCCGCGGCGAGGACCACGTCGCCAACACCGCCGTGCAGATCCAGATCTTCGAGGCGCTCGGCGCGCCGCCGCCGGCCTTCGCCCATCACAGCCTGCTCGTCGGGGCTGAGGGCGAGGCGCTGTCCAAGCGGCTCGGCACGCTCTCCATTGCGGGGCTGCGCGAGGAGGGGCTGGAGCCCATGGCGGTGGCGAGCCTCGCCGCGACGCTCGGCACCTCCGAGGCGGTCGCGCCCCATGCCGACATGGGCGAGCTCGTCCGGCAGTTCGACATCGCGCATCTGGCCCGCGCGCCGGCCCGGTTCAGCGTGGACGAGCTCAGGGCACTCAATGCCAGGCTGCTCCACGACACGCCCTACGAGGCGGTTTCCGGCCGGCTCGAACGGCTCGGCGTGACCGGCGGCGAGGCGTTCTGGACGGCGGTGCGTGCCAATTGCGAAACCCTCGCCGACGCCCGCTTCTGGTGGGAGATCGTCGCCGGCCCGATCAGCCCGGCCATCGACGATCCGGACTATTGCCGGCAGGCGGCGGACGAACTGCCGCCGGAGCCGTGGGACGACACGGTCTGGAAGAGCTGGACGGGGCGCGTCAAGGCGCGCACGGGCCGCAAGGGCCGCGCCCTCTTCATGCCCCTGCGCCAGGCGCTGACCGGCCTCGACCACGGGCCGGAGCTCGCCGCCCTGCTGCCGCTCATCGGGCGCGACAAGGCCCTCAAGCGGCTGTCCGGGCAGACGGCCTAGCCGCCTTTCAGATCATCCTGGCGGGGAAGGCTCCCCCATGCCGTCATTCCCGCGAAAGCGGGACTCCATCACAGCGCCGCGGACATGGATTCCCGCTTTCGCGGGAATGACGAAAAAGCAGTCGCCTGAATCATTGCCGAGGCCGCTGTGTCCCGGATCGGGTTCCGGGACACAGCGGCTTTAAGGCCTTGGAGGGGCGGGAGTGCTCAATCCCTGTCGAGCAGGGCGATCAGGCTGGAGGTGTCCCAGCGATTGCCGCCCATCTTCTGCACTTCGCTGTAGAACTGGTCGACGAGGGCGGCGACGGGGAGATGGGCGCCCGTGCGCCGGGCCTCGGCAAGACAGATATCGAGGTCCTTGCGCATCCAGTCGACCGCGAAGCCGAAGTCGAACTCGCCGTCGATCATCGTCTCGTAGCGGTTCTCCATCTGCCAGGACTGGGCCGCCCCCTTGGAGATGACGTCGATGACGGCCGCCATGTCGAGACCGGCCTTCTTGCCGAAATGGATGCCTTCCGACAGGCCCTGGACGAGGCCGGCGATGCAGATCTGGTTGACCATCTTGGTGAGCTGGCCCGCGCCCGACGGCCCGAGCAGCCGGCACATGCGCGCATAGCAGTCGATCAGCGGCTCGGCCCTGGCGTAAGCGTCCTCGTCGCCGCCGACCATGACGGTCAGCACGCCGTTCTCCGCGCCCGCCTGACCGCCGGAGACCGGCGCGTCGATGAAGGCAATGCCGAGCTCGGCGCCCTTGGCGTGGAGCTCGCGGGCGACATTGGCCGACGCGGTGGTGTGATCGACGAAGACCGCGCCCTTCTTCATGCCGTGAAAGGCGCCGTCCGACCCGATCACGACCTCGCGCAGATCGTCGTCATTGCCGACGCATGCGAAGACGAAATCGGCGTCCTTGACGGCCTCCTTCGGCGTGGGCGCATGCTTGCCGTCATGCTCGGCGGCCCATTTCTCCGCCTTGGCGCCGGTGCGGTTGTAGACGGTGACCTCGTGTCCGGCCTTCTGGAGATAGCCGGCCATCGGATAACCCATCACGCCGAGGCCGATCCAGGCAACGCGTTCACCCATACCCCTCTCCTTCCTGATAAGATGCCCTCCTCCCGGCGAGGCGATCGCCTCCGGGACGGTGCCATGTCGCTCGCACATGTCGCTCCCAATCGATCGAATGCCGATTTGAGTGCGCTCCAAGACCCGATTGCTATTAGAAATAAGGCATGATGACAAACGCATCATGAGGCAATCCCGCGAGGCGGATTATGACGGTCACCATTTCCGATATCGAACGCGCGCGGGACGCGCTGGCGGGACAGGTCGTGAGCACGCCGATGCTCGCCGCCCCCGCGCTGTCGAAGCTCACCGGCGTCGACCTCACGGTGAAGTTCGAGAACCTGCAGGTCACCAACTCGTTCAAGGACCGCGGCGCCTTCATCAAGCTGGCCAGCCTGAGCGCGGACGACAAGGCGCGCGGCGTCATCGCCATGTCGGCGGGCAACCACGCCCAGGCGGTCGCCTATCACGCCAGCCGCCTCGGCATTCCCGCCACCATCGTGATGCCGGAGACGACGCCCTTCAACAAGATCGAGCGCACCCGTGCGCACGGGGCGGAGATCGTGCTGTCCGGCGAGACGCTCGCCGATTCCCAGGTCACGGTGGAGGCCATAATCGCGGACCGGGGGCTCACCCTCGTCCACCCCTATGACGACGACCATATCATCGCCGGCCAGGGCACGATCGCGCTGGAGATGCTCGCGGACGCGCCCGATCTCGACACGCTGATCGTTCCCATCGGCGGCGGCGGGCTGATTTCCGGCAATGCCGTTGCGGCAAAGGCGCTCAAGCCCGACATCCGCATTGTCGGCGTGGAAACGGCTCTTTATCCTTCCATGTATCACGCCCTTCGCGGCGAGCCGGCCCAATGCGGCGGGTCGACGCTGGCGGAAGGGATTGCCGTAAAGAACGTCACGGCGCGCACCATCGCGCTGTGCAGGGAGAATGTGGACGAGATCCGGCTTGTGGGGGAGTCGGATATCGAACGGGCGGTCAACGCCTTTTTGTGTCAACAGAAGGTCGTGGCGGAGGGCGCCGGTGCCGCAGGGCTCGCCGCGGTGCTTGCCGACCCGGAAAGCTTCCGCGGCCGCAAAGTGGGACTTATCCTGTGCGGCGGCAATATCGACCCACGCATCCTGGCCTCCATCATCTATCGGGAACTGGAGCGCGAACATCGCATCGTCTCCCTGCGCATCGAGATCGACGACCGGCCGGGCACGCTCGGCCGGATCTCCACCCTTCTGGGACAGGCCGGCGCCAATATCCTGGAGGTCTGGCACCGGCGCATGTTCCTGGAGGTGCCCGCCAAGCGGGCCGATCTGGAGATCATGATCGAGACGCGCGACGCCGCCCATGCCGACGAGATCATCGCGCTGATCGAGCAGCAGGGTTTCGTGACCGAGGTCCTGGACGCCCCTGCCGGCCGCGCCGCGCAGCGCCGGAATGCGGCCGCCTGAGGCGGGCGGCACCGGGGTCGGAAACGGGATCGCGCCCCAGAATGCGGTTGCCGGATTTGCGCCCGCTCGGCCATGATGCCGCCCGGTGGGTGAACGCATGATTCTCGGCGCCACGATACATATGTGGTTCACATTCGCGGTCATCGCGACCGCGATCGTGGCCTATGTGATGG
The DNA here is from genome assembly GCF_015482775.1 of Kaustia mangrovi. GTDB lineage: Bacteria > Pseudomonadota > Alphaproteobacteria > Rhizobiales > Im1 > Kaustia > Kaustia mangrovi. The sequence goes on along the minus strand of NZ_CP058214.1, from coordinate 4,292,488 downwards.
AGCGGACGCCGCTGGAGGTGATCTCCGCGGCCATCGTCACGGTCCTCCTGATCTTCTTCTACGCCTTTCCCCTCCAAGGGCCCGGCGGCGAGGCGCTGCTCGGGCCCCAGACCCTGCTCTCCGGCTTCGCGAGCCCGGCGCTGATCACCATCATGGCGCTGCTGGTCATCGGCCAGGGGCTCTACCAGACCGGCGCGCTCGAAGGCCCGACACGGCAATTCGCCTCGCTGGGCGCCAGCCGGCCGCGCATCACCTTCGTGCTGATCCTGCTGACGGCGGCCGTGGTCAGCGCCTTCATGAACAACACGCCGGTGGTCGTGATCTTCATTCCCGTCATCACCGCGCTCGCCTCGCGGTTGAGCTTCAATCCCTCCAAGGTGCTCATCCCCCTGAGCTTCCTGACCATTCTGGGGGGCATGACCACCCTGATCGGCTCGTCCACCAACCTGCTGGTCGCCGGCAGCGCGGTGCGGGCGGGGCTCGAGCCCATCGGCTTCTTCGATTTCGCGATCCCCGGGCTGGTCTTCGCCTGCGTGGGCGCGCTCTATGTGATCTTCGTCGCGCCGCGCCTGCTCGCCCCGCGCGAGACCATGGCCGCGGCGATCGCGGGCGGCAGCGGCAAGCAGTTCATCGCCCAGATCGAGGTCGCCCCCGACCATCCGCTCAATGGCGAGGCGGCGGTCGCGGGCCTCTTCCCCTCGCTCAAGGACATGACGGTCCGCCTCGTCCAGCGCGGCGAGCACGCCTATCTGCCGCCCTTCGAGGACGTGACGCTGAGGGCCGGCGACGTGGTGATCGTGGCCGCCACCCGCAACGCGCTCACCGAGGCGCTGAAGGCGAGGAACAGCATTCTCGCCTCCGACCGCGTCGCCGCCCAGGCCGAGCGCGCCAACGACACCGAGACCGCCGCGCAGGAGGACGGCGCCGGCGAGATCGTGCTGGTGGAGGCCGTCGTGGCGCCGGGCTCGCGCCTTGTCGGCCGGGTCATCGAGCAGGCCGGCTTCCGCTCGCAGACCGGCTGCATCGTGCTCGGCATCCAGCGGCGCAGCCGGATGATCCGCTCGCGCATGGACGATATCCGCATCGAGGCGGGCGACGTGCTCCTCATCATGGGACCGCGCGAGCGCCTGCGCCCGCTGCGCCTCAACCGCGACATCCTGCTGCTCGAATGGTCGCTCACCGAGCTGCCCGATCTCGGCCTCGCCAACCGCGCGCTGGGGGTATTCGCCATGACCATCGCGGCGGCGGCCACGGGCCTCGTTCCCATCGTCATCGCCGCGCTTGGCGGAGCGATCGCCATGGTGGCGACGGGATGCCTGAACATCCGGCAGGCGAGCCGGTCCTTCGACCGGCAGATCTACATGCTGATCGGCGCGTCCATCGCCATGGCCATGGCGCTCGAGGCGACGGGCGGGGCACAGTACCTCGCCCAGCATGTGGTGGGCGCCCTCCGCGATGCGGGACCGCCCGTCATCCTGTCGGCGTTGTTCCTGCTGATCGCGGTGCTGACCAATTTCCTGTCCAACAACGCCACCGCGCTGCTGTTCACGCCGATTGCCATCAACACCGCCAACACGCTCGGCGTCGACCCCAACATCTTCGTCTATGCGGTGATCTTCGCGGCGAACTGCTCCTTCGCCACGCCCATGGGCTACCAGACGAACCTTCTCGTCATGGGCCCCGGCCACTACCAGTTCTCCGACTTCGCGCGGGCCGGCGCGCCGCTGTGTCTGCTGATCTGGCTGGCTTTCTCCCTGTTTGCTCCGTGGTATTATGGCCTGATATGACGCTGTAACGACTGGAGCAAAAACCCGTGTATGAGGGGCGGAACTTTCCGCAGTTCTATATCACCGCACCGGCCACCTGCCCCTATCTGCCGGGGCGCATGGAGCGCAAGGTCTTCACCCATCTGATCGGGGAGGATGCGGGCCGGCTGAACGATGCGCTCACCCAGGGCGGCTTCCGGCGCAGCCAGAACATCGCCTACCGGCCGGCCTGCGAGCAGTGCAACGCCTGCGTCTCGGTGCGCGTGCAGGCCGACCGCTTCGACTTTTCCCGCGGCTTCCGGCGGACATGGCGGGCCAATCGCGACCTCGCCGCGCGGATGCAGCCCGCCCAGGCGACCTCGGAGCAGTACTCCCTGTTCCGGCGCTATATCGACACCCGCCACAATGAAGGCGGCATGGCCGACATGACCGTGCTCGACTATGCCTCCATGGTGGAGGACAGCTTCGTGAAGACGCGGCTCGTCGAATATCGCAAGGGGCCGGCCGTCTCGCTCGCCGGGCCCGATCCGCGCGAGGACGAGGGCGAGCTGGTCGCCGTCGCGCTGACCGACGTCCTCTCCGACGGGCTGTCCATGATCTACAGCTTCTACGAGCCCGGCGACACGCGGCGCAGCCTCGGCACCTACATCATCCTGGAGCACATCATGCGCGCCCGCGAGATGGGGCTCCCTTACGTCTATCTCGGCTACTGGGTCTCCGGCTCGCCGAAGATGGGCTACAAGTCCCGCTTCCTGCCGCAGGAGCGGCTCACGGCGGATGGCTGGAGCACGGTCGGCGGGTAAGGCCGCGCGCGGGTAGGGCGGCCCGTTCGGGCCGGACGGGCCCCGCTTGCAGGCCCGCGCCGTCCGCCGCTCGCGCTTGCGCTCCACCCTCCCCGCCTATAGACAGCACTCACGGTGCTCGAGCGGGCGCCGTGGCCAAAGGGGGCGAGGCGCGATATGGGGGCAGGCAGCAGCACCGAACAGGCGGCAGCCGCGCACCGCAAGGGGCTCGCGATCACCTTTGCGGGCGGCATGTTCATGACCTTCGACACGCCGCTCCTGCGGCTCGTCGACACCGATCCGTGGACGGCCATCGTCTGGCGCGGCCTGTTCGTCTTCCTCGCCATGGGCGGCTTCTGGCTGTGGTGGCGGCTCGCCACCGGCAGCCGCGAGCCGTTCATCAACGGGCGCGACGGCTTCGTGGTGGCCCTGCTGCACTGCGCGGCGAACATCCTGTTCATGACCGCGCTGCACTACACGACGGTTGCCAATCTCGTCTTCATCCTCGCGCTCAACCCGCTCTTCGCCGCGCTGTTCTCCTTCCTGTGGCTGAAGGAGACCGTGAACCGGGCGACGCTCATGGCCATTCTGGCCGCCCTTGCGGGCGTGGCGATCATCGTGTGGGACGGGCTCGGGCGCGGCAGCGCCTTCGGCGACGGGCTGGCGCTCGGCTGCGCGACGGTGCTGGGCTTCGGGCTCACCTATGTGCGCCGGTCCCGCAAGAACCTGTCGCTGAGCCCGGCGCTCGGCGCGCTGATCGCCGCCGGCATCGCCGTGCCCTTCGCCCAGCAGCTCTGGCTGGACGGCGATCAGTGGATCTACATGGCGCTCAACGGATTCGTGGTGATGCCCATGGCGAGCGCCATGCTGGTCGCAGGCCCGCGCTACATCACCGCAGCGGAGGTCGCCATGTTCTTCCTCCTGGAGACGGTACTGGCCCCGGTCTGGGTCTGGCTCGTCGTCGGCGAGGTCCCGAGCGGCAACAGCCTCATCGGCGGCGCCATCATCCTCACAACCCTCGCCCTCCACAGCCTCCACCGCCTCGGCACCGGCCGCCGCAGGGCACGGAAGACGGGGTAGCCGGCCTCCTGTCGCCGCAAGTTCCGCCTCTATTCGCGAGCAATGGGCCGATCGGGCAACTTAACAACACCCGTCAACTGTTGTTGAATAGGTCCTGTCGTCTTCAGGGGGTGGGGTTGACGTCGTGTTCAATCGGCTTTTGATCGCTCTGGCTTTGATCTGCGCGACCTTTTCCATGGCCCGCGCGGATTACGACCGCGCCCGCCTGGCGTTCACATCGCTTCCAGCGGCAGAGCGCGCGCTCGTTCAATGGCACCTGACATGGACGGGTCACTACAACGCCTTGCCGGACGGGGAATTTGGCCGGCGCACCTACAATGCCATCGTGGCCTTCCAGACCAGGAGCGGTTACCGCCCGAACGGGGTGCTCAATGCGGGCCAGCGCGCGGTTCTCAAGCGTCGGTCATCTCAGATCATGAGCGTTGTGGGCTTTGAGTTCACCGATGATCCCCGTTCCGGGCAGCGGCTAGGAATTCCCCGCAATCTCATACAGACAAAAGCGGCAACCCGACGTGGATCGCGATGGCAATCACTGTCGGAGGACTTCGTCATCGAGACGATAGCCATGCCCTACGCCGACACGTCGTATTCGGACCTCTTCGAGCGATTGAGCCGTTCCGGCAAGCGTCGCTCCGTCTCCTACAAGGTGATGAAAGACGACTTCTTCGTTGTAACCGGCGTCTATCGCGGGAAAAGGTTCTATCTGCGGATGCGCCGCACGCCATCGGCGACACGCGGCATTTCGATTTCCTGGCAGGCAAGGGTCCTGCCGAATATCGAGAGCATTGTCCTTGCTCTGGCAGACGCCGTGTTCAATCTCGAACGGCCGCGCCCCACACAAAGGGCGCCGTCCTCCGATGGGCCCGTTTTCATCGTCGCGGCCAGCAGGAGTACCAAGGACGAAGCGGTAACCCTGGCCCGCCAATATGCAAAGGTGTTCGAGCATACGGCTGTGTATCGGACCGCCAATGGTTGGTTCGCCATCGTCCTCGGTGTTTTCGACTCCTCGGTTGCAGAGACGATACGGGCCACTTTCGCGACAATCGGCTCCATTCCCGATAGCTCCTTCCTCTCAAAGGGAAAGGGGTTCGAGCAACGGGTCTGGGTGGCGGAGGAGCGCGAAGTAGAAACCCCGCATACTCCAAAAGACGAAGCCCCGCCCAGGAACACGACGAGCGGAACAGGCTTTTTCGTGACCGACGATGCGGTCATGCTGACCAACGCTCACGTCGTGAATGACTGCGGAACGATCACCGTGCCCTCCCATGGCACCGCTCGCCTGCTTCTGGTCGACAAGACCAACGATCTCGCGGCCCTGAAGGTCGAGACTGACAGTCAGGTTGCGGGTGCGATCTTCCAGGACGCCCCTTTGAGAATCGGATCGGAGGTCGTTGTACTGGGCTATCCACTGGCCCCTCTTCTGGGAGGGGCGCTGAGTGTCACATCGGGCGAGGTGAACAGCCTCTCTGGCGTACGGGGCGACACCCGGTACTTCCAGCTGTCTGCGCCCATACAACCCGGAAATTCAGGTGGCCCCGTGCTCGACATGACGGGTCATGTGGTGGGTATCGTGACCGCAAGACTGGATGACAGGGCCGTGGTCACGATGTTCGATGCCATTCCGCAGAACATCAATTTCGCGATTCGTAACGAGACCATCGGTGCCTTCCTGCGTTCGGCCAATATCGTCTTCAAGAGCCAGACGGCCAGCGATACAGAGGAACGACCGACACTTGCCGAGCGCGGAGCGGCGTTCACCGCACAGATACTCTGCGTTCCATAACTGGAACACTCGGCACCTCCAGCCGGATGCCGGGTCGCGCCAACACGTCGGGACCGCGCGGCCTCCCCCGCAACCGGGCGGTGTCGGCCGATTGCGGGGGAGGTCCGGCGCGGTGGGGCGCCGGGGCCTTGGTCAGTGCGCCATCATCTCGGCGACGATCTCCTCGCCGCTCAGCGAGGCGGGATAGTAGGTCGGCCAGTTGGTCACCTCCTTCAGGAGGGCTGCGCGGTCGTCGCCCCAGTAGAGATGGTAGTGATCCGCCTTGGCGGGGGCGATGCGGTGGTCGCTGAACTGGATGAACCGCGGAGCTCCGTCGTCGCCGCCGGTCTTCTCGAAGATATAGCGCACGCCGCGATTGCCGGCCTTGTAGGTCAGGACCTCGTATCCGTCGCCGCCATACCGGCCCTCGACCGCAGCCCCGTCCTTGTGGAAGGTGACGCTGTCGCCGTCGATGACGATGCGGTCGACATCGGTGCGATATCCCGTCTCGTAATACTCGCGATATTCCTCGGCTGTCTTGTCGCCATGCTCCGCCTTGTGCGCCATGACCGGATCCAGGGTGCCGTCGCGCAGATAGGGATAGACGGACTGCCAGTCGCCCGCCCAGTCCGACAGCGTGCGCGCCTCGATCTGGCTGTCCTCGAAATACCCGTTATAGATATCGTCGGACCCGTGGGAATGGCTGTGTGCCTTGTCATGGTCGTGCGAATGACCGTGCGCGGACGTCCCCTTCTCCGCGCTCTGGCTGTCCTGCGTCTGCGCCTGTGCCTGCGCGGCGAACAGCAGCATCGCCCCTATCGCCAGCGCGCCGGCATACCTGGTAATCGCAATGTGCATTGTCCCGGACCTCTGTGTGGTGGTCGTCGAATGATGAGAATCGTTACGTTATAACGTAACGGACACGACCTAACCGAAGATCCGCGCCCTGACAATGGGCATTCGGAACCAGTGCCGGATCCGGGGGCAACTTGGCGCGCAATGGTCTTGCGAATTCTTGCACAGGCTGGGCACCGGACGGCGTTCCGCACGGAGGGTGGGGGGTAATCCTACCGTTGCTCCATTCCGCTCATCCCGGCGAAAGCCGGGATCTCGCGCGCGGGCGGTGCCCCAGTCCGATTTGATGTTTGCTCCTAGATGGTGTGCGTTGGCGGTTCACGGGTTGAGAAGAGCATCAAGAGCCGGTTTTTACGCAAAGCCCACAGACATAGAACTCGCCGAGCGGCAACGCCGCGCTCCGTGCCTCAAGATATTGAAACCACCCCGCAATCGCCCATGGTACGTCACCAAGAAACTTCCGCACCGTGCCATCCCGCTCGGTCACCAGGACCTCTACGCCCCGACACTTGCCGATGCCATAACAGTCAATTCCGTAGCCGGCACCCGTAGCGAGGATATCCGCCTCCGAGCGGATCGGGTGTTTTCTGTCTGACAGGTCAGCATGCTTGTAAGCGTTGGCGACGGCACAGATACGCTCAATGCTTCCGAGACGAGCAACTCTTCCGATTGCGCAATAGGGAACAACGTCATCGCGCACCTTATTGGGCGTTGACCCGAGAGCTTTGGCGGTTCGGTCTGCAAGGCCGTCGATGGCAATCGCAGCCTCTGCGGCGCGCCGCTTGGCATGCTGCCCCACCCTCTCCCAGTGGGCAGGATCAGCATTTTGTTGGAAAGCCGCCGACAAGTCGTTCTCCGCGCTACCATAGTCCTGCGCAGCAGGGATCACATTAGTTAAAAGATGGTCGACAGCACTCTTTAGCATATGAGCCTTATGAGCTATGGAAACAGATATCTTATATATGACCTATTAAGCACCATAACTTTAAAGGTAGGCGGTAAGCTACAAAAGATCGGGTCGGAATTGCAAACTACCACTGCCCGCGAGTGAACCGACTTGACCTTGCGTGTTACCCGAGATCCCGGCTTTCGCCGGGATGAGCGGAGAAACATGTGGGCACCTGCACTTCACTCGGGCTCATCTTGCGCCCCGGCAGTTCCTTACCCGCCGAACCTGTTGGAGCGCGGGAAGCCCTTGGGCGGGAGGCGGCCGGCCTGGGCGCGGGTGCCGAGCCAGTCGCGCAGCTCCGCGACCGTCCAGGTGCGCCCTGAGGAATCGGTCCAGGTGAGGCCGTCCTCCAGCCTGAAGGCCTTGGCGTCGGACAGGCCGCCCTGGCGGTAGTTCTGCAGCTTGACGCCGCGGCCGCGGCTCATCTCCGGCAGCTCGGGAAGCGGGAAGACGAGGAGCTTCCGGTTCGCGCCGACGACGGCCACATGGTCGGCGCCCTCGGGCACGGCCACGCAGAGATGGGCCTCGACCGGCGCCTTGACGTTCAGCACCTGCCGGCCCTTTCGGGTATTGGCGACCATGTCGTTCTCCGCGGCGATGAAGCCGCGCCCGTCGGAGGAGGCCACAAGGCATTTCGCGCCCGGCCTGTGCACGAACAGCGCGACGATCTCGTCGGCGGCGTCGAGGTCGGCCATGAGCCGCACCGGCTCGCCATGGCCGCGCCCGCCGGGCAGCCTGTCGGCGCCCAGCGTGAAGGCCCGGCCGGAGGTGGTGAAGACGATCAGCTTGTCGGTCGTCTCCGCATGGAACACGAAGCGCGCCTTGTCTCCCTCCTTGAAGGAGAGCGAGCCGGTATCGGAGAGATGGCCCTTGAGCGCGCGGATCCAGCCCTTCTGCGAGCACACGACGGTGACCGGCTCCTTCTCGATCATGGCCTGCTCGAGGTCGACCTCGACATCGGGCATCTCCGCAAACCCGGTGCGCCGGCGGCCGAGCTCGGTGTCCTTGCCGAAGCGCGCGCGGGCCTCGCGGATCTCCTCGGAAATGCGTGCCCACTGCTTGTCGTCGGAGGCGAGCAGCGCGTTGAGCTCCGCCTGCTCCTCGGTCAGCGCGGCATGCTCGTGGCGGATCTCCATCTCCTCAAGCTTGCGCAGGCTGCGCAGGCGCATATTGAGGATCGCCTCGGCCTGCACGTCGGAGAGCGAGAAGGTGTGCATCAGCTCCCGCTTGGGGTCGTCCTCCTCGCGGATGATGCGGATCACCTCGTCGAGGTTCAGATAGGCGACCAGATAGCCTTCCAGCACCTCCAGGCGATGGGCGATCTTGTCGAGCCGGAAGCGCGAGCGGCGGACCAGCACCTCCTTGCGGTGGGCGAGCCACTGGTTCAGCACCTCCGCCAGCGACAGGACGCGCGGCAGGCGGCCATCGGCGAGCACGTTCATGTTGAGCGAGATGCGCGATTCGAGCTCGGTCAGCTTGAACATCTGCTCCATCAGGAGAACGGGATCGACCGTGCGGCTGCGCGGCTCCAGGACGAGGCGCACATCCTCCGCCGATTCGTCGCGCACATCGCCGAGCAGCGGTAGCTTGCGCGCCTGCAAGAGCTCCGCGATCTTCTCCACCAGCCGGCCCTTCTGGACCTGATAGGGGATCTCGGTGACGACGATCTGCCAGGTGCCGCGGCCCAGATCCTCCCGCTCCCAGCGCGCGCGCACGCGGAACCCGCCCCGGCCGGTCCTGTAGGCCTCCAGGATGTTCTGCCGGCTCTCCACGATCTCACCGCCGGTCGGGAGGTCCGGGCCGGGCACGAACTCCACGAGCTTCTCGATGCTCGCATTGGGGTGCTTGATGAGGTGGAGCGCCGCGTCGCACAGCTCGTGGGCATTGTGCGGCGGAATGGAGGTCGCCATGCCGACCGCGATGCCGGCCGCACCGTTGGCCAGAAGGTTCGGGAAGGCGGCCGGCAGGACGATCGGCTCGGAATCCTCGCCGTCATAGGTGTCGCGGAAATCGACCGTATCCTCGTCGAGCCCGTCGAGCAGCGCCTGGGCGACGGCGGTGAGCCGGGCCTCGGTGTAGCGCATGGCCGCGGCGTTGTCGCCGTCGATATTGCCGAAATTGCCCTGCCCCTCGACCAGCGGATAGCGCACCGCGAAATCCTGGGCCAGGCGGACCAGCGCGTCATAGACCGCCTGGTCGCCATGGGGATGGTAGCGGCCGATCACGTCGCCGACCACGCGCGCGCACTTCTTGAAGCCCGACGCCGGGTCGAGCTTGAGCTGGCGCATGGCATAGAGGAGCCGGCGATGGACGGGCTTCAGCCCGTCGCGCGCGTCGGGCAGCGCGCGGTGCATGATGGTGGAGAGCGCATAGGCCAGATAGCGCTCTTCCAGCGCATCGCGCAGATTGATCGACTCGATGCCGTCCGGGCTGCGGGGCGGTGCGTGTTCGCTCATGATTCGGATCGCTCGTTTCGGATTTCAGAGCAATAGCAGATCGCGGCGCATCTTGCGACGGGCAGCAGGGGGCGGCCGGGGCCTCACACCGTGTGGATCATGACCCGGCAGAGCGGCTTCTTGCCCCAGTGGAGCGCCATGGCGCGGCGCACGGCGCGGCGCAGGGTCTCCGCCAGAAGGTCGCGGTCGCGCCGGCGGGCGCGCGGCAGACCCTCCATCACCTCCTCGACGACATCGAGAACGATGTCGGCCATGGGCGTGGCGTTCTCGTCTTCCGCCGGTACGCCCTCCATGGCGATCTGCGGCTCGCCGACGAGGTCGCCGCGCCCGTCCACGATCACAGACACGGCCACCATGCCCACGAAGGAGAGCTTGCGCCGGTCGCGGATCGCGGCGGCATGCTCCGACACGATGAGCCGGCCATCGACGAACAGGCGGCCGCTCGGCGCCTCGTCGACGATCTCCGGCGCGCCGGGCGCGAGGCGCAGAATCTCGCCGTTCGTCACGACCTGCGTGGCGGCGATGCCCTGCTCGCGGGCGAATTTGGCATGCTCCATCATGTGGCGCATCTCGCCATGCATGGGGATGAGCATGCCGGGCTTCAGCCAGTCGTAGAGCTGCCTGAGCTCGTCGCGGCGCGGATGGCCCGTGACATGGACGAGCGCATCGTCGGAGGTGACGATCTCCACCCCGCGCGCGGCGAGCTTGTTCTCGATCTCGATGACCGCCTTCTCGTTGCCGGGGATCGTCTTGGAGGAGAAGATCACCAGATCGCCGGCCTCCAGCGCGATGGAGGGATGGCTGTCGTCGGCGATGCGCGCCATGGCCGCACGGGGCTCGCCCTGGCTGCCGGTGCACAGGCACACGACCTTCTCCGGCGGCAGATAGCCGAAGGCGTCGGCCGGCTGGAAGTCCGGCACGTCCCTCAGATAGCCGCTGTGGCGGGCGGCCTCGATGACGGTGTTCATGGCGCGGCCCGCCACCACGACCTGCCGGCCGGCCTCGTGCGCGGCGCGCGCAACGGTCTCGAGCCGGCCCACATGGGAGGCGAAGGTGGTGATCGCGACACGGGCCTTCGCCCGGGCGATGATCGAGGTGAGGCTGGCGGCCACCTCCTCCTCGGTCGGCGAGTGGCCCTCGCGCATGGCGTTGGTCGAATCGCAGACCAGCGCGAGGCAGCCCTCCGCGCCGATCTCGCGCAGCCGCGCCTCGTCGATGCGCTCGCCGAGCACCGGCGCATCGTCGATCTTCCAGTCGCCGGAATGGACCACCGTGCCGGCGCCCGTGCGGATGGCGAGCGCGTTGGGCTCCGGGATCGAGTGGTTGACCCTGACGAGCTCGATGTCGAAGGGCCCTAAGGCGAAGCGGTCGCCGGGCTCCACGATGTGGAGCGGCACCTCCTCTTCCAGCCCCGCCTCCTCCAGCTTGTTCATGAGCAGCGCGGCGGTGAAGCGCGTCGCATAGACGGGCATGCCGAGGCGTTCCCACAGATAGGGCACCGCCCCCAGATGGTCCTCATGCGCATGGGTGAGGACGAGGCCCTCCAGGGCGTGGCGCTCCGCCTCCATGAAGGCCATGTCGGGCAGGATGACGTCGACGCCCGGCTCGCGCTCGCTGCCGAATTTCACGCCGAGATCGACCATGAGCCAGCGCCGGTCCCGCACCGGCCCCAGCCCGTAGAGATAGGCGTTCATGCCGATCTCGCCCGTCCCGCCGAGCGGCAGGAAGACGAGCTCCTCGCGCGCCTTTCCTTTCTTGCCCCCCGCTACCATCACGCCGCCCCGCGATTGCCGCCGGGCAGGAAGACGTCCCCGGCGAAGATCCGCCTCGCCGTGCCGTCCGGCAGGCGCAGGATCAGCGCGCCGTCCTCGGCAAGGTCCTCAAACAGGCCCGTCATGCGCTCACTGCCGCTGGTGACGGCGATCTGTCCGCCGAGCCCGCGCGCCCGCGCGAGCCACGCGTCGCGGATCGCGGCGAAGCCGCGGCCCTCGTCCCAGCGTCCGATCCACCAGGCCGCCTTCGCCGCCAGATGTTCCAGCGCGCGCGCCGGCGTGGCGGTCGCGCCGTGCTCGGCGAGCGACGTCACCGCATAGTCGGCAATGTCGGGCTTGTGCGCGATATTGAGGCCGAAGCCGATGGCGAGCACGGGCGCACCGTCGCCCTCTCGCCGGCCGACGGCCTCCAGCAGCAGGCCCGAAACCTTGGCGCCGTCGAGCATGAGATCGTTCGGCCATTTGAGCGACAGCCCCCCGGCTTCGCGTTCCGGCAGGCAGGCCGCGGCGGCATCGTGGAGCGCGAGCGCCATGGCGAAGCTCAGATCGGCCGGGCGCGGCCCGGGCGCGGCCGTGACGAGCGTGGCATAGAGATTGCCGGGCTCCGACGCCCAGGGGCGGCTATAGCGCCCCCTGCCCCTCGTCTGCCGTCCGGCCCACAGCCAGACCGGCCCCTCCTCGCCCGCATCCGCGCGCCGGGCGGCCTCCGCATTGGTCGAATCGATCTCGTCGAAGGCGAGAAGCCGATAGCCGTCGGGAAGCCTGGGGCGTTGCTCCGTCATGCAGCCCTGTCAGAACAGCGAGGCGGCGGCGGCCTGCGCGGCATCGACGAACGGGCGCGCGAACACCGCGAAGCCGACGATGAAGACGCCGGCCAGCCCGACGACCAGCTTGAGCTCGCCGGCCATGGGCTCGAACTCCTCCGCCGACTCGTCGAAATACATCACCTTCACGACCCTGAGATAGTAGAAGGCGCTCACCACGCTCGCCACCACGCCGATGACGGCGAGGGTGAGCAGGTCCGCCTTGATGGCGGCGGAGAAGACGTAGAACTTCGCGAAGAAGCCCGCGAGCGGCGGGATGCCGGCCAGCGAGAACATGAGCATGGCCAGGATGAAGGCCATGGTGCCGTTAGTGCGGGCAAGGCCCGCGAGATCGGAGATCTCCTCCACCGGCCCCTCGCGCCGGCGCATGGCGAGGATGCAGCCGAAGGTGCCGAGCGTCATGAGCACATAGATCGTCATGTAGATGACGACGCCCTTCACGCCCTCCGGGCTCGCCGCGGCGAGACCGACCAGCGCATAGCCCATATGGCCGATGGAGGAATAGGCCATCAGCCGCTTGATGTTGTTCTGCCCGATGGCCGCGAAGGCGCCGAGCACCATGGAGGCGATCGACAGGAACACCAGGATCTGCTGCCAGTCGGACGCGATCCCCGCGAACGGCACCGCCATGGTGCGCACCAGAAGCGCGATGGCGGCGACCTTCGGCGCCGACGCGAAGAAGGTCGTCACCGGGGTCGGCGCGCCCTCATAGACGTCCGGCGTCCACATATGGAAGGGAACCGCGGAGATCTTGAAGGCCAACCCGACCAGCAGGAAGCACAGGCCGAACAGCAGCCCCATGCCGGTGTCGCCCTCCGCGATCACCGTCGCGATGCCCTCGAAGGTGGTCGTGCCGGTGAAGCCGTAGACGAGCGAGGCGCCGTAGAGCAGCATGCCGGAGGCGAGCGCGCCGAGCACGAAATACTTGAGACCGGCCTCCGCCGAGCGCGGCGAATCCCGGTTGAAGGCGGCGACCACATAGAGCGACAGGCTCTGCAGCTCCAGGCCCAGATAGAGCGCGATGAGCCCGTTGGCGGAGATCATCATCATCATGCCGAGCGTCGCCAGCACGATGAGCACGGGATACTCGAAGCGGTCCATCCGCTCCGCCTTGAAGTAACCGATGGAAACCAGCACCGTGGCCGCCGAGCCGAAGATGGTGAGCACCTTCATGAAGCGCGCGAAGGTGTCGACCACGAACACGCCGTTATAGGCCGTGACGGTTCCCGTTCCGGAGAAGACGGTCAGCGCCGCCGCCACGGCGAGCACCACCAGCGCCAGCGACGAGCACAGATCGTAGGAATTGCCCCGTCGGAAGGCGCCGATCATGAGCATGGCCATCGCGCCGACGCCGAGCACCAGCTCGGGCAGGAGCGTCATCGCATCGGCGGTCGAAAAGGTGTCCGGCATTCCGTCTTGCCCTCTGGATCACTGCGCCACGGCGACGCGCGCGGCATCGAAGGCCGCAAGCGAGGCCTGGTAGTTCGAGATAAGGTTGTCCACCGACACGGAGAACACGTCGAGGATCGGGGCCGGATAGACGCCGAAGCCGACGGTCAGCACGATCAGCGGAATGAGCACGGCGGCCTCGCGCCAGTTCATGTCCGTGATCGACTTCAGGCTCTCCTTCTCCAGCGCGCCGAAGATGATGCGCCGGTAGAGCCAGAGCGCATAGCCCGCCGACAGGATGATGCCCGTGGTGGCGAACAGCGCGACCCAGCTATTGACCTGGAAGGCGCCCGTCAGCGTCAGCACCTCGCCGATGAAGCCCGACGTGCCCGGCAGGCCCACATTGGCCATGGTGAACACCATGAAGGTGAAGGCGTAGAGCGGCATGCGGTTCACCAGCCCGCCATAGGCCGCGATCTCGCGGGTGTGCATGCGGTCGTAGATGACGCCGACGCACAGGAAGAGCGCGCCGGAGACGAGGCCGTGGCTGACCATCTGGAACAGGCCGCCCTCCACCCCCTGGGTGGTGAGCGTGAACAGTCCCATGGTCACGAAGCCCATATGCGCCACCGAGGAATAGGCGATGAGCTTCTTCATGTCCTCCTGCATCAGCGCGACCAGCGAGGTGTAGACGATCGCCACCACCGACAGGGTGAACACGAAGGGCGCGAACATCTCGCTCGCCATCGGGAACATCGGGATGGAGAAGCGCAGGAAGCCGTAGCCGCCCATCTTCAGAAGGATCGCCGCCAGGATCACCGAACCCGCCGTCGGCGCCTCCACATGGGCGTCCGGCAGCCAGGTGTGCACCGGCCACATCGGCATCTTCACCGCGAAGGAGGCGAAGAAGGCGAGCCACAGCCATGTCTGCATCTCCGCCGGGAACTGGTGGTTGAGCAGCGTGGGAATGTCGGTCGTCCCGGCATTCCAGTACATGGCGAGGATCGCCAGCAGCATCAGCACCGAGCCGAGCAGCGTGTAGAGGAAGAACTTGAAGCTCGCATAGACGCGCCGCGGGCCGCCCCACACGCCGATGATCAGGAACATCGGGATGAGCCCGCCCTCGAAGAACAGGTAGAACAGCACCAGGTCCAGCGCGCAGAAGACGCCGATCATCAGCGTTTCCAGCACCAGGAAGGCGATCATGTACTCCTTCACGCGCGTCTTCACATGCCAGCTCGCCAGGATGCAGCCGGGCATGAGGAAGGTCGTGAGGATCACGAACAGCATCGAGATGCCGTCGACGCCCATATGGTAGGAGATCGCGCCGCCGAGCCACTCCGTCTTCTCCACGAACTGGAAGTCCGGCGTGTTGGGGTCGAAATTCGCCCAGATGAGCAGCGAGAGGACGAAGGTGATGATCGTCGTCCACAGCGCCACATAGCGCGCGGAGCGTTCCGCCGGCTTGTCCTCGCCGCGCACTGCCAGGATGAACAGCGCGCCGACGAGCGGCAGGAAGGTGACGACGGAGAGAAGGTGCGGAATAGCCATGTCCTACTCACATGCTCCCGAACATGAGCCAGGTGATCAAAGCGGCGATCCCCACCAGCATCGCAAAGGCGTAGTGATAGAGATAACCCGTCTGAAGCCGCACGATCCGGTTGGTGATGTCGATGACGCGGGCGGACACGCCGTCCGGGCCGAAGCCGTCGATCGCCCAGCCGTCGCCGCGCTTCCACAGGAAGCGGCCGAGCGCCTTGGCGCCGCGCACGAAGACGAGGTCGTAGAGCTCGTCGAAATACCACTTGTTCAGGAGGAACAGGTAGAGCGGGCGGTGCATCTCCGCGAGCGCCTTCGGCATCTCCGGGCGTGCGATGTAGAACAGCCATGCCAGCGCGAAGCCCGCCACCATCATGACGGTCGGCGCGAACGGCACCCAGCCCGGCACGTGGTGCATGGCCTCGACGATCTCGTTGCCCTCGCCGCGCAGCAGCGCCGCGCCCCAGAACTCCGCCTCCTCGTGGCCGATGAACAGCCCCTTGAAGAGGCCGCCCGCCACGAGCGCGCCGATGGCCAGCAGATAGAGCGGAACGAGCATGACGTTCGGCGATTCATGCACATGGGCCATGACGTCGCGCGAGGCGCGCTGGCGGCCGTGGAAGGTCATGAACATGAGGCGCCAGGAATAGAAGGAGGTCAGGAAGGCGGCGATGACCGTCAGCCAGAAGGCATACTGGCCGACGCCGGAATGGGCCGCGAAGGCCGCCTCGATGATCGCGTCCTTGGAGAAGTAGCCGGCGGTGAGCGGGAAGCCGGTCAGCGCCAGCGTGCCGACGAGCATCATCGCCCAGGTCTTCTTCAGATGCGGGAACAGGCCGCCCATCTTGCGCATGTCCTGCTCGTCCGACATGGCGTGGATGACGGAGCCCGAGCCGAGGAACAGAAGCGCCTTGAAGAAGGCGTGGGTGAACAGGTGGAAGATCGCCACCCCGTAGGCGCCGACGCCGAGCGCTGCGAACATGTAGCCGAGCTGCGAGCAGGTCGAATAGGCGATGACGCGCTTGATGTCGTTCTGCACGAGCCCGATGGTCGCGGCGAAGAAGGCCGTGGTCGCGCCGATGAAGGCGACGAAGGCGAGCGCGTCGGGCGCGAACTCGTAGATCGGCGACATGCGCGCGACCAGGAACACGCCCGCCGTCACCATGGTCGCGGCATGGATCAGGGCGGAGACCGGGGTCGGGCCCTCCATGGCGTCCGGCAGCCAGGTGTGGAGCAGGAACTGCGCCGACTTGCCCATGGCGCCCATGAAGAGCAGCAGGCAGATCGTGGTCAGGATGTCGACCTCGTAGCCGAGGAACACCATGGTCTGGCCGGCCACATCCGGCGCGGAGGCGAAGATCGTGTCGAGATCGACGGCGCCGAACACGGTGAAGCAGGCGAAGATGCCGAGCGAGAAGCCGAAATCGCCGACACGGTTCACCACGAAGGCCTTGATGGCCGCGGCATTGGCCGACGGACGCTGGTACCAGAAGCCGATCAGCAGATAGGAGGCGAGGCCGACGCCCTCCCAGCCGAAGAACATCTGCACCAGATTGTCCGCCGTCACCAGCATCAGCATGGCGAAGGTGAACAGCGACAGATAGGCGAAGAAGCGCGGCTGGTGCGGATCGTGCGACATGTAGCCGATGGAGTAGATGTGCACGAGCGCCGACACCGTGTTGACGACCACCAGCATGACCGCCGTCAGCGTGTCGACGCGGAACGCCCAGTCCGCCTCGAAGGCGCCGGAATGGATCCAGGAGAGCACCTGGACCTTGTAGGTCTCGTGGCCCAGCCCGACATCGTAGAAGGCCACCCAGGACAGCACCGCGGAGACGACCACGAGCCCCGAGGTCAGGACCCGCGAGGCCTGTGCACCGATCCAGCGCCCGGCAAGGCCGGCGACCAGGGCGCCGATAAGCGGCAGAAAGACGATCAGCGAGTACATGCCCTAGCCTCAGCCCTTCATGATGTGGATGTCTTCGACGTCGATCGTGCCGCGATTGCGGAAATAGACGACCAGGATGGCGAGCCCGATGGCCGCCTCAGCGGCCGCCACCGTGAGAACCAGGAGCGCGAAGACCTGCCCGACGAGATCGCCGAGGAAGGACGAGAAGGCGACCAGGTTCAGATTGACCGCGAGCAGCATGAGCTCGATCGACATCAGGATGATGATGACATTCTTCCGGTTGAGGAAGATGCCGAAGACGCCGATCGTGAACAGGATCGCGGCAACGGTCAGGTAATGTGGAAGCCCGATCTCCATGGGTCTGTCGTCTTTCGATACCTGTCTTGGTGTGATCCGGGAGGCCCTGGAGCCCCTAGAGCCCCTGCCCCGGTCTGACTTTCCTGATTTCCACGCCGGTTTCCGGCGTGCGTGCCACCTGGTCGGCGATCACCTGGCGCTTGACGCCCTCCTTGTGGCGCAGGGTGAGCACGATGGCGCCGATCATGGCGACCAGCAGCACGAGACCCGCGGCCTGGAAGAAGTAGACGTAGCGCGTGTAGAGGAGCCGGCCGAGCGCCTCCGCATTGGTCATGTCGGCAAGCGCCGGGGCGGGCGCGCTCGCCACGTTGACGGCGTCCGCCGAGATCGACCAGGTGCCGAGCACCATCACGAGCTCCACGAGCAGAATCAGCCCGATGGTCGCCCCGATCGGCAGATATTGCAGCATGCCCTGGCGCAGCTCGGTGAAGTCGATATCGAGCATCATGACCACGAACAGGAACAGGACCGCGACCGCGCCGACATAGACCACGACCAGGATCATGGCGAGGAATTCCGCGCCCAGCAGCAGGAACAGCCCCGCGCCGTTGAAGAAGGCGAGGATCAGGAAGAGCACGGAGTGCACGGGGTTGCGCGCGGCGATCACCATCACGCCGGCCGCGACCGCGAGCGCGGAGAAGAGATAGAAGAAGAGTGCCGCTACGGCCATGTCGTCCTACGTCCTCAAAGTCTTCCCGAAGGCTCCCCCGCGAACCGTACGGCCCCCGGCGCCGAACCCTTGCGAGGGCTTAGCGATAAGGCGCCTCGAGCGCAAGGTTGCGCGCGATCTCGCGCTCCCACCGGTCGCCGTTCGCCAGAAGCTTCTCCTTGTTGTAGTAGAGCTCCTCGCGCGTCTCGGTGGCGAATTCGTAATTGGGGCCCTCCACGATCGCATCGACCGGGCAGGCCTCCTGGCAGAAGCCGCAATAGATGCACTTCACCATGTCGATGTCGTAGCGGGTCGTGCGCCGCGTGCCGTCATTGCGGCGCGGCCCCGCCTCGATGGTGATCGCCTGGGCCGGGCAGATCGCCTCGCACAGCTTGCAGGCGATGCAGCGCTCCTGGCCGTTGGGATAGCGGCGCAGCGCGTGCTCGCCCCGGAAGCGCGGCGAGATGTGGCCCTTCTCGAAGGGGTAGTTGATGGTCGGTTTCGGCGAAACGAAATAGCGCATCGACAGGAAGAACGCCGAGACGAACTCGCTCAGGAAAACCGATCGCGCAGCCTGTGTCAGTCTCATGGGGTCAGTTCCCGCGTTCCTTGAAACCCAGATCTCAAAACAGCGACGCCAGCCGGTCGCCCAGAAGGAAGCCGAGGACCGGCATGCCGACCAGTGCGGCAAATCTCAGCACCGAGAAGACGAGGCGCGGATCCGCGCCCTGCCGGCCGGTGAGCTTCGCCTCCTCGTGATGCCGGCGCACCGGCGGATAGACGAAGCGGTTGACGAGCGCGTAACCGAATACGCCGATCGCCAGAAAGGCCACCGCGGAGACGATGCTGGCAGCCGAAACGGTCATCGCGCGCACTCCACATCATCACGGCGCCCAGTCGAAAGCGGTCAGCACGCCCGCGACGAGCGCCACATAGAACAGCGAGATCGGCAGGAACACCTTCCAGCCCAGCCGCATGAGCTGATCGTAGCGGTAGCGCGGAACGAACGCCTTGACCATGGCGAACAGGAAGAAGAACGCCGTGACCTTCAGCGTGAACCAGATGACCCCCGGCACCCAGGTGAAGGGCGCGAAATCGAAGGGCGGCATCCAGCCCCCGAGGAACAGGATCGTCATGAGCGCGCACATCAGCGTCATGGAGACGTACTCGCCCAGCATGAACAGCAGGAAGGGCGTGGAGGAATATTCCACCATGAAGCCCGCGACGAGCTCCGATTCCGCTTCCGGCAGGTCGAAGGGCGGCCGGTTCGTCTCCGCGAGCGCGGAGATGAAGAACACGACGAACATCGGCAGCAGCGGCAGCCAGTACCAGTTCAGGAACGACAGCCACGGCACGCCGAGCAGGGTGGCGAGCCCCGTCTCCTGCGACCGGACGATCTCGCTCAGGTTCAGCGAGCCGGCGCACAGCAGCGCGGTGATGATGACGAAGCCGATGGAGACCTCGTAGGAGACCATCTGCGCCGCGGAGCGCAGCGCGCCGAGGAAGGGATATTTCGAGTTCGACGCCCAGCCGCCCATGATCACGCCATAGACGCCGAGCGAGGAGATCGCGAAGATGTAGAGGATGCCCACATTGATGTCGGCGATCACCCAGCCGTCGGCCACCGGCACCACCGCCCAGGCCGACAGCGCCAGCACGCAGGTGATGAGCGGGGCGAGGAGATAGACGCCCTTGTTGGCGCCGGCCGGGATCACGACCTCCTTCACCACGAACTTCATCAGATCGGCGAAGGACTGGAGCAGCCCCCAGGGCCCCACGACATTGGGTCCGCGCCGGGCCTGGACGGCCGCCCAGACCTTGCGGTCGGCATAGAGCAGATAGGCGATGAAGACGAGCAGCGTGACCAGCAGCGCAAGGCTCTGCGCCACGATGATCACGACCGGCAGTCCGTAGGTGTAGAAGAAGTCCGCCATTCCGTTGCCCCCTACTCCGCCGCGTCCATCGCCACGTCGCCGCGCCTCAGCGCGCTGCACTCCGCCATGACGGCGGAGGCCCGCGCGATCGGGTTGTTCAGGTAGAAATTCGTCACCGCGTTCTCGAACGGCGCCTTGTCCGGCGTGCCGCCGAGACCTGCGAGCTCGTCGAGCCCGGCCGGGTCGGCCACGGCCACCTCGTCGAGCGCGGCCAGATAGGGCGCGGCCTCGTACATCGCCGCGCGCAGCTCGTCCAGGCTGTCATAGGGCAGCGTCTGGCCGACGGCGCCCGACAGCGCCCTCAGGATCGCCCAGTCCTCGCGGGCGTCGCCCGGCGGGAAGGAGGCGCGGCGGGCAAGCTGCGGCCGGCCTTCGGTGTTCACATAGGTGCCCGACTTCTCCGTATAGGCCGCTCCCGGCAGGATGACGTCGGCGCGGTGCGCGCCGGCATCGCCGTGGGTGCCCTGATAGACGACGAAGGCCTGGCCGAGCGCGGCCATGTCGATCTCGTCGGCACCGAGCAGGAACACGACGTCGATCTCGCCCTTGCCGGCACCCTCGACGATGGCGCGCGTGTCGCGGCCGCCCTCGCCCGGCAGACAGCCGATCTCCAGCCCGCCGACGCGGCCCGCCGCGGTATGCAGCACGCTGAAGCCGTTCCAGTCGCCGCCGACCGCGCCGACATCCTTTGCAAGGCGCGCGGCGGCCGACAGGATCGCCATGCCGTCGCGGCGCGCAAAGGCGCCCTCGCCGACCACGATGAGCGGACGCTCCGCCGTTTTCAGCGTCTCCAGGAACCCGATCTCGCCCCTGGCGAGCGCATCGAGCGTCTCCGGCCCCGCGCCCAGATGCTCGTAGGCGTAGGTGAGGTCCGCCGCCTCGCCGATCACGCCGACCGGCATGGCCGTGGCGCGCCAGCGCTTGCGGATGCGCGAATTGAGGACCGCCGCCTCCGCGCGCGGATTGGAGCCGATCAGCAGGACGGCGTCCGCCTCCTCGATCCCGGCGATGGTCGCATTGAACAGGAAGCCCGCGCGCCCGCCGGCCTCGCCGAGGGCGGAGCCCTCCTGGCGGCAATCGACGCTCTCCACGCCGAGCCGGACCATCAGGTCCTTCAGCGCGAACATCTCCTCCGTCGTGGCGAGGTCGCCGGCCAGCGCGGCCATGCGCTCCGGCGCGGTCTCCTTGACCTTGCCGGCGATGGCGGAAAACGCCTCCTGCCAGCTCGCCGCGCGCAGGCGCCCGTTCTCGCGCACATAGGGGCGGTCGAGGCGCTGGGTGCGAAGCCCGTCCCAGACGAAGCGGCTCTTGTCGGAGATCCACTCCTCGTTCACGTCCTCGTTGACGCGCGGCATGATGCGCATCACCTCGCGGCCGCGGACATCGACGCGGATATTGGAGCCGACGGCGTCCATCGCGTCGATGGACTCCGTCTTCCTGAGCTCCCAGGGCCGCGCCTTGAAGGCATAGGGCCTGGAGGTCAGCGCGCCGACCGGGCACAGGTCGATGACGTTGCCCTGCAGCTCCGAGGTCATGGCGCGCTCGAGATAGGTCGTGATCTCCATGTCCTCGCCGCGGCCGATGGCGCCGAGCTCCTCGACCCCGCCCACCTCGGTGACGAAGCGGATGCAGCGCGTGCAGTGGATGCAGCGCGTCATGATGGTCTTGACCAGCGGGCCGATATACTTGTCCTCGACCGCGCGCTTGTTCTCGTGGAAGCGCGAGCTGTCCACGCCATAGGCCATGGACTGGTCCTGCAGGTCGCATTCCCCGCCCTGGTCGCAGATCGGGCAGTCGAGCGGGTGGTTGATGAGCAGGAACTCCATCACCCCCTCGCGCGCCTTCTTCACCGTCGGCGACTTGGTGAGCACTTCCGGCGGCTGGCCTTCCGGGCCGGGCCTGAGATCGTTGACGGACAGCGCACAGGAGGCCTGCGGCTTCGGCGCGCCCTTCACCTCCACGAGGCACATCCGGCAATTGCCGGCGATGGAGAGCCGCTCGTGATAGCAGAAGCGCGGGATCTCCGCGCCGGCAAGCTCGCATGCCTGCAAGAGCGTGAGCCCGTCCTCGACCTCGATCTCCTTGCCGTCGACCTTGAGCTTCGGCATGTCCGTCTCTTCGTTTTCCTCTCGGCGCTCCCGTCCCTTGCGCCGGCGCAAGGGTCAGGCGGCACCCGTTTGACTTACTCGGCCGCGACCGGCGCCGCCTCGGCGTGGGAGGCCGCATAGTCGTCGATGCGCCGCTCGATCTCGCCGCGGAAATGGCGGATCAACCCCTGGACGGGCCATGCGGCCGCATCGCCCAGCGCGCAGATCGTGTGGCCTTCCACCTGATAGGTGACGTCGAGCAGGTTGTCGATCTCGCTCTTCTCCGCCTGACCCCTGGCCATGCGCTCCAGAACGCGCCACATCCAGCCCGTGCCCTCGCGGCAGGGCGTGCACTGGCCGCAGGATTCGTGCTTGTAGAAATAGGAGATGCGCGAGATCGCCCGCACGATGTCGGTCGACTTGTCCATGACGATCACCGCCGCGGTGCCGAGCCCCGACTTGACCGCCTTCAGCGAGTCGAAGTCCATCGGCAGGTCGCGGCAGGTCTCCGCCGGGATGCACGGCACCGAGGAGCCGCCCGGGATGACGGCGAGCAGGTTGTCCCAGCCGCCGCGCACGCCGCCGGCATGCTTCTCGATCAGCTCGCGGAAGGGGATGCCCATCTCCTCTTCCACATTGCACGGCCGGTTCACATGGCCGGAAATGCAGAACAGCTTGGTGCCGGCGTTGTTCGGCCGGCCGAGCCCCGAAAACCACGAGGCGCCGCGCCTGAGGATGGTCGGCACCACGGCGATCGACTCCACGTTGTTCACCGTGGTCGGCGCGCCGTAGAGGCCGACATTGGCCGGGAACGGCGGCTTCAGCCGCGGCATGCCCTTCTTGCCCTCCAGGCTTTCCAGGAGCGCCGTCTCCTCACCGCAGATATAGGCGCCCGCGCCGTGATGGACATAGAGGTCGAAGTCCCAGCCATGCTTGTTGCCGGGGCCGATCAGCTTGGCCTCGTAGGCCTCGTCGATGGCGCGCTGCAGCGCCTCGCGCTCGCGGATGAACTCGCCGCGGATATAGATGTAGCCCGTATGGGCGCGCATGGAGAAACCGGCGATCAGGCAGCCCTCGATCAGGAGATGGGGATCGTGCCGCATGATCTCCCGGTCCTTGCAGGTGCCGGGCTCCGACTCGTCGGCATTGACCACCAGATAATGCGGCCGCTCGCCGACCTCCTTGGGCATGAAGGACCATTTGAGGCCGGTCGGGAAGCCCGCGCCGCCGCGCCCGCGCAGGCCCGAGCCCTTGACCTGCTCGATCACCCAGTCCTGGCCCTGATCGATGAACTTCTTCGTGCCGTCCCAGGCGCCGCGCGCGGTCGCGCCCTTGAGACCCGGATCGTGCAGCCCGTACAGATTGGTGAAGATGCGGTCCTTGTCGGCGAGCATCGTCTACTCCCTCACGA
Source organism: Kaustia mangrovi (assembly GCF_015482775.1). GTDB lineage: Bacteria > Pseudomonadota > Alphaproteobacteria > Rhizobiales > Im1 > Kaustia > Kaustia mangrovi. The sequence continues at coordinate 4,268,967 of NZ_CP058214.1, read as the reverse complement.
GCCTTTCTTGGCCTTGCGGCGGGAGAATTCGGTCTCCCCGCCCTTCGCCAGCGTCTCAGCCTGGCCGATCCAGCCCTCGCGGGCGATCCGGCCCTTGAAGCGCAGATAGTCGTCGACCCAGGCGACTTCCTCCTCGCCCCATTTGGCGATCTGGTCGTAGTGGTAGATGCCGAGATCGTTGAGCAATCCCTCGATCTTCGGCCCGACGCCCGAAATGAGCTTCAGATCGTCGGCACCGGCCTTGCGCGGCGCCTTGAGGCCGCGCGGCTTGCGCTGCTTGGCCGCGTCATCGCCGCCGGACGCCGTTTCCGCCGCCTTGGCCGGCGCGGTCTTCGTCGCCTGGGCGGTCTTCGTCGCCGGTTCGGCCTTGGGCGCGGGAGCATCCTTGGCTTCGCCCTCGTCGCCCGCCTTGCCCTTCGACTTCGCCCACAGCCTGGCGTAGTTGCCATTGTAGAGATCGGGCTCGACCAGCGTCTGCGGCCCGCCCTCGGGCGCGGAGTTGATGCGGTCGATCTGGGGGCCCGGCGCCGGGCTCTTGCCGGCCTTGAGGTCGGCGAGGAGCCGCTCGAAGCTCTCCGCGTCGAGATCCTCGTAATAATCCTTGTTGATCTGCACCATGGGCGCGTTCACGCAGGCGCCGAGGCACTCCACCTCGACCCACGAGAAGGTGCCGTCCTCGGTCGGCCGGTTCTGCTCGCCGATCACCTTGCGGCACACCGCCTTCAGGTCGTCGGCGCCGCGCAGCCAGCACGGCGTCGTGCCGCACAGCTGCACATGGTAGCGCCCGACCGGGGCGAGATTGAACATGGTGTAGAAGGTCGCGACCTCGTAGACCCGGATATAGGCCATGGAGAGCATGTCGGCGACGTGGCGGATCGCCGGTTCCGGCAGCCAACCGCCGGCCTGCTCCTGGGCGCGCCAGAGCAGCGAGATCACCGCGGAGGCCTGCCGCCTGTCGGGGTACTTGGCGATCTGCTCCCTCGCCCACGCCTGGTTCTCCGGCGTGAACGCGAAGCTCTCCGGCTGCTCGTCATAGAGGCGGCGGACACTCATGACGCGCCTCCCTGACCTTTCGTCACGATCATCGATCCACCTCGCCGAACACGATATCGAGCGACCCCAGGATCGCGGCGACGTCCGCAAGCATGTGGCCCTCGCACAGGAAGTCCATGGCCTGCAGATGCGCGAAACCCGGCGCGCGAAGCTTGCACCGATAGGGCTTGTTGGTGCCGTCGGAGACCAGATAGACGCCGAACTCGCCCTTGGGCGCCTCCACGGCGGCGTAGACCTCACCCTCCGGCACCCGATAGCCTTCCGTATAGAGCTTGAAGTGGTGGATGAGCGACTCCATGGAGCGCTTCATCTGCGCGCGGCGCGGCGGCACCACCTTGTTGTCCTCCGCCGAGACCGGCCCCTGGCCTTCCGGCGAGGCGAGCTTCTCCAGGCACTGCTTCATGATCTTCACCGACTGGCGCATCTCTTCCATGCGCACCAGATAGCGGTCGTAGCAGTCGCCGTTCTTGCCGACGGGGATGTCGAAATCGAGCTCCGAATAGCACTCATAGGGCTGCGCCCTGCGCAGGTCCCAGGCCGCGCCCGAGCCGCGCACCATGACGCCGGAGAAGCCCCAGGCGAACGCATCCTCCAGCGAGAGCTTGGCGATGTCGACATTGCGCTGCTTGAAGATGCGGTTGTCGGTCAAGAGGCCCTCGATGTCGTCGAGCACCTTGGGATGCGTCTCGCAGAAGGCGAAGATATCGTCGAGCAGCTCCGGCGGCAGGTCGCGCGTCACGCCACCGGGGCGGACATAGGCGGCATGCATGCGCGAGCCGGAGGCGCGCTCGTAGAAGATCATGAGCTTCTCGCGCTCCTCGAACCCCCACAATGGCGGGGTGAGCGCGCCGACATCCATGGCCTGCGTCGTGACGTTCAGGAGATGGGAGAGCAGCCGGCCGATCTCCGAATAGAGCACGCGCACGAGCTGGCCGCGCTTGGGGACCTCCAGCTCCAGGAGCCTCTCGGTGGCCAGCGCGAAGGCGTGCTCCTGGTTCATCGGCGCGACATAGTCGAGCCGGTCGAAATAGGGCACCGCCTGAAGGTAGGTCTTGTGCTCGATCAGCTTCTCGGTGCCGCGATGCAAGAGCCCGATATGCGGATCGACGCGCTTGACGACCTCGCCGTCGAGCTCCAGCACCAGGCGCAGCACGCCATGGGCTGCCGGGTGCTGCGGCCCGAAATTGATGTTGAAATTGCGGATCTGCGCCTCAGCCATGGACTATTCTTCCTGACCGCCGGTGACCATGGCGATCACCTCGGCACCGGTCATCCTGTGGGTGTCGTTGGCGAATGCGTAGTAACCGGGCTTCTCGTCGATGAAGATCTCGCTGGCAAGCTTGAGGTCCTCGCCGACATCCAGCGCATTGACGGAAACGGCATACATCGATCCGTCGTGCATGCGCCAGAACAGCGGTGTGCCGCACGCCTTGCAGAAACACCGCTCCCCCCAGTCGGAGGACCGGTAGACGCCCAGCTCATCGCCCTTGTCGAGGGTGACGCCCTCGCAATGGAGCGCCATGAAGACGCCCGCCGTCCAGTGCCGGCACATGGAACAGTGGCAGACGCCGACATCGCGATCGCCCGCCATGGCCGTGAACGTCACCGCGCCGCACAGGCAGCGGCCGGGAACCGACTTTGCATTGCCGTCCATTGCGCCCTGTCCCTCTTCCTCAGCCCTGGTTCTCTTGGGCCTTCTCGTCGCCCGGGAGGATGTATTCGGTTCCCTCCCAGGGACTGAGATAGTCGAATGTGCGGAATTCCTGCTGCAGCTTGACCGGCTCGTAGACCACGCGGCGCTGCTCGTTGTCGTAGCGCAGCTCCACATAGCCGGTGAGCGGGAAGTCCTTGCGCAACGGGAAGCCCTCGAAGCCGTAATCGGTGAGGATGCGCCGGAGATCGGGGTGGCCGGAGAACAGCACGCCATAGAGGTCGTAGACCTCGCGCTCGTACCAGACCGCCGCCGGGAAGATATCGCAGACGCTCGGCACGGTGACGTCCTCGCCCACCTCGAGCTTCACCCTGATGCGCGCATTCTGATAGGGGCTCAGAAGGTGGTAGACGACGTCGAAGCGCTTCTCGCGCCCCGGATAGTCGACGCCCGAAATGTCGATGAGCACCGCGAAGCGGCAATTGGCGTCGTCGCGCAGGAACTTGAGAACCCGCGCAATGTGTTCGGCCTCCACGGTCACGGTCAGCTCGCCATGGGCCTCGACACGCTTGAGCACCAGATCGCCGAGCTCGGCCTCGGCGTGTTCGCCGATCTCCTGTAAGGTCTCGTCCATTGCCGTCGGTCAGTCCGTTCTCAACAATCCCTGGCGTGAGCGCCCCCTGGAACCGGGGCGCCGGCTCGGTTTCTCAGCGCTCGATCGTGCCGGTGCGGCGGATTTTGCGCTGCAGTTGCAGAATTCCGTAGAGGAGCGCCTCCGCCGTCGGCGGGCAGCCCGGCACGTAGATATCGACGGGAACGACCCGGTCGCAGCCGCGCACAACCGAATAGGAGTAGTGATAGTAGCCGCCGCCATTGGCGCAGGAGCCCATGGAGATGACGTAGCGCGGCTCCGGCATCTGATCGTAGACCCGCCGGAGCGCCGGCGCCATCTTGTTGCACAGCGTGCCGGCCACGATCATCACATCCGACTGGCGCGGCGAGGCGCGCGGGGCGAACCCGAATCGCTCGCAGTCATAGCGCGGCATGGCGACCTGCATCATCTCCACCGCGCAGCAGGCCAGCCCGAATGTCATCCAGTGCAGCGAGCCCGTCCGCGCCCAGTTGATGAGATCGTGCGATGCAGCGACCAGGAAGCCGCGGTCGGCCAGCTCGTTGGAGACGTCGGCGAAGAACTGATCCTGCGTGGCGCCGGGAGCGGTGTCGCCGCCGCCGATGGTCAGCTTTTCCGTCAATCCCATTCCAGCGCTCCTTTCCGCCATTCATAGGCGAAGCCGATGGTCAGCACGCCAAGAAACACCATCATCGACCAGAATCCGAAAGCGCCGATCTCCTTCAGCGAAACGGCCCAGGGGAACAGGAAGGCGACCTCCAGGTCGAAGATGATGAACAGGATCGACACCAGATAGAACCGGATGTCGAACTTCATGCGGGCGTCGTCGAAGGCGTCGAAACCGCACTCATAGGCGGCGACCTTGGCGGGATCCGGATGGCGGATCGCGATGATGAAGGCCGACAGCATGAGGGCGAGGCCGATCACGAGACACAGCCCCATGAAGATCACAATCGGCAGGTATTCTGTCAGAAGCTCAAGCATAGGTGCATTACCGGCTCAGGGCCCGCCACCCGCGGGGTGTTGGCGTCGTCGTAGCGCACCGCACAATGGGGTGCAACCCCTTTGCCGGGACATAACGGCCCGACGGGCTGGAGAACGGCGATATGGCCGCGGCTTCCCTCCTGCCGCATACTGTCGCGCCGCACCCGACGCACTCGCGCGGGGGCGGATCGACATATCGTCTTGTCCCATCCTCACAAATGGGAATGACGTCCCGCCCGATCAAATGACCGCGCACATCGCAGCCCCCTCATCCTTCCCTCATTGTGAGGAAACATACTTATTTTTGCATTTTATATTATTGCAACTATTGCGAACAAAGCGTCATTCCCCTAACGATTGGTGGGGCGCTCGTCGAGCCCGCGAGCGTGCATAGGCAGGGATTTCACCGGAGCGAGGCCATCCCCAATGCCGGACAAGAGCACCAGGCCAACCGCCGTCCACATGGCCTGCCGCCACTACATCGTCGTCTATCAGTACGGGAAGGTCGGCAGCACAGCCATCGTGCAGTCCCTCGACGCGCTGGACGGCGTGACGGCCGTGCAGTCGCACTTTCTCGGTGAGAAGAACCTCCGCCAGATCGTGCCGTTCTTGGTGAGCCCGAAGCAGTCCGCCTATTTCCACGAGCACAAGGTCCAGCAATTTATGAGGAACGCGGCGATCACCCGCGAGGTGAACGCCTTCCGGGCGGAGATGCGTCCGGGCCGGCGCCTGTCCATCATCACGACCTGCCGGAATCCACTGCACTGGTTCCGCTCGAAGCTCTCGCAGGACATCAAGGGCTACCTGCCCTCGCTGGAGGAACTGGCCGCCCAGTGGCGGATCAATGCGGCGGACAGGGACGAGTTGATCCTCGGCACGGTTTCCCGGCTGCTCATCTGCCTGGCCGACCTTCTGGAGGAGGCCGGCGGGATCGATACGGTGCTTGAGAGCCCGCGGCGCTTCGCCAACCTCGCGCCCCGCACCGGATCGCCTGCCTGCGACCGGACCGTGAGAACCTTCTTCGCCACGATGATGATGCCGTTCACCTGGTATGGCGATCATTTCCAGGAGGTTTTCGGGGTCGATCTGGACGCGGCGTCGCTGCGGGACGACACGCTGCTCTCAAGGCAGCTCGGCTGGTGCGACATCTATTTCTTCCGGTACGAGGACATAGAGGTCGCCATGTCGGACATTGCGGAGCGTCTGGGCTTGGCCGGAAAATTCAGGTTGCTCAGGGAAAATGTCAGTTCCGGCAAGGCCCATGCGGCCACGATATCCGCCGCGTTCGAGGGGACCGGCGCCAACTGGCTCGGCATGCTTTTCGCCGATACGCGCCATGCACGCCAGCTCGGCTACGGAGCTGCGCTCGGCGGCCCTTCACAGGACCCCCACCAGCCGCAGACGGCCCCGTCCGACTGACGGACCTTACAGTCACACGCGCCCTGCAGGCAAACAGGATCGGACGTCGAGCCGGCCGGGCATCGACCGGACAGCATCTAGATGGCGAATATCTGAGGAAAATGGCGGGAGTGACGGGACTCGAACCCGCGGCCTCTGGCGTGACAGGCCAGCGCTCTAACCGACTGAGCTACACCCCCATGCCGTATAAAGATGGGCTCTCCGGAGCCCCTCGGCAAGGCGCGTCGTTGTGTATGACACCCCCCTGGCCAAGTCAAGCGAGGATCGCGCGAAAAGCGACACTTGCGGAAAAAGAGTCACGCCCGGCACCGGAGGGCTGGTGGGCGGTGAGAGATTCGAACTCCCGACCCCGTGGATGTAAGCCACGTGCTCTAACCGGCTGAGCTAACCGCCCGCACCCCGCCGGCAGCGCGAATGTCCCCCCGCGCCGGCGCCCCCGTGATTTACGCGCGGCGCGGCGCGAGGGCAAGAGGCGAAGCCGGAGACAGGCGCCCCGAATGCGAAAAACCCTGCCCGGACCCGGCATGCGCCGGATCAGGACAGGGTTTTCCCGATAGATCGGGCTCGAGCCCGCGCCGTCCTGGCGGACGACCGGACCCGGCGTCCCCATCAGCCGTTCACGGCATCCTTGAACGCCTTGCCGGCCTTGAACTTCGGCGCCTTGGAGGCGGGGATCTTGATGGTCTCGCCCGTGCGGGGGTTGCGGCCCTCGCTGGCAGCCCGCTGCGACACGCTGAAGGTGCCGAAACCGACGAGACGGACCTCGTCGCCTTTCTTGAGCGCGTCAATGATCGTATCGAGCGTCGCCTCGACAGCCTCGGCCGCGTCCGCCTTGGTCATGTTGGCGTCGGCAGCCACGCTCGCAATCAGCTCGTTCTTGTTCACGGCTCTGTCCTTTCAATGACTCGCATTGCAACCAAACGGACGCCCATCCGGCGCGACCGTTGGCGCATGCTCATGCCAAAAACCGCAGAAAAGCAAGGGTTTTGAGCCCTCAGGCATTTTCTTCCCGTATATCAATGCGTTATCCGGCGGACAAAAACAAAGCGAGGCCGGCGCATCCACGCAGACCTCGCAGTTTTCTGCGAAAAATCTCGAATCAAGAGGCCGATTCGCGCCCCTCTGACACGGGCCCGCAAGGGGACCGGTCAGTGGGCGATGAGCCCCGGCTGGCTCTCGTCGGCGACAACCGCGGCGCGAGCCGCCTCCTTGGCCTCCTGCTCCTCGTCCCAGTCGATGGGCTCGGGCATGCTGGTCAGCGCATGCCGCAGGACCTCGCCCATCCGCGCGACCGGGATGATTTCCAGCCCGTTCTTCACGTTCTCCGGAATGTCGGCCAGGTCCTTGGCGTTCTCCTCCGGGATCAGCACCGTCTTGATGCCGCCCCTGAGCGCTGCCAGGAGCTTCTCCTTGAGGCCGCCGATCGGCAGGACGCGCCCGCGCAAGGTGATCTCGCCGGTCATGGCCACGTCCTTGCGCACGGGAATGCCGGTCATCACCGAGACGATGGCCGCCACCATGGCGATACCCGCGGACGGCCCGTCCTTGGGCGTTGCCCCCTCCGGCACGTGGACATGGATGTCCTTGCGGTCGAAGACCGGCGGCTTGATGCCGAAATCGGCCGCGCGCGAGCGCACATAGGAGCTTGCCGCGGAGATCGATTCCTTCATCACGTCGCGCAGATTGCCGGTGACGGTCATCTTGCCCTTGCCGGACATCATGAGCGCCTCGACGGTCAAAAGCTCGCCGCCAACCTCCGTCCAGGCAAGCCCCGTGACCACGCCGACCTGGTCCTCGCGCTCCGCCTCGCCGTACCGGAACTTCGGCACGCCGAGATAGTCGGCGAGATTGTCCTTCGTGATCTCGACCTTGTCCGGCTTGGACGTGATGAGCTCCTTGACCACCTTGCGGGCGAGCGTGGAGAGCTCGCGCTCGAGATTCCGGACGCCGGCCTCGCGCGTATACCGCCTGATGACCTCGACCAGAGCCTCGTCGGTGAGCTCGAACTCGCCCTCCTTGAGCCCGTGGGTCTTCACGGACTTGGGCAGCAGGTGGCGCCGCGCGATCTGGACCTTCTCATCCTCGGTGTAACCCGCGATCCGGATGATCTCCATGCGGTCCATCAGGGCGGGCGGAATATTGAGCGTATTCGCCGTGGTGATGAACATCACATTGGAGAGGTCGTACTCGACCTCCAGATAGTGGTCCATGAAGGTGGCGTTCTGCTCTGGATCGAGCACCTCCAGGAGCGCCGACGACGGATCGCCGCGGAAATCCATGCCCATCTTGTCCACCTCGTCGAGGAGGAACAGCGGATTGGCCTTCTTGGCCTTGCGCATGGACTGGATGACCTTGCCCGGCATGGAGCCGATATAGGTCCGCCGGTGGCCGCGGATCTCCGCCTCGTCGCGCACGCCGCCGAGCGACAGGCGCACGAACTCGCGCCCCGTCGCCCTGGCGATGGAACGGCCGAGCGAGGTCTTGCCGACGCCGGGCGGGCCGACGAGGCACAGGATCGGGCCCTTGAGCGTGTTGGTGCGCTGCTGGACGGCCAGATACTCCACGATCCGTTCCTTGACCTTCTCAAGGCCGTAATGGTCGGTGTCGAGAACCGTCTCGGCATAGCCGAGATCCTTCTTCACCCGGCTCTTGGCGCCCCAGGGAATGCCGAGCAGCCAGTCGAGATAGTTGCGCACGACGGTGGCTTCCGCCGACATGGGGCTCATCTGGCGGAGCTTCTTCATCTCCGCCTCGGCCTTCTCGCGGGCCTCCTTCGACAGCTTGGTCTTCTTGATACGTTCCTCGAGCTCGTTGAGCTCGTCGCGCTCGTCGCCGTCGCCGAGCTCCTTCTGAATGGCCTTCATCTGCTCATTCAGATAGTACTCGCGCTGGGTCTTCTCCATCTGGCGCTTGACGCGGCTGCGGATGCGCTTCTCCACCTGAAGGACGGAGATCTCGCCCTCCATCAGGCCGTAGACGCGCTCCAGCCGCTCCGTGACGGAGGCGACCTCGAGCAGGTCCTGCTTGTCGGAGATCTTGACCGCCAGATGCGCGGCCACCGTATCGGCGAGCTTGGAATAGTCGTCGATCTGGGTGACCGTGGAGATCACCTCCGGCGGGACCTTCTTGTTGAGCTTCACATAGGTCTCGAACTGCGCCACCACCGAGCGGGCGAGCGCCTCGGTCTCGCTGACGTCGCCCTCGATGTCGGGGATGATCTCCGCCTCGGCCTCGTGGAAGTCGGTGCGGTCGGTATAGCCGGTGATGCGCGCACGCTCATTGCCTTCCACCAGCACCTTCACGGTGCCGTCGGGCAGCTTGAGAAGCTGCAGCACGGACGCGACGGTCCCGACGGTGAAGATCGCGTCGGGCTCGGGATCGTCGTCGGAGGCGTTCATCTGCGAAACGAGCAGGATGCGCTTGTCCTCGCGCATCACCTCCTCGAGCGCACGGATCGACTTGTCCCGCCCCACGAAGAGCGGAACGATCATATGCGGGAACACCACAATGTCGCGCAGGGGCAGGACGGGAAACCGCTCGGAGCCCTCTCCAGATCCCGACATGGTTATGACATTGCCTTCGCTCATGTCTCGTATCCTTCTTGCTGGCGGGGGTCCGGCCTCCCGGTCTCCGATCCGGTGCCGTCCGGCCCTTCGGACCGAGGCAACACCCTGCCGGCGAGAGCTGGGGCAAACCAGCCAGTCCTCGCCGCCATCCTCATCGGGTTACGGGAATGCTGCATGGCCAGATGATAGGCGAGATTCGCGGCCCGCGCAGCCATTTGTCATCACCCGTTAGGTGGCGACGGGTAAGCTGTTCGTCAAGCCCCGTTTTACCGGCTGAACGGATGGCAGCCGGACCGGCCGCGAAGGCCCCAATCTTGCGAATCGGCAACGCGCCGGCCCGGACATCGCTGTCCGGGCCGGCCACGATTCGGTCGTCGCAAAGGGGCGATAACAGGGTCAAGCGGAGCTTTCGGCCTCGTCGGCGCGCTCGGTATAGATGAGCAGCGGCTTGGCCTCGCACTCCACCACCTCCTTGGAGATCACGGCTTCCTCCACGCCCTCCAGGCTCGGCAGGTCGAACATGGTGTCGAGCAGGATGCCCTCCAGGATGGATCTCAGGCCGCGCGCGCCGGTCTTGCGCTCGATCGCCTTGCGCGCGATCGCCCTCAGCGCCTCGTCGGCGAAGGTGAGCTTCACATCCTCCATCTCGAACAGGCGCTGATACTGTTTGACCAGCGCGTTCTTGGGCTCGACCAGGATCTGCATCAGCGCATCCTCGTCGAGATCCTCCAGCGTGGCGATCACCGGCAGGCGCCCGATGAACTCCGGGATGAGCCCGAAGCTCAGGAGATCCTCCGGCTCGACCCCGCGCAGGATCTCGCCCGTGCGCCGGTCCTCCAGGGACTTCACCTCCGCGGCGAAGCCGATGGACGAGCCCTGCCCGCGCCCGGAGATGATCTTCTCCAGCCCGGCGAAGGCGCCGCCGCAGATGAACAGGATGTTGGTCGTGTCGACCTGCAGGAACTCCTGCTGGGGATGCTTGCGCCCGCCCTGCGGCGGCACGGAGGCGACGGTGCCCTCCATGATCTTCAGGAGCGCCTGCTGCACGCCCTCGCCGGAGACGTCCCGCGTGATCGAGGGATTGTCCGACTTGCGCGAGATCTTGTCGACCTCGTCGATATAGACGATGCCGCGCTGGGCGCGCTCGACATTGTAGTCGGCCGACTGCAGCAGCTTGAGGATGATGTTCTCCACATCCTCGCCCACATAGCCGGCCTCCGTCAGGGTCGTGGCGTCGGCCATGGTGAAGGGCACGTCGAGGATGCGCGCCAGCGTCTGGGCGAGCAGCGTCTTGCCGCAGCCCGTGGGGCCGACGAGCAGGATGTTCGACTTCGCCAGTTCCACATCCGGCGACTTGGTCGCATGGTTGAGGCGCTTGTAGTGATTGTGCACCGCGACGGAGAGCACGCGCTTGGCGTGGCCCTGGCCGATCACGTAGTCGTCGAGCACCTTGCAGATTTCCTGCGGCGAGGGCACGCCGTCGCGCGATTTCACCAGCGACGACTTGTTCTCCTCGCGGATGATGTCCATGCACAGCTCGACGCATTCGTCGCAGATGAATACGGTCGGCCCGGCAATGAGCTTGCGCACCTCGTGCTGGCTCTTGCCGCAGAAGGAGCAATATAGCGTGTTCTTGGAATCGCTCCTGTTACGATCAGTCATTTGATCTCCCTGGCCACTTCGTCAGCCATTCCTTCGCAAGGGAGCGCGGCCCGCGTCACGGGTCGCCACTGTCTGAAAGGAACGCCACGGCGGGCGATATCCACTCGATGCAGACGGGCCGGTGCGCTGCTGTTCCGACCTCCGCGCGTTCATGCATCACAGCATGGTATTGGCCGGCGGATCAAGATTTGATTAATCCGCCCGGCCGCCGCCGACACCCGCCGGCATCCATGCCCCAATACGGGGCCGCAACCGCCCCGCTCTCCGGTCAACTCGCGTCCTGTTCCTTGGGCTCGGGGCGCTTGTCGAGAACGCTGTCGATCAGGCCGAAATCCTTCGCCGCGTCCGAGGTCATGAAATAGTCGCGGTCGAGCGTCTTCTCCACGACCTCGCGCTCCTGGCCGGTATGGCGCATATAGATTTCCTCCAGCCGGCGCTTGACCTTGACGATGTCCTCCGCGTGGCGCTCGATGTCGGAGGCCTGTCCCTGGAAACCGCCGGAGGGCTGGTGCAGCATGATGCGCGCATTGGAGAGCGCGAACCGCATGCCCTTCTCGCCGGCCGTCAGCAGCAGCGAGCCCATGGACGCCGCCTGGCCGATGCAGGTGGTCGACACCGCGGGCCGGATGAACTGCATGGTATCGTAGACCGCCAGGCCGGACGTCACCACGCCGCCCGGCGAGTTGATGTACATGGCGATCTCTTTCTTCGGGTTCTCCGATTCCAGGAACAGGAGCTGGGCGGTGATGAGCGAGGCCATGTTGTCCTCGATACCGCCGGTGACGAAGATGATCCGTTCCTTGAGCAAGCGGGAATAGATGTCGTAGGCGCGCTCGCCCCGATTGGTCTGCTCGACCACCATCGGCACGAGGGTGTTCATATATGTGTCGATCGGATCGCGCATGGCTTGTGTGCTCCGCTGGCTCGGTGCGGGGGCATGGCGCCCCTCCCCCGCCAAATTCGTTGTCCGGTAAGTCGGGCCCTTCCGCCCGGGGCTGGACTGGAGACCCTAATGCGATTCGCCCGGCGGACGCCAAGCATCCGCCGGGCCCTTGTCCCGTGCGACGGCTTATCTAGTCACCCGGTCCGCCGGGCGCAAGCACACGCGCGTCCTTCTGCCTCAGCCGGCCTCAGTCCTTGGACGCCGTGTCGGCCTTGCCCTTGGCAGCGGTCTTCTTGGCAGCGGGCTTCTTGGCGGTCTTGGAAGCGGTCTTGGCCTCCGCCTTCGCGGCGGGCTTGGCCTTCGCCTCGCCCTCGTCCTTGCCGCCGTCGTCGGCCTTGGCCTTGGACGCCTTCTTGGCGGCCGGCTTCTTGGCCGCGGCCTTCTTCGCCTTCGACTTCTCGGCCTCCGCCTCCTCGTCGGGATCGGCGAACAGCTCCTCGCGGCTCACCGGCGTCTCCGTGACGTCGGCCTTCTCGATGATGGTGTCGACGGCCTTCTGCTCGAACAGGGGCCCGCGCAGCTCCATCATGGCCTGCGGATTGTTGCGGTAATAGTCGAACACCTGGCGTTCCTGGCCGGGGAACTGCCGCGCGCGCTCGATCAGCGCGCCCTGCAGCTCCTCGTCGCCGATCGTCACGCCGGCCTCCTCGCCGATGCGGCCGAGCACCAGGCCGAGGCGGACGCGGCGCTCCGCGATGGCGCGGTACTCCTTGCGCGCCTCCTCCTCGGTCGTGCCCTCGTCCTCGAAGCTCTTGCCCTCGTGCTCCATCTCATGGGTGAGCGCATGCCAGATCTGCTCGAACTCTCCGTCGACCAGCTTCTCCGGCAGATCGAAGGTGTGCATCTCGTCCAGGCGGTCGAGAAGCTGGCGCTTCATCTTGGCCTTGGAGGCGCCCTCGTGCTCCGAGGCGATCTGCTCGCGGATGCGCTCCTTCAGCGCATCGAGGCTGTCCATGCCCAGCTTCTTGGCGAACTCGTCGTCGGGCTCGCCCTCCTGCGGGGCGGCGACCTCCTTCACGGTCACCGCGAAGACGGCATCCTTGCCGGCCAGGTGCTCCGCGCCGTAATCGGCGGGAAAGGTGACCTTGACCTCGCGCTCCTCGCCCGCCTTGGCGCCGACGAGCTGCTCCTCGAAGCCCGGAATGAAACTGTTGGAGCCGAGCTCAAGCGGCACATCCTCCGCGCTGCCGCCCTCGAAGGCCTCGCCGTCGATGCGGCCCACGAAGTCGATGGTCACGCGGTCGCCGTCCTCGGCCTTCTCCTTGGCGTCGCGCGGGGCGAAGTCGCGATACTGCTGGGCGATGCGCTGGAGGGCGTCGGCGATCTGGTCGTCGCCGACCTCGGCGACCGGCTTCTCCAGCTTGAGCCCGGACAGATCGGCGATATCGAAGGGCGGGACCACCTCGAACGCCATGGTGAAGGCGAGATCGGCCTTGCCCTCCATGACCTGCTCGATCTCCTTCTCGTCCTCGGTGAGGGAGATCTCGGGCTGGTAGGCGGGCTGCTCCTCGCGCTCGGTCAGCGCCTGCTGGCTCGTCTCGTCGACCGCCTTCTGGACGACCTCGGCCATGACAGAGCGGCCGTAGACCTTGCGCAAATGGGCCACCGGCACCTTTCCGGGGCGGAAGCCGCGAAGCCTGACCTGGCCTTTGAGCTCGTTGAGCCGGTCGACGAGCTGGTTCTCCAGCTCATCCGCCCCCACAACGACCTTGAGCTCGCGCTTCAGGCCCTCGTTCCGGGTCTCGGTCACCTGCATGTCGTCACCAATTCCTTGATCTGGCGCCACCCCCGTCGAGGCGGCGTCCTGTGGTTTTCACTTTGCCGTCAGCGCCGGTCGCACCGCAGCCCCGTATCGTGCCCTGGAGGGCGGCGGCCGAACTGGTGCGGGCGGAGGGACTCGAACCCCCAAGGGCAAAGCCCACGAGGACCTAAACCTCGCGTGTCTACCAGTTCCACCACGCCCGCCGAAGCTCGTTCAAGCCCGGGCTCCGCGCATTTCGGGCGCTTCTATAGCACAAGGGCTTTTCCGGGCGCCAGAGCGGAAAAACAGCCGCCATCGCCGACCGGCAAATGCGGTTCCCGCGCGATACAGCACAGAAAAGCGGCCATGAAAAGCCCGGCGTGCAGAAATTGCCGCCCTTTCGGCCCTCAATAGAGCCCGGCCTTCATCCGCCGGTCGAGGTCGCGGTCATAGTCGTCGCCGCCCGCCTCGCCCGCGCTCGTCGCCTTGAGCATCTGGCCGGCGGTCGGCAGATCGCCGCGCGCCACATGGCGCGTGGGGTCCCAGAGGCTGGAGCGCATGATCGCGCGCGCACACTGGAAGAAGACGGTCTCCACCGCGATCTCGATCACGAGCTTCGGCGCCCGGCCCTGATGGGCGAGGCTGTCGCACAGCGCCGCGTCCCGCGTCAGCCGCGCCCGGCCGTTCACGCGGAGCGTCTCGCCGAGGCCGGGGACGAGGAACAGCAGCGCCACGCGCGGATCGTGGACGATATTGCGCAGCGAATCGATCCGGTTGTTGCCGCGCCGGTCGGGCAGGAGCAGCGTCCTGTCGTCCTTGACCCTGACGAAGCCCGGCGCATCGCCGCGCGGCGAGCAGTCGAGCCCGCCCGGCCCCGAGGTCGCCAGCACCGCGAAGGGCGAGGCCTCGATCAGGGCGCGGTATTCGGGAACGATGCGGGTCGCCTCCTTGATCTTCGAGGCCGGGCTCGGCGCCCCGTAGAGCTCGTCGAGCTCGGCCTCGCTCTCCACGATGGATGCCGGGTCGATATCGTTCATCGTTCTCCTCGTCCCTGCGAATTGGATGGGCCAGGCCGACAGTTGCGGAACGCTCCGGCGTCAGCCGACCGCGCGCTCGAACCACTGCACGCTGACATAGCGGCCGAACTTGCGGCCCACCTCGTCGAGCACCATGAGCGGGCGGAAGCCGAGCTTCTCGTGAAGGCGGACGGACGCCGCGTTCGGCAGGGCGATCACGCCATAGGCGCGGTGGACGTCCTCCGCCTCCAGCGCCTCCAGCAACGCGCCATAGAGCCGCGTGCCCCGGCCGCCGCCGCCCGCCGAGGGCGCCAGATAGATCGTGGTCTCCACCGATGTCTCATAGGCCCGCTTCGGCTTGAGCGGAGCGCTCGAGGCATAGCCCACAAGCTCGCCGCCATCGTTCTCGAGCACGAGAAGCCGGTAGCGGCCGGAGGGCGCGAACTGGTCGAACCAGGGCCGCCGCGTCTCCACCGTACAGGGTTCGATATCGAAGGTGATGGCCGTGTTGGCCACGTAATGATTGTAGAGCGCGACCAGATCCGCGAGGTCGCCTTCTTCCGCGGGCCTTATGGTGTCCATGTCTCTGCGCTGTGCATGTCCGGTCTGGGAGGGTTTCCGGCGCCGATTGTAACGGCCGTGTCGAGAAATGCGAGCACGATCGCCGAGCCGGCGCTGTCTGGGGAGACCTCGAGCGAGAGATCGCGGTGAACCGGCTCGGCGAGCGGCAGGACGCGCAGGCCCCGCCGGTCGTCGGGGAGGTTGAGGGCGGGCACGAGGGAAACGCCGAGCCCCTCGCGCACCAGGGCCAGCGCGCTCGTCCAGTCATGCACCTCCACGCGGATGTCGGCGAGCTCGAGACCCGCCTGCCGGGCGACGGTGCGGGCATGGGTCGAGCAGCCGCCGGTGGCGACGACGAAGGGCTCCCTCGCCAGCGCGGCCAGGGGAATGCCCGCCGCCCCGCCGCGCACAAGGGCGTGGCCGGCCGGCACGACCGCGACCCACTCGTCGCGATGGAGCGGCACGACGGTCCGGCCGGGCGTCGCGGGGCCGGCCACGACGCCGATATCGGCCGTGCCGGCCTCCAGCAGGGCGGCGACCTCCCGGTCCGTCGCCTCCAGCGCCACCACCTCGATTCCCGGATGGCGGGCATGGAAACGCTGCAGAAGCGGCGGCAGGAGCGTGGCGAAGACGGAGGGGACGCTCGCCAGCCTGATGCGGCCCGTCTCGAGCCCGCGCGCGCCGTCGGCAGTCCGGCGAATGGCGTCGAGCGCGGCCAGAGCCTCGCGCGCCCGGGCTGCCACGCCCTCGCCCACACGGGTCAGCGTCACGCCCCGGCGCCCGCGCATGACGAGGCGCACGGCGAGATGGTCCTCCAGCGCGGAGAGGGCCTGGCTCGCGCCCGACTGGGTGAGCCCGATCCGCTCGGCGGCATGGGTGATGCTGCCCGTATCGGCGACGGCGACGAGGGCGCGCAACTGTGTGACATTCATGATATCAGCAATGCTTATATCAACAATCTGTATCAGTAACGTGACTTAAGGCTATAGAGACCTTATCGTCTCCACAAGTCACATCTCCGCAAGCCACATGGGGTTGCCACCGGACCGATTGCCTGACATGGGAAGAAGTCCGGTTCCGGCATGCCCGCCATCCCGACACACCGCATGCGCCCGGCGACAGGCCGGGAACGAGGAGACGTCCGCCATGACCAGCGAGACAACGGCCCGCACCGCGCGTTCCGGCGAGGCCGCCGGGGCGGACGAGGCGAATGGCTGGCTCGTGCGCCTGAGCCCGGTCCTCTTCCTGCTCCTGTGGTCGCTCGGCTTCCCGGTCGCCAAGATCGGCACCGCCCATGCCGACCCGCTGCTCTTCCTGACGATGCGCTACGGGCTGGTTCTCGCGGTGCTCGCCCCGCTCGTCCTGTGGCTCAGGCCCGACTGGCCGTCCCGGGCGGTCGAATGGCTCCACATCGCGGTGGTCGGCGTATTGATCCAGACGGTCTATTTCGGGCTGTGCTATGTGGCCTTCGCGCTCGGCACCTCCGCGGGCACGGTGGCGCTGGTCGTATCGCTCCAGCCGGTGCTGGTGGCGCTCCTCGCCCCGGCGCTCGTCGGCGAGGTGATCGGGCTGAAGCGCTGGATCGGCTTCGCGCTCGGCTTCACCGGCGCGGTGATCGTCATTCTGGGCCGGTCCTCGGTGGAGACGACATCCGTCGCGGGCCTCGTCTGCGCGCTCGGCGCGCTGCTCGGCATGACCTTCGCCACGCTCTACGAGAAGCGCTTCGGGCGGACCCAGCACCCCGTGGCCGCCAATGTGATCCAGTACGCGGCGGGCCTCGTCACCACCCTGCCGCTCGCCCTCGCCTTCGGCACGGCCGCCGTCTCCTGGTCGCCGGAGCTGGTGGCCGCGCTCGCCTATCTGGTGATCGGCAACTCGCTGGTCGCCATCACGCTGCTGCTCGCCATGATCCGCCGCGGCGAGGCCTCGCGCGTCTCCGCCCTCTTCTATCTGGTGCCGCCGACGGCGGCGCTCCTCGCCTGGGTTCTGCTGGACGAGGCCATGCCGCCGCTCGCCTGGGCGGGCATGGCGGTCGCGGCGGTCGGCGTCGCCATGGTGAGCCCGCGCGGGGCGAGGCCTGAACGGGCAGGCGCACCCGCCCCCGTCAAGGCCCGGAAATCTCGCGCCTGAGCTCCGCGAGCACCGCGGGGATCGCTTCGGGAAGGTCCTCCGCGATGAGCCCGGCGCCGGCGTGCTGACCGGCGGCCCCATGGCACCACACCGCGGCGGCGGCGGCCTCGAAGGCGGGCATCCCCTGCGCCAGGAGGCCGAGGATCAGGCCGCCGAGCACGTCGCCGGAGCCCGCCGTCGCGAGATCGGCCGGCGCATTGGCGTTGATCGCCGCGCGCCCGTCGGGGGCGGCGATCACCGTATCGGGTCCCTTGAGCACGATGACGGCGCCGGACCGGCGGGCGGCCTCGCGGGCACGCTCGGTCTTCGAGCCGGCCTCCGCCCCGAGATCCGGGAACAGCCGGGCGAACTCGCCCTCATGGGGGTGAGCGCCACGGGCCGCCCGGGTCGCAGGGCGATGGCGGCGAAGAGCTCCTGCGGATCGCGGGCGGAAACGGTCAGCGCATCGGCGTCGAGCACCGCCGCCGCGCCGCTTTCCAGGATGGCGTCGCGCCGTTCCCGGGTCGTCCCGTCGACGCCGGCCCCCGGCCCGATCAGCGCGGCATTGTGCCTGCGGTCGGACAGGAAGCGGGCCAGCGCCGGCCTGTCGCCCGCCTCCGTCAGCATGATCGCGGTGAGATGGGCGGCGTTGACGGCGAGCGCGTCGGGCGGCGAGGCGACCGTCACGAGCCCCGCCCCGATGCGCAGCGCGCCGCGCGCGGCGAGCCGGGCCGCCCCCGTCGCCCACGGGCCACCCGAGGCGACGACCGCATGGCCGCGCCCGTATTTGTGGCCCTCAGCGGCCGGAACGGGAAAGCGCGACACCCACAGCGCCGGCCCGTTCGCCGCCGCCTTCGGGCGGATGGTGTCGAGCACGGCCTCCGGCGTCCCGATATCGACGGTGACGGTCTCCCCGCACAGCCCCCGGCCCGGATAGAGCAGATGGCCGGGCTTGCGCCTGAAGAAGGTGACCGTGAGGGTGGCGGGTGCCGCGGCGCCGAGCACGCGTCCGGTATCGCCGTCGACCCCGCTCGGCACGTCCACGGCGACGACCGGGCAGCCGGCCCGGGCCACGCGCTCGATCATCTCGCGCGGCGCGCCCTCAAGCGGGCGGGCAAGCCCCGCGCCGAACACCGCATCGACCACCAGGCCCGCCTCTTCGGGGCGTGCCTCGGCAAGCGGCAGCACCGGGCCCTGCCAGCGCGCGGCCATCTCCGCGGCGTCGCCCTTGAGCCGCGCGCGCTCGCCGAGCAGGGCCAGCGTCACCGGCCAGCCCTCCTCCTTGAGCAGCCGCGCCACCACGAAGCCGTCGCCGCCATTGTTCCCCGGCCCGCACAGGACGAGGACCGGCACCGGCGCGAAACGCATCGCGATGGCTCCGGCGACGCCGCGCCCCGCCTTCTCCATGAGCGCGATGCCCGCAATGCCCCCGTCCATGGCGAGCCGGTCGGCCTCGTACATTTCCGCGGTGGTCAGAAGCTCCAGCGCCTGCGTCATCATGAAGCCGGTCTTCCCCCTTTGTCGGACGGCCGTTCCGGGCCGACTATAGACACGGATTCTCCCGCCGCGCTACGCGTCAGGGCTATGGACGGCGCGGCCGGGGGCTGTCAGACTTCATCCTGTGCACAGGATCGAGGCAGTCTGCCCTTTTTGCATGCAGCAAGAAGAGTAAAATTTGGGCAATGATTTCCCTGCAATTCCGGCCCACCGGCACGAGTGTATATAAGACACTGATATGAATGGATTATTTATCTGGAACGGGTTTGGCACGAGGGCTGCATAGGGACGGGCAGCCCGTTCGCGGGCAATGGGACCGTCTGTCCGCGTGACGGGCGGACGGCTTCAGGAGACGATCGGAAAGGGGCGTAATGCGAAAGATCGAGGCGATCATCAAACCTTTCAAACTCGATGAGGTGAAAGAAGCGCTGCAGGAGGTGGGCTTGCAGGGCATCACGGTGACCGAGGCCAAGGGCTTCGGGCGCCAGAAGGGCCACACCGAACTGTATCGCGGGGCGGAATATGTCGTCGACTTCCTGCCCAAGGTGAAGATCGAGGTCGTCCTCTCCGACGACCTGGTGGAGAAGGCCGTGGACGCCATCCAGTCCGCCGCCAAGACCGGACGGATCGGCGACGGCAAGATCTTCGTCTCCACGGTCGAGGAAGCGATCCGTATCCGCACGGGCGAAACCGGCGTGGATGCCCTCTGACCCGGCCCCCGCGACACCTCGCCGAGCCCCTTCGACCCTTTTCCAAACACCAACTCTCACGCCAATAGCAGGGAAAACCAGAAATGGCTAACGAGCATTCCGCAGAGTCCGTCCTTGCCCTGATCAAGGACAAGGACGTCAAGTTCGTGGATCTCCGGTTCACGGACCCGCGCGGCAAGCTGCAGCACGTCACCATGGACGTCGCGATCGTCGACGAGGACATGTTCGCCGACGGCGTCGCCTTCGACGGCTCCTCCATCCAGGGCTGGAAGGCGATCAACGAGTCCGACATGATGCTGATGCCCGATCCGGCGAGCGCGCATCTCGACCCGTTCTACGCCCAGTCGACGCTCGGGCTGTTCTGCGACGTGCTCGAGCCGTCGACCGGCGAGGCCTATACCCGCGACCCGCGCATGACCGCGAAGAACGCGGAGGCCTATCTCAAGCAGACCCAGATCGGCGACACGGTCTTCGTGGGCCCCGAGGCGGAGTTCTTCATCTTCGACGATGTCCGCTTCAACACCGACCCCTACAATACCGGCTTCCAGGTCGACTCCACGGAGCTTCCGAGCAATACGGGCACCGAGTACGAGATGGGCAATCTCGGCCACCGCCCGCGCATGAAGGGCGGCTACTTCCCGGTCAATCCGGTGGATTCCTGCCAGGACATCCGCTCCGAGATGCTCTCCGTCATGGCGGAGATGGGCGTGGAGACGGAGAAGCATCACCATGAGGTCGGCGCCGCCCAGCACGAGCTCGGCGTGAAGTTCGCGCCGCTGACCGTGATGGCCGACAAGATGCAGATCTACAAGTACGTGGTGCACAATGTCGCCCACGCCTACGGCAAGTCGGCCACCTTCATGCCGAAGCCGGTCTTCGGCGACAACGGCTCGGGCATGCACTGCCACTTCTCGCTGTGGAAGGACGGCAAGCCGAACTTTGCCGGCAACCAGTATGCGGACCTGTCGGAGGAGTGCCTGTTCTTCATCGGCGGCATCATCAAGCATGCGCGCGCGCTGAACGCCTTCACCAACCCGATCACCAACTCCTACAAGCGTCTGGTGCCGGGCTACGAGGCGCCGGTCCTGCTCGCCTATTCGTCGCGCAACCGGTCGGCCTCCTGCCGCATTCCGCACACCACGTCGCCGAAGGCCAAGCGGCTCGAGGTGCGGTTCCCGGATCCGTCCGCCAATCCCTATCTGGCCTTCGCCGCCATGCTGATGGCCGGCGTCGACGGCATCCAGAACAAGCTCCATCCGGGCGAGGCCATGGACAAGGACCTCTACGACCTGCCGCCGGAGGAGCTGAAGGACATCCCGCATGTCTCCTCGAGCCTCACCGAGGCGCTCGACAACCTGGACGCCGACCGCGCCTTCCTGACCAAGGGCGGCGTGTTCTCCGACGACCAGATCGACGCCTATATCGCGCTGAAGCGCGAGGAGGACGAGCGCTTCAAGATGACGCCGCATCCGGTCGAGTTCGACATGTACTACTCGGTCTGACGGCAGGATCGACCTGCGCTCAGGTGTCCCCACCTGAGCGCAGGTCTGGTCAATCGGCCGCTCGTTCCGCATACGGCATCTGCGGTCCGTCATCCCCGCGGAAGCGGGGGTCCATATCTCTGATATTGCTTGTGGTTTCCCGCTTTCGCGGGAATGACGACGAGAGGGGCCGGGCTTCACGCATTGGAAACGGGCACCTGCGCGGGCAGCAGCGCCTCGGGGCAACAAGTCCGGGGACCATTCCGGAGTTCATTGCCGAGATGCCGGCGCTACCCCATGCCGGCACTGCTCACACCGAAGCCGGGCGGGGCCCGCAAAACGAACGAAGCCGGAGACCCCCCGCGGGCTCCGGCTTCTTTCGTTTTGCGGGCCTGCCCCGGTCATGTTGGGCATTCCCCGCTTTGGGCCCTGTTTCGTTCGTCTTCCGTAACCTACCCCGACAACGTTTGATGTCCACGATGCCCGCACGGAGCGACTGACAGGGCTCCCCCTCGTCTGCTTCGCTTTCGCTCCCGATCCCCGTCGCCTCGCTCAATGGAGGCGAATCGGGAGCCTAGCGCCGACGCACAGCCTATGTGAATCCACGGCCCGGACAATAGCTATCCGCGCACAACCGATTGATTTTCCAAAGCTGTGACCTCCTTGCATCACCACAAGGCCGCCTTGAGGCGATCTGCGCCATGGCGAAGCTCGTCCTCGTCGAAGGCCGCAAACCCCATGAGCAGGCCCTGCCGGGAGGCGGGCCCATGGAAGCTGGCCGACAGGGCCGGCACCTCGATGCCGGCTTCGCGTGCCCGCGCGGAAATCTCCCGGTCGTCCATGCGGCGCCGGAGCGCCGGGTCGATATCGACGGTCAGGTGCATGCCTGCGCCCTGCGGCTCGGCGGCGAGCAGGCCGTCGAACTCCTCGGCGAGTGCGGTCATGAGTGCGGCCTGGCGCTTCTGATAGGTGCGGCGCAGGCGCCGGAGATGGCGCGCGAAGCGTCCCGTCTCCATGAAGGCGGCAAGTGCGGGCTGGGCGACCAGGGAGGCGCGCATGCCGAACCGCTCCAGCGTGCGCCGGAAGGCGTCCGCGAGGGTCCGGGGCGCGACGATGAAGCCGAGCCGGAGGCTGGAGGAGAAGATCTTGGAGAACGAGCCCAGATAGATCACGCGGCCGGTCTCGTCCAGGCTGGCGAGGGCGGCCAGCGGCCGGCCCGAATAGCGGAACTCGCTGTCATAGTCGTCCTCCACGATCCAGCTTTCCGTCTGGCTCGCCCATTCGATCATGGCGAGCCGGCGCGCCAGCGGCATGGTATGGCCCAACGGAAACTGCCGCGAGGGCGTGACGATGACGGCGCGCGCCGACCCGCCGCCGGCGGTCGCCCGGTCGAGGTCGAACCCCTCCCGGTCGACGGGCACCGCGTGCGGTTGCAGCCCGTGAGCCTCGACGGCGGCGCGCAGCGGAGCGTGCCCGGGATCCTCCATCCACACGGTCTCGCCCGGCGCCATCAGCGTGCGGATGACGATATCGAGCGCATCGGCCGTGCCGGCGGTCACGACGATCTCGTCGGGCGTCGCGGCGATGCCGCGCCAGGCCGCGAGATGGTCGGCGATGGCGGCGCGCAGGCGCATATGGCCGAACGGGTCCGGCATCCCGTCCCACGGGGCGCCGCCGTCCCGCCAGCTCTCCTGGAGGAGGCGCGCCCAGTCGGCATGGGGAAACAGGCGCGGATCGGGCCCGATGCGGAACGGCACGATGGGGCGCGTGCCGCGCAGCTCGGCCGGCGCGGCGGCACCGTCTGCCCCGCCGCTCCAGCGATTGCCCGCGGCCGGGCGCACGAGCATGAGATGCTCGGGCAGGAACGGCGCCACATACATGCCGGAGCCGCGCCGCCCCTCGATATAGCCCTCGCCGGCAAGCTGGTCATAGGCGGCGACCGCCGTCGCCCGCGCCACGCCCAGCTCGGCAGCGAGCGTGCGGCTGGCGGGCAGGCGCGCGCCCTGCGCGATCCGGCCCG
The DNA here is from genome assembly GCF_015482775.1 of Kaustia mangrovi. Lineage (GTDB taxonomy): Bacteria > Pseudomonadota > Alphaproteobacteria > Rhizobiales > Im1 > Kaustia > Kaustia mangrovi. Next base: position 4,245,923 of record NZ_CP058214.1, on the reverse strand, counting down.
ACAGGATCAGATCGCGGATGCCCGCATAGATCTGGACATAGGCCGGCTCGGTTGCCGACGCATCGATCGACAGGGCCAGAAGCGCGGCATCGGGGGGTGGGCCGCCGGGCGCAATATTGGACTGCTTTGACATCGAAAAATTGGACCTTTTAACAAGTCCAATTAAAGGGCAATCCACGGGGCGACACAATTCTCTTTCTGGAGACAGGCCCATGACCGACACCGCGACCGCCGAAAGAGCGCACGCCCCGACCGACCGCACCCGGCTCAGGCGGGCCCATGAGCGCGGCCATTACGACCGCGCGACCATCGACGCGATCCTCGACGCCATGCCGCTGTGCCATATCGGCTTCTCGGTCGACGGCAAGCCCGCCGTCCTGCCGACGATCCAGTGGCGCGAGGGCGACCGGGTCTACTGGCACGGCTCCTCGGCGAGCCGCATGCTGCGCGCCGCCGCGGGCGCGCCGGTCTGCCTGACGGTCACGATCTTCGACGGGCTGGTCCTTGCGCGCTCCGCCTTTCACCACTCCGCCAACTATCGCTCCGTCGTCGTCTACGGCACCGCCGAGCCGGTCGCGCCGGAGGACAAGGCGCGCCATCTCGACCGCTTCATGGAGGGACTCCTGCCCGGCCGGATCGCGCAGATGCGCGCCATGACCGATCAGGAGATCAAGGCCACCACCGTGCTCTCCATGCCGCTCGACGAGGCCTCCGCCAAGATCCGCACCGGCCCGCCGGTCGACGACGAGGAGGATTACGGCGACCCGGTCTGGGCCGGCGTGCTGCCCTTCAGGACGCAGACGCTCGCCCCCATCCCCTGCCCGCGCCTGCTCGACGGCCTGGAGGTGCCGGACGCCGTGCGCGATTTCAAGATGGGGTGACCGCCATGCCGAACGACAAGCCCATGCTGAAGACGACGGTGGCGGAGGCTTTCTCCCGCCTCGCGCCGGACACGCCGTTCCATGTGGTCCTCGACCGGGGAGACGACGTCACGGTGGAGCTCTACGCCCCGGTCGGCACCGACCGGCAGACGCCGCACGACCGCGACGAGCTCTATATCGTCGCGGACGGCACGGGCACCTTCAGCCGGGGCGAGGACCTCGTGGACTTCGGCCCGGGCGACCTGCTCTACGTGCCCGCCCACATGCCGCACCGCTTCGAGACCTTCACCGACGATTTCAAGGTCTGGGTGATCTTCTACGGTCCGAAGCGCGCGCAATCCTGATCGGCGAGGTTTCTCTCATCAGCCCTGCTGCACCGGCCCCCGGGCATCCGGCGGGAACCGGTCCGCGCAATAGCCGATGGCGCGGGCGGTGAAGGTCTCGAGCTGGTCGGCGGTGATGAGGCCGTCCTCGCGCATCTGCCGCACCTCGCCGAGCCGCTGGTCGCGGCAGGCCACGAAGTCCGGATTGAGCCCCTCGCCGGCGGCATCCCGCGAGGACGGGAACAGGCGGTCGCGGGCGATATAGGCCATGGCGGCCAGGCATGCGAGCACCACCGCGGCGGCCAGCGCACGGGCGGGCCACCGGTCGAGGACGGAGTGCCGGCCGCGCGCGCCCATGGCCCTCACACCTCCGCCATGAGCGGCAGGTTGGCGAGCAGGTTCTGCGGTTTCATCTTGAGCGTCCCGGCCTGTTCCTTGGCGAGCGCGAGATAGATCGGCCGGCCGCGCATCTCCTCCATGATCGCGTCGCGGTCACGCACCTCCATCCGGAACAGCGCGATGATCTGCTCCATGTCGCTCTCGCCGAGCGGCGTCCCGCGATAGAGCGCGTTCAGGATGCGCGAGGCTTCCGCGTCGAGCCCGATATGCCAGCGCCACGCCTCGTCGTCGATGCGCTGGACGGGCTGGATGCGCACGCGCAGCTTGAGGAAATGGCCGATCCAGGCCTCCATCACGCGGGCGAAGGCGTCGAGCGCGGGCTGGGTGAAGCGAATGTCGATGGCGGTGTCGAACCGGTCGGAGCGCGCCCAGTAGATGGCCTTGTTGTCCTCGCCCAGAACGTCGAGATCGACCGCGCGCGGCGCCGTGCCCGCCTCCGCCAGCAACTGGCCGAGGCCGCCGAAGCCGCCCGTGCGGGCATACATCTCCACCGTCTCCTCGTCGGCGAGAATGACGCGCCCCTCGTCGGTGGAGACGCGCTGGTCGCGGAAGAACAGCTCCGCGGCGCGCAGGCGCAGCGGATCGGAGCAATCGTCGAGGATGTTGCGCAGGACCGCATGGACGATCTGGTCGACGAAGAGCGGCGGCACGGGCACCGGCGCGCCCCGCAGGATCGTCATATAGGCCGCCTCCAGCGTACCGGCCCGCACGAGCAGGTCGCGGAACCCCAGGAAGATCCGGTAATTGTCGCGGACATCCTCGTCGGCGAGCGCGGCGAGACGCGCCTCCGGCACCGCCGACAGCGGATCCGCCTCGAGGCCCGCATGGAGCGCGACCTCCTCCGGGCAGGATTCCGCGACCGGCGCCATTTCCGGCCGGGCGAGATAGGCCCCGACAAAAGCGGGCGTGACCGCGAGCTCGCCCCGCTCGTTGCGCTCGAGAAGATGGAAGCCCGAACTCAGCCAGAAGTCAGGTATCGTCATCGGCGATGTCCCAGATGCGGGCATGGCGCGGCTCGCCCGGCGGAGCGATTTCCCGGAAGGCCTCGCGGATCGCGCCCTCGTCGTCCAGATGCCGGTGAACGGCGAGAACGGTGTTGATCGGCTTTTCCTCGCACAGACCGGCCACGAAGGCGATCTCGTCGCGCGCCGCGGCAAGCGCCGCCGCGCGGTCGGGCGCGCCGTGCTCGGCAAGCGCATGGTCGGCAAGCCAGCCTTCCACGAGGCCGCGCTCCGCATCCCCCATCTCCGCGATGACGGCGAAGGTCGACCGGCCGAAGCTCGGCAGGCCGAGAAAGCCGTTCACGAAGGCCTGACGGGTCTTGCCGACGATATCCGATGGGCGAAGGGCAATGAAGGAGAAGGCGCCGGACACCGCCCACTCGTCGGGCTCCGCGGCCCGGGCGAAGACATGGTCGTCCGACCGGTCGAAGCGGATGACGCGCAGGAACTTCACGACGCCCCCTCGCCGGCCACCCGCTCGACATGGTCCATGAAGGCGCAGGCCCGCATGCCCTCCTCCGTGCGCAGCAGAAGGCTCCCGTCCTCCTCCAGCCCCATGGCGCGGCCTCTCGCACCGTCCGCGGCCGCCTCCGTGTCCCCGCCGCCGCCCTCGAGCCGCGCCATCCAGGCATCGTGAACGGGCCGGAAGCCGTCATCGGTCCACAGATGGATCCACACCAGGAAATGGCGGCAGAGCGATTCGATGAGCGCACTGGGACCGATATCGCCGAGCCCCTCGTCGCGAAGCGTCGTGCGGCCGGCCTCCTCGCCGGGCTCGGGCGCCCCCTCCGGGCGCGCCAGCGCCAGGTCGAGCGCCACCACGAGCCAGCGCGGCACGTCGCCGGTCCCCGCATCGTCCGGCAGGGCGAGACGCACCTCGCCGGCCACGGCACCGTTGACCGCGATGACGCCCGGCCAGCGGTAATGGACCGCCATCTCCGGCGGCCCCGCAGCGCCCAGCGCGTCGCCCGCGGCGACCATCATGGCGAACTGCATCTGCACCGCGCGTTCGGCCGGCACGTCGGGCTCGAGCACCACGGCAAGCCTCACCCGATCCCGGTCAGGCAGCCAGAAGACCTCGCCCGCCGAGGCCTCGCCGCGCGCGGCGGCGTCCTTCGCGCAGGCGAAGGGGTCCGGCGGGTCGACCGCGACGCGGCCGGACATGAGCGGTGGAAAGGTCGGGTCCCGCTGGTCCATCGCGACCGTCAGACCTGGCCGGCGGAGGTCACGTTCCGCCCAGATCGATCTCGCCCTCGACCACGTGGGTCAGGCCCACCGCCTCGCTGGTGAGGACGACCTTGACGGGCACCTTGCCCTGCGTCTTGCCGGCCTTGCGGACGGCGTCCTCGATCTCGCGCTGCGAGGTCACGCCGACCTGCTTGAGGAACTTGCGCAGGGACATGTTGAACTTGTCTTCATCCATGATGGCCTCCTGACATGATGACCTCCCGGACCGTCCAGGCGTCACGGCTGGTCCGGAACGACGAGCAATAGTTCGCGCTCGGCACCCGCGCGTTCGATCGTGATGCGCAACACGTCGCCGGATTTCGCGCTCACATAGGCGCTTGTCACATCGGCCGGCGCCATGACGCGGCGTTTCCCCATGTGCACGATCTTATCGCCCCGCTTCAACCCCGCAACCCCGGCGGGGCTGTTGGGCACAACCCTCACGACCTCCACAAGCTGCCGGCCGGTCTCCCCCGGCGGTGGCGAAGCGGCGAGAATGGCGCCCAGGGGCTTCCACCGGACATGCCCTCTGGCGGCGAGCGCCCTGGCGACCTTTTCCGCCAGCGGCGACGACACGGCGAAATTGACGCCGATATTGGCGTCCATGCTCTTGGTGAAGATCGCCGACAGCACGCCGGCAAGCCGTCCGCTCGCATCGATCAGCGCCCCGCCGGACGCGCCCGGATTGACAGCCGCGTCGGTCTGGATGAAATCCTCGATGGCGTTGAAGCCGACGCCCGCGCGATGGACGGCGGAGACCATTCCGCAGCTCACCGACAGCCCGAGCCCGAAGACGTTGCCGATGGCGCAGACCGGATCGCCCAGCTCGGGCTCGCCGGCAAAGGCGATCGGCCTGAGCGCCCGACCGACCCGCAGAAGCGAGAGGTCGGTCGCCTCGTCCGTCCCCACGAGGCGGGCGCGCAGGATATCCCCATCGTCGGTGCGCACACGCATGGTCTCCGCCGCCCCGATCACATGGCCCGCCGTGATGATCTGGTGGCCGTCGAGGATCACCACGCCGGAGCCTTCCGGCTCGTCTCCCCCCTCCTCCTTGCGCGGCCAGTCCGGCAGGACGCTCACCACGCTTTCCATGGCCGTGCGGATGACGGCGGAGGACGGCCGCCCGCCGGCCTTGTCGGCCAGGGCCGCGCCGGTTGGCAGCATGAGACTTGCGGCGACGGCCGAGGCCATCGCGACGTGGCGCACGGGGATCGCCATGCCGTGTGTCAGTCGAGCCTGACGGACTGGCTGGAGTAGACGGATTGCGACGTCCAGCCCAGCTCCTCCAGCGTATAGAGGGCGACCAGCGAGACGACCGCGACCGCCAGTAAACTCATGAGAAACGCCTTCATGCCTCTGTCTCCATGCTCGCATCAGCGCGCCGGCTCTCCCAGCGATGGCGAAGTGCTGCGGGACGGGCCCGCCGGCCCGTCCGTCATGCGTTTCAGGTAACCGACAAGCGCGCGGCGCGCCACGGGGTCGCCCATGCGCTGCAGCGGCATCTTGCTGCCCGGCACCACCTTGTGCGGCCCCTCCGCGAACAGGCGCTCGACGGTCTCCTCCGTCCACACGATATCCGAGGAATCGAGCGCCGGGGAATAGGGATAGTCAGGAAGCGATCCCGCGCGCCGGCCGAACAGGCGGTAGAGCGTCGGTCCGGCACGATTGCCGCCGGACGGCGTGAGCGTGTGGCATATGGCACAATGACGGGCGAACTGGCGCTCGCCGGGGTCGGCCGCCACCACCGGGGCCCCGTCCCGCGGCGCGGCGGTCCCGGCGACTTCCGGGCCCGTCATGTCCCAGTGAAAGGTGCGGGCGTCCATGCCGCCATGATAGAGGCTTTCCCCGTCGGCTGCGAAGGCCAGCGACCAGACGGGCCCGCCGGCCTGCCAGCCCTCGCGCACGAGTTTCCAGTCCGGCAGGGACCAGACCCGGATAGACCCGTCCGCCCCGCCCGCCGCCAGGCGCGTGCCGTCCGGCGAGACAGCCAGCGCGAGGACAGGCCGCTCCGCGCCGGCGAATTCGTGCGTGAGCGTGCCGGTGTCCGGATCGACGACCGCGACCGTGCCGTCCGTCGCCGCGAAGGCGAGGCCCCGGTCGCCGGGCAGCACGGCCAGCGCGTTCACGCCCCATCCATGATCGTGGACGGTGCTGAGCGCGGTGCCGTCGCGCACCCGCCAGGCCCGGATCGTGCCATCGGCGCCGGCGGTGTAGAGCCGGGCGCCGTCTGGCTGGAAGGCGACGGCGTTGACATGGTCGGTGTGGCCCTTGAGCACGGCATGGAGGGCCAACGTCTGGAGGCTCCAGAGCCGCGCCGTTCCGTCCCAGCCGGCAGACGCCGCATGGCGGCCATCGGGCGAGACGGCGATGTCGACGACCCGTCCGCGATGGCCCTCCAGCCTCGCCGCGAGCGTGCCGCGCTCAAGCGACCAGACCGCCACCAGCCCGTCGTCCCCGCCCGACACGGCCCGCTTGCCGCCGGGCACGAAGGCGCCCGCATTGACCCCTGCCTCGTGGCCGATCAGGCGCGCGAGCGCCATCGGCTCCGGCTCGAGCAGCCAGTGGATGAGCGAATAGTCGAAGCTCGCCGTCAGGGCGAACCGGCCGGATATGGCGATATCGCCGACCGGCCCGCCATGGCCGTCGAGCGGCTCGCCGGCACGCGCTGCCGTGCCCGCGCACGCCACGACGGCTATGGCGGCTGCCGCGCAAAGCCCGACGATCACGACCCCGATGGGCCGGTGCTCCCGACACCTTGCCATGGTTCAGGCCCGTCTCCGGCAATTCGCCTGCCCGGAGCGCATGGAAACCGTTCCGGACCCGTGCTAGCTCGCCGCCTGCGGCTTCGCTGTCTCGGCCGTCTCCGCGTCCTCGGCCGGGCGCGGATCGAGCGCACCCTTGCGCTCCAGCTCCTCCACCCAGATCGAATGGTGCTCGCGCGCCCAGTTGAGATCGACCCGGCCCGAGCCCATCGCGTCGAAGGCGCCCTCCATGCCGATCGTGCCGATATAGATATGCGCGATGATGACGATGACGAGGAACAGGGCGACCACGCCGTGCCACACCTGCGAGAGCTGCATCTCCTGCATGGCGGTGAGGTTGGCCGGCAGATCGAAGCCGAGCAGGTTGACGGCCTCGAAGGTCTTGGAGAAGAACGCCGTCTGGAACGGGAACAGGAGCGAGATGCCGGACAGGCTCACCGACAGCCCGCCGAGCACGACGAGCCAGAAGATGACCTTCTGGCCGGCATTGAACTTCTTCGCCGGCGGATGGGTGCCGCGCGAGAGCATGCCGCCCGCCTTGCCGATCCAGACGAGATCGTACCGGTTCGGGATATTGTCCTTGATCCACAGGACGAGCACGAGCACGAGACCGGCCATGAAGGCGAAGGCGACATAGTTGTGCAGGAACTTGCCGGCGAGCGTGATGTCGGCGAAGGCCTGCGCGCCGATCAGCGGCTTGAGCAGATAGCGCCCGAACATCACGTTCAGCCCGGTGAAGGCGAGGATCAGGAAGGAGACGGCGGTCAGCCAGTGGGAGAAGCGCTCAAGCCCGTTGAACCGGCTGATGGTGACGCCGGCGAGACCGGCCTCGACCCGGACCCGGCCGCGGATCAGGAAGAAGAGCGCAAGAAGCAGCACGATGCCGATCACCGCCATGCCGCCATAGAAGGTGACGGGCCCGTTGCGCACGACGCGCCAGACCTCGCCGTCGGACTGGATCAGGACACCCGCCTGCTTGTCGGGGATGGAGACCTGCCCTTCCACGCCCTGGCGGACCGCCCGCCACATATCCGCATCCGAGCTCGCCCCCAGCGACTCCGTCGGCACGCCGCCGCCCGGCGGGCCGGCGGAGGGCGAGGCATCGTCGGGCGGCACCACCGCCTGCGCCATGGCGGCACCCGGCGCAGCGAGGCAGATCATGCAGAACAGGATGGCGAGCATGGCCCGGAGGCCTCGCCCGCGGGCCGTGTCCGGAACCGGTCGTCTGGCTGTCATGGCACCCGTCCCTTTCCGTCTCGCCCCCGTCAAAGGCTGGAGGAGCTCTGCAGCTTCTGGCGCTGGCGGAGCTCGTCGAGCGTCGCCTCGCTCAGCGGCGGGTTCCTCGGGCCCGTATAGTGTCCCTTCTCTATCGAGACCGTCTTGTCGAGCTCGGCCTCCCGGCATCCCGCGACCGACAGCCCGAGGGCCGCGATCAGGGCCGCCGCAGTGAGTGCGCGCGCAGATACCATTCCCAATGTCCCGTCTCGTCGATTGGCCTCGATACGGCATGGCCGAAGGGGGCGGCAGGGCGCCTGCCGCCCCCTTCGGTGCGTTCGGTCAGGACGGCTGGCCCGGATAGGCCTTGCCCCAGCCCCAGGCACCGGAGCCGAAACCGCGCGCGACGACGCGCTCGCGGTAGATATCGGCCACGATGTCGCCGTCGCCGGCGAGCAGCGCCTTGGTCGAGCACATCTCCGCACACAGCGGCAGCTTGCCCTCCGCGAGCCGGTTGCGGCCGTATTTCTTGAACTCCGCCTCGGAATTGTCGGGCTCGGGGCCGCCATTGCAGAAGGTGCACTTGTCCATCTTGCCGCGGGTGCCGAAATTGCCGACCTGCGGGAACTGCGGCGCGCCGAACGGGCAGGCATAGAAGCAGTAGCCGCAGCCGATGCACAGATCCTTGTTGTGCAGCACCACGCCGACATCGGTCTGGTAGATGCAGTCGACCGGGCAGACGGCGATGCACGGCGCGTCGGAGCAGTGCATGCAGGCCACCGAGATCGAGCGCTCGCCGGGCTTGCCGTCATTGATGGTGACGACCCGGCGCCGGTTGATGCCCCAGGGCACCTCGTTCTCGTTCTTGCAGGCGGTGACACACGCATTGCATTCGATGCAACGGTCGGCATCACACAGGAACTTCATCCTCGCCATGGTGTGCCTCCTTACACTTTCTCGATCTTGCAGAGGGTGACCTTGGTTTCCTGCATGTTGGTCACCGAGTCATAGCCGTAGGTCTGCGCCGTGTTGGACGCCTCGCCGATCACATAGGGGTCGGCGCCCTTGGGATATTTGTGCCGCCGGTCCTCGCCCTGGTACCAGCCGGCGAAGTGGAACGGCATGAAGGCGACGCCCTCGCCGACCCGCTCCGTCACCATGGCCATGACCTTCACGCGGGCCTTCTCCGCGCCTTCCACCCAGACCATCTCGCCGTCCCTGATGCCGATATTGTTGGCATCGCGGGGATTGACCTCGACGAACATGTGCTGCTGGAGCTCGGCGAGCCACGGGTTCGACCGCGTCTCGTCGCCGCCGCCCTCATACTCCACCAGCCGCCCCGAGGTCAGTATCATCGGGTAGTCCTTGGAGTAATCGGTCTCCTGGATCGAGGCATACCGGATCGGCAGGCGGTACATCCTGCGGTCCGAATAGGTGGCGTATTTCGGCAGGAGGTCCCTGCGCGGGGTGTAGAGCGGCTCGCGGTGCAAGGGCACCGGGTCCGGGAAGGTCCACACCACGCAGCGCGCCTTGGCGTTGCCGAAGGGGGCCGCGCCATGGGCGATGGCGACACGCTGGATGCCACCGGACAGGTCCGTCTTCCAGTTCACCTTGTCGGGCGCGTCGCCGCCGATTGTCTCGATGGCCGTGCGCTCGTCGCCCGTCAGGTCGACATCCCAGCCGAGCTTCTTCAGCATGCCGTAGGTGAATTCCGGATAGCCGTCCTCGAGCTCGGAGCCTTCAGAATAGGAGCCTTCCGCGAGCAGGTTCTCGCCGCCCCATTCGTCGGGCGCCTTCACGCCGAAGCGCGCCCGGAAGGTCAGGCCGCCCTCAGCCACCGGCTTGGAGGTGTCGTAGAGGATCGGCGTGCCCGGGTGGTTCATCTCCGGCGTGCCCCAGCTCGGCCACGGCAGGCCGTAATAGTCGCCGTCGCACGGGCCGCCATTGGCCAGAAGCGTGGTGCGGTCGAAGGTGTGCTGGTTCGCCATGTGCTTCTTCAGCCGCTCCGGCGACTGGCCGGTATAGCCGATCGTCCACATGCCGCGGTTGAACTCCCGCGTGATGTCCTCCACCAGGGGCTCGTCGTTCTCCACCGCGATGTTCTTGAACATGTCGTCGGCAAAGCCGAACTTTCCGGCGAACTTGTACATGATGGTGTGATCGGGCAGCGACTCGAACAGCGGCTCCACCACCTTCTCGCGCCATTGCAGCGAGCGGTTCGACGCGGTCACCGAGCCGGAGGTCTCGAACTGCGTGGCGGCGGGAAGGAGATAGACCCCGTCGGTGCGGTCCTGCATGACCGCGGAGAAGGTCGGATAGGGATCGACCACCACGAGGAGGTCGAGCTTCTCCATGGCCTTCTTCATGTCGGGCAGGCGGGTCTGCGAATTCGGCGCGTGGCCCCAGAAGACCATGGCGCGGACATTGTCCGGCTGGTCCATATTGTCCTTGGCCTCCAGCACGCCGTCGAACCAGCGGCTGACCGGAATGCCGGACTCCCCCATGAGCTCCTCGGAGGCAAACCGCCCCTTCAGATACTCATAGTCGACGTCCCACACGCGCGACCAGTGCTTCCATGCCCCCGCCGACAGGCCGTAATAGCCGGGCAGCGTGTGGCACAGCACGCCGAGGTCGGTCGCACCCTGCACGTTGTCGTGGCCGCGGAAGATATTCGTGCCGCCGCCGGCGGTGCCCATATTGCCGAGCGCGAGCTGGAGCACGCAGTAGGCCCGCGTATTGTTGTTGCCGTTGGTGTGCTGCGTGCCGCCCATGCACCAGATCACCGTGCCCGGCTTGTTGGTGGCGAGCTTGCGCGCGACCCGCTTCATCTGGGATTCGGGAACGCCGGTCACCTTCTCCACCTCGTCGGGCGTCCACTTGGCGACCTCGGCCCTGATATGGTCCATGCCCCAGACGCGCTGGCGGATGAACTCCCTGTCCTCCCAGCCATTCTCGAAGATGTGCCAGAGCAGGCCCCAGACCATCGCGACGTCGGCGCCCGGACGGAAGCGCACATATTCGGTGGCGTGCGCGGCCGTGCGCGTGAAGCGCGGATCGCAGACGATCAGATCGGCGTTGTTCTCCTCCTTCGCCTTGAGCAGGTGCATCAGCGAGACCGGATGGGCCTCCGCCGGATTGCCGCCGATCAGGAAGATGCAGCGCGAATTGTGGATGTCGTTGTAGGAATTGGTCATCGCGCCGTAGCCCCAGGTGTTCGCGACGCCCGAGACCGTGGTGGAATGACAGATACGCGCCTGGTGATCGACATTGTTCGATCCCCAGAAGGCGGCGAATTTCCGGAACAGATAGGCCTGCTCGTTGGAGTGCTTGGCCGACCCCAGCCAGTAGACCGAATCGGGGCCGGACGACTCCCGGATCTCCAGAAGCTTGTCGCCGACCTCGTTGATCGCCTCGTCCCACGACACCCGGGTCCACTGGCCGTCGACCAGCTTCATGGGATATTTGAGGCGCCGCTCGCCATGGGCATGCTCGCGCACCGCAGCGCCCTTGGCGCAGTGGGAACCGAGATTGAACGGGCTGTCCCAGCCGGGTTCCTGGCCGATCCAGACGCCGTTGGTGACCTCCGCCATCACCGTGCAGCCGACCGAGCAATGGGTGCAAACGGATTTCCTCATCTCCGCCGCATCGCCGCTGGAGGTCTCCGCCGCCTCCGCCCGGCCGACCATGCCGGCCTTCAGGCCCGCAGCCGCGGTGAGACCGCCGACCGCCAGCCCCGATCGCCTCAGGAAGGTGCGCCGGTCTATGGCGCCGCCCGTCACATCCGCCAGTACGGAGGCCAGACGGGACGTGCTCGCGATCCCTTCGGTCTTCTTCCTCAGCATCTCAACGTTCCTCCCTGAAGTTCCCGCCGGCCGCCACGCGCATGCCGGAAGAAACGTGGGTACACTTCAAATCGGCGCCCCCGGATGTGCCGTCGCGCCCCGGCCGTCTCAGAACCGGGCCGTACGGTAATAGGTGCGGATATGCTCGCTCTCGCGATAGCTGCCCGCCTCCTGCGGTGCCGCGGCCGCCTCCGCGGGCTCCTGCCCGAGGGCGGCGAACGTGCCGCCGGTGACCGCCGACAGGCCCGCAAGCTTCATGAAGTCGCGCCGGCCGGCGCGCACCTTCCCGTCTTTGTCGGACATTGCCTACACTCCCTTTCCTGCCGTCCCCCGCCAAGTCTCAAAGCCAGAGGGCCCCTCGCCCTCCGGCCGCTCAAACCATCTCGAAGGCTGCCTGCTCTATCGCCATGAAGGCCGCGCCCGCCCCGCCGAGCGGCGCATAGAGGACAGAGCTTTTCGCCTGCTCCAGATCCTTGAAGAAATGCGCCGCCCACGGCTCCAGATGCCGGGCGAAGAAGCGCTTCTGGACATCGAGCCCGGCCGGCTCCGCGAACGCGCCGTCGATCAGCCCCGCCATCATCTCGCTCAGCGCGGCGATATGGTCCTCCGGCTCCTTCACGTCGCTGCGGCGCGCAATGCCGAGCTCGCCCATGTCGGTGCGCAGCTTCGCCAGCGGCTTCTCGTGCAGGAACCCGGTGAGATAGTAGGAGGCGTAGGGCAGCAGCTCGCCGCGCCCCATGCCGATGAAGAGCTCGTGATATTCGCGCGCGGCGTCGGCTGCGGTGACCGTCTCCGCCAGATGCGCGAAGGCGGCAAGCTTCTCGCCGAGCGCGGTATCTCCGCCGCCAAGCCCCGCGGCCATGCGCAGATCGCCGTCATCCGGCGGTTTCCTCAGGAAATGGGCGAACATGCGATAGAGATCCGCCCTGAGGCGTTCCTCAGCGGCGACCTCCCATGCCCCTCCCTGCACTGTGGCAGCCATCCCAATAGCCATGCGGTCTTCGCGCGCGGCCCTCGCCTGTCACAAGGTTCCGATCTTCTTGCGTCTTCCGCCTGCGCCGGGGTCCATCGTCTTGTCCGCACGCTTGCTCTTCGGGGCTTCTTCGTGCGTCTCGACTCCCACACGCAATCGCAGTTGACGGCGACGGGGGCAACACTCCTCCTTAGAATTAGAGTAACTTGCCGACATGCCCCGCATCAAGCGCGACGAGCGCCGGACGGCACAGACCGGCCGGTCATTCCATCATGTGGAACTGGCGGTGCGATCCGCACCGGACGTCCTAGATTGATAATGGACGCAACTAATGTCAGGCTGCCGGCCGTGGCATCGATGGCCATGCCCTTTTCTCGAGGACTCAGCAAGGTGGCAACACGGGTTCAGGACGATATGGAGCGCGAGGCGACATTCGATCGCGTTGAGCCGCGGTCGCCGCTGGTCGACCCGTTCCATCGCGCGATCACCTATTTGCGCGTCTCGGTGACGGACCGCTGCGATTTCCGCTGCCTCTACTGCATGGCGGAGAACATGACGTTCCTGCCCAAGCGCGAGATCCTCACGCTGGAGGAGCTCGACCGGGTGTGCTCGGCCTTCGTGGAGAGGGGGGTACGCAAGCTCCGGATCACCGGCGGCGAGCCGCTCGTGCGCAAGAACATCATGACGCTGTTCCGCCTGCTCTCGCGCCATCTCGATACTGGCGCGCTGGACGAGCTGACGCTCACCACCAATGGCAGCCAGCTCGCCCGGTTCGCCGGCGAGCTCTATGACTGCGGCGTGCGCCGGGTGAATGTCTCGCTCGACACGCGCGACCCCGACATGTTCCGTACGATCACGCGCTGGGGCGACATCGCCAAGGTGATGGAGGGCATCCGGGCCGCGCGCGACGCCGGCCTCAAGATCAAGATCAACACCGTCGCGCTCAAGGGCGTGAACGAGGACGAGATCGAGGACATGATGGTCTGGTGCCACGACAACGGCATGGACCTGACCCTCATCGAGACCATGCCGCTCGGCGAGATCGACGGCGACCGCACCGAGCAGTATCTACCGCTCTCCATGGTGCGCGCACGGCTGAAGGAGCGCTGGACGCTGGAGGACATCCCCTACAAGACCGGCGGGCCCGCGCGATATGTCCAGGTCGCGGAGACCGGCGGCCGGCTCGGCTTCATCACGCCGCTGACCCACAATTTCTGCGAATCCTGCAATCGCGTGCGGCTGACCTGCACGGGCACGCTCTTCATGTGTCTCGGCCAGGAGGATGCCGCCGATCTTCGCGCGCCCCTGCGGGCCTCGGAGTCGAACGGCCCCCTCCACGACGCCATCGAGGAGGCCATCGCCCGCAAGCCCAAGGGCCACGACTTCATCATCGACCGCCGCCACAACAGGCCATCGCTCTCGCGCCACATGTCGGTGACCGGCGGCTAGATTCGACGGTTGGAGCGGCTTATGTGCGCCCAATCGGACACACGCCGCTCCCGGGCGCCATCCGGCCGGACGGCGTCTTCTCCCCCGTCATTCCCGCCCGACAGGCCTCACACCGAGACGGCGACGAAGTAGTAGCCGCTCATCATGAGGCCGACGCCGATGATGATGGCGCGCAGGATGCCCGGCGCGACGCTGCGCGCGGCGCGGGCGCCGAAATAGCCGCCGAAGATCGCCCCGCCGATCATCACCAGCGTTTCCGGCCAGGCGATGACGCCGGCCAGCACGAAGCTCGCCACGGAGGCCGCCGTCACGAGCGTGGCGAGCAGGTTCTTCAGTGCGTTGGCCTCGTGCAGGTCGTCATGGCCGAGCAGCGACAGGCAGGCCATCAGGAGCACGCCGAGCCCCGCCCCGAAATAACCGCCATAGACCGCGAAGGCGAATTCCACGGCAAGACCGAGGACAAGGCCCCTGCCCGCCTTGCGCGCCTGCGCCGACCCGACGATGCGCGACAGGCGCGGCCCGAAGGCGAAGAGCAGCGTGGCGGCGAGCAGCAGCCACGGTATCAGTGCCTCGAACAGCCGGTTGCCGGTGGCCAGCAGGAGCTGGGCGCCGATCGCCCCGCCGGCGAGCGCCACGAGCCCGCGCCAGACGAGGCCGTGCCGGGCCTTCGCGATCTCGCGGCGATAGGCGGGCACCGCCGCGGCATGGCCCGGCCACAGCGCCACGGCGTTGGAGGCGTTCGCCGTCACCGGCGGCAGGCCGATACTCAGCAGCGCGGGGAAGGTGAAGAAGGTCGCCCCGCCCGCGACCGCGTTGATGGCGCCGCCGACCGTGCCGGCCACGAGCAGGATGGCGAGGGTCGTGAGATCCATGGAAGCCGCGATGCCTCAGGAAGGAAGGACGAGAGAACGGAGAGAGGGCGGCCACCGAACCGCACCTTGTGGCCGCCGGCAGGATGGAGGGAATACGTCCGCGCCTCAATAGGGGGCGTCGAAATAGTCCTCCAGCGTCATGGCGTAGACATAGACATCCGTGCGGATGCCATTGCCGACATACTGGTCGCGCGCGAAGCGCTCGCGGCGCATGCCGATCTTCTCCATGACGCGGATCGAAGCGGCGTTTTCCGCAAAGGCCTTGGCCCAGAGCCTGGAGCAGCCCAGCCGCTCGAAGCCGATGGCGAGCATGGCGCGGCCGATCTCGGTGGCGAAACCGCGATTCCACAGATCGGGGTGGACGCCCCAGCCGATCTCCGCCGAACGGGGCCGGTTGAGCTGGAGGAAGGCATCGCCGATCACATGGCCGGTCGCCTTGAGTTCGGCGGCCAGATGGTAGAGGGAGCGGTTCGGGCTCATCTGCCGGCGCAGGCTGCGCGCGACGAAGCCCTGCACATCCGCCGGCGAGGCGTAACGCACCGCGATATGGCTCTGATAGTCCTTGCTCAGCATGTAGGCGGCAAACGAGCGCGCGTCGCGCGCCCTGATCTCGCGCAGGACGAGCGCCGGTGTCTCCACCCGTGAGATCTGCAATGCGGCGCGCATCTCGTCGTCTCCCGTGCTCCCGCCGTGCCCCCGGCCACCGCCTTCAGGGCCATACTATCGCATATTGTAGAGGGACGCTCGCGCCGGAGTCGAGGACGCGCTGTCATCGAAGCTTCGCAATAGCATGGCACTTGCGTGCGTCACACGGAACGGACCGCGTGACACGGTGGGCGAAGGCCGCCCACATCAGGAGTGCAAGTGATGAACGACCACAGCAAGCGCATCGTCGCCGACGACGGGTACTGCAACAAGGCAGAAGCCTTCGAGGCCTCGGACGATCAGCCAGCCAACCCCCATCTCGACCGCACGCTGGGCGATGTGATCGGGCGCCGCTTCGCCCGCCGCGACGTCCTGAAATCGACGCTGGCCGTGAGCGCCATCGGCGCGCTGTTCGGCACCTCCGCGCTGACCGCGCCGACGGCGAAGGCCGCAGCGCCGGTCTCCAGCTTCGACTTCGCCGAGATCGATGCCGGCGTCGACGAGACGCACCATGTGGCGCGCGGATACGACGCGGCGATCCTTCTGCGCTGGGGTGACCCGATCTTCGCCGACGCCCCCGCCTTCGACCCGGCGAACCAGTCGGCGGAGGCCCAGCTTCGCCAGTTCGGCTACAACAACGACTATGTCGCCTTCCTGCCGCTCGACGATACCGGCACGCGCGGCCTCATCTGCGTGAACCACGAATACACCAACGAGGAGGTGATGTTCCCCGGGCTCGGCCGGCAGGACAAGGTCGATTTCGCCGGCATGACCGCAGAGCTGGTCGACATCGAGATGGCCGCCCATGGGGTGAGCATCGTGGAAATCGCCCTTGAGAACGGCACTTGGACGCCGGTGCTCACATCGCGATTCAACCGCCGCATCAGCCCGCTCAGCACCGAGATGGCCGTCGACGGCCCGGCCGCCGGCCATGCGCGGCTGAAGACGAGCGCCGACCGGACCGGCAAGCGCGTGATGGGCACGCTCAACAACTGCGCCGGCGGGCACACCCCCTGGGGCACCTATCTCGCCGCGGAGGAGAACTTCCACGGCTATTTCTGGACCGACGAGAAGGATGCCGAGGGCAAGCGCCTGACCAAGGGGCTGGGCGGCGACCAGCAGAAGAGCTACGAGCGCTATGCGGTGCCCGGCGGCTGGTATGCCTGGGGCCGCTTCCACGACCGGTTCAACGTGGACAAGGAGCCGAACGAGCCGAACCGGTTCGGCTGGGTCGTGGAGATCGACCCCAACGATCCGGGCTCCACGCCGGTCAAGCACACCGCGCTCGGCCGGTTCCGCCACGAGGGCGCGGAGACCATCCTCAACAGCGACGGCCGGGTGGTCGTCTATATGGGCGACGATGCCCGCTTCGACTATCTCTACCGCTTCGTCTCGCGCGAGGCCTATCGCGAGGGCGACAAGGCGCACAACATGGCGCTCCTGTCGGACGGCACGCTGTCGGTCGCCCGCTTCGGCGAGGACGGCTCGATGGAGTGGCTGCCGCTCGTCTTCGGCGAGGGGCCGCTGACGCCGGAGAACGGCTTCGAGAGCCAGGCCGACGTCCTGATCGACACCCGGCTTGCCGCCGACCTCCTGGGCGCCACGCCCATGGACCGGCCGGAGGACGTCCAGCCGAACCCGGCGACCGACCGGGTCTATGTGATGCTCACCAACAACACCAAGCGCAAGGCGGACGCGACGGACGCCGCCAATCCGCGCGGGCCGAACGCCTTCGGCCATGTGGTCGAGCTCACCCCGCCCGGCGGCGACCACGCCGCGGAGACCTTCGCCTGGGACATCCTGGTGACCTGCGGCGATCCGCGCGTGGCCGAGATCGGCGCGGTCTGGAACCCGGCGACCAGCGACAGCGGCTGGTTCGCCTCGCCCGACAATGCCGCCGTCGACGCCGACGGGCGCCTGTGGATCTCCACCGACCAGGGCGGAAGCTGGCCCAAGACCGGCAAGGCCGACGGCCTCTATGCGGTCGACACCGAGGGCGATGCGCGCGGCCTGTCGAGGATGTTCTTCCGCTGCCCGGTGGGCGCGGAGATGTGCGGGCCCTATTTCGCGCCCGACGGCGAGACGCTGTTCGTCGCCGTGCAGCACCCCGCCACCGACGGCACGAAGGACTATGCGCCCTTCGCCCGCGCCTCCACCTTCGAGAATCCCGCAACCCGCTGGCCCGACTTCGAGCCCGGCATGCCGCCGCGCCCCTCCGTGCTTGCGATCCGCAAGACCGGCGGCGGCCGGATCGCGAAGGACTGAGACGGCTGCGCGCGCTCATCGGCCGGGGATTTATCGAGTCGGCAGAATCGGTTGGCGCGAGCGCTTGAGAAACCGGGTCCGCCGGCGCCCTCGCGAGGGGCGCCGGCGGAAAAGGCCCGCGCGATGAATCGGATAGGGCTTTTTTCTGTCCGAGTGTCTCTGCACCGGCCCGCTCCCCCACCCGGCCACCCACGGCAGTATGATCTCATGGGTGGTCGGGTGGGGAGCGGGCCGGAGCCGCCTCAGCGGAAAGAACTCCAGTGGGCCGGACCGGCCCATCCGCCGTCCACGCCTTTGCGCTTCAGCTCATCTTCCACTTGATCGAGCAGCCCATGGACGCCGTCTGGTCGCGCGGCCCCTGCCCCGTCTGTGCGACCTGGACCATGGCCTCGTAGAGCTCGCGGCGCGCATCGGGCACGGGGACGGCGCGGGATTCGTCGAGGCGCCCGCGATACTGGAGCCCGAGATCGGCATCGAAGCCGAAGAAGTCGGGCGTGCACACAGCCTCATAGGCCCGTGCCACCTCCTGGCTCTCGTCGTGGAGATAGGGGAAGGTGAAGCCGTGCTCGACGGCGAAATGGACCATGTTGTCGAAGGAGTCCTGCGGATAGGTCTCCCCGTCATTGGAGCAGATCGCAGCGGTTGCCACGCCGTGGTCGGCCAGGTCGCGGGCATCGCGCACCAGCCGGTCGACGATCGCCTTCACATAGGGACAGTGATTGCAGATGAAGACGATCAGCGTACCGCGTTCGCCGCGCACATGGTCGAGCGTGTAGACCTTCCCGTCCGTCGCCGGCAGGCGGAAATCCGGTGCCCGCCATCCGAAATCGCAAATGTCCGCCGTCTTCGTCACCATGGCTTGTCTCCTCCATGAGCGGCCGTGCGTCTCCGCCGGCCGGCTGCCCCTGCCCCGTTTTCCCTTCAGATAGGTCGCCTGAGCGGCGCTTGCCACAATTCCTCCACAATCCCTGTTGCCAGCATGCCCCGGACTGCGTCATTCTCCGCACATGCGGACCGGGGAGCCGAAGAGGCAATCGGCCGGGCGCAGGGGGCGACATATACATCAGGGGAGAATGACCTATGGTCCTCGCTCGCCGGGCGATCAGCCGTGCGGTCATCGTATTCGCCGTCATGGCTGCCGGTCTCGCCATGGCCGCTGCGGCACGCGCCGCCGACCGGCCCGTCTTCGATCTCAGCGAGCAGCAGCTCTCCGCGCTCGAACGCTATCGCAGCGAACCGGGCGACAAGGCCTTCGCGGCGAGCGCCGGCGGGCGGTTCGCCTCCGAAAGCGGGCTGGCGAGCCTGACGGTGGCCGTGCGTAGCGCGCTCCAGTCCTGCGATGCCGGCATCCGCGATCCGCGCAACCGCTGCATCATCGTCGACGTGAACGGCACCATGCTCGACCCTGCCCTGCAATATGCCCAGATCTTCCGGATCGATCCGACCCAGACACGCCAGCCCCTGCCGCTCGCCGACCTCAATCCGGGGGTCGACACATGGCGCGCCCTGCAGGGCTATCGTGCGAAGCGCCGGCACAAGGCCTTCGCGATGAATCTCGGCGGCGCATGGGCCAGGGCCTGGGACGCGGCGAGCCCGGGGGAGGCCGCGCGAGAGGCGCTTTCGGCCTGCAACGAGCAGGAGCGCGCCGAGGACACGCCGTGCTTCCTCTATGGCCTCGACGACCGGATGGCGGACGCCGGAGACCTCCAGCTCATGCCGGACGGCACGGTGACCGGCCTGCCTGCACCGCGCGAGGGGATGTCGAACTGACAGGCCCCGTCAGGGATGGACGCTCCCGACTTGTGATTTGACGGCACCGTCCGGTCGGAGTCACCATTGGAGGCATGACAACACCAGCAACGAGGTCTAGGAAAATGATGCCGCCGAAGCGACCGGCGCCGTCTTCGGGACCTCGGCTTGCCGGCCGGGGGTGAAGACGGCGAGATCCGACTGACAATCCAACAATGAATGCTGACGTTTCCATGTCCCGGTTGTCCGGGGCGATATGGAAACGCCCGATCAGTCCGGCGATCCCGTCGGACAGCGCAATGCACCAGACAGGCCCCGCGCGGACACAGGTTCCGGCGGGGCCCTTTCGTTTCGCCCGGCTGTCCGGATCGCAAAGCATCCTTTTGCGTGTTATTATATTTGAAACAATCTATGAGAGTGTATAAAAATACGATCTCCATGAACGAAGGGGGGCGGACGGCACACCGGATGCCGGCCCGAAGGATCAGGAGACGTCATGCAGAAGAGATTGCTGGCCGAAGCCATTGGCAGTTTTGCCCTTGTATCCGTCATTTGCGGCACACTCGTCGGCGCATCGACATTTCCCGGTCTGAGCGCCGGCATTGTCGGCATCAGCCTGGCCGCCGGACTGACCATGCTCGCCATGTCGTCCGCATTCGGCTGCATATCGGGCGCGCATTTCAATCCCGCCGTCAGCTTCGGAGCCTGGGTCGCAGGCCGGCTGAGCCCGCAATGGCTTGCGGGCTATGTGGCCGCCCAGCTCGTCGGCGCCCTGCTCGCGACCGCCATGCTCTTTGCTGTCTTCATGTCCATTCCGGGCTTCGAGGCGGCGGCTTTCGCCTCCAATGGCTACGGCAACCATTCGCCCGCAGGCTACGGGCTCCAGGGCGCGGCGATCACGGAAATGGTGGCCACGGCGATCTTCGTGCTGGCCGTGCTCGGTGCCTCGCACGACGATAGCCCGGCCTTCGCCGCCCCTGTCGCTGCCGGGCTCGCCCTCGCCGCGGTGCATCTGTGGACGCTGCCGATCACGGGCACCTCGGTCAATCCGGCGCGCTCGACGGCCACTGTCGTCTTCGCCGAGGACTGGGCCCTACAACAGCTCTGGGTCTTCTGGGCGGCTCCGCTCGCAGGCGCGGTTCTTGCCGGCCTCGTCGATCGTTTCATCCTGGCCGATGCCCTCCAGTTCGACACCGACGATGCCAGGTCTCCCATGCCCCCGCCCCCCATTGCCAAGGCCGAGGGGGACGATCTCCAGCCCAAGGCCGCCGGCTGACGGAGACCGCCCATGGTGGCCGCACCACCCCCGGCAGCGCGACCGCGCCGGGGGTGCGACGACCGTTCTTTGCAATTCGATGGTGCAGATGCGAAGGAAAAATTGACAAATGGCGCAGAATATCTATGTTTCCCTCAAATTCGATCCATGGCTCGCGCGCCGTGGGCTCTTGTGGCTAACGAGAGCCCGTCACCGATAAACCGGCGCCCCTGCAAACCGGTTAAGCCGCACCACGCATGAATTTCGATCAACTAGGCCTCAGCCCGAAAGTGCTCGACGCCGTCCGGGCCGCAGGCTATACTGAGCCGACCCCCATCCAGGCCAAGGCCATTCCCGCTGCGCTCGAACGGCGCGACGTCCTGGGCCTTGCCCAGACAGGCTCCGGCAAGACCGCGGCCTTCACGCTGCCGATCCTCACATTGCTCCAGAAGGGCCGCTCGCGCGCCCGGATGCCGCGCGCGCTCATCCTCGAGCCGACGCGCGAGCTCGCCGTGCAGGTTCACGAGGCCTTCTCCACGCTCGGCAAGAATTCCAAGACCACCGTCGCCCTGCTCATCGGCGGCGTGTCCTTCGAACAGCAGGACCGCCTGCTCGACCGCGGGGCCGATGTCGTCATCGCCACGCCGGGCCGCCTGCTCGACCATGTGGAGAACGGCAAGCTCATGCTGCATGGCGTGGAGCTCTTCGTCGTCGACGAGGCCGACCGCATGCTCGACATGGGCTTCATTCCCGACATCGAGAAGATCTACAAGCTGCTGCCGATCACCCGGCAGACGCTGTTCTTCTCCGCGACCATGCCGGCGGAGATCCAGCGGCTCACCTCCACCTTCCTGCACATGCCGGAAACGGTGGAGGTCGCACGCCCCTCGACCACGGCCGCATCCATCGAGCAGCACTGCGTCTTCACCTCCGGCCACCCGAAGGACAAGCGCGAGACGCTGCGCCGGGTCCTGCGCGAGCAGGGCGAGAACCGGGGCGAGATCAAGAACGCCATCATCTTCGCCAATCGCAAGGTGACGGTCCGGCTGCTGGAACGCTCGCTCCAGAGGCACGGTTTCAACGCCGCGGCGCTCCATGGCGACATGGACCAGCACAGCCGGCTTGCCACGCTCGAGCGCTTCCGCAGCGGCGAGGTCACGTTCCTCATCGCCAGCGATGTCGCCGCGCGCGGCCTCGATATCCCCGCGGTCAGCCACATCTTCAATTTCGACGTGCCGACCCACGCGGAGGACTATGTGCACCGCATCGGGCGCACGGGCCGTGCCGGACGGGAAGGCTTCGCCTATACGCTGGTGACGCCTGAGGAGACAAAGTACCTCAAGGCCATCGAGAAGCTGATCCGGCGCGAAATCCCCTGGGACGGCGAGGCGCCGGGCGAGGAGGATCTCGCAGAGAAGCCCCGTGGCCGCAAGGGCCGTGGCGGGCGCGGAAGCGAACGCCGCGAGAGCCAGGCGAAGGATAACAGGGCCGAGGACAGAAAATCCGACGCCAAACCCAAGTCCGACACCAAGCCCAAGTCCGACTCCAAGTCCGGAACCGGGTCGGATGCCAAGCCGCAGGGCCGCGACAAGTCGCGGTCGCGCTCGCGCCGGAAGGACGAGGACTACGCGAACGACAACGTGCCCTTCGCGAACCTCCCGCCCGACCAGATTCCGGCCTTCCTCCAGCGCCCGGTCCGCTAGATCGACCAGCACTCGGGGGGCCATCCGAGTGCAGAAAAGTCGGTCGCTCTCAAAGTGTCAGAGCAACTCACCTGCGTCCAACCGGACGCAGCCTGCTCTCGGCCGGACGCCGCGTCCATTTTCCGTGAAATGCGCTGGGCCCCTGAGGCCCGGCATCGAAGGTCAGGCCGTGCCGGGGAAGCCGTCGGCACTGGCCGGCGTGATCGCCACGGACTCGCCGCAGCCGCAGGCCGATGTCTGGTTGGGATTGTTGAACACGAAGCCCGAGGACAGCTTGCCAACCTCGAAATCCATCTCGGTGCCGAGCAGGAACAGGATCGCAGCGGGATCGATCAGCAGGGTCACGCCCTTGTCCTCGACCACCTCGTCGCGCGGGTCGGCCTCGTCGACATAGTCCATCGTGTATTCCATGCCGGCGCAGCCGCCCTTCTTCACCCCGACGCGCAGGCCCGCGACGGGACGGTCGGCCTTGGACATCAGCTCGCGAATGCGCGCGGCGGCCGCATCGGTGAGGTTCATTACCTTGGGCTTGGGACGAATGCGTGCAGTCATCTCCGGCTCTCGTCTCGCTAAAGCTCTGTGCGTTCGCTCATTATCTGGCGTGCCGTGGCGGGCATGCAAGGGCACAACCCGCATGCCGGGAGGCCCTTTCGCCCCCGCTCACCACATGTTGAGCGCGACCTTGGCCTCGTCCGACATGCGGCTCGGGTCCCATGGCGGATCGAAGACCAGATTGACGGTCGCCCCGCTCACGCCATCCACGGTGGAGACCGCATCCTCCACCCAGCCCGGCATCTCGCCGGCCACCGGGCAGCCCGGCGCGGTCAGCGTCATGTCGATCGCCACCATCCGGTCGTCGTCGATATCGACCTTGTAGATCAGGCCGAGCTCGTAGATGTCGACCGGGATCTCCGGGTCGTAGACGGTCTTCAGCGCCGCGACGATGTCATCGGTCAGCCGGTTGAGCTCGGCCTCCGGGATCGCGCTCGCGGGCTCCGGCGGTTCGGGCGCCGTTCCGGCATCCGGTGCCATGATGTCACGTTGCTCGCTCATCGTGCTCCTCGCTCTCCTCGTCGCGCTCAGGCAAAGAACCGTGCCGCCGCCTTCAGCGCCTCGGCCAGCCGGTCGACCTCTTCCCTCGTATTGTACATGGCAAAGGATGCCCGGCAGGTCGAGGTCACGCCGAAATGCTCCAGCAGGGGCTGCGCGCAATGGGTGCCGGCGCGCACCGCCACGCCATGCCGGTCGATCACCGTCGAGATGTCGTGGGCATGGGCGCCCTCCATCTCGAAGGAGATGATCGCGCCCCGCTCGCGCGGCGCACCGAAGACGCGCAGCGAATTGATCTCGCGCAGCCGCTCCAGCGCATAGGCCTTGAGGTCGGCCTCGTGCGCGGCGATGTTCTCGCGGCCCACACCCATCATGTAGTCGAGCGCGGCGCCCAGTCCAATGGCCTGGACGATGGCCGGCGTTCCCGCCTCGAACCGGTGCGGCGGCTCCGCATAGGTGACGCGGTCGGGGGTGACGTCCTCGATCATCTCGCCGCCGCCCTGATAGGGGGGCATGCGGTCGAGATGCTCGCGCTTGGCATAGAGCGCGCCGATGCCGGAGGGTCCGTAGACCTTGTGGCCGGTGAAGATATAGAAGTCGCAGTCGAGCTCCTGCACGTCGACCGGGAGATGCACCGCGCTCTGGCTGCCGTCGACCAGCACCGGAATGCCGCGCTCATGCGCCAGCCGGATGATTTCCCGGATCGGCGTGATGGTGCCGATGGCGTTCGACATGTGCGTCACCGCCACCATCTTCACGCGGGGGCCGAGCAGTTTCTCGTATTCCTCCAGCAGGAACTCGCCGGCCTCGTTCACCGGCACCCATTTGAGCACCGCGCCGCGCCGCTCGCGATGGAAGTGCCAGGGCACGATGTTGGAATGGTGCTCGAGCAGGGAGAGCACGATCTCGTCGCCCTCCCCGATCACCATCCCGCCGAAGCTCTGGGCGACCAGGTTGATCGCCTCGGTGGTGTTGCGGGTGAAGATGATCTCGTCGGTCGAGGGCGCGTTGAGGAAGCGGCGCACCGTCTCGCGCGCATCCTCGTAGTTCTGCGTGGCGAGGTTGGAGAGGAAATGCAGGCCGCGATGGACATTCGCGTATTCCTCCTCATAGGCCTTGCGCACCGCCTCGATCACCGCCTTCGGCTTCTGGGCGGAGGCCGCGTTGTCGAGATAGGTGAGCGGCTTGTCGTAGACGGTCCGCTTCAGGATCGGGAAATCCTCGCGGATGCGCTCCACATCGAAGCCGCCCGCCGCCTCCGGGGCCGCAGGCTTCAGGCCGGCATCAGCCATCGATCCCTCCCTTGCGCTCCGCCAGCCAGCCCTCTGCCAGGCCGGCCAGCACATCGCGCGCGCCCTCATGGGCGATATCGTCGAATGCCTCGCGAACGAAGGCGGCGATGAGCAGGGACTTCGCCTGCGCCTCGGGAATGCCGCGCGCGCGCAGATAGAAGATCAGCCGGTCGTCGAGCGCGCCCGACGTGGCGCCGTGCCCGCAGGCGACGTCGTCGGCGAAGATCTCCAGCTCGGGCTTTGAGTCGAACTCCGCGCGCTCCGACAGGAGAAGCCCGTGGCTCTGCTGCTTGCCATCGGTCTTCTGCGCCTCCGGGGCGACCATGATCTTGCCCTGGAACACGCCGTGGGCGGTGTCGTCCATCACGCATTTGAAGAGCTCGCGGCTCTGGCACGACGGCACGGCGTGGTTCACCACCATGGTGGTGTCGCAATGCTGGTTGCCGGCGAGGAGATAGGAGCCGGCAATATGGGCATCGGCCCCCTCGCCGCGATACTTCACGAAAAGCTGGTTGCGCGTGAGGCGCCCGCCCATGGTGAGCGTGACGTCGCGCAGGACGGCGTCGGCCTCCAGCTCGATATGGGCGTTGGAGAGCTGGACCGCCTCGGTATCGTCGGCCTGCACGCGCACGCGCTCAAGCTCCGCACCCTTGCCGACCACCGTCTCGGTGACGATGTCGGCGAGATAAGGGCCGGAGCCCAGATGGGTTTCCAGGATCGTGGCGCGCGCGCCCGCGCCCACCGCGACGACATTGCGCACAGCCGTCATGCGCGGCGCGGTGCCGGCATTCACGAAGACCAGCGCCAGCGGCGTCGCGATCTCCGCGCCGTCGGCAATGCGCACAAGCGCCCCGTCGGCGAGGAACACGGTATTGAGCTCCGCGACCGGATCGCGTCCGGCGCCGAACAGGTTGCCGAGGATCTCGCGCGCCCAGGACGGCGGATCGGCCATGACATCGCTCAGGGCGTGGACCTCCACGCCGTCGAGATCCTGGGCGTCGGAGAGGCCCGCATCGAACCGGCCATCGACGAAGACCAGGCGCTTGCGCCCGATCTGCGCGAACGGGTCCCGCGCCAGCAGGGTCTCGACCGCGCCCGCCTCCGGCTCGGCGGCGACGAGCGGCGGATAGGCCTCGTTCAGATGGCGGCGCAGATCGGTCCATTTCCATTCCTCGACCCGCCGGTTGGGCAGGCCGTGGGCGGAGAAGGATTCGAACGCCGCCTCGCGCTTGGGCTCCAGCCAGCCGGCATGCGGCAGCGCGTCCCTGCGCGTGGCATAGGCGTCGATGAAGGCTGCTTCCGCCTTGGTCTTCTGTACTGCGACGTTCATTGCTCGTCGTACCCTTCCAGGTCTTCCTTAGGCGGCCGCTTCGTCCTGATAGATGGCGTAGCCGCTCTCCTCCAGCTCGAGCGCCAGCTCCTTGCCGCCGGAGCGCACGATCCGGCCGGCGGAGAGCACGTGCACCTTGTCGGGCACGATGTAGTTGAGCAGGCGCTGATAGTGCGTGATCACGACCATGGACCGCTCCGGCCCCCTGAGCGCGTTCACGCCGTCGGCCACCACCTTCAGCGCGTCGATGTCGAGCCCGGAATCGGTCTCGTCCAGCACGCACAGCCAGGGCTGCAGAACGGCCATCTGGAGGATTTCCGCGCGCTTCTTCTCGCCGCCGGAAAAGCCCACATTGACCGGGCGCTTGAGCATCTCCTGCGACACGTTCAGCTCGCCCGCCTTCTCGCGCACGAGGCGCATGAAGTCCGGCGTCGACAGCTCGTCCTCGCCGCGCGCCTTGCGCTGGGCGTTGAGCGCCGTCTTGAGCAGGGTCATGAGCGCCACGCCCGGAATCTCGATGGGGTACTGGAAGGCCAGGAACAGGCCGAGCGCGGCGCGCTCGTCCGGTCCCATCTCCAGAACGTCCTCGCCCCGGAAGGCGATCGAGCCGCCGGTCACCTCATAGCCGTCGCGGCCCGCCAGCACATAGGCGAGCGTCGATTTGCCGGAGCCGTTCGGCCCCATGATGGCATGCACCTCGCCCGGCTCGACCGTGAGGTCGATCCCCTTGAGGATCTCCTGGCCGTCGACCTCGACATGCAGATTCTTGATCTCGAGCATTCTTCAGTTCCCATAATTCCTGAAAGCATTTCTGCCTTCGTCACTCCCGGGATATCCATTCGCCATCCCCGGACGTCCATTCGTCATCCCCGCGAAAGCGAGGACCCACAGGGGCGGGGATGACCGGAGAACGGTGGATCGCATCCGATACTTGTTCCGCGTCGCTATTCGTCAGCCCACGCTGCCCTCCAGGCTGATGCCGATGAGCTTCTGCGTCTCGGCCATGAACTCCATGGGCAGTTGCTGGATGACATCGCGCACGAAGCCGTTGACGATCAGCGCCACCGCCTCCTCCTCGTTGAGCCCGCGCGCCATGCAGTAGAAGAGCTGGTCGTCGGAGATCTTCGAGGTGGTCGCCTCGTGCTCGAACTGGGCGGAGGTGTTCTTCGCCTCGATATAGGGCACGGTGTGCGCGCCGCACTCATTGCCGATGAGCAGTGAATCGCACTGGGTGAAGTTGCGCGCGTTCGCCGCCTTCGGATGCGCGGAGACGAGCCCGCGATAGGTGTTGGACGACTGGCCCGCCGAAATGCCCTTGGAGATGATCCGGCTGGAGGTGTTGCGGCCCAGATGGATCATCTTGGTGCCGGAATCGATCTGCTGATGGCCGTTGGAGATGGCGATCGAGTAGAACTCGCCCCGGCTGTTGTCGCCGCGAAGCAGGCAACTCGGATATTTCCAGGTGATCGCGGAGCCCGTCTCCACCTGCGTCCAGGAGATCTTGGAGTTCGCGCCCCGGCAGTCGCCGCGCTTGGTGACGAAGTTGTAGACGCCGCCCTTGCCGTCCGCGTCGCCGGGATACCAGTTCTGCACGGTGGAGTACTTGATCTCCGCATCGTCGAGCGCGATGAGCTCGACCACCGCGGCGTGAAGCTGGTTCTCGTCGCGCATCGGCGCGGTGCAGCCCTCCAGATAGGACACGTAGGCGCCCTTGTCAGCGATGATCAGCGTGCGCTCGAACTGGCCGGTCTGCTCCTCGTTGATGCGGAAATAGGTCGACAGCTCCATCGGGCAGCGCACGCCCTCCGGCACATAGACGAAGGACCCGTCGGAGAACACCGCGGAATTGAGCGCGGCGAAGTAGTTGTCCGACTTCGGCACCACCGAGCCCAGATACTTCTTCACGAGTTCCGGGTGCTCGCGCATGGCCTCCGAGATCGAGCAGAAGATGACGCCCGCCTTGGCGAGCTCCTCCTTGAAGGTCGTCACCACGGACACGCTGTCGAACACCGCGTCGACGGCAACCTTCGCCCCCTCCACGCCCGCGAGCACCTCCTGCTCCTTCAGCGGGATGCCGAGCTTCTCATAGGTCGCCAGAAGCTCCGGATCGACCTCGTCCAGGCTCTTCGGGCCGGAGCCCTGCGATTTCGGCGCGGAATAATAATAGAGGTCCTGGAAATCGATCGGCGGGTAGGAGACGCGCGCCCAGCTCGGCTCCTCCATGGTCTTCCAGCGCCGATAGGCGTCGAGGCGCCATTCGAGCATCCACTCCGGCTCGCCCTTCTTCTCGGAGATGAACCGGACGATGTCCTCGTTCAGGCCCTTCGGCGCCTTGTCCGACTCGATCTGGGTCGTGAAGCCGTATTTGTACTTGTCGACATCGATCGACTTGACCTTTTCGATTGTCTCCAGATCAGCCATGCCTGTCCTCACTTGCAACGATCGGGTTCATTGCCCGTTCTCTCGATGTTTCCTTTGCCGTCCGTCTCAGGCCGCGGCCTGCGCGCCATTGCGCCTGGCAATGCGCCGCCACGCCGTCGCGAAACGGTCGATGTCGTCTTGTGTCGTGGACCATCCGAGGCTCACCCGGATGGCACCGCCGATCAGTTCCTCGCCGGCGCCCATCGCCTGAAGGACGTGGGAGCGGCCGACCTTGCCCGACGAGCAGGCCGACCCCGAGCTCACCGCGACGCCCTCCAGATCGAAGGCGATCAGCAGCATGTCCGCCCCGAGACCGTCCACCGCGAAACAGCAGGTGTTCGCGAGCCTGTCCGTCCCGGCGGAAAAGATATGGGCGGCCGGGGCCTCTTCCCGGATCGCGGCCTCCAGCCCGTCGCGCGCGCCGGCAATCCAGCCCATGCGGTCCATGTCCGATATGGCACCGGCAACAGCGGCTGCAAACCCCGCAATGCCCGCCACATTCTCCGTGCCGGCACGCCGGCGCCTCTCCTGCCCGCCGCCGGGCAGCAGGGGCTTCAGGTCGAGCCCGTCGCGGGCGACGAGCGCGCCTACCCCCTGCGGGCCGCCGAGCTTGTGGGCGGACAGGGTGAGCATGTCGACGCCGAGAACCGGCCAGGCGAGCCGCATCCGTCCCGCCGCCTGCACCGCGTCGCAATGGACGAGTGCGTCGTGGGCGCGCGCAATCTCGACCACCTCGCTCAGGGGCTGTATGGCGCCGGTCTCGTTATTCGCCGCCATGACGGAGACGAGCGCCGGGCCGTCGCCGGACGACAGCGCGGCGTCCAGCGAATCCAGATCGATGACGCCCGTCGCGTGAACCGGCACCTCCACGCAAGGCACGCCCATCGCGCGGGCCGCCTCGAGCACGCTTGGATGCTCGACCGCGGATACGACGAGCCGGCTCGCGAGCCCGGCGCCGACGGCGCCCGCGATCGCCAGGGCGTTCGCTTCCGTGCCGCCGGAGGTGAAGGTCACCATATCGGCGCGCGCGCCGACAAGGCCCGCGACGGTCTCGCGGGCCGCCTCCACGACCTTGCGCGCCCGCCGCCCCTCCTCGTGCACGGAGGAGGCGTTGCCGGCGACACCCAGCAGGCCGGACACCGCCTCCACCGCTTCCGGCCGCATGGGCGCGGTGGCGTTATGATCGAGATATGCGCGCATATCGCTCATCGGTCGGTGGTCTTCGCTCGATATCGTCCAGAAAGGGTGTCCGGGTTCGGCCCTCAACAGGCCGGCTCGCGCTCGACAGGTGCCTCGGCGGGGCTGGGCCCCACCGGCACCGCGCGCCCAAGCACACGCTTGTGGACGACATCGTCCAGGCTGACGGAAGCCAGGAAGACGTGGATCTGGCGGCCGAGCTCCTCCCACAGATCGTGGGTCAGGCAGCGCGAGCCGTTCAGGCAACCGATGGGGGAGCTGTCCTCGCAGCGCGTCACCTTCAGGGGCTCGTCGACGGCGAGCACGATGTCGGAGATCCGGATATCGCCCGCCTCGTGCGCCAGCTTGTAGCCACCGCCCGGCCCGCGCGCGCTCTCCACGAGCCCGCAGCGCCGGAGCTTGACGAACAACTGCTCCAGATAGGCCTGGGAGATATCCTGCCGGTCGGCAATGTCGGCCAGCGTGACAGGCTCGCCCTTCGAGTAATGGGCGATATCGGCCATGGCCATCACGGCATATCGTCCACGAGTGCTGAGTTTCATCTCTCAATCCTGTCTCAAGACCGCGATGCAAGTCCGCTGCGCGCCAAAACTCGATGAGAAGGCTTGCAAAATACCGCCGCGACTGTGATATGACGTCCATCGGCCCTGCGACGTCGGCTCCGCGGCTACGGCAGCACCAAAATTGAATAATTCTAAGGTGGATATAAAATACCCGACTGGGAGAGTCAACAAATCGGAATGCCGATTTCACAGTCTGAAAGTCCATACTACGGCTGCGACTGCTCCCACCGCGGGAACAGCCCGACGACGGCGCCGGACGGCGCGCTGGATGCGTATGATCTCTAAGGTTTCGAGGACCCAATGCCGGAAGTGATTTTCAATGGCCCCGCGGGCCGCATTGAAGGCCGCTATCACCACAATGAATCGTCCACCTCGCCCGTGGCGATCATCCTGCATCCCCATCCCCAGTTCGGCGGCACGATGAACAACCCCATCGTGCATGCCCTCTACTACATGTTCCAGAAGCGCGGCTTCTCCGTCCTGCGGTTCAATTTCCGCGGCGTGGGCCGCAGCCAGGGCATCTACGACAATGGTGCGGGCGAGCTGTCGGACGCCGCCGCCGCGCTCGACTGGGCGCAGAGCCTCAACCGCGACGCGCGCTCGTGCTGGATCGCCGGCTTCTCCTTCGGCTCGTGGATCTCCATGCAGCTCCTGATGCGCCGGCCCGAGATCGCCGGCTTCATCTCCGTCGCCCCCATGGCGAACCATTACGACTTCTCCTTCCTCGCCCCCTGCCCGGCCTCGGGCCTGTTCGTCAATGGCGACAAGGACAGCGTGACACCGCCGGAGCACGTCACCAGCCTGGTCAGCCGGCTGAAGACGCAGAAGGGCATCGTCATCGAGCATCAGACGATCGCCGGCGCCAACCATTTCTTCGAGGACAAGGCCGAAGATCTCATGACGGTCGTGGAGGACTATCTCGACCGCCGGCTCGCCGAGGAAGAGGCCGCCTGAACGGGCCGGGGCGCCCGCCCCCTTGCCCGTCATTCCCGCGCAAGCGGGACTCCCGTGCAGAATCAGCAGGATGGATGCCCGCCTTCGCGGGCATGAGCGGTAAGGGAAAAGGCTTGTTTCCTTCGCTCGCTCCCGCGAAGGCGGGAGCCCACAGCCCCCGGACCGTCCCGCCCGTTTCTGGAGCCCCCTACCGCGCGGGCTCGTGGATGACGCCGCCCGTCAGCGGTTCGGCGACGCCGGTCGTCGAGGGAAATGTGATGGCGAGGTTCGCAAGCCGGCGCACGGCCATATAGGCGAAGGCCTCCGCCTCGATCGCGTCGCCATCGAGCCCGACGGCCTCGGCCGTTTCCACCGGCACACCGAGACGGTCGCGCAGCGCATCCATGATCGCCGGGTTCCGCCGCCCGCCTCCGCAGACCACCCACGAGGCCGGCGCGGCGGGCAGATGCGCGACGGCACGCGCCACGGCCGCGCTCGTGAAGGCGACCAGCGTCGCCGCCCCGTCCTGCGGCGACAGGCCGTCCAGCGCATCGAGCGAGAAGTCGTTGCGGTCCAGGGATTTCGGCGCCGGGGCCTCGAAATAGGCATGGTCGAGGAGGCGTGCGAGGCGGGCCTCGTCCACATGTCCCGACCGGGCGAGCGCCCCGTCGCGGTCGCAATCCGTACCGAGATGCCTGAGCACCCAGTCATCGAGAAGCGCATTGCCGGGCCCTGTGTCGAAGGCCACGAGCGGCGCGCCGTCGGCGATATAGGTCAGGTTCGCCACGCCACCGATATTGAGGAAGGCCCTGGGCCCGCTGCCGAGCCCGGCGGCGAGCGCGGAATGGTAGACGGGAACGAGCGGCGCGCCCTGCCCGCCCGCGGCGACATCCGCCGCCCTGAGGTCGCTCACGACGCGGATGCCGAGCCCGTCGGCGAGCCGCGCGCCGTCGCCGAGTTGCACGGTGAGGCGTCTCTCCGGGCGGTGGAGCACGGTCTGGCCGTGGAAGCCGATCACGCCGATATCGCCGGGCGCAAGCCCGTGACGGGTCAGGAACGCGGTCACCGCGCGCATATGGGCATCGGTGATCTCGCGCTCGAATTCGTCCAGCGGCGCCGGGCGGTCCTCGCGCCGGTCGAGCGTGCGCGCGGCATCCAGCACCTCGCGATAGAGCGCGCGCAGGCCCGGCGTATAATCGACCGTCTCCGAAGGCCCCGGCGCCACATGGCGTTCGCCGTCCGTCTCGATGAGCGCGATGTCGATCCCGTCCATGGAGGTGCCGCTCATCAGGCCGAGCGCGGCTGTCACATTTGCCATTTCACAACGCTGTGCTAGATCAAGCTGCGTCCGGTGACCCTCGCCCGGGCGCCGAGACGTTGATCGCTCCCAAGATCCGGAATGCCCTGCACGGAACAGGGCCGCCGCTGGCGGGCCGACAACCCAACCAACATCAAGATACAGCTTGGCATGAGCATGACCAGTTTCAAATCCGATTTCCTCCACGTTCTCCAGGAACGCGGCTTCATCCACCAGTGCTCCGACATGGAGGCGCTGGACGAGCTCGCGCGGACGGGGACCGTGACCGCCTATATCGGCTTTGACTGCACGGCGCGCTCGCTGCATGTCGGCTCGCTCGTGCAGATCATGATGCTGCGCTGGCTGCAGAAGGCCGGACACCGGCCGATCACGCTCATGGGCGGCGGCACGACGCAGATCGGCGATCCGAGCTTCCGCGACGAGGCGCGCCCGCTCCTGTCGACAGAGATGATCGAGCAGAACAAGGAAGGGATCCGGCGCGTCTTCGACCGCTTCCTCACCTTCGGCGACGGCGCCAGCGATGCCGTGATGATCGACAATGCCGACTGGCTGCTCGGCCTCAACTACGTGGAGTTCCTGCGCGATGTCGGGCGCCATTTCTCCGTCAACCGCATGCTCTCCTTCGAGGCGGTCAAGAGCCGGCTCGAGCGCGACCAGTCGCTGTCCTTCCTGGAGTTCAACTACATGCTGCTCCAGGCCTACGATTTCGTGGAGCTCTACCGCCGCCACGGCTGCCGGCTGCAGATGGGCGGCTCCGACCAGTGGGGCAATATCGTCAACGGTATCGATCTCGGCCGGCGCATGGAGGAGGTGGAGCTGTTCGCGCTCACCTCGCCGCTCTTGACCACCTCGTCCGGCGCCAAGATGGGCAAGACCGCCTCCGGCGCGGTGTGGCTCAATGCCGATATGCTCAAGCCCTATGACTACTGGCAGTACTGGCGCAATACCGAGGACGGCGATGTCGGCCGCTTCCTGAAGCTCTTCACCGAGCTGCCCCTCGACGAGATCGCGCGCCTTGCCGCGCTCGAGGGCCAGGAGCTCAACGACGCCAAGAAGGTGTTGGCCACCGAGACCACAGCCCTCCTCCATGGCCGCCAGGCGGCCGAGGAGGCCGCGGAGACCGCGCGGCGCACCTTCGAGGAAGGCCAGTTCGGCGAGGGGCTGCCGACCGTCGAGATCGGGAGCGGCGAGTTCGAGGCAGGGCTCGGCCTGCTCACCGCCATGGTGCGCGCGGGCCTTGCCTCCTCAAACGGCGAGGCCCGCCGGGCCGTCTCCGGCGGCGCCGTGCGCATCAACGACGTCGCCGTCGCGGACCCGAAACGCGCCCTCACCGGTGACGACCTCACCGGCGACGGCGTGGTGAAGCTGTCCATGGGCAAGAAGAAGCACGCGCTCATCCGGCCGAGCTAAAGCGGCTTGCGGACAGGTTGAATCGGCATTTCCTCCCGCTCATCCCGGCGAAAGCCGGGATCTCAGGCGTGTTGCAGAAGATCCCGGCTTTCGCCGGGATGAGCGGTCTGTTTCAACCTAACCGCGATGCGCTCCAGGCTCTCGTCCGGTCGGGCGGGACCGGCCCGGCCTATCGGTTGAGGGCCCTCGGCATGTCGATCTCGGGCTCCTTGCGCTTGCCGCCATCGCGGCCGGACCCGGAGCCCGAGCCGGACGCGCCGCCGTCGCCCGTGCCGAACTCGAAGAGCTTGCGCAGGAAACCCGGCGCGAGGGCGGAGACCGGATTGAACACCATCTCCGGGTCCGACATGGTGCCGCGCAGCGCGAAGGTCACGCCGAAGATACCCTGCCCCTTGCCGCCCATCAGCACCTCGCCGAGGATCGGGACCGAGCTCAGCAGCGAGTTGAGAGCATAGGCCGGAATGATCGTTCCGGAAATGTCGAGCGCGCCATTGTCCTTGTTGATCAGCCCCTTGGCGGACGCCCCGATGGTCGGCCCCTGAAGGAGCGCATCGCCGATGCGCACATACTGGCCGTCGAGGGAGAAGGGGACGGTGAGATTGGTGAAGCTCCAGCTTCCGCTGTTGGACCTCGTGCGCTGCGCCCCGCCGCGCTCGTCGAACCGGATGAGCGCCGGCTCGTCGCGCACCTGGAAGTTCCGGATGCGTAAGCGTCCGTCGCGCAGGGCCGACTGGCCGGGAGCGCCGAGATCGGCGGTGAAGGAGAGGTTCCCGCCCCTGATGTTGGAATAGAGATCGGCCGCCCGCAGGGTCGCCCCGCCATTGCGGCTGGTGAGCTTGAGGGCCCGTGTGCCGTTCGTCTTCGGGCGGACGGACAGCGCGACCTGCGAGCCGTCGCCGTGCTGGCCATTCACCTCCATGCGCACGATGCCGCCATTGCGGATTTCCGCGGAGACCTTGGCCCTGTCGAGCCGCGAGCCGCGATAGCCGCGAATGGTGGACAGGCTCGCATCGACCGCGACGGTGCCCAGATGGTCCTTTGCCGTATCCGACTTGCCGAACATGGCATGGATCATGGGCCGCGCATCGAAGGACCGACCGCCGACCGAGACGCCGAGAACATTCGCGCTGCGGCGGCTCGCCTTGACCGTCATGTCGTAATCCGGGCCGAGCTGTGCCGTCGGCAGCGAGGCGGACACGATGTCGCCCGCCTTGTTCAGCACCATCGTCCCCCTGACATTCAGGTCCTTGCCCGTGATCACCGCATTGCGGATCCCGATGCCGCCATCCTTGCGGAAGTCGAGATCGAGCGTCGCCTTGGTCCCCTTGATCGGCGGGCGCAGCCACCGGATCGCCTCGATGCGGAGCTGTGCGCGCGAGAGATCGGCGGCCAGATGCGCGCTCTCCACATCGCCCTTGCTGATATCCGCGGTCAGCGTGACCGGAACCGGACCTTTCACGAAATCGTTGATATCGGTGCCGAGCCGGACACGGTCCTTGTCGCTGAGCGTGGCCCTCGCCACGACACGGCGCTCGTCGGGACCGTCGTCCTTGAAGGACGAGCTCAGCTCCAGACGAACGGGCACGCCGTTCAGCGTGACGTCGCCAGCGCCCGTCAGGCCCTCATCGGTCACCTCCACCTCCAGGGTACCGCCGTCGATTTCCATGTCGTCGGCGATGCCGGTGAAGTTGATCTCCTTGATGGTCGTCTGGGCCTTGATCGACAGGCGCTCGGCCGGGATGTCGCGCAGGAGCGGCAGCTGGAGCGCCATCGACACTTCCGCCGCGCCGGTGAGACGATCCATGTCGAAGCCCGCCTCGCTCACATATCTGAGCGGTTCGAGATCGATCAGCTCCAGGAACCCGCTGACCGGCCCCTTGGTCGTGACATTGACCTCCGCTACGGTCCCGTGGGTGACGAGATCGTCGATACGCATATCCCCCGAGACGAACTCGATCTTCTTGCCCGACGGCACGGTGACGGAGCCGCTCTTCAGCGAGAGATCGAAGCTGTTGCCCTGCAGGGTTCCCCCGCCGGCCGCACCGATAATCACGGGGAAGTCGTCGAAATAGCGCGTCGTGACGTCGGACAGGGTGAAGTCGAAATTGGCGTGCCGGTCGGGAATCGCCTTGTCGTTAAGCGCCCGGGCGAGAACCTTCGGCGGCATGTCGACACTGAAATCGCCGGTCGGAATGACGCCCGTCAGGACATTCTCCGAGATCCACTCGCGCGCGCCCGGCGCGAGGATCGGCGGCCACAGCTTCTTCATCGTGTCGATGGGCAGGTCGCGGATGCGCCCGGCAAGCCGGATGCCGATCGCCTCCTCGCCCTCGGAGAAGCTGCCGCGCATCCGGATGCCGGCATTGCCGGCGAGGATCACCAGATCGTCGACGTCGAGGCGGTTGTCCTCGACCGACGCATACCCCTCGAAATCCACCCGGTCGATGGCCAGTGCGCCGGTCACCTCGCCGTCCGTGTCCAGGCTCACATCGCGGGCATGCAGTGCCACGCGCGTGCCGAGCAGCCGCCCGGTCTCGCCGTAATCGGGTGACAGCCGGCCCGTGAGCGCGGCCTGCGAGCCGCCGATATAGATCGCGGACTTGCCGATGACGATCTCACGGGTCTCCGGCTCGTAGGACAGGCGCAGCGTGCCCTCGTCCACCAGAATCGGCTTGGAGATGAAACTCGGGAAGCCGACATAGCCCGCCGAGGCGGTGAACACCGCATCCGCCCTGGTGATGCTGCCGTCCTCGGCAAGATCCAGATGGGCCTCGCCCGAGAGCGGCAGCCGCACCTCGCCGAGCTCCGACAGGGCGAAGACCTGGGCCGCGGCATAGGCCGGAACGAAATCGTGCACACGCGCCGTGACCGACATGGTCTGTGTGTCGCCCCGGTAGTCCGCCCGGAGATCGAGGCGCCAGCTGTCCTTGCCGCTGGCGACCTCGGCATCGGCATCCAGCGTCAGCCCGTCCGGCGTGCGCCCGAAATCGAGATTGACCTTCGGCGCATACCAGATCGACTGGTTGGTCTCGTCATAGAGCGAAACGGAGGCATCGCTGACCGTGATGGCATTGAGTGCCGCCGCGCCGCCGCGATCCTTGGCGAGCATTTCGCGCTCGAGAAACGCCATCATCCCCTGGCCGCTTTCCAGGAAGGCGCTGCCCTGCGCGGTCTCTGCGGAGATATCCTTGTCGGCCTTGCCGGAGATATCCGCGGTGTCGGGAGGGTTCGACGGCTCGCCGAAGCCGAGCTCGATACCGCCCGACAGGGTGCGGCGCACGAGGATATGAGGACCGATCAGGTCGAACTGGCGCGGCACGACTCGCCCACGCAGAAGCTTCGCGCCGTCGATCTCGACGGTCGCTCGGGGCGCTCGTGCAATGAGCCGGTTGCCCTCGTCGACCAGCCGGACATGGCGGAAACGCACTGTCGGCGGCCCGTTGCCGTCCTCGCGTTCGACGACGACGTCGCTGAACTCCACGCGCATGCCGCTCAGCCCGGCATTGACGATCTGCTCCACCGGGCCGCTCATGAAACCGAGCGAGATCGGCCCCATGGACAGCCGCCACAGGATGGCGAGCGCAAGCACACCGGCCAGCAGCAGCACGCCGCCCAGCGAAAACAACCCCAGCCTCGTCAGCTTTCTACGCAAATCCGCAAAGGTCTATGACAGGCGTACGACCGCCCGAACGGCCCCTCCACCCCGGATACCTCTTGCACCGGGCGAAACGGCCGGGCCAAACTCCATGGTGATTCAGGGCCCTGTTCGGATAACCGACACCGATCCTCGTTCAGAATCTGAGAGATCAGTGTACATCCGCTTTGCGCCAACACAACTCGGCATGCCCCAAAACCGCTCATTTCACCAAAATTGGGACGAAAGGATGACCAAACCATGAGCACACTGAAGGAAGGCGACATGGCGCCGGATTTCTCGCTGCCGACGGACAGTGGCGGCAACGCCTCGCTGTCCGCCGTGAAGGGCCGCAAGGCCGTCGTCTATTTCTACCCGAAGGACGACACCAGCGGGTGCACGAAGGAGGCCATCGCCTTCACCGGCCTCAAGGGTGCCTTCGACGAGGCGGAGACGGACATCATCGGCATTTCCGCCGATTCCGTCGCCAGGCACGACAAGTTCAAGGCCAAGCACGCGCTCGCCGTCACGCTGGCCTCCGACGAGAACCGCGCCGCGATCGAGGCCTATGGCGTATGGGTCGAGAAGAGCATGTACGGGCGCAAATATATGGGCATCGACCGGTCGACCTTCCTGATCGGCCGCGACGGGCGGATCGCGCGCATCTGGCGCAAGGTGAAGGTTGCCGGCCATGCCGAGGAGGTGCTCGAGGCGGCAAGGGCGCTCGGGTGACCGCCATGGCGGCAGACGGCCCGACTGCGCCGCGCTCGCTCGCCGAGGCTGCCCGCCTCGTCGTGGAGGCCGCGGAGCCGGCGGAGAAGGTCCGCCTGGCCCGCGAGGCCGCCAAGGCCTGGCGCGCCAGGCGGCTGTCGCGGGGCGTGCGCGCCGGCATGCCGTCCCTGCCCGACCGGCCCGGGCGCCCCGACCGGCCCGAGCTCCTTGCGCCGCGGGACATGCCGAAGCGCTCCACATCGGGCGGGCGCGGCCGGTTCGCCATGGTCCACGCGCTCGCCCATATCGAGCTCAATGCGGTGGATCTCACCTGGGACCTCATCGCGCGCTTCTTCGATGCGCCCATGCCGCACTCCTTCCTCGACGACTGGGTGCGCGTCGGCGCGGAGGAGGCGCGGCATTTCGCCCTCCTCGACCGGCGGCTCGCGGAGCTCGGCGGCGCCTATGGCGACCTGCCCGCCCATGACGGGCTGTGGCAGACCGCGCAGGATACCGGCCACTCACTGCTCGCCCGGGTCGCCATCGTGCCGATGGTGCTGGAAGCGCGCGGGCTCGACGTCACGCCCTCCATGATCGACCGGATGCACGAGGCGGGGGATGCGGAAACGGCCGGAATTCTTGAGATTATCTATCGCGACGAGAAAACCCATGTGGCCTTCGGCGTGAAGTGGTTCCGGTTCCTGTGCGCCCGCGAGGGGCTGCCGCCGGAGCCCGAGTTCCAGCGCCTCGTGCAGCGCCATTTCAAGGGCCGGATCAAGCCGCCCTTCAACGACCGCGCCCGCGCCGAGGCCGGCCTCGTGCCGGGTTTCTACAAACCCCTCGTCGGGGTGATGTCGCCCACCTGACCCGGCGCTCCGAGGCAGACCGCATACGGGTGACAAGCCCTTCTGCCGCTTGTATAAGTGTTAACCATGAGCTTCCGCGCCAGCGGAGGCGGATACGGACATCGGGGCGGGGCTCGTCTCCCTCGGGGGTGCACGATCATCCAGGACGACATGCGACGTCGTAACAAGCATGCATCACGGAGCCGGACGCCGGCATCGGCACGCCGCCGGCTGTTCCGCGAGCGCCAGATCTATCTGCGCAGCGAGGGGCATATCCGCTATGTGACCCTCAAGCCGTGGACGCAGATCGCGGCACTGTCGTGTCTCGTCGGCCTTCTCGGCTGGCTCGCCTATGCGACGGCGAGCGTCGTGCTGACCGAACAGCGCGTCGCCGGACTCCGCGCCGCCTATGACGCGCGCATCGCCGCATTACGCGGCACCGTCGGCAAGCTCAACGGGCGCATGCTGCTCGACCAGAACGCCTATCTCGACAAGGTGGATGCGCTGCGCGAGGACTACGAGGCGCTGGTCGCCCGCCACCGCAAGCTGGAGCTGTTCTTCAGCCAGCAATGGCAGCCGGCGAGCGTGGCCGGGGACGCCGACGACATGGACGACAGCGACGGCGCGGCGGACGCGGAGCCCGGCAAGCAGGGCACGCTCGACCTGCCCGCCTTCCGGTCCCGGTTCCAGGAGGCGTTCCGCAAGGCCGCCGACGCCGATCTGCCGCTTGAGGAGATGCGCGCGCTCCTTACCTCCTTCGACCGGATGCAGCATGCCCTGCTCGACAGGGTGGAGACCGCCGCGGCCAGCCGGCTGGAGACGGTGGAAACCGCAGTGTCCAAGGTCGGCCTCGACCCGGACGCCGTCCTGGAACGGTCCCGGCGCCATCTGCCCGAGAATGTCGGCGGGCCGTTCGTCGCGCCGTCCGCCATCGACCTCGGCGACGACGAGCTCGTGCAGCGCATGAGCACGGTCGGCAAGAGCATGGAGGCGGTCGAGAAGCTGAAGCAGGCCATTACGCGCATGCCCATCGCCGACCCCCTCGCCACGTTCCGGATCACCAGCGACTTCGGCACGCGCGACGATCCGTTCCGCAAGGTCGAGGCGATGCATACCGGTATCGACATGAAGGCCCTGGACGGCAACGCCATTCTCGCGACCGCCTCCGGCAGGATCGTCACGGCTGGCTGGAAGGGCGCCTATGGGCGTATGGTCGAGATCCGCCATGACAACGGCATCGCGACCCGATATGCTCATCTCGGCGAGATCGCGGTCGATGAAGGCCAGTACGTCAACAGGGGAGACGTCATCGGCCGCGTGGGCAGTTCGGGCCGCAGCACAGGTCCGCATCTCCATTACGAAACCCGCCTTGAGGGGCGGCCGGTCGATCCCAAGCGGTTTTGGCAAGCGCGTCATGTTCTTCAAACGCAAGCAGAAGCGGACTGAGCACCCGGCCGGACGGGATCCGCGCGTCGGCCCCTCGATCCTGACCTCCGAGGTCGTCATCGAGGGCAAGGTCATGACGGCGGGCGAGCTCCAGATCGACGGCACGATCCATGGCGACGTGCGCGCCGGCGCGCTGGTGGTCGATGCCCGCGGCATCGTCCA
This sequence comes from Kaustia mangrovi, assembly GCF_015482775.1. GTDB lineage: Bacteria > Pseudomonadota > Alphaproteobacteria > Rhizobiales > Im1 > Kaustia > Kaustia mangrovi. Next base: position 4,205,050 of record NZ_CP058214.1, on the reverse strand, counting down.
TGGCGAGGTCATCGCCGAGGAGGTGGTGGTGCGCGGCCGCATCATCGGCCCCATACGCGGCATTCACGTCCACATTTTCTCCGGCGCCCATGTCGAGGGCGACGTGATCCACGAGACCATCTCGATCGAGAACGGCGCTTTCGTGGAGGGCAATATCCACAGGGCCGACAATCCGCTGGAGCAATATGGCGCGGACGAGCCGTCGCGCCCGCTGCTCTATGACGACCAGCCGGCCGAGCCACTCGACGACCGCCGGTTCAGGCCGGCCGGCCTGCTGCGCCCCGGCTCGTCGGGCGCTGCGGAATAGGCGCCCGATCCCGATTTTCCCCGTGACCCTTGAGCGGATACGTCCCGCGAGACAGCCGGTCCTGACCGAAACGAGCTGAAGAGCTCACATCTAGCCGCCATTGGCCGGCTGGGCGGTTTCCCCGCCTTCGCCGCCATGGACGCGCTGGGCGAGCGAGGCCTCCAGGAACGCGTCGATGCCGCCGTCGAGAACGGCCTGCGGGCTCGTGCTCTCCACGCCCGTGCGCAGATCCTTCACGAGCTGGTAGGGCTGCAGCACATAGGAGCGGATCTGGTGGCCCCAGCCGATATCCGTCTTCTGGGCGGCCTCGGCCTGGGCCTCCTCCTCGCGCTTCTGGAGCTCCAGCTCGTAGAGGCGGGCGCGCAGCATCGACCAGGCGGTGGCCCGGTTCTTGTGCTGGGAGCGCTCGTTCTGGCACTGCACGACGATGCCGGTGGGAATATGGGTGATGCGCACCGCGCTGTCGGTGGTGTTGACGTGCTGTCCGCCAGCACCGGAGGCGCGGTAGGTGTCGATGCGCACATCCTTGTCGGCGACGTCGATCTCGATCGAATCGTCGATCACCGGATAGACCCAGACGGAGGAGAAGGAGGTGTGCCGGCGGGCATTGGAATCGAAGGGCGAGATGCGCACCAGGCGATGCACGCCCGATTCGGTCTTCAGCCAGCCATAGGCGTTGTGGCCCTTCACGAGCAGGGTCGCGGACTTGTAACCCGCCTCCTCGCCCGGATGGATCTCCATCACCTCCACCTTGTAGCCCTTGGACTCCGCCCAGCGCATATACATGCGCGTGAGCATCTCCGTCCAATCTTGGCTTTCCGTTCCGCCCGCGCCCGCGTGGATCTCCACATAGGTGTCGTTGGCGTCGGCCTCGCCGGACAGCAGCGCCTCGAGCTCGTGCTTGCCGGCCTTCGTGCGCAGAGCCTTCAGCGCGGCCTCCGCCTCCGCGACGATATCCTCGTCGCCGTCGGCCTCGCCGAGCTCGATCAGCTCGATATTGTCGCTGAGCCCCTGCTCGAGCTCCCGGCAGACGCCGATCTGATCATCGAGCTTCTGGCGCTCGCGCATCATGGACTGGGCGGCCTGCGGATCGTCCCAGAGGGACGGGTCCTCCGCCAGGGAGTTCAGTTCGTCGAGGCGTCTGAGAGCGTTATCCCAGTCAAAGATGCCTCCTCAGCAGTCCGAGAGACTGCTTGATGTCGTCGATGACAGACTGCACTTCCGCGCGCATGGTCGGCTCGTCACTCCTCGGAATGGCCGCAAGGGAAAAACGGTGCCCCTCGGGGCACCGGATGGCCGGACCATAGAGCCGCCGCCCCGGCCTGTAAATCCCTTCCCTCCAGGCCCGGAGCCGCCCGGCCGAGAGAGCCCCGGCAGGACAGGGGCTCGCCGGCAGCCGCGTCAGAAGAGGAACGGATCGAGCTTGAACGAGACAGCCGCCCGCACGGTATTGGTCTCGAAATCGATCCGGTCGGCGGCGTTCGGCCACCTGTAGGTTTTCTTCCCGTAATTGCCGTAGAGATACTCGCCGCGCAGAAGGACGGTGTCGGTGACCGCATATTCAATGCCGGCTCCGACCACGACGCCATAGTGAACGCGGCTGTCGCGGGCGCTGTCCGGATCGCGGCGGAGCTTGGCTCTGGCGTCCGCGATACCGAGACCGGCGGTCACGAAGAACAGCGTCCGATTCGCCGCATAGCCCACGCGCCCCCGAATGGTGCCGATCGGGCCGACCCGGAAGGACTCCTCGAACGCCGGGGCGCATGGCGTCTCGCAGAGAGCCTTGTATGGGCTGCTCAAGCTACCCCAGGTCACGTCGCCCTCGAGGCCATAGACGACATTTCCGGACTGGAAGCTGACACCGCCGAGCACACCGCCGACGAAGCTGTCGGCGTCCAGCTTGTGGGTGCCGACCGTCTCGTTTCTCATCTTGGCGTCCATCCAGCCCCAGCCGGCATGTCCGCCAAGATAGACACCCGACCAGTCATAGGTTGTGTCCATGGGCGGCGCAGGAACAACCGCCTCCTCCGCAGGAGGCGGCACGAACAGATCTGCCGCGGATGCGCCCGCGCTGCCGACGGTCATCGCGGCCGCAAACATCGCCATATACGCAAGTGTTCCGGAAATTCTCGACGCCATACCCATTCTCATTATAGCGACCCTCTGTATCGACCATTGGACGTGTGTAACGGAGGCTTGCTCCCCATGGTTTCATCAATCGGAAATACATCTTATGAGGGTATTAACGAGTACAGCAACCGGCTGGCGGCCTCCGAACCGTCGCGCCTGTTAATAAAGTCCGGAAAGCTGTTGATAAGTCGGCGTGGCCGTCAGTAGAGGCCGCCCGTTCCCGTGCCGAGCCCGCCTTCGACCACCGTGCCGGACGAATCGCCCGCCGCTCCGTCGTAGGACCGGCCCGCGCCGATCACGACGGTGTCCTGCGCCGGCCCGTTGCCCGGCTTGAACGCCTCGAGGATGACATTGTCGTCGCCATACGCGGCGCGCTGGCCGTTCTTGGGATTGATCGGGATGAGCTGGATGCCGGAGGGCACACGGAAGGGAATGCCCGGCTTGTCCTTCAGCGCCATCTTCATGAAGTCTGCGAAGACGGGGGCGGCGACCTGCCCGCCGGTCGCGCTGCGCCCCATGGAGCGCGGCGTGTCGTAGCCGATATAGACGCCGACCGCGAGATCCGGGGCGAACCCCACGAACCAGGCGTCCTTGTAGTCGTTGGTCGTCCCCGTCTTGCCGGCGAGCGGCTTCGACACGGCCCGCGACACCACACGCCCGGTGCCGCGCAGGACCACGCCCTCCAGCATGGAGGTGATCTGGTAGGCGGTATAGGGGTTGATCACCTGCTCGCGCACATCGACGAGTTCGGGCTCGGGCTGGCCGTTCCAGGCCTCCGCCTCGCAATCGGTGCATTCGCGCTTGTCGTGGCGATAGATGGTGTGGCCGTAGCGGTCCTGGATGCGGTCGATCAGCGTCGGCTCGATGCGCTTGCCGCCATTGTCGAGCATGCTGTAGGCGGCGGTCATGCGCAGAAGCGTGGTCTCCCCCGCCCCCAGTGCCATGGCCAGCACCGGCGAGAGCTTGTCGTAGATGCCGAACTTCTCCGCATAGTCGACGACGGTGTCGATGCCCATGTCCTCCGCCAGCCGGACGGTCATCACATTGCGCGACAGCTCGATGCCGCGCCGCAATGTGGAGGGGCCGTAGAACTTGCGCGAATAGTTCCTCGGCGACCAGGTCTCGCCGTTCTCCATCTCAAACGAGATCGGCGCGTCCAGCACCACGCTGGCCGGGGTGTAGCCATTGTCGAGGGCCGCGGCATAGACGAAGGGCTTGAAGGCCGAGCCCGGCTGGCGCTTGGCCTGCACCGCCCGGTCGAACTGGCTCATGCCGTAGCTGAAGCCGCCCGCCAGAGCCAGAACGCGCCCGGTATGGGGGTCCATCGCGACGAGGGCGCCCTGGATCTCCGGCACCTGAACCAGATGCCACTCGCCCTCCTCGCCGGAGGGCGCGACATAGACGACATCGCCCGGCGAGAGCACGTCGCTGGCGGCCTTGACCTCCGGGCCCCGGCCGCCGCCCTCGGTGGCCTTGCGCGCCCAGCTCATGAGCGACAGCGGGATGCGCCCGCGCTCGCGCGTCTTCTCCACCTTGCCGCCGGACCTCTTCGGACGCAGGCCGATGGTCGCCGCGTCCTTGTCGCTGTCGAGCACGATGGCGAGCCGCCAGGGCGCGAGATCGGAGGCGACGTCCACATCGGCAAGCGCCGCGCCCCAGTCGCCATCCGTCGACATCCGGTCGACCGGCCCGCGCCAGCCGCGCTCGCGGTCGAAGTCGATCAGCCCACGCGTGAGCGCCTGGCGGGCGAAGATCTGCAGCTTGGGATCGAGCGTCGTGCGGATCGACAGCCCGCCCTCGTAGAGCTTCTTCTCGCCATAGATGTCGAGGACCTCGCGGCGGACCTCCTCGGCGAAGAATTCCGCGGAGAACAGGTGGGAGCCGAGCGGGCGGGGATCGACCTCGAGGGGCTCGGCCATGGCGGCCTTGGCCTCCTCCTCGGTAATGTAGCCGTTCTCCAGCATGCGCTCGATGACCCAATCGCGCCGCCCGACGGCCCGGTCGTGATACCTGATCGGATGGTAGTTGTTGGGCGCCTTGGGCAGCGCTGCGAGATAGGCCATCTCCGCAAGGTCGAGCTCGCTCAGCGACTTGCCGAAATAGTTCAGCGCCGCCGCCGCCACGCCATAGGAGCCGAAGCCCAGATAGATCTCGTTGAGATAGAGCTCCAGGATCTGGTCCTTGGAGAAGGCGCGCTCGATACGCAGCGCGAGCAACGCCTCCTTGAGCTTGCGCATGAGCGTCTGCTCGCTGGAGAGCAGGAAGTTCTTCGCCACCTGCTGGGTGATGGTGGACGCCCCGACCAGCCGCCGGTCGCCGCCGGACATCATGTTGCGGGCATTGGTCACGACCGCGCGCGCAATGCCGAACACATCGATGCCGCTATGGCTGTAGAAGGTCTTGTCCTCAGCGGAGATGAAAGCTTCGATCAGCTGTTTCGGGATCGCGTCGGCCGGCACGAAGAGGCGCCGCTCGCGGGCATATTCGGAGATCAGCGAACCGTCGCCCGCATGCACCCGCGTCATGACCGGCGGCTCGTATTCGGCAAGCTGCGAATAGTCCGGCAGGTCGCGCGAGACGTCCCACACAATATAGGCCCCGGCCGCCATCACGCCGAGAAAGACAATGAACCCGGCGGCGAACAAAAACCCGAGAAATCTCAGCATGAAAGCCTCTATACGCCCCAGCCTGCCGGCCCCGTGCCGGCGGCTGCCGGGCGGCATCTCCCGCCGGCCCGGCCGGACCTTCCGGCGAGCGGCGAACGGTACCCGTCGGTTCCCGCGAAACGATTACGCACTACTGTAACATGGGCCTGTCGATGTCAAAACAAACTGAAACAATATGGCCATGCCGTGACGGGGCGGGACGCCGCCTCACCGGTTCGCGGCGACCTTGATGCCGAAGAAGGCGTCGACGGCCTTGGTCATGGCGCTGGCCACCCTGGCCCGCCATTGCGCGGAGAGCAGCAGCTTCTCGTCGGCCCGGCTGGAGAGATAGCCGAGCTCGACCAGGACGGAGGGCACGTCGGGCGCGCGCAGGACGCGGAAGCCCGCATAGCGATGCGGCCGGCTGTGCATGCGCGTCTTCGCCTTCATCTCCGAGATCAGCGTCTTGGCGAAATAGACGGAATGGTTCTTGGTCTCGCGCTGGGCGAGATCGAGAAGGATACCGGTCACCTCCTCGTTCTCCTCCACGAGGTCGACGCCGGCGATCAAGTCGGCGCGGTTCTCCTTGGCGGCGAGTTCGGCGGCCTCGCGGTCGGAGGCGCGCTCCGACACCGTATAGATGGTCGCGCCGCGCGCTTTGCCGCTCCTGAGCGAATCGGCGTGGATCGCGATGAACAGGTCGGCGTGGTTGCGCCGCGCGAATTTCACCCGGTCGCCGAGGCGCACGAAGGTGTCGTCGTCGCGCGTCATCAGCACCTTGTAGTGGCCGGACGCGGCGAGCTTGTCGCGCAGGGCCTTCGCAAAGGCGAGGACGACCTTCTTCTCATAGGTTCCAGACCGGCTGATCGCACCGGGATCGACACCGCCATGCCCCGGATCGATGACCACCACGCGCCGGTCGGGAATATCCCTGTGCGGCTTGGCGGGCGGCAGCGGCGGTGGGCTCGACAGGGCGCCCATGACGCGCTCCAGCTCGCGGGCGGCATCCTCGGAAACGCTGCCATCCTCGCTGCCCGCGGCCGCGACCGTCGCCTCCTCTCCGGCCTGGGGGGCGTCGCCGGCCGGCGCGGGATCGCCAGCCCGCTCCTCACCGCCGCCCTCCTCTGGCTCCGGCGGCGTTCCCGCCGTATCGCCGGCATCGGATGCATCGGACGCATCGGCGACGACGGGACGGGGCTTCGGCAGCGGCGCGGGATCGCGGGGGCTCGCGCCCTCGCCGTCGGCCCCGGACACGGGCAACGGCTCGGGCTCGCCGGGCACGGGCTCGAGCGCAGCCTGGCGCGTCTCCTCCCGCTCCTCCCCGGCGGCATCCGGCGCGCCGTCGCCTGCTCCGGCGGCCGCCGCCACGGTTTCCGGCTTGCCCTCCTCGGCCGCCTTGGCGGCGCGCATGGCGCGCTCCACCCGGTCGTGGATCTTGGCGAAGGTCACCCGGTCGGTGCGGATGAGGTCGACCACCAAGCGCGCCGGCTGGCCGTTCTCCGCCTTCACCACATAGGACTTCTCGATCAGCACGGGCGCGTTCGCATCGAGCACGATGCGCGACTTGCCCGGCGCGAACCGCCCATAGCGATAGCTGTCGATCAGACCGCGGCCCTGCTGGCCGATACCGGCGGGCAGTTCGAAATCGACTTCCGGCAGGTCGATGATGACGCGGAACGGATCGGGAATGACATAGACACTGAAGCCCAGGGGCTGGGTCACGTCCGCCACGAAGCGGGTTCGCCGCCCGTCGCCGCCCACCCGCGTGGCGGTCGCGACCGGCGGGTCGCCGGCGGCAACGGCCGACATGGAGGGGCGCGAGCTGTCGTCGGAGACCTGCAGGAAGACGAACAGGATCGCGAGCACGGCGACAAGCGCCCGCACCCCCGCAGAGACTATCCGGCCGAGGCCTCTCATTCTCCTGCCCGCGTCTCCTCGCTCAAGGCGGTTCCAGCATCATGCTGCACCGACACGGCTCATGTGTGTCCCATGTCCCGTCTGGACGGCATAAACTTATCGCTCCTTGGTTAAGCGATCGTTGCAACGACAAAAGGTGTGCTCAGCCCCGATTGTGCCCGTGCGCAGGCCGGCCTGCGCCAGCGGAAATTGCACCATCTGGTATCGTCGCTCTTGCAAAGCCCTTCATCTCTCCGTAATTAGGAGGATCACGTGGAGGTTCGCAATCGCCCGACAGGGCAGGACTGGCGGGCCCCGACGAGAGAATTTCTCGCGCCGGACGGATCTGCTGGCGCAAATTGTCCAGATGCCGTCCGGTCGCCATGCTCGCAAGATCGCGCACAGAACTTATCGCGGTCTTCGTGCGACATGCCGTCGGTGCATGAACTTTCCCGCACCGACGTGGAGAAGACGAGCCGCTTCCGGCCGATGACGGTCGGAGGCTTGAGTGTTGATGGTGAAATGTATCGGGCTTCGTACAATGCCCCAGCGGACATTATGATGCCGTCAGCGCGCCCCGGACAGCTTGGCAGCGAGCGAGCCGCAATGGCCGACGCCCCCGAGCAGGGGGTGCCCGGCATGAAGCCGATCTCATTTCCGTTTACGCGACATGGCAGGCCACCTTCGGGCACGGATCAGCGGGCTTTCCGCTTGAGCCGCCCGGCGCTGCCCGTGCGCGTCGGAGAAGACAGAACATGGGTACAAAGATGCTCCTCGATGCCGCCCACCCGGAAGAGACCCGGGTGGTTACCCTGCGCGGCAACAAGATCGAGGAATTCGACTACGAATCCGCGTCGCGCAAGCAGATAAGGGGAAATATCTATCTGGCGAAGGTGACGCGCGTGGAGCCGTCGCTCCAGGCGGCATTCGTCGATTACGGCGGTAACCGGCACGGGTTCCTCGCCTTCAGCGAAATCCATCCCGACTATTACCAGATCCCCATGGCCGACCGGCAGGCACTGGTCGAGGCCGAGGCGAACTACCAGAAGGCCGACGACGAGCCCGACGAGGCCGGCTCCGGCAGCAGGGGCGAGGCCGACGGCGACGGGTCCGACGGCGAGGACGCCGCCGATGAGCCCAAGGGCCGCTCCCGCAAGGGCGGCCGCCGCAAGCGCGGGGCCAGCACCAAGGCCGATGCGGAGAGCGTCGAGGAGGATGGCGACAACGGCTCCTCCGTGGAATCCGTCGGCGCGGAGGACGCGCTGGAGGAGGTGCCCCGGCACCAGCGCTCGGTGAAGCGCAACTACAAGATCCAGGAAGTCATCAAGCGACGGCAGATCCTGCTCGTTCAGGTCGTCAAGGAGGAGCGCGGCAACAAGGGCGCGGCGCTCACCACCTATCTGTCGCTTGCCGGGCGCTACTGCGTCCTGATGCCGAACACAGCGCGCGGCGGCGGTATTTCCCGCAAGATCACCGACGCCTCCGACCGGCGCCGGCTGAAGGAGGCCGCCAAGTCGATGTCGGTGCCGGAAGGCATGGGGCTGATCGTGCGCACCGCCGGCGCCAACCGCACCAAGGCTGAGATCAAGCGCGACTACGACTATCTCCTCAGGCTGTGGGAGAACATCCGCGACCTGACGCTCAAATCCACCGCACCCTGCCTCATCTACGAGGAAGGCAGCCTCATCAAGCGCGCCATCCGCGACCTCTACACCAAGGATGTCGACACGGTGCTCGTGGAGGGCGACCACGCCTATCGCGAGGCCAAGGAATTCATGAAGATGCTCATGCCGAGCCACGCCCGGCATGTGAAGGCCTACAAGGAACCGCGCCCGCTGTTCAGCCGCTATCAGGTGGAAGGCCAGCTCGACGGGCTGTTCCTGCCGACGGTGACGCTCGAATCGGGCGGCTATATCGTCATCAACCAGACCGAGGCGCTGGTCTCCATCGACGTCAATTCCGGCAAGTCGACGCGCGAGCACAATATCGAGGATACCGCGCTGAAGACCAATCTCGAGGCGGCGGAAGAGGTTGCCCGCCAGCTTCGCCTGCGCGACCTCGCGGGCCTCATCGTGATCGACTTCATCGACATGGAGGAGAAGCGCAACAACCGGTCCGTGGAGCGCCGCCTCAAGGAATCGCTCAAGCACGACCGCGCGCGTATCCAGGTCGGTCGGATCAGCCATTTCGGCCTCCTGGAGATGTCGCGCCAGCGTCTGCGGGTCGGCATGCTGGAAGGCTCCACGCTGATGTGCCCCCATTGCGAGGGGCACGGCTTCATCCGGTCGGTCGAATCCTGCGCGCTGTCGGTGCTGCGCGGCATCGAGGAGCATCTCCTGCGCCGCCACGAGAACATCACGGTGCTGTGCGACGCGGAGGTCGCCTCCTACCTGCTCAACCAGAAGCGCAACCATGTGCTGGGTCTGGAATCCGCCTATGGCGTCTCCGTCTTCATCCAGCCCGGCGCCGACCAGAAGTCCTCGCAGTTCAAGATCGAGAAGGCGGAGGCGCGCAACATCGTGCCGCCCAAGCCGGCCGTGGCCGTGCAGATCGATTCCGCCTATTCCGACGAGCCCGAGGATGACGAGACCGAGGCCGAGACCGACATCGAGGCCGAGGCCGAGGCCGAGGCGGAGGACGCCGAAGCCCGCGATGGCGGCGACGAGGATGGCGACCGCGACCAGGACGGCCAGAAGAAGCGCCGCCGGCGCCGGCGCGGCCGCCGCGGCGGCCGGCGCAACAAGACACGCGCCGACGAGCATGACGAGATCCATGGCGACAACCGGGAGCAGGACGAGGCTCCGGCCGCCTCCGATAGCGAGGACGCCGATAGCGGCGAAACCGGGTCCCGCACGGAACAGGCCGAGGAGCCCGCTGTCGCCGCGGCCGCCGAGAGTGCCGAAGGCGCGGAGGCCGATACGGTGAGCGAGGAGGCGCCCGCCAAGGGCCGTCGCCGCAGCTCGCGGTCGCGCAAGCCGAAGGCGGAGACGGCGGAGACGGCCGACGCCGCAGAGGCCGAAGCGCCGGCCCCTGCCGAGACCCCGGAGCCTGCGGATGCCGATGCCGCCCCCGCCGAGGCGACGGCGGAGGCGTCTCCCGAGGAGGCTCCCGCCGAACAGGCGGACGAGCCGGCCAAGCCCGCGCGCCGGAAGCGGACGACGAAGGCGAAGAGCACGAGCGCCGCGTCGCGGAAGAAGAAGGCCGAGGAGGCCAAGGCCGGCGAGGACGAGACGGAGAAGCCGGCCCCGAAGAAGCGCACGCGCCGCACCACGAAGACGGCCGCCAAGAAGGCCGAGGAGGCTGCGGCCGAGGCCGCCCCTGCCGAGGCGGAGGCAGCTCCCGCAGAGGCGGACACGACGGTGGAGCCGGCACCCGCGCCGGAAGCGCCCGCCCCCGCCTTGGCCGAAGCGACGAGCCCGTCTCAGGAGTTCGTCGCGGCAGAGGCGGAGGCCGACGCCGAGGCGGAGCCTGCGGCTGCGCCCGCACAGACCGACACCGCCGTGGCGGAAAGGGACGAGAAGCCCGCGCCGCGCCGCCGGGGCTGGTGGCAGCGCCGGATCCTGGGCAACGATTGATCGCGCAGCCGGGGCGGCGTCTCCCCTCTTTCGAGGGAGCCGCCCCGGCAACCCCGCCTGTCGGAGCTGGCCTGGCGCGAACGGCCCGCCTTTCCCGGCTCAGCCGAGCCAGGCGCCGATGCGCCGCACCGCCTCTTCCAGATCGCGGCGGGCGCCGGCAAAGGACATCCTCAGATAGCGCGAGCCGCGCCGTTCATCGAAATCCGCCCCCGGCGTCGTCGCCACGCCGGTTTCCCTCAGCATGGCCTCCGCGAAGGCGAAGCTGTCCTGTGTGAAGCGCGACACATCCGCATAGACATAGAACGCGCCGTCGATCGGGGCATGGTCGCCAAGACCGATCCCGGGCAGCGCGTCGAGGAGGAAGGCCCGGTTCTCCGCATAGGCCTCCTTGCGCGCCTCCAGCTCCTCCGTCGCGTCGAAGGCCGCGTAGGCCGCCGCCTGCGAGAGCGCGGACGGCGAGATATAGAGGCTCTGGGCGAGGCACTCGATCGGCCGGACGAGGCGCTCCGGCACGATCATCCAGCCGATGCGCCAGCCCGTCATGCAGTAATATTTGGAGAAGCTGTTGATGACGATGGCGTCGTCGCTGAAGGCGAGCGCTGTCATTTCCGGCGTCTCGTAGGCGAGCCCGTGATAGATCTCGTCGGATATGAACCAGGCGCCGGTCTCCTCCGTCGCGTGGACGAGGCGCGCCAGCCGGTCGGGCGAGATCATGGTTCCCGTCGGATTGCCCGGGCTTGCCACCATGAGCCCCTGCAGGCCGCCCGCCTCTCGCGCGAGCCTCCCGAGCGCCTCGGGCTCCGGCTCCCAGCGCGTCTGCGGCGACGTCTCGATGGGCACGACCTCGATGCCGAGCGTGCTCATGATGTTGCGGTAGGCCGGATAGCCCGGCGTCGGCAGCGCGACCCGCGCCCCGGCATCGAAGGCGGAGAGGAAGGCGAGCACGAAGCCGGCCGACGAGCCGGTCGTGACGATCACCCGGCCGGGCGCGACCTCCACGCCGTAGCGGTCGTGATAGTGGGCGGCGATGCGCTCGCGAAGCGCCGGCCGGCCCGTCGCCTCCGTATAGCCGATCATGCCCGCATCGAGCGCCTGCTTGGCGGCATCGAGCGCGGTGCGCGGCGCCGGGCCGAACGGTTCGCCGACCTCCAGATGAACGATATCGCTGCCGGCGGCGGCGAGGCTGTTGGCCTCGCGCAGCACATCCATGGCCAGGAACGGAGCCACGCGGCTTCGGCTCGACGGCTCGGGCGCCTTGGACATGCCCTTGTCCCCCTTGATCGACAGCTCGTCATCGGTTCGTAGCAGATCGCTGGAGACTTGTGGAGCCTGCAGCGTCCCCGCCCCTCGCAGCGCGGGTCAGTCCCGGGGCGACAGGGGCCAAATGTCGCCTATAATGGTCGGCGGAATGCTTGAAACGGATCGACGGCGCATGGCAGGTTGTTGCGGCATGGTCGCTACGGGGCCGTGGAGACCGACTACCGAGAAAACCTTGGGCCCCCGCACCGGCCGCGGCGAGGCCATGGAGACCGCCGGGTAATGTCTGTTCTGACCCGAAACTTGCGTGTGCTGTCCAGGCGCGCCCTCGCCACGGGCCTTGCCGCCTGTCTGTCCCTGTCCGCCCTCCCGGCGGGCACGGCGCGCGCGCAGAACGTTTCCCTGATCCGCGATGCGGAGACGGAGGAACTGCTCAGGGACTATGCCACGCCGATCTTCCGGGCGGCGGGCCTCGCCCCCTCCGTGGTGCGCGTGCATATCCTCAATGACGACCGGCTCAACGCCTTCGTCGCGGGCGGCCAGCGCATCTTCATCAATACCGGCATGCTGATGGACGCCAAGACGCCGAACGAGGTGATCGGCGTTCTCGCCCACGAGACGGGCCACATTGCCGGCGGCCATTTGTCGCGCATGAGCCGCCAGCTCGACCAGGCCAGCACGACGGCCATCATCGGCATGCTGCTCGGCGCGGCCGCGGTGGTCGGTGGCGGCCTTGCCGGACAGGGCGGCGTCGCGCGCTCCGGACAGGGCGTCATGCTGGGCGGCCAGTCGCTCGCCATGCGCAACCTCCTGTCCTATCGGCGCGCGCAGGAATCGGCCGCTGACCAGGCCGCGCTCAAATATCTGACCGCGACCAAGCAGTCCGCCCAGGGCATGATCACCCTGTTCGAGGAGCTGGCCATGCAGTCCATGGCGTCGGCGCGCTATGCCGACCCCTATGTGCTCTCCCACCCCATGCCGCTGGAACGGGTGCGCAACCTGGAGAACGCCGCGCGCAAGAGCCCCTATTTCAATACGAAGGACCCGGCGAGCCTCGTGAAGCGCCACAAGCTGGTGCAGGCCAAGCTCATGGGCTTCCTGAAATCGCCGCAGCGCGTCTACCAGAAATACCCGACGAGCGACACGAGCGAGCCCGCGCGCTATGCCCGCGCCATTGCCGCCTTCCGCTCCGGCGACCTGCGCACCGCGCTGTCGGAGATCGACCCGCTCATCCGCGCCGACCCGAAGAACCCCTATTTCTGGGAGCTGAAGGGCCAGGCGCTGTTCGAGGCCGGGCGCGCCTCGCAGGCCGTCGAGCCGCTCAAGAGGGCCGTCGCCCTGGCACCCAATTCCGGGCTGATCCGCATCATGCTGGCCCAGGCCCTTCTGGGGGCGGGCGGGGCCGGCAATCTCGACCAGGCCATGAACCAGCTGCTCAAGGCACGGCGTACCGAGAACGGCATGCCGCTCGTCCACAGCCAGCTCGCCATCGCCTATGCCCGAAAGGGCAATATCCCGATGGCGGAGCTTGAGACTGCGGAATCGGCCGTGCTCTCCGGCGACCTCGACCTCGCCAAGCAGAAGGCGAAGCGCGCGCAGTCCTCCTTCAAGCGCGGCTCGCCCCAATGGATCCGCGCTAACGACATTTTGAACATCGAACCGCCCCGCGAATGACAATGGGGGCGTGGCCCCGCGGCCATAAGCTGCTACAACAGCGCGTAATTGCTGTGCGGCGCCGGCGCATGCCCGGGCGGACAGCCGGACATTTTTCGGAGGAATGACATGCGTTCAGCGAAACGCCTAGCGGTCCTGTTCACCTCGGCCGCCGTCGCACTGGCCGTCCCCGCTGGCATGGCCCCCGCTCAGGCGGAGGAGTTCAGCGACGCCCAGCGCGGCGAGATCGGCGAGATCGTTCGCGACTATCTCCTGGAGAATCCGGAGGTACTGCGCGAGGCCTTCCAGGCGCTGGAGGAGAAGGAGCAGGCGGCACAGGCGGAGAAGGTCACCGACCTCATCCGCGAGAATAGCGATGCGCTGTTCCAGTCCCCGCTGGACCATGTCGCCGGCAACCCGGACGGCGATGTGACCATGGTGGAGTTCTTCGACTACAATTGCGGCTACTGCAAGCGGTCGCTGGCCGACGTGCTGGCGCTGATCGAGAACGATCCCGATTTGCGCTTCATCCCGAAGGAATTCCCCATTCTCGGCCCCGGCTCCGTCTTCGCCTCGCGCGCGGCCATCGCGTCGAGAAAGCAGGACAAGTACTGGCCCTTCCATCTCGCCATGATGAAGCATCGCGGCGAGATCGACGAGGACACCGTCCTCAAGATCGCCGGCGATGTCGGCCTCGATGTCGAGCAGCTCAAGACGGATATGGAGGCGCCGGAGGTCAAGGAGACCATCGAGCAGGGATACAAGCTCGCCAATCTCCTCGGCATCCAGGGCACACCGGCCTTCGTCATCGGCGAGCAGTTCGTGCCCGGTGCGATGGGCCGGGAGGTCCTGGAAGGCGCCATCGACGCCGAACGCCAGGCCGGGGAATGAGCCCTTGCGGGTGTGGACACGCACCCCACCCGCGAGCTTCCCGTCCCGGACGCGTCGCGCGACGCCTTCCGTTCCGCGCCGTTTGCCACTATAACCGCCGGCAAGGTGGGTTTCGGCAGAGATTCGGCCTGGGGTGCGGTGTGCGCCGGTGGCCGGAGCGTTTCTCCCGGGCTCGCCCTGTGCAGCTGAACGGGTGGCGATGACACGGACGGTCTTCATCCTCAACGGACCGAACCTCAATCTCCTGGGGCGGCGCGAGCCTGCGACCTATGGCGCGGAGACCCTCGACGACATCGCCGGGCGCTGCCGGCGTCGTGCGGACGCGCTGGGCCTTGAGGTGGATTTCCGCCAGACGAATGCCGAGGGCACGCTTGTCGACTGGATCCACGAGGCGGGCGACAAGGCCTTCGCGGCGATTCTCAATGCGGGCGCCTACACCCACACCTCGGTGGCCATCCACGACGCGATCCGCGCCGTCGCCCTTCCGGTCATCGAGGTTCATCTCAGCAATATTCACAACCGCGAAAGCTTCCGGCATGTCAGCTACATCGCGCCGGTTGCCCGCGGCATCATTTGCGGGCTGGGCCCCGTGGGCTACGAGCTTGCGCTCGAAGCCCTGGCCGGCCAGCAGGACAATCGCGCGACGGACTGACACGGTATGAGCAAAGACAAGCAAAGCGTCGACAAGGACCTCATTCGCGATCTCGCCGGCCTTCTGGACGAGACCGGCCTCAGCGAGATCGAGATCGAACGGGACGATTTCAGGGTGCGCGTGTCGCGCCAGATCCAGAGCGTGTCCGTGGCGGCGCCCGCGCACGCGGCCCCTGCCGCATCCGCGCCCCCCGTCGCGCCGGCCATCGACGCCGCCGAGAGTAATCCCGACAGCCATCCCGGCGCGGTGAAGTCGCCCATGGTCGGCACCGCCTACCGCGCACCCGCGCCCGGTGCGGAACCCTTCGTGGAGATCGGCGCGGAGGTCGCCAAGGGCGAGACGGTGCTGATCGTGGAAGCCATGAAGACCATGAACCAGATCCCCGCGCCCCATTCCGGCCGCGTCACGGCGATCCTGGTGGAAGACGGTCAGCCGGTCGAGTTCGGCGAGCCGCTGATGATCATCGAGTAGGAATCAGCGGGCGGCATGTTCGACAAGGTCCTGATAGCGAATCGCGGCGAGATCGCGCTGAGAATCCTGCGTGCCTGCCGCGAGCTCGGCATCGCCACCGTGGCCGTGCACTCCACGGCCGACGAGAACGCCATGCATGTGCGGCTGGCCGACGAGAGCGTGTGCATCGGCCCGCCATCGGCGAGCCAGAGCTATCTCAACATCCCCGCGATCCTCGCGGCCTGCGAGATCACCGGCGCGGACGCGGTGCATCCCGGCTACGGCTTCCTGTCGGAGAACGCCCGCTTCGCCGACATTCTGGCGGAGCACAATATCGCCTTCATCGGCCCGTCGGCGGAGCACATCCGGCTCATGGGCGACAAGATCGAGGCCAAGCGCACCGCTGCCGGCCTCGGCATTCCCGTCGTTCCGGGATCCGAGGGTGCGATCGACGACAATGACGAGGCGCGCCGCATCGCCGCGGAGATCGGCTATCCCGTGCTCGTCAAGGCGGCCGCCGGCGGCGGCGGGCGCGGCATGAAGGTCGCCTATTCGCAGGACGAGATCGAGGGCGTGCTCCAGCATTGCCGCAACGAGGCCGGCGCGGCCTTCGGCGACGACGCGGTCTATATCGAGAAGTATCTCGCCAAGCCCCGCCATATCGAGATCCAAGTCCTCGGCGACGGCCAGGGCAATGCGGTGCATCTCGGAGAGCGCGACTGCTCCCTCCAGCGCCGCCACCAGAAGCTGTGGGAGGAGGCGCTGTCGCCGGCGCTCAACGACGAGGCCCGCCGCGAGATCGGCACGCGCGTCGCGAATGCCGTCGCCGAGCTTGGCTATTCCGGCGCCGGGACGGTGGAATTCCTCTACGAGAACGGCCAGTTCTACTTCATCGAGATGAACACCCGGCTGCAGGTGGAACATCCGGTGACGGAGATGATCACCGGCCTCGACCTGGTCCAGGAGCAGATCCGCATCGCCGCCGGGTCCCAGCTCGGCTACGGCCAGGAGGACATCACCTTCGACGGCCACGCCATCGAATGCCGGATCAACGCGGAGAACGCCTTCACCTTCGCCCCCTCCCCCGGCCGCATCGAGGAGCTGCACCCGCCGGGCGGCCTCGGGGTGCGCGTCGATTCGGGCCTCTATTCGGGCTACTCGGTTCCGCCTTATTATGACAGTCTGATCGCGAAGCTCATCGTCTTCGGCAAGACGCGGAACGAATGCCTCATGCGGTTGCGGCGAGCGCTCGGCGAGTATGTGATCGAGGGGGTTCAGACGACCATCCCGCTGTTCAACGACCTGCTCGCCGAACCGGATATCATCGACGGCCACTATGATATTCACTGGCTGGAAAACTACCTCGACAGACGGCGCGAGAGCGAAGCAGGCACCGCGCAGAAGGCTTGACGGGTTCGCCGGGGAGATCGCGGGATGACGACGATCACGCCGCAGATCCTTCTCAAGGCCTACGCTGCGGGCATCTTTCCCATGGCGGAAAGTGCCGACGACAGCTCGCTCTACTGGATCGATCCGGACCAGCGCGGCATCGTCCCGCTCGAACGCTTCCACGTGCCGCGCCGGCTCGCGCGCACCATTCGCCACAAGCCGTTCTCCGTGCGCGTCGACAGCGATTTCGACGGCGTGATCGCGGGCTGCGCCGAGCCCCAGCCGGGCCGCACCACCACCTGGATCAACGACCGCATCTGCTCGCTCTATGGCCAGCTCTTCCGCATGGGCTTCTGCCATACGGTGGAGTGCTGGCAGGGCGACCGGCTGGTCGGCGGGCTCTACGGTGTCAGGATCGGCGCGGCCTTCTTCGGCGAGAGCATGTTCTCGCGCGAGCGCGACGCCAGCAAAGTCGCCCTCGTCCATCTGGTCGCGCGGCTGAAGTTCGGCGGTTTCCGCCTGCTCGACACGCAGTTCGTCACCGAGCACCTCACCCGCTTCGGGGCCCACGAGATCGCGCGGGACGACTATCACGTCCTGCTCGAGACGGCGCTCGCAGCCGAGGCGGATTTCTCCGCCTTCGCCGAAGACGACGAGCCGGAGCGCGTGCTTGAGCTCGCCACCGCGAGGACATGGCGAAAGATCTATCGCGCGGCGCTGTGAGTTGCCTGATCGAACGATCCGGGGACGGTGAATTCGTATGCGATCCGCTCGATCGCCATGCGGCCTGCTCTGTCCGTCATTCCCTGCTGCCCGTCATCCGCCAGTGCCCGTCATCCGCCAGTGCCCATCATCCGCCAGTGCCCGTCATCCGCCAGTGCCCGTCATCCGCCAGTGCCCGTCATTCCCGCGAAAGCGGGAATCCATACCGAGTGCAAGGTGGATTCCCGCTTTCGCGGGAATGACGAGGCGAGGGCCGAACGTCAAGAATTGGAGACAGGTGTCAGCGCGGCGCTCTAGATATCGAGCTCGTCGCCGGTCACGAACTCGGCGCGCTCGGAGATGAAGCGGAAGCGCTCCTCCGGCTTGTTGCCCATGAGCTGCTCCACCACACGCTTCGTGGTCGATGCCTCGTCCTCCAGCATCTCCACACGCAGGAGCGTGCGCGTCGCCGGGTTCATGGTCGTCTCCTTGAGCTGGGCGGGCAGCATCTCGCCGAGGCCCTTGAAGCGGGAGACCTCCACCTTGCCGCGGCCCGAGAACTCCGTCTGGAGCAGCGCGTCCTTGTGGGCGTCGTCACGCGCATAGATCGTCTTGCCGCCCTGTGCGAGGCGGTAGAGCGGCGGGACGGCGAGATAGAGATGGCCGCCGTCTATGAGCCCCGGCATCTGGCGGAAGAAGAAGGTGATCAGCAGCGAGGCGATGTGGGCTCCGTCCACATCGGCGTCGGTCATGATGACGACCTTCTCGTATCTGAGGTCGTCCTCGCGATAGGTCGTTCCCGTGCCGCAGCCAAGCGCCTGGACGATATCGGAGATCTGCTGGTTCTGGGCGAGCTTGTCGCGCCCCGCGGAAGCGACATTGAGGATCTTGCCGCGCAGCGGAAGGACCGCCTGGATCTTGCGGTCGCGCCCCTGCTTGGCGGAGCCGCCGGCCGAATCGCCCTCCACGATGAAGATTTCCGCGCCGTGGGCGGCGTTCTGCTGGCAGTCGGCGAGCTTGCCCGGCAGGCGCAGCTTGCGGGTCGCCGTCTTGCGCGCCACCTCGCGCTCCTGGCGCCGCCGCAGGCGCTCCTCGGCGCGGTCGATCACCCAGTCGAGCAGCTTGTTGGCCTGGTTGGGATGGCCCGCGAGCCAGTGGTCGAAATGATCCCTCACCGTCTGGTCGACGATGCGCGAGGCCTCCTGGGTGGCGAGCTTCTCCTTGGTCTGGCCCTGGAATTCCGGCTCGCGGATGAAGACCGACAGCATCACGCCGGCAGACCCCATCACATCCTCGGCGGTGATGGTCTGGGCCTTCTTGTTGCCGACGAGCTCGCCATAGGCCTTCAGCGAGCGCGACAGCGCCACGCGCAGGCCGGTCTCGTGGGTGCCGCCCTCGGTCGTCGGCACGGTATTGCAGTAGGATTCCACAAAGCCGTCGCCGGCGAACCACGCGACCGCCCACTCCACCGAGCCGTGGCCCTCCGGCTTCTTCACATTGCCGGCGAAGATGTCGTCGCAGACGCGCTGCCGGCCTTCCAGCGCGGTCGCCAAATAGTCCTTCAGCCCGCCCGGGAACCGCAGCACCTCGCGCGTCGGCGTCGTGTCGCCCTCGCGGATGTTCTCTTCGGCGCACGACCAGCGGATCTCCACCCCGCCGAACAGATAGGCCTTGGAGCGGGCCATCTTGTAGAGCCGCGCGGCCTTGAAGCGCACCTTCGCCCCGAAGATCTCGGGATCCGGCCGGAAACGGATGCGGGTGCCGCGCCGGTTGGGCGCACGGCCCACATGGTCGAGCCCGCTTTCCGGGCGCCCGCGCCCATAGATCTGGCGATAGAGCTCCTGGCCGCGCGCGACCTCCACCTCCAGCCGCTCCGACAGGGCGTTCACCACCGAGATGCCGACGCCGTGCAGGCCGCCGGAGGTCGCATAGACCTTCGAATCGAACTTGCCGCCCGCATGCAGCGTGGTGAGAATCACCTCCAGCGCCGACTTCTCCGGGAATTTCGGATGGGGGTCGATCGGGATGCCGCGGCCATTGTCGGTGACGGTCAGCCAGCCCTCCGCGTCGTAATCCACCTCGATGAAGCTCGCATGGCCGGCAATGGCCTCGTCCATCGAATTGTCGATCACCTCCGCGAAGAGATGATGGAGCGCCTTCTCGTCGGTCCCGCCGATATACATGCCCGGACGGCGGCGGACCGGCTCGAGCCCCTCCAGAACCTCGATATCGGCGGCGGTGTAGCCCTCGCCCGGCTCCGCCCCGGGCGCCGCCCTGCGCCGGGCCGGCGTGGCAGCCTGCGGGGCCGGTGCGGTCTCTTCCGGACGCGCCGTCCCGGCCGGGCGCGGACGGGGCGCATCGCTCGAAGGCTCGGCCTCGATACGGTCGAACAGATCGTGGACCTTTGACATGTCGGTGTCCGGTGCTCCGGCTTGGTCTCGCATGCGGTGCCCCCCTCCCCGGAGACAGCACACGGAAACGAATCAGTCGAAATTATGCCACTCACGGCGCAACCCCGCGAGGATGGCGAAATTCGGGCTCGGGCGCCCTGCCGCCAGGCCTCGCGCGGGCCGCCCTATTCCTCGTCGTTGAGCGTCTCGCCCTCGTCGGGGAACTCCAGCGTATCCTCGCGCCGGTTCGGATCGCGGCAATCGGTGAGCCAGACGTCGTAGACGGGATGCTCCACGGCATGGAGGCCCGGGCTCTGGGCGAACATCCAGCCGGAGAAGATCTTCTTCCGCACCCCGTCGTCGCCCACATCCTCGACGATCACGAAGGCTGTGGTCTTCGGCTCCTCCGTGGACGGCCGCGAATAGCACACGCGCGGCGTGACGGCGAGCGAGCCGAAGCGCTTGGTCTCGTCGATGCGCACCTCGAAGGTGGTGATGCGCGCGGAGATCTTGTCGAGCCCCGCAAAGACGGCAATCGGGTTCTCCAGCTTCTGCGCCAGCGCATGGGGCACCGCCGCGGCGGCCACGGCCACCGCAAGCCCGAGCGCGGCTGCCCCCGTCCGCCAGCTCATGCCAGCACCGCTTCGACGCGCAGGCGGACATAGTCCGCCATCCAGTTGCCATGGGCGTCGCACAGCGCCGGGCGGAGCAGATCCTCCACCTCCGCGGCGACAACCGTCCTCTCCTCGCCATACTGGGCGAAGAACGGCTCGCGGAACACGGCGAGCCAGGCCGCCATGCCCGACTTGAGCGGGGTCTGGCGCGGATAGAGGCCGATGCGGCGCACGGAGAAGCCGTGCTCGCCGAGCAGGGTTCCATAGTCTTCCGTGCTCGGGAAATACCACGGGCTCGCGAGGCCCTGGTCGCCGCCGCGGGTGCGGGCCGTGGCGCGCAGCGCCGTCGCGATCGCCGCCACATTGCCATGGCCGCCGAACTCCGCGACGAAGCGGCCGCCCGGTTTCAGCGCGCGGCGGATGCCGGCGACGACCTTTTCGGGGCGCGTCATCCAGTGCAGGGCCGCGTTGGAGAATACCGCGTCGAACTCCGCCTCGAAGTCCAGCGCCTCGCCGTCGCGCACGCGGATATCGAGCCCGCGGGCCCGGGCCGCCCGGGCGAGATCCTCGCTCGCATCGACGCCGACCACCTCCGCGCCGGTCGCGGCGAGCTGTTCGGTCAGCGCACCGTCGCCACAGCCGAGATCGAGGATTCGCTCGCCGGGGCGCGGCGCGAGCCAGGAGACGATCTCGCCAGCGAGATCGGCCACGAAGCGCGCATGGGTGCCGTATTGTTCCGCGCTCCAGCTCTGCCAGTCTGCCGGCGAGGCTCCGGTCATTTGTCGTCGTCGCCCTTGTTGAACATGGCCTGGCCGATCAGGCCCCAGATGTCGATGGCACTCTGGGTGTAGATGATGTGGTCGCCGTTCTTGAGCATGGTCTGCGACCCGCCCGCCTCGAGCGCGACGAATTTCGACCCCAGGAGCCCTTCCGACGTGATCTTGGCGGAGGAATCCTCCGGCAGCTTGATCGTGTTGTCGATGGACAGCGTCAGAAGCGCCTGGAAAGTGTCCGAATCGAGCGACTGGTCCACCACCGTGCCGACCTTGATGCCCGACATGCGCACATCCGTGCCGGGACTGACCCCCTCGACATTCTGGAACTCCGCCACCACGCGGTAGCCGTCGGAGCCGCTGCCGATGCCGGAGGTGGTGTAGACGAAAGTGAAGAATGCGCCGGCGACCGCGATAACGACCGCGCCGATCAGGGTTTCCGCCACTGTCTGTTTCATGACGCGTCCGTCCTGTTGTCTGTTGCAGGCCCTAGAGGGCTTATTCGGGCCGCCAGGCCTCGTAGTCGCCGGAGCCTTCCTCGCGCGGACGCGGCACGGCGAGGCTTCCCGGCGGGTGGTAGGCGGCGGGCGTGCCCGTCGGGTTCGGCTGGTAGGGGGCCTGCCAGGGGCGCGCCGAATAGGGTTCCTTGGTCGGCGGCGTGTCGACCCGGTAATGCAGCCAGCCGTGCCAGTCCGACGTCGAGCGGGAGGCTTCCGCCTCGCCGTTATAGATCACCCAGCGCCGCTTGCCGCCGCGCTCGCGGTAGTATTTGTTGCCGAGCTCGTCCTCGCCCACGAACTCCCCCTTTCGCCAGGTAAAGAATCGCGTGCCGAGCGTCTGGCCGTTCCACCAGGTGAAGAACTCGAGCAGAAAGGTTTTGAGCGTCATAATCGAAAGACCCTGCGTCGTCCGCGGGCAGGCACCGGTCCGGACCCATGGTCTCCTCGTGCCCGCCAAACCCGGCGCGAATATGGCGCATGACGCCCGCCCCGTCCACCCACAAGCGACGGCGGGAGCCGAAGCCCAAGTGCCGCACGCCATCGCCTTGAGTCCACGCCACGAATCGGCGGACACAGGGTTATTCACAGAGTTGTCAACAAGCTGGCACAATATATAGCGTTTACCTTTCGTTAACACACTAGCGCTTGACGTCCGGCCACGGGGTTGAGATTATCTTTCTATCGGCTCGGGACTCGGGGGAGACGGGGACGCTATTGTTGGGGTCTTGTTCAGGGCCCGTCGCACGGCTCTCGGGTAAAACACAAAAACCATAACGTTCGTAACGAGTTAGCGGTCTGCAGACTTTGCGGGCGTGGGGGCTTGGCCCCAAACGCGGATCCTGTGCCTGTTCCGCGTGGGAGGATTTTTGTCCTTGATTCAGGGGCAGATCGGCGCGGCCTGCCGGCCGCAAGACGGGTTTGAGAATTCGAGAGGGTCCCATGCGCATCGAGCGCCGTTACACTGAAGCCGGACAGTCGCCCTTCGAGGGACTGGAGTTCCGCCGCACCACGAGCGAGATTCGCAATCCGGACGGCTCCGTCGTCTTCCGGCTGGAGGATATCGAGGTGCCGGCCGCGTGGAGCCAGGTGGCGAGCGACATCATCGCGCAGAAATATTTCCGCAAGGCGGGCGTGCCGGCACGGCTGAAGCGCGTGGAGGAGAACAGCGTTCCCTCGTGGCTGTGGCGCTCGGTGCCCGACGAGGCGGCGCTCGCCGAGCTGCCGGAGGATGAGCGTTACGGCTCGGAGACCCA
Source organism: Kaustia mangrovi (assembly GCF_015482775.1). Taxonomy (GTDB): domain Bacteria; phylum Pseudomonadota; class Alphaproteobacteria; order Rhizobiales; family Im1; genus Kaustia; species Kaustia mangrovi. Next base: position 4,181,973 of record NZ_CP058214.1, on the reverse strand, counting down.
GGCCCGGCAGGTGTTCAACCGTCTGGCCGGAACCTGGACCTACTGGGGCTGGAAGGGCGGCTATTTCGACGGGGAGGAGGATGCGCGCGCCTTCTATGACGAGCTGTGCTACATGCTCGCCACACAGAAATGCGCGCCGAACTCCCCGCAATGGTTCAATACCGGCCTCCACTGGGCCTATGGCATCGATGGCCCGTCCCAGGGGCATTTCTATGTCGACCCGTTCACCGGCAAGCTGGTGAAGTCGAAATCGGCCTATGAGCATCCCCAGCCGCATGCCTGCTTCATCCAGTCCATCGAGGACGATCTCGTCAACGAGAGCGGCATCATGGACCTGTGGGTGCGCGAGGCGCGGCTGTTCAAGTACGGCTCCGGCACGGGCTCCAACTTCTCCCGCATCCGCGGCGAGAACGAGCCGCTTTCGGGCGGCGGCAAGTCCTCCGGCCTCATGAGCTTCCTGAAGATCGGCGACCGGGCGGCGGGCGCCATCAAGTCCGGCGGGACCACCAGGCGCGCGGCCAAGATGGTCGTGGTCGACATCGACCACCCGGATGTCGAGTCCTATATCGACTGGAAGGTGAAGGAGGAGCAGAAGGTCGCCGCCCTCGTCGCCGGCTCCAAGCTCGTCAGGCAGAGCCTCTCCGCCATCATGAAGGCGTGCGTGAACTGCGAGGCGCCGGGCGAGGACTGCTACGAGATCGACCGCAACCCCGCCCTCAAGCGCGCGGTGCGCCAGGCGCGGCGCAACCACGTGCCCGACAGCCTTATCCGCAGGGTCATCCAGTTCGCGCGCCAGGGCCACACGGACATCTCGTTCGACACCTACGACACCGACTGGGATTCGGAGGCCTACCGCACGGTTTCCGGCCAGAACTCCAACAATTCCGTGCGCGTCACCGACGACTTCCTGCGCGCGGTCGAGGAGGACGGCGACTGGAATCTCAACTGGCGCATGCGCAAGGGCGTCGCCAGGACGGTGAAGGCGCGCGCGCTGTGGGACAAGATCGGCTATGCCGCCTGGGCCTGCGCGGATCCCGGCATCCAGTACCACACCACCATCAATGACTGGCACACCTGCCCGGCATCGGGCGAGATCCGCGCATCGAACCCGTGCTCGGAATACATGTTCCTCGACGACACGGCCTGCAATCTCGCCTCGCTGAACCTGCTTCAGTTCCGCGACAAGGAGACCGGCCGGTTCGAGACGGAGTCCTTCGAGCACGCCGTGAGGCTGTGGACCGTCGTGCTCGAGATCTCGGTCATGATGGCGCAGTTCCCGTCCAAGGAGATCGCGGCGCTGTCCTACGAGTTCCGCACGCTGGGCCTTGGCTTTGCCAATATCGGCGGCCTGCTCATGACCTCCGGCGTGTCCTACGATTCCGACGAGGGCCGCGCGATCTGCGGTGCGATCTCCGCGATCATGACGGGCGTATCCTACGCCACTTCCGCGGAGATGGCCGGCGAGCTCGGCCCCTTCCCCGGCTACAAGAAGAACCGCGACCACATGCTGCGCGTCATGCGCAACCATGCCCGCGCCGCCCATGGCGAGAGCGAGGGCTACGAGGCGCTCAACGTCGCCCCCGTCGCGCTCGATCACGCGAACTGCCCCGACCAGACCCTTGTCGAGCATGCCTGCGCGGCCTGGGACCGCGCCGTCGCGCTCGGCGAGAAGAACGGCTACCGCAACGCGCAGGCCACCGTCATCGCGCCGACCGGCACGATCGGCCTCGTCATGGACTGCGACACGACCGGCATCGAGCCCGACTTCGCGCTGGTCAAGTTCAAGAAGCTCGCCGGCGGCGGCTACTTCAAGATCATCAACCGCGCCGTTCCGGAAGCCCTGCGCGGGCTCGGCTACGGGGCCGGCGAGATCAAGGCCATCGTCGACTACGCGGTCGGCCACGGCACGCTGAAGGACGCGCCCGGCGTCAATCACGAGGCGCTCAAGGCGAAGGGTTTCACCGACGCCGCCATCGAGGCGGTCGAGGCGGGGCTCGCGACCGCCTTCGACATCAAGTTCGTCTTCAACAAGTGGACGCTCGGCGAGGCCTTCTGCAAGGAAACGCTGGGGCTCACCGACGATCAGCTCAACGACCTCGCCTTCGACCTGCTCGCCCATCTGGGCTTTTCCAGGAAGGAGATCGAGGCGGCCAACATCCACTGCTGCGGCGCCATGACGCTCGAGGGCGCACCGCACCTGAAGGACGAGCATCTCGCCGTCTTCGACTGCGCCAATCCGTGCGGCCGGCTCGGCAAGCGCTATCTGTCGGTGGAGAGCCACATCCGCATGATGGCCGCCGCCCAGCCCTTCATCTCCGGCGCCATCTCCAAGACCATCAACATGCCGAACGAGGCGACGACGGAGGAGACGCAGGAGGCCTATATGCTCTCCTGGAAGCTCGCCCTGAAGGCCAATGCGCTCTATCGCGACGGCTCCAAGCTCTCCCAGCCGCTCAACGCCCAGCTCATTTCCGACGACGAGGACGAGCAGGACGAGTTCGTCGAGGAGGTCGCGGCGAGCCAGCCCGCCAATCAGCGCGTGGAACGCGTGGTGGAGAAGATCGTGGAGCGCATCGTGGAGATGCCGGCCGAACGCGCCGAGCGCCAGAAGCTGCCCCACCGCCGCAAGGGCTACACCCAGAAGGCCATTGTCGGCGGCCACAAGGTCTATCTCAGGACCGGCGAGTACGAGGACGGCGCGCTCGGCGAGATCTTCATCGACATGCACAAGGAGGGCGCCGCCTTCCGGGCGATGATGAACAACTTCGCCATCGCCGTGTCGCTCGGCCTCCAGTACGGCGTGCCGCTGGAGGAGTTCGTGGAGGCCTTCACCTTCACCCGCTTCGAGCCGGCCGGCTTCGTGCAGGGCAACGAGGCGATCAAGAACGCGACCTCGATCCTCGACTATGTGTTCCGCGAGCTCGCGGTCTCCTATCTCGGCCGCCACGACCTCGCCCATGTCGAGCCCGGCGACATCGGCTTCGACGCGCTCGGCAAGGGCGTGAAGGAGGGCAAGGCCCCGGCGGACGGGGACGACGGCGCGGACAGCGCCGGCAGCGAGCATGCGCCCGCCCCCCTGCCCGCCGCCAAGCTCCTTTCCTCCGGCTTCCTGCGCCGGCGGATGACGGACAATCTGGTGGTGATCCCCGGCAAGTCGTCCGGCGCGCTGTCGGTCGCCGTCGCAAACCCCGCCGAGGCGTCCGGCCAGCCGGCGCCCTCGCTCGCGGTAGCGGAGATGGAGGTCGAGGACATCACGACGGAAACGACCGCCATGGGCGTCACGACCACCTCGCACACCGAGATCGCCGCCGCCCGCGTCGCGGAGGCCCGCATGAAGGGCTATGAGGGCGAGGCCTGCGGCGAATGCGGCAACTTCACCATGGTCCGCAACGGCACCTGCCTGAAATGCGACACCTGCGGTTCCACGAGCGGATGCTCGTGAGACACCGCACCGCACACTGACCGACACTGAACGACAAGGAAGCCCCCCGCGCCCGCCGGCCGGGGGGCTTTTCTGCCTTATGTGCCGGCCCCGCCGCGCTCCGCGCCCCCGCCGTAACGCACGCCGGACATGAGGAGGAGGTAGAGCACCGTGGCGTTGAGGATGTGCCAGAGGAAATGGGTGCCGGTGGGGAAGGCCGGGCAGACGGCCGGATCGACGGTGCGGAAGGTGAGCGAGATGGCGAACACGCCGCCCGCGCCCAGGACCCAGTGGCCCGCGGGATGGCCGCGCCGGAGGAGTTCGGCCCCGACGGCCACCATGGCCGCGAAGGCGGGGAGATAGTCGCCCGAGCCGTTCAGCGCGCCCGCCGGCATGAGCTCGCCGAAGCCGAAGGACAGAGCCAGAAAGGCGACCATGGCCGCGAGCGCGCCGGTCGTGCCGAGCCCGATATAGCGCCTCATCGCATAGAAGAAGAAGGCATAGATGAAGGCCGTGATCGGCGCCACGTCGGCGATCAGCGACCAGCGTTCCGCAAAGGTGTGAAAGGCGGCGGAGCCCGCGCCAATGACCGCCACGAGCGCGATCAGCACCCACAGGAACCCGTCGCGCCGGGCGGCGTCCCCGGCCTTCATCGCGGCCCGCATGGCAAGGAGCGCGGCGAGGAAGAAGGCGGCGTTCGACACCGCATTGGCCGGCTCGTTCATGAGCCCCGGCGCGGTGCGCTCGCAATAGAGGTCGATATAGGCGAACCAGTTCATGACGCCCCCCGGGACGTTGAGGCCCGTGCCGGTCAGTCCCCGCCGGTCCGGCCGAGCGAGAGATGGAGTGTGCCGTGACGCAGGGCGCGGCCGTCCAGATCGATCTCCATGAGGTCCTCGCCGACGATGACGGGGCCGGAGAAATCCGCCGCCACCTCGCGCAGAAGCGCGGCGCGGTCGGCGGAGGGCGGCACGATATGGGTGAGCGCCAGGGCGCCGGCGCCCGCCTCCGTGGCGATCTTGCCGACCTCGCCGGAGGATGTGTGATAGGCCGCGACCCGGTCGATGGTCTCGCGGCTGCGCACGCCGGGCTCCGGCGTCATGGCGGCATGCACGAACACCTCGTGCACCAGGAGATCGGCGCCCTTCGCGGCCGCCACGACGGCCGGGCAGCGGCATGTATCGCCGGACAGGACGAGACGGCGGTGCTCCGTCCCCTCGCCCGCCCCGAAGGCCAGGCCGAAGGCCGGCTCGACTGGGCGATGGTCGACGGCGAAGCTCTCTATGGCGAGCCCGCCAATGGCGAAATGGCCATCGTCGTGAAGCGGGCGCACCTCCACCTCCAGCCCCGTGGTGGAGGGGCGGTGCTCATGGGCGATCCTGAGCTGGCGCTCATCCTGCCACAGCGCCATCATCTCCTTCACGAGCGGACGCAGGGCCGGCGGACCGTAGACGAGCCACGGCTTCTCCCGCCCCTGATGCCACGAGGAAACGATGAGCTGGTAGAGGTCGACCAGATGGTCGGAATGAATGTGGGTGACGAGGACCGCGTCGAGACCGCGCCCCGGGCATCCCGCCTGGACGAGCCGCTGGGCGACGCCCGATCCGCAATCCACGAGCACCGCGACATCGCCATGGCGGATCAGCGTTCCCGGCCCCAGGCGCTCCGCGCTCGCGACCGGGCAGCCCGTTCCCAGAAGGGTCAGTCTCATGACGCTCGTTCCCCCTCTCCCGGCATGCGGAGGCGGCAAGCGATGGCGGGCGCCGGCGCACCCCGTCCTGGCGGCCGCCCCGCCGGTCTATTGATAGACGTAGACCTTAGCGCCTATGGGCACGCGCTGGTAGAGGTCGATGACATCGTCGTTCAGCATGCGGATGCAGCCCGACGACACGGCCCGACCGATGGTGCGCGCCTCGCTCGTCCCGTGGATCCGGTAGAGCGTTCCGGAGATATAGAGGGCGCGCGCGCCGAGCGGGTTTCCGGGACCGCCCGGCATGTATTTCGGCAGATAGGGCTGGCGCTTGCGCATGGCGGCGGGCGGCGTCCAGCCGGGCCATTTGGCCTTGCGCGAAATGTGCGAGACGCCGCTCCACTGGAAGCCCTGGCGCCCGACCCCGACGGGGTAGCGCAGCGCCCGCCCCCTCTGCGTCACGAAATAGAGCGCGCGCTGGCGCGTGCTGACGATGATGGAGTTCGGCGCATATTTGGTGTCGAAGGAGACCGTCCGCCGCGACGATCCCGAAAAGGCATTGCCGAGCTCTTCGAAGAAGCGGCCGATCCCGCCGAAGACATCGGCCTGGCGCTGCTGGGCGGATGCCGCCGACGAGGCCATGGTCATGGCCAGGCCGAATGCCACCACCCCCAGTATTCCGCCACGCACAAGGTGCCTCATTGCCTGACCCTCGCCCTGATGGTGTCTCGCGGACCCCGGAGGGAAATCATAGCCAAATCGGCGCGGCAAGGCGAGCGGCCAGGCGCAACGGCGCGGAGGCAGGGCCTATCGGCCGGCGGCCTCCACCATGTCGCGGACATAGGCGGGCAGCGCGAAGGCGGCCTGGTGAACCTCGGGCGTGTAGTAGCGCGTGTCTATGCCGGATGCGGCGTAGCGCGCCTTCAGGGTCTCGAGCGGCACCGTCCTGAGATCGGCATTGTCGGTGCCCCAGCCGAAGGCCATGTCGCCGCCGAAATAGGTCGGCACGGAGGCAAGGTAGCAGCTCGCATCGGCGAACAGGCCGGAGAAGGCGGCCATGGTGGCCTTCAGCTCGCCGGCCTGGAAGAACGGCACGCCGTTCTGCGTCACCAGGATGCCGCCGGGCTTCAGGATCGACTTGCAGGCGCCGTAGAAGGTCTCCGTGAAGAGCACCTCGCCCGGGCCGATGGGGTCGGTCGAATCGACGATGACGAGGTCGTAGCGCTTGTCCGTGGAGGCGACGAAGTCCTTGCCGTCGGCGATGACGAGATCGAAGCGGGGATCGTCGAAGCAGCCCTTGTTGACCTCCGCCAGATGCTCGCGCGCGAAATCGATCACGCCGGCGTCGATCTCCACCATGGTCAGCCGCTTCACGCCGTCGTGCTTGAGCGCCTCCTCGGCCATGCCGCCGTCGCCGCCGCCGACGATCAGCACGTCGGAAACCGCACCATGGGCCAGGATCGGCAGATGGGCGAGCATCTCGTGATAGATGAACTCGTCCGACGTGGTGAGCTGGATGACGCCGTCGAGCAGCACGACCTTGCCGAAGCCGACGCTCTCGATCACGACGAGGCGCTGATGCTCGGTCTCGCTGTCGAAGAGCACCTTGCGCGCCTCGATGGAGGTGCGCAGGCCACGGTGCAGGGTCTCCGAGTACCAGGTCCCCTGCCCGGCATCGCTCGTGGAGTGCGTCATTGGAAGCTCCCTCGCAGGCTGGAGCGCGCAAGGCGCCGATGGCGCCCGGCACGCATCATGCTGTCATGTTCTGGATGACACTGGATAACCCGGGTCCGGGACGGTTCGGGCGGCACCGTCGGCACCGCCCTCCCCCTGTTCGGTCGGATCGCGCCCGGTCACGCTCCGCGGCCGCGCAGGACTTCCTTCACGCGGACCTTGCGGGGCCCGAACGATTGCCTGAGCACATCCACGCAGCGCTCCGGCTTGGCATCGCCGCACATGAACACGTCGAGCGCCGCGTAGCCGCGCTCCGGCCATGTGTGGATGGAAATATGGCTTTCCGCCAGCACCGCCACGCCACTCACGCCGCTATTGGGCGTGAAGTGATGCAGATGGATATGCAACAGCGTTGCACCGGCCGTCTCCACGCAGTCGCGCAGAGCCCGGTCGATATGGTCGATATCGTCGATCTTCTCGGCGCCGATCAGATCGATGATCAGATGGGTCCCCGCACAGGAGACTCCGTTCTTGCTGATAAAGTGGTCCTTCCGCCCCTCCAGCTCGTCGGAGCCTTCGGATTGGTATGTGTAATCTTCCGTTTGGGCGGTGCTTGGAGCCTCCAAGTCCATCCCCAATTGGAAGAGGGCCTCTGTGGTCATGGCAACCTCCCCAACCAGTAGATGAAACCCAGGGGGTCTGGATTTGAGGGCCGGCATATACCGGCCCATTGCGTCACAATCAAGACATTCCTGACGGCCCCGCGACGATTTTTTCGATGGCCGTCCCGAAAGGGGCGGATCGCCGCGCCGCTCGTGCCTTGCCGCTTGCAGATGGTGCGTCGATTCGCGCCGTGCAAGGGCGTGGGCATCAGGCCGTCTCGCCGCTCTCCGTGCCGGCCCGGCGCTGCGCCTCGATGACCGACAGCGCCGTCATGTTGACCACGCCGCGCGCCGTTACGGAGGGCGTCAGGATATGGGCGGGCTTGGCAGCGCCGATGAGGATCGGACCGACGGGCAGCGCATCGGCCATGGACTTGATCAGCTCGTAGGAGATGTTGGCCGCATCGAGATTCGGCATGATGAGCACATTGGCCTCGCCCCTGAGCCTGGAGTGCGGGAAGATGCGCATTCTCAGCGCCTCGTCGAGGGCCGCATCGCCGTGCATCTCGCCCTCCGCCTCCAGGTCCGGCGCGCGCATGCGCAGGATCTCCAGCGCCTTGCGCATCTTGCAGGCGCTGTCGGAATCGGCGCTGCCGAAGCTCGAATGCGACAGGAGCGCGACCTTGGGCTCCATGCCGAAATTGCGCACCTGGTCGGCGGCGAGCACGGTCATCTCCGCGATCTCCTCCGCGCACGGATCGGCTGAGACATAGGTGTCGGCGAGGAAGTAGCTGCCCTTCGACAGGATCACGAGGCTCAGCGCGGAGAAATCCTCCACCCCTGGCGCAAGGCCGATCACGTCGCGGATATCGTCGAGATGCCAGTCGAACCGGCCCTCGAGCCCGCAGATCATGGCGTCGGCCTCGCCGCGATAAAGCGCCAGCGCGCCGATCACGGTGGTGTTGGTGCGCACGACGGTCCGCGCGAGATCGGGCGTGATGCCGCGCCGGCAGGTGCGCTCCAGATAGCTGTCGACATATTGCCGGTAGCGCGGATCGTCCTCCGGATTGATGAGGTCGAAATCCTCGCCCGGGCGGATGGAGAGCCCGTAGCGCTCCAGCCGGACGTTCACCACGTCGGGCCGGCCGATGAGCGTGGGCTTGGCGATGCCCTCCTCGATGACCACCTGGGCGGCGCGCAGGATGCGCTCGTCCTCGCCTTCGGCATAGATCACGCGCCGGGGCGCCTGGCGCGCCTTGGCGAAGACCGGCTTCATCACGAAGCCCGAGCGGAAGACGAAGCGGTTCAGCCGCTCGTCATAGGCGTCGAAATCCTCGATCGGCCGGCGCGCCACGCCGGTTTCCATGGCCGCGCGCGCGACCGCCGGGGCGATGCGCAGGATGAGCCGGGGATCGAAGGGCGTGGGGATCAGATAGTCCGGGCCGAAGGTGCGCACCTCGCCGCCATAGGCCCGTTCCGCCACGTCGGAGGACGCCTCGTGGGCGAGCTCGGCGATGGCACGCACGGCGGCGAGCTTCATCTCCTCGTTGATCGCGGTGGCGCCGACATCGAGCGCGCCGCGGAAGATATAGGGGAAGCACAGGACGTTGTTGACCTGGTTGGGGTAATCCGACCGGCCGGTGCAGATCATCGCCTCGGGCGAGGCCTCGCGCGCCTCGTCGGGCATGATCTCCGGCGTCGGATTGGCGAGCGCCATGATCAGCGGGCGCTCGGCCATGCGCTTCACCATCTCCGGCTTCAGCACGCCGCCGGCAGACACGCCGAGGAAGATGTCGGCGCCCTCGACGATCTCGCCGAGCGAGCGCTTGTCGGTCTTCTGGGCATAGGCCGCCATCCAGCGGTTCATGCCCTTCTCGCGCCCCTCATAGACCACGCCGTCGATATCGCTGACCCAAATATTCTCGTGCTTGACGCCGAGCGAGACGAGAAGGTTCAGGCAGGCGATGGCGGCAGCCCCCGCGCCCGACGCCGCGACCTTCACGTCTTCGAGCTTCTTGCCGGCAAGCAGCATGGCGTTGGTAACCGCCGCGCCGACGATGATGGCGGTGCCGTGCTGGTCGTCATGGAAGACGGGGATGCCCATGCGTTCCTTGAGGCGGGTCTCCACCTCGAAGCATTCCGGCGCCTTCACGTCCTCCAGATTGATGCCGCCGAAGGTCGGTTCCAGCGCGGCCACCACATCGCAGAAATGGTCGACATCGCGCGAGGCAACCTCGATGTCGAAGACGTCGATTCCGGAGAACTTCTTGAAGAGCACCGCCTTGCCCTCCATGACCGGCTTGGCAGCGAGCGGCCCGATATTGCCGAGGCCCAGAACGGCCGTCCCGTCGGAGATGACCGCGACCAGATTGCTGCGCGAGGTGAGCTCGGCGGCATCGTCGGGGTTCTCCACGATGGCATCGCAGGCCGCCGCCACGCCCGGCGAATAGGCGAGCGCCAGATCGTGCTGGTTGCTCAAGGGCTTGGTCGAGGCGATCTCGATCTTCCCCGGCCGGTTCTGGCGATGATAGGCGAGAGCGTGCGTCCTCAGATCGTCTGATATGCGTGCTGGCATTGTCGAGCGTAAGCCCCTTTGGAGATCCCGGATTGACGTCTGGACCCGCGGGCGGTGCACGCGGATCCCGGGCACCCTACTTCGCCGCGCGCCCTCCCGCCAGAGGCAGCCGCCCCGCATTTTGACACGTCCGGCCCGTGCGCAAGGCCGGCGCGGGCCGTCCTGAAATCGCGCTAGCGCCGCCACGCAATGGACGGCATCAGCCCCGCGGCCACGAGATCGTGCGAGCTCTCGTAGCGGATGCTGTGCTCATGGGCGAGCGTGAGGCCGGGGTCGGCCTCGCTCAGGTCGAGAAGCAGCCGCTCTTCGGGCGCACCGCCCTCGCGCTCGTCGCGGACGACGGCGGCGAAGGCCCGGTCGGCGAGGTCCTCCATGAAGCGGAACCGCAACAGGCAGCCGCGCATCGCGCCGACATTGCACCATACGGGCGTCGCCTCCTGCGGGCTGCGATAGAGCGTGCGCCCCGTCCATCTCACGAAAGGCGTGCGCGCGAGCACGGGCTGCGCGGTTCCCCCCGACAGCCGCTCGAAAGGCCCGCCGCGATAGACCAGCCACCGCCGGCTGGCCTTGCGGTCCATCGTATAGTCGCCGTCGAACAACGGGCAGGCCTCGAGAAGGCGTCCGCCGCGCTCCACATAGGTCGAGCGCACCGGCCCCTCGCCATACATGTCCACCGCAAGCGCCGGCATGGCCGGGATGCGCCAGCGCTCCAGCCGCTCCGCGAGCGCGTGGAGGTCGTGCCCCTCGCAGCCATCGTAGACGAACAGCTCGTCCGCCGAGATCGCGAGATACCACCGCCCGAGCCCCGTCAGACGGATCGCCGCCATGGCCCAGACGACATCGTCGCGGTCCGGCTCCCCGTCCTCCACGACATAGACCTCCACATCCGGCTCGCCGAGCGCGATGGCGCGGGTGTCGTCGCGCGATCCGTTGTCGACGAGGACGAAGCGGTCGACGCCCAGGTCCCGGTGATGGCGGAAGATATCGGGAAGCCGTCTTGCCGCGTCGCGCACGACCATCACGGCGACGATGTCGCGCGCGACGAGATCGGGCATGCGCCGGGTGCGTTTCAGGGCGCGCGCGGCCTGGGAGACCTTGTGCCGCGTCCAGGCATCGCGCAACGCGCCGATGAACGGCAGCGCCCCCTGACGCGGCGGCCGCTCCGCCCGTTCCGGCCCGATGCCGGCGAGCCCGTCATTCCACGCTGCCTCGGACACCGCAAATACCCCCAACTGCCCAGGCGATGAAGGCAGTCGCCGGTTGACAAAGCGTTAAGCGCGGGCGTCCGCCGGTCCCGGTCGCGCTCAGCTCTCCGGCAGGGACAGCCGGATGGAGAGCTCGCGCAGCTGCTTCGCCGACACCTCCGACGGCGCGCCCATGAGCAGGTCTTCTGCCTGCTGGTTCATGGGGAACAGCGTCACCTCGCGCAGGTTCTTCGCGCCGCACAGCAGCATCACGATCCGGTCGATGCCGGCGGCCATGCCGCCATGGGGCGGCGCGCCATACTGGAAGGCGCGGTAGAGGGCGCCGAAGCGCTCCTCCAGCACCGTCTCGCCATAGCCGGCGATGGCGAAGGCGCGCTTCATGATCTCCGGCTCGTGGTTGCGGATGGCCCCCGAGGCGATCTCGTAGCCATTGCAGACGATGTCGTACTGATAGGCCTTCAGATCGAGCGGATTGCCGTTCTCGAGCGCCTCGAGCCCGCCCTGCGGCATGGAGAAGGGGTTGTGGGAGAAGTCGACCTTCTCCTCCTCCTCGTCCCACTCATACATCGGGAAGTCGACGATCCAGGCGAGCTCGAACCGGTCCTCGTCCACGAGCCCCAGATCCTCGCCGGCCTTCTGGCGCGCCTTGCCCGCGAAATCGGCGAACTTGCGCGGATCGCCCGCGACGAAGAACACCGCGTCGCCGTCGCCGAGCCCGAGTCCGTCGCGGATGGCGGCGGTCCGTTCCGGACCGATGTTCTTCGCGATCGGGCCCGCGCCCTCGCCGTCGCGGAAGAAGATGTAGCCGAGCCCCGGCTGGCCCTCGCCCTGCGCCCAGGAGTTCATGCGGTCGCAGAAGGCGCGGCTGCCGCCGCCCTTGGCCGGGATCGCCCAGACCTCGGTCTTCGGGTCGGCCTCGATCATGCCGGCGAAGACCTTGAAGCCGGAACCCGCGAACTGCTCCGTCACCTCGCTCATGACGATGGGGTTGCGCAGGTCCGGCTTGTCGGAGCCGTATTTGCGGATCGCCTCGGCGTAAGGGATGCGCGGCATCGTCTCCGTCACCGGCCGGCCTTGCGCGAATTCCTCGAACAGGCCGCGAATGACCGGTTCCGTGGCGGAGAACACGTCCTCCTGCTCCACGAAGCTCATCTCCACGTCGAGCTGGTAGAACTCGCCCGGCAGCCGGTCGGCGCGCGGATCCTCGTCGCGGAAGCAGGGCGCGATCTGGAAGTAGCGGTCGAAGCCCGACATCATGATGAGCTGCTTGAACTGCTGGGGCGCCTGCGGCAGCGCGTAGAACGAGCCCGGATGGAGCCTGGAGGGCACCAGGAAGTCGCGCGCGCCCTCCGGCGACGAAGCCGTCAGGATCGGCGTCTGGAACTCCATGAAGCCGCTCTCGACCATGCGCCGGCGCATGGAGGAAATAATCTCGCCGCGCCTGACGATGTTGCGGTGGAGCGTCTCGCGGCGCAGGTCGATGAAGCGGTAGCGCAGCCGCGTGTCCTCCGGATAGTCGGGCTCGCCGAAGACCGGCATCGGCAGCTCGCGCGAGCGGCCGAGCACCTCCAGCTCACGCACGAACAGCTCCACATGGCCTGTCGGCAGGCCCGGATTGACCGTCTCGTCCGTCCTGAGCTTCACCTCGCCGTCGATGCGCACCACCCATTCGGCACGCACCTCCTCCACGGCGGCGAAGGCCGGGGAATCCGGATCGGCGACGCACTGGGTCAGCCCGAAATGGTCGCGCAGGTCGATGAACAGGAGCCCGCCATGGTCGCGCACACGATGCACCCAGCCGGAAAGCCGGACGGTCTCGCCCACATTGGCCTCGCGCAGTTCGCCGCATGAATGTGTCCGATAGCGGTGCATGCCACTCATCACTTCGTTCTTCTTCGTCCGGAGATTGATCGCTGTCCAAAACCGCCCCGAGACGACAGGGAACGGGCAGCGCCGCCCATGCCGTCAGGCACGGCGCGGAAGAGCGCATGCGAGGCCCCGTTTGTCAAGACGGCAGGCCCCGAAATGCCCCCGACCCGCGCGCATGCGGCCACAACCGGCTTGCCTTGTCGCACCAAATCGGGTTGTGCTGGACCATCGATCCGCAAAAGGGGCTCCCCCGTTCAGCTTTCCAAGGCGTCATGATCGCGCTCGGCCCGCTTCTCCCCCTGTTCGCCGCCGCCGGCATCCTGCTCGCGGGCAACGGGCTTCAGGGCACCTTCATCACGCTGCGCGCGGCGATGGAGGGGTTTCCGCCCTGGGCCATCGGCCTCATGGGCACGACCTACTATGCGGGCTTCATCACCGCCTGCATCTACGGGCCGCGCCTCATCAAGGCGGTCGGCCATATCCGTGTTTTCGCCGCGCTGGCCGCCCTCGCCGCGGCGGGCACGCTGGCGCTGGTCCTCATCGTCGACGCCTATGCCTGGATGGCGATCCGCTATCTGATGGGCTTCTGCTTCGCCGGCCTGTTCACCGTGGTGGAAAGCTGGCTCAACGAGAATGCCCGCAACCAGGATCGCGGGCGGCTGCTCAGCGTCTACCGGCTGGTCGACCTCGGCGCGGTGACCGGCGGGCAGTTCCTGCTGCCGGTCTATGGCGCGGGCGGGTTCGCGCTGTTCGCGATCACCGCCATCATGTTCTGCATCTCGCTCGTTCCCGTCTCGCTGTCCAACCGGTCGCGGCCGAAGGCGCCGGAGAGCTTCCGCTTCGATCTCGGCGCCATATGGCGCATCGCGCCGCTCGCCTGCATCGGCTGCTTCACCATCGGGCTCACCAACAGCGCCTTCCGCCTGATCGGCCCGCTCTATGCGGAGAAGATCGGGCTCGACGTGACAGGCGTGGCGCTGTTCATGAGCGCCGGCATCGTGGGCGGAGCGACGCTGCAATTCCCCTTCGGCCTCCTGTCGGACCGGGCGAGCCGGCGCGTCGCGCTCGGCGTGGCGACGGCGGGCGCGACCTTCGCCGGCCTGTTCCTGAGCCTCGTCGCCGACGGGTCGCCCGCGCTCACCTATGCCGGCGCGCTCCTGTTCGGCGCCTTCGCCATGCCGCTCTACTCGCTGTCGGCCGCCCACGCCAACGACCGCGCCGAGCCCGGGCAGTATGTGCTCATCGCGGCGGGGCTCATGTTCTTCTTCTCGCTCGGCGCCATGGCCGGGCCATCCATCGCCTCGCTGGTGATCGAACTGTTTGGCGCGCGCGCCCTATTCCTCTATACAAGTGTGGTGCACGGCCTGCTCGTCGTGGTCACGCTGTGGCGCATCGCAACCAGGCCGGGCGTTCCGGCCCAGCGGCGCACGCGGTTCGTGACGCTGCTGCGGACCTCCCCGATGATTTTCAGGCTTGCACGCAGGGCCAACCACAACCGGTCGGGGCATAAACGCGACGGGAGAAAGCAGGCCACGATGGGCGCCGCGCCGGAACGCGATGCTTGAACTTCGGCGGGACTCACCTCATCTTGTGCACTGAACGCTCATGAACATCATTACAAATACAGAACAACTCGATATCGTCTGCGCGGAACTGGCGCGCGAGCCCTTTGTCGCTGTCGACACGGAGTTCATGCGCGAGACGACCTATTGGCCCAATCTCTGCCTGATCCAGATGGCCGGCGAGAGCCACGAGGTGATCGTCGACCCGCTCGCCGACGGCATCGATCTCGGCCCCTTCTTCCGACTGATGGCGGATGAGGGCGTGGTCAAGGTCTTCCATTCCGCCCGCCAGGACCTGGAGATCGTCTATCAGCGCGGCGACGTGATCCCGGCACCGCTCTTCGACACGCAGATCGCCGCCATGGTCTGCGGCTTCGGCGAGCAGATCGGCTACGAGAACATCGTGCGCAAGCTGGCCGGCGCGCAGATCGACAAGACCTCCCGTTTCACCGACTGGAGCCGGCGGCCGCTGAGCGACAAGCAGCTCAAATACGCCATTTCCGACGTGACGCATCTGCGCACCGTCTACAGGAAGCTGAAGACGGAGCTCGAGCAGTCCGGCCGCGCTCCCTGGCTGAAGGAGGAGATGGCCACCCTCACCTCGCCCGACACCTACCGCGCCGAACCCGCCGAGGCCTGGCGGCGGCTGAAGTTCCGTGCCCGCAACAAGAAGGCGCTCGGCGTCTTCATCGAGGTCGCCGCATGGCGCGAGCGCGAGGCGCAGGAGCGCAACGTGCCGCGCAACCGCATCCTCAAGGACGACGCGCTGTCGGAGATCGCGGTGCATGCCCCGGCGGATGCCGCATCCCTTCGCCAGCTTCGCGCCGTGCCGCGCGGCTTCGCCGACAGCCGCCATGCCGACCGGCTTATCAGGGCCATCGAGGAGGGCCGCGCGCGCGATCCCTCCAGCCTGCCGGACGTCGCCGACGACCGGGGGGGCCCGCGCGAGAATGTCGGCGTGCTCGGCGATGTGCTGAAGCTCGCCCTCAAGGTCGTGTGCGAGCGCGAGGGCGTCGCCGCCAAGATCATCGCGTCGGCAGCCGAGCTTGAGATGCTCGCCGCCGACGACAACGCCGATATCCCCGCGCTGAAGGGCTGGCGCCGCCAGCTCTTCGGGGAGACCGCGCTCGCCCTCAAGCACGGCAAGCTCGCCATCGTCATCGACGGCAAGCGCCCGCGGATCGTCGCGCGCGACGAGACCTATGCGGAGGCCGCGGAGTAGCGGCCTTCCATAACGCGCCCCCACCACTCTTCCCGGTTCGAAAAGATCACGCAGGCAGGCCGCCCGCGCTGTGCAGCCTCAGTCCGCGATCTTGATCTGCGGTGTCTTGCCGGCAAGCAGGGCGAGCTCGGAGAAGCGGCGGTCGACGCGCTCGCCGAGCAGGTCCTCCAGATCCTTCGGCATCGACAGGGTCAGCGTCTTGCCGCTGATGTCGAGGCCGATGCGCGGCAGCATGCCCGACATGGCGCCGGATAACAGATAGGCGAGCCGCTGGGCGGACGAGATGAGGCGCGCGCGCGAGATCATCTCGTCGTCGATCAGCCGGATGAACTCCGACGGCGCCTTCTCGCCGAGCGGGCCCACATGGCGGAAGAAGACGGTGAGCGCGAGGAAGATGCGCTCGGGATGGCTGACGCCGACGAAGGAGCCCTGCGAGACGATGGTCATCGCGCGCTCGCCGCGATAGTTCGGATGGGTGCGCCAGCCGATATCGGCGAGCAGGCAGGCGGCATGGCGAAGCTGGCTCTGGCGCGCGTCCTCCTTCAGGCCGCTCTTCTCGAAGAGCTGGTCCGTCCAGTCGCACAGCTCGAACTCGTGGTCGACGGAGCGGGCATAGCGCCGGGCAAAGTCCACGCAGGCGACGATCAACGGATCGCGCTTGCGCTTGCGCTTGTCGAGCTTGGCGAAGAGCAGCCCCTCGCGCAGGCCGAGCGCGGAAACGATCATGCTGTGCGACTTGGTGCGCTTCAGCAGGCGGTCGAGCACGAGCGCGCCATAGGGCAGCGTTTCCGCCCGGCTCTTCTGGATCACCGGAATGTCGCGGATCGTCTCCGGCGACAGCCCCGCCACGAGGCTTGCAAGGCTGCGCGCGGCGGCCCGCGGGATCCGGTAGTGGTGCAGGATATGGAGCGGATAATGCGTCTGCGCCATATGGAGCCGGGCGAGATTGCGCCATGTGCCGCCGACGGCATAGAAGGGCCGGCCCTTGAGCTTCTGAAGGACGGGCAGGTCGGCGAACATCTCGTCGACCATGGTGCGCGCCTTGTCGATCGAGCCGCCCGACAGGTCCATGAGCCTCAGCGGCCCGAGCGGAACGGTGACGGGCTTCTTGAACTCTCCGTCCTTGACCTCGATGAGCTCCAGGCTGCCGCCGCCGAGATCGCCGATCAGCCCGTCCGCATCCGGAATACCGGAGACGACGCCGCGCGCGGCAAGCTCCGCCTCCTTGCGCCCCGACAGGAGCAGGATCTTGCGGCCGAGGGTTTCCTCGGCCCGCTTGACGAAATCGGCGCCGTTCTCCGCTTCCCGCGCAGCCGCCGTCGCGGCCGCATAGACGCGGGTCACGCCGATCTGCTCGGCAAGCGCCCGAAACCGGCGCAGCGCCCTCAGCGCCCGGTCGACCGATTCGTCCGACAAACGCCCCGTGGAGGCCACGCCACGGCCCAGCCCGCACAGGATCTTTTCGTTGAAGATGGGCGCCGGCGCACGGTTCGGCCCGTCATAGACGACCAGCCGCACGGAGTTCGAGCCGATATCGACGATGGCGACCGGCTCGTATCGCGGGCGCTCCACCCCGCTCCGCGTCTTTCGCTTCACTTATTCTCCGCCCTGAACTGCCCTTGCATGCTGCGATATGCGGTCGGATAGCGCGGGCGGCAGACTATCCTGCAGCGAGCTGCCCCGTCCAGAGAGGCTTGGGTTGGTCATGAAATATTCGTGGGCATTGAAGGGCTCGTCCTCCGGCCCCGGCACGATGCGCCGCGACGAGCCGTCGGGCAGGAGCTCCCAGCTCTGCTGGTTGTCCTTCAGATTGGCCACCATGATCTGGTCGAGCACCTGCTGGTGGACGGTCGGATTGTGGATGGGAACCAGCGTCTCCACGCGGCGGTGCAGGTTGCGCGGCATCCAGTCGGCCGACGAGATATAGACGCGCGCCTTGCGCGACGGCAGCCCCTCGCCCGCGCCGAAGCAGACGATTCGCGAATGCTCCAGGAACCGGCCGACGATGCTCTTCACCCGGATGTTCTCCGACAATCCCTTCACGCCCGGCCTCAGGCAGCAGATGCCGCGCACGATGAGGTCGATCTGGACACCCTCCTGGCTTGCCCGATAGAGCTCGTCGATGATTTCCGGGTCGACCAGGGAGTTGAGCTTCGCCCAGATCTGCGCCGGGCGCCCGGCCCTGGCATGCGCGATCTCCTCCTCGATATGCTCGATCAGCCGCTTGTGGAGGTTGATCGGGGAGATGGCGAGGTTCTCCAGATCGGAGGGCGGCGCATAGCCCGACACATAATTGAACACACAGGCCGCATCGTGGCAGAGCGCCGGCTCGCAGGTGAAGAAGGAGAGGTCGGTATAGATTTTCGCCGTGATCGGATGATAGTTGCCGGTGCCGTAATGGACATAGGTCTTGAGCCCCTGCCCCTCGCGACGCACCACCATGGAGACCTTGGCGTGGGTCTTCAGCTCGATGAAGCCGAAGATGACCTGCGCGCCGGCGCGCTCCAGATCGCGCGCCCACTGGATATTGGCCTCCTCGTCGAAGCGCGCCTTGAGCTCCACGATGGCGGTGACCGACTTGCCCGCTTCCGCAGCCTTCTCCAGCGCGGCGACGATGGGCGAGCCCGGCGAGGTCCGGTAGAGGGTCTGCTTGATCGCGATGACGTCGGGGTCCTTGGCCGCCTGGCGCAGGAACTGCACCACCACGTCGAAGGACTCATAGGGGTGATGGACGATGATGTCCTTCTCCCGGATCGCGGCGAAACAATCCCCGCCATGGTCGCGGATACGCTCCGGGAAGCGTGGATTATACGGCACGAACTTGAGGTCCGGCCGCTCGTCCAGGATGAGCTGGGAGGTGTCGGCATAGCCCACGAGGCCGTCGCACAGCACGACGTTGTCGCCACTCACCTGCAATTCCTCGGCGATGAAGTCGCGCAGGCGCGCCGGCATGGCGGAATCGATCTCCAGCCGGATCACGGTGCCCCGGCGGCGGCGCTTGAGCGCGCTCTCGAACACGCGCACGAGGTCCTCCGCCTCCTCCTCGATCTCGATATCGGAATCGCGGATGACGCGGAACACGCCCTGGCCGAGGATCTCGTAGCCGGGGAACAGGCGCGTGATGAACACGCTCAGCATATTCTCCAGCCGGATGCAGCGCATCACGCCCGGCTCGTCCTCGCCCGCCTCGCCGGAGGGCACACGCACGAAGCGCGCCAGCATTGGCGGGATCGGGATCAGCGCGTTCATCACATCGCCGTCGCTCGTCCGCCGGAGCCTCAGCGCGAAGGTCTGCCCCTTGTTCGGGATGAACGGGAAGGGATGGGCGGGATCGATGGCGATCGGGGTGAGAACCGGGAAGATCTGCTCCAGGAAGTGTCGCTCCAGCCAGCCGAGATCCGCCTTGGAGAGCGTGTTGGCATCGACCAGGACGATGCCGGCCTCGGCGAGCTCGGCGCGCAGTTTCAGCCATTCGCGGTCCTGCTGGCGCATCAGGTCCTGGGCGAGCGCGCGCACCCCTTCGAGCTGCTCGGCCGCCGTCAGCCCGTCCTGGCTGATCTGCTCCACGCCGGCGCGGATCTGGCCGATCAGGCCCGCCACGCGCACCATGAAGAACTCGTCGAGATTGTTGGCCGAGATCGACAGGAAGCGCAGCCGCTCCAACAGCGGGTGGTGCATGTTGCGCGCTTCCTCCAGCACCCGCTTGTTGAAGCCGAGCCAGGAAATCTCGCGATTGATGAAGCGCTCCGGGCTGTCCGGGGAGACGGTGGCCGGCGCCCGTCCGCGCCGGCGCGTCCGCGGCGCGGGCGCCGTCTCGCGGACAGTGGCGATCTCGCCTGCCTCGACCGCCTCGCCGGTCGCGGCGCCGTTGTCGTTTCCGACCGTCTCGGTCTCTTTGGTCTGCTTTGCGCGCATGACAGGGCCTCCACCTTCCTCGCCGGATAATAGCCCTGTGTGACGGCACGATGAAGGCCGCCGCGGCCGGGCGCCGTTCCGGGCCGCCTCAGGCCGGCCGGATCCACACGCGGTTGTCGTGGAACGCCGCACCGCCGGAGGGCGCCGGCTGGTCGGTGCCGGTCAGCGTATTGATGCCCTGCCCGTCCTCGTGAGCCTCGTTCGGCCAGATCGACTCCGCGATGACCACGCCGCGCTTGATACCGGCGAAGGCCTGCGCGTGGATCGTGACCGTGCCCCGCGCATTGCCGATCCGGAGCTTCTGGCCGTCCTGCGCGCCCAGCGCCTCCAGATCGTCCGGATGGACGAGCAGCGAGGGCCGCTTCTCGCGCGACAACGAGGTCGGCGTCTCGTTGAAGGTGGAGTTGAGGAAATTGCGCGCCGGGCTCGTCGCCAGGCGGAAGGGGTGGGCCTCGTCGGCCTCCTCGATCACCGCCCAGTGATCCGGCATCTCAGGAATGGTGTCGAACGGGCCGAAATGGCGCCTGTGGTTCGGCCGGAAATAATAGCTTTCCCAGTCCGGCCTGAAGCGGAAGCGCCCGTCGGGATGCTTGAAGCCGTCGACATAGTGGGCCCGGTCGAAGTCGGGCTGGCAGTCGATCCAGCGCTTTTCCTCCAGCGCCTCCAGCGTGCCCCAGCCGGACGCCTGCAGGGTCTCGTCGATCAGCTCGCGCGGGGTCATGGCGAAACCGCGATGCTCCGCACCGACGCGGTCTGCCAGCCCGCAGATCACATCGTGGTTGGACAGGCACGCGCCCGGCGCCTCCACGAGCTTCGGACCGAACAGGATGTGCTGCTGGCCGCCGGCCTGGTAGACGTCGTCATGCTCCAGGAACATGGTGGCCGGCAGCACGATATCGGCCATGGCCGCCGTCTCCGTCATGAACTGCTCGTGCACGCACACGAACAGGTCGTCGCGCGCGAAGCCCCGCTTCACGAGCGTCTGGTCGGGCGCGACGGAGACGGGATTGGTGTTCTGGATCAGCATGGCCGCGACCGGCGGTCCGCCCTCCAGGTCGTAGGGGTCGCCGTTGAGCGCCGGGCCGACGCGAATCTGGTCGATCATGCGTACGTTGTCGTCGCGCCTGTCGAGCCCTTCGATCAGCTCCTTGTTCCAGTGGAAGATCGAGCCGTTATTGTGGAACGCGCCGCCGCCCTCGTGGAGCCAGGCGCCGATGACGGTGGGAATGCAGGTCACCGCATGCATGTTGACCGCGCCGTTGCGCGAGCGCGTGAAGCCGTAGCCCGCGCGGATATAGCTGCGCGGAGTTGAGCCGATGGCCGTGGCGAAGGCTTCGATCTCCTCCACCGTGAGCCCGGTGATCGCGGCGGCCCATTCGGGCGTCCTCGTCTTGAGATGCTGCTCGAATTCCTTCGGGCAATCGGCGTATTTCTCGAGGTAATCCCGGTTGGCATGGCCGTCGCGGAAGAGCACGTGCATCACCGCGCAGGCGAGCGCCCCGTCGGTACCCGGGCGGATGACGAGGCCGATATCGGCCTGCTTCATGGTGGCCGTCTCGTAGACATCGACCACGGCGATCTTCGCGCCGCGCTCCTTTCGCGCGCGGATCGCGTGGGTCATGACGTTGACCTGGGTGTGCACCGGGTTGGTGCCCCAGATGACCACCAGATCCGATTTCGCCATCTCGCGCGGATCCGGCCCGTAGAGCCGGCCGGTGCCGACGATGAAGCCCGGCCAGGCGAGCGCGGTGCAGATCGTGTCGTACATCCCCGAATAGCGCTTGGCATGGCGCAGCCGGTGGATGCCGTCGCGCATGACGAGGCCCATCGTGCCGGCATAGTAATAGGGCCACACCGCTTCGGGTCCGTAGCGCGCCTCCGCCTTCAGGAAGGCCTCGGCGACCTCGTCGAGCGCGTCGCCGACGGAAATCTCCTGCCACGCGCCGTCGCCCTTCGCGCCCTTGCGCTTCAGCGCCTTCGTCAGCCGGTCGGGGTGGTGGATACGCTCCGCATAGCGCGCGACCTTGGCGCAGATCACGCCCGCAGTGTAGCTGTTGTCCGCCGCGCCGCGCACCCGGCCGACAGTGTTCTCGTCGAGAAGCTCCACCTCCAGCGCACATGTCGACGGGCAGTCATGCGGGCAGGCGGAATAACCGGTGGCGATTTCCTGGCGGACATTCATGGTGCGCTCATCCCTGTCATTGTTACCCAGTCATACCGCAACTGGCGCCTGTTGTAGAGGGCATGACCGGCGGTTCCGTCTGCCGGGACCGGAGATCCGGCCGGCCTTGAACGCCGCCGGAAGCGCTGGCACAGTGGCCCGCGGTTTCAATCATCAGGCGAGTCGACGACGATGCGGCAGACGGGAACGGGTTTGGCGGGGGCTGCGATTGTCCTGGCGGCGGTGCTGGCGGGCGGGTCCGCCCATGCGGCATGCCAGAATACGGGCAGCTTCGACCGCTGGCTTCAGGGCTTCAAGCAGGAGGCGGCGGCCTCCGGCATCTCCCAGCGCACCATCGCCAATGCGCTGAACGGCGTGACGCTCGACCCGAAGGTCATCGCCGCGGACCGCCGGCAGGGCGTGTTCGCGCAGACCTTCCTCGAATTCTCCGGGCGCATGGTCAACAACTACCGGCTGACCCACGGCCGGCGGAACCTCAAGAAATACGGCTCCACATTCTCGCGCATCGAAAGGCAATACGGCGTTCCGGGGCCGGTCATCACCGCCTTCTGGGCGCTGGAGACCGATTTCGGCGCCAATATGGGCAATACCTCGACGCTGCGGTCGCTGGCCACGCTCGCCTATGACTGCCGGCGGCCGGAGGAGTTCCGCCCGCAGCTCATGGCCGCGCTCAGGATCGTCCAGCGCGGCGACCTCACCCCGCGCGAGATGATCAGCCCCTGGGCCGGCGAGCTCGGCCAGACGCAGTTCCTGCCGACGGTCTACGACCAGTATGCGGTGGATTACGACGGCAACGGCCGGCGCGATCTCATCCGCAGCGTGCCGGACGTTCTGGCCTCGACCGCGAACTACCTCAAGGCGCTCGGCTGGCGCGCCGGCGAGCCGTGGCTGGAGGAGGTGCGCGTGCCCTCCAACCTGCCGTGGGACCAGGCCGATATCGCGATCAAGCATCCGCGTTCGCAATGGGCCCGTTGGGGCGTGACGCGGGCCAACGGCCAGCGGCTCTCCAATGACGGCCTGCCCGCCTCGCTGCTGCTTCCCATGGGGCGCAACGGGCCGGCCTTCCTCGCCTACCGCAATTTCGACACCTATCTGGAATGGAACCAGTCGCTCGTCTACTCCACGACGGCGGCCTATCTCGCGACAAGGCTCGCCGGCGCGCCGCGTGTTCATCCCGGCGGCAAGGTTGCCTCGCTGAACGTCGCGCAGGTGAAGGAGCTGCAGAGGCTGCTCAAGCGCGCCGGCTACGATGTCGGCGGTGTGGACGGCATTATCGGCGAGCGGACACGCCAGGCGGTGAAGGCGGTGCAGGCCCGGCTCGGCCTGCCGGCCGATTCCTACCCGACGGCGGAGCTCCTGTCCCGCCTGAGATAGGGGATTTTCCTGCCGGTCGGGGGAGCGGGCCGGCGCGGTTTCAATCGGACAGAATGGCACATGCGCCGAAAACGAAAATGCCCGGGCGCGGGGCCCGGGCATTCGAGAGGTCGCAAATCGCGGCTGGCGGTCAGCCGACGATCTCGTCGGCCTTGAAGCACATGGCGATTTCCTTCTCCGCATTCTCCGAGCTGTCGGAGCCGTGGACGGAGTTGCGCTCGATATTCTCCGCAAACGCCTTGCGGATCGTGCCTTCGGCGGCATCGGCCGGGTTGGTCGCGCCCATCACCTCGCGGTTCTTCGCCACGGCGTCCTCGCCCTCCAGCACCTGCAGCACGATCGGGCCGGAGGTCATGAAGGCGACGAGGTCGTTGAAGAAGGGGCGCTCCTTGTGCACGGCGTAGAAGGCCTCCGCGTCCGCCTGGCTCCACTTCACGCGCTTCTGCGCCACGACGCGCAGGCCGGCGCTTTCCAGCTTGTCGACGATCTTGCCGGTGATGTTGCGGGCGGTCGCGTCGGGTTTGATGATCGAGAGGGTACGCTCGGTCGCCATCATGGATGTCCTTAGAGGTTAGACTTGAGGATTGAAGGGTTGCCGCCTTATAGCGGTGCCGCCTTCGGCCATCAAGACGGCGTGTGCGAACCGGGCCGGCGCCCCCCTTCGCGGCGCCGGAGGGCTTGACCGGAGGGAGAATTTCCACCAGATCAAGCCGTCATGCTCCACATCAACGCGCTGACATACCGCATCGAGGGCCGCACCCTCCTCCAGGACGCGACCGCCGCCATCCCCGCAGGCCACCGTGTGGGCCTCGTCGGGCGCAACGGGACGGGCAAGTCCACGCTCCTGAAGATCATCACCGGGGGTCTCGCGCCCGATGCCGGCAGCGTGAGCGTGCCGCGCAATGCACGCATCGGCCAGGTCGCCCAGGAGGCGCCCGGCGGGCCGGAGCCGATTATCGACGTGGTGCTGGCCGCCGACACGGAGCGCACGCGCCTGATGGCGGAGGCGGACACCGCCACCGATCCCCACCGCATCGCGGAGATCCACACCCGGCTTGCCGATATCGACGCCCATTCCGCGCCGGCGCGCGCGGCGACGATCCTCGCCGGCCTCGGCTTTCCCGAGGCGGTGCAGGACCGTCCCTGCTCGTCCTTCTCCGGCGGCTGGCGCATGCGCATCGCGCTGGCCGCGGCCCTGTTCGCCGCACCCGACGTGCTGCTCCTCGACGAGCCGACCAACTATCTCGACCTCGAGGGCACGCTGTGGCTGCAAAGCTATCTGAGGTCCTACCCCTACACGGTCATCATCGTCAGCCACGACCGCGACCTCCTGAACGCCGTGCCGCAGAGCATCCTGCATCTCGACCAGGGCCGGCTGACGCTCTATGCCGGCAATTACGACCGGTTCGAGCGCACCCGCGCGGAGGAGCAGGCGCGTCAGTTGAAGATGAAGAAGCGCCAGGACGACGAGCGCCGGCGCATCCAGTCCTTCGTGGACCGGTTCCGCGCGAAGGCCTCCAAGGCGCGCCAGGCGCAAAGCCGGCTGAAGATGCTGGAGCGCATGCAGCCCGTGACCACCGTGGTGGAGACCGACGTCGCGCCCTTCCACTTCCCCGAGCCGCAACGCGCGCTCAATCCGCCGCTCATCCGCTTCGAGGACGCCGCCGTCGGCTACGAGCCCGGCAAACCCATCCTCAGGGGCCTCGACCTGCGCATCGACCCCGACGACCGGATCGCGCTTCTCGGCTCCAACGGCAACGGCAAGTCGACCTTCGCCAAGCTGATCGCGGGCAAGCTCTCCGTCCAGTCGGGCGCCATGCGCCATCACAAGCGGCTGGAGGTCGGCTATTTCGCGCAGCACCAGGTGGACGCGCTCAATGCCGGCATGACGCCTTACGACTATATCCGTGCCCTGATGGAGGAGGCGACGGAAGCCCAGCGGCGGGCGAAGCTCGGCGCCTTCGGCTTCGGCGAACGCCTCGCCGACAACAGGGTGGAGACCCTGTCGGGCGGCGAGAAGGCGCGCCTCACGCTCATGCTCGCGGCCTTCAAGGGACCGCATATCCTGCTGCTCGACGAGCCCACCAACCATCTCGACATCGACAGCCGGGCGGCCCTCGTCAGGGCGCTGAACGAGTATGAGGGCGCGGTGATCATGATCAGCCACGACCGCCACCTGATCGAGGCCTCCGCCGACCGTCTCTGGCTCGTCGCCGACGGCACGGTCAAGTCGTTCGAGGGCGACCTCGACGACTATACGCGCCTCATTCTCGGCAAGGCGCGCGCCGAGCGCCGGCAGAAGGAGGAGTCATCCCAAGGGGATGGCGCGGACAGCTCGCAGGCCGATTCAACGATTTCGCAGATTGAATCGACGCAGCCCGCCATGAGCGCGCAGGACCGCCGCCGCGCGGGCGCGGAGGCGCGCGCCCGCGTCGCGCCGCTGAAGCGCCGGGTGGAGAGGGTCGAGAAACGCATGGCGAAGATCCGGCGCGAGATCGAGGCGCTCGACGAACGCCTCGCCGATCCGTCGCTCTACGAGACGGCTCCCGAGGATGCCCGCGCCGCCGCCTATGAGCATGGGCGCCTCGCCAAGCAGCTCGAGGATGCGGAGGAGGAGTGGCTGGAGGCCAGCACCGAGCTCGAGGCGGCCCACGAAGAGGCCGTCGCGTCGTAGGACAAAGCCCCCTCACCCTCCCATTGCTTGCACAATGGGCCCCTCCCTCTCCCGCAAGGGGAGAGGGAACGAAGAAAGCGGCCCCAAGAGAACCCTCTCCCCTTGCGGGAGAGGGTGGCGCCAGAGGCGCCGGGTGAGGGGATGCGAGTTTTGTCGCGCCCTCTCCCCTCAGAACCGCTCCACCCAGGGGCGCAGCTCGATCTCCCAGCTCCATGCGGAGCGGTCCTGCTTCAGGAGCGCGACATAGGCCTCCGCAATGGCGTCGGGGGACAGCATGCTGTCGGGCGCGTCGTCCGGCTCCTGGCGGCCCGGATTGCGGATGGACCCGTCGATGACGATGTGGGCGACGTGGATATTGCGGGGATGCAGCTCGCGGGCGAGGCTCTGGGCTAGCCCCCTCAGGGCGAATTTTCCCATGGCGAACGGCGCCGATTGCGCATAGCCCTTCACGCTCGCCGACGCGCCGGTGAACATGATCGTGCCGCCGCCCTTCTCCAGCATGCACCGAGCCGCCTGCCGGGCGACGAGGAAGCCGCCAAAGGCGGTGATCCGCAGCGCCTCCTCGACCTCTGCCGGATCGAGATCGACCACCGCACCCCGCAAGCGCCTGGAGGGGTTGTAGACGACCACGTCCGGCAGCCCGAACCCGCCATCGAGCGCGGCGAACAGGGCCTCCACCTCGTCCGCCCGGGACGCATCGCAGGAAAAGGCGCGCGCGCCGGTCTCCGCGCAGAGGTCGGCGAGGTCGTCGGGATTGCGCGCGGCCAGCGCGGTCTTGATGTCCTCCCTGGCGAAGGCGCGGGCGAGCGAGGCGCTCAGGCCCGCACCGGCGCCGACGATGAGACCGGTTTGAGGGGTTTGGCGAGACATGGGCGGGAACCTCCTGAACCATCGACCGGCCATGCGCCACGGCGCGCAAGGCCCAAGGCAGCGCCCCCTTCGCGCCCCTCCTGCAACGTTGCATCGCCGACCATCCTGCGATGGAGTGGCGGGGCCTGTCCATCGCCACGAAACAGGGAGGTCCGACATCATGACGGTCAGTATCGAGAGGAACGGTCCGGTCTGGACAATCGTCCACTGCCGACCGGAGGCGCGAAATGCCATGGACCCGGAGAGCGCGGACGCGCTGCAGGAGGCGTTTCTCGCCTTCGACGCGGACGACGAGGCGGCGGTCGCCGTGTTCTATGGCGAGGGCGGCGCGTTCTGCGCCGGATGGGACCTCAAATATGCCGGCGATCTTGCCGACGACATGCCGGAGGTGCGCAAGCTGGACTTCCCCTCAGACCGCGCGCCCGGCAATGGCTCCGCCCTGCCCCGCGGCCCCCTGGGCCCGTCGCGCCTCATGCTGTCGAAGCCGGTCATCGGCGCGGTCGCGGGCCCCGCGGTTGCCGGCGGCATGGAGCTCGCCCTGTGGTGCGACGTGCGCATCATGGAGGAGACGGCCTATCTCGGCGTCTATTGCCGGCGCTGGGGCGTGCCCCTGATCGATGGCGGCACGGTGCGTCTGCCGCGCCTGGTGGGCCTGTCGCGCGCCATGGATATCGTACTCACCGGCCGCAAGGTGCCGGCGCGCGAATGTCTCGATATCGGGCTTGCCGCACGCGTCGTGGCGGACGGCACGGTGCGGGAGGAGGCCGAAGCCTATGCCCGCGAGATCGCCCGCTTCCCGCAGATCTGCCTGCGCGCAGACCGCCGCTCCCTGTATCTCCAGCAGGGTCACGAGGTCTGGGACGCGATGGAGCGCGAATGGCGCAACGGCATGGAGGCGCTTGAGCGCGAGGGCCGCCAGGGCGCGGCCCGGTTCGCGGCCGGCAAGGGCCGGCATGGCGATTTCGGGGACATCCGATAGGCAGGAGGGCGAGGCCCGGACCCGGGCGCCCTCAGCCCCCGGCCGTCGCGATATGCGGCAGGATCACGGCCTGCGCGCAGACCACGCGCTCGCCGTCATGGGTCATCGAAGGCGGACCGTAGAGGATGTAGCCGTCCTCGATGGCCCGCGAGACCTTCTCGCAGAAGCTGCGGTCGTCCGGACCGGTCAGGAGCCTGTAGGGCAGTTTCTCGCTCACCGCGTTCTCTCCGTTTCGGCCGCCGGGGCGTTCATGCCTTGCGTTCCCAGCGCCCCGTCTGTGCCTGTTGCCAGTAGGTGACCTCGTAGCCCTTCGCCCGGGCCGCCTTCCATTGCTCGCGCGCCCTGGCGACGGCATCGCCGTCATGGCCGTCGAACAGATAGACCGCGCGGTCGTAGCCGGAAATGTCGTCGGTGTCCGATCCGTCGACGAGGAAGCGGATATTGGCCCCGTTCGGATTGTCCGCCTCTGCCGTCAGCCAGACCGGCTGGAGGGCGGCATTGCCGTCGCGCGCGGCCCCGTGGGGCAGGAACGAATCGTCGCGATAGGTCCACAGGGCGGTCGACAGGGCCTCGATGCGCTCTTCGCTCGCCGCCTGGACAACGGCGCGCCAGCCGCGCTCGAGCGTCTTTTCCAGGAGCGTCGGCAGGACCCGCTCCAGGGGCTGGCGCTCCAGATGATAGAACAGCACCTCGGTCATGGAGGGCATGGAAGCGGCATTCGCCGCCTTCCGTCAAGCTGGCAGTTCGCGTCGCCTGCCGCATACGGGCAGACCCGCCCGTATGCAGGGGCGAGGCGGGGCCTTGGGGCCCCGCCTCTTAGATCCGGCTACTGGTTTTCCGCCGGCACCGTCTTGCCGCGCGGCTCGCTCGCAAGCCCCTTGAGGATGGCGTAGCAACCGAGCAGCAGCACCAAGGTGAAGGGCAGGCCGGTCGAGACCGCCGCCGCCTGCAGCGATCCGAGGCCGCCGCCGAGCAGCAGCGCGATCGCCACGAGCCCCTCGAATATCGCCCAGAACACACGCTGCGGCACGGGCGCATCCACCTTGCCGCCGGCGGTGATCGTGTCGATCACCAGCGACCCGGAGTCCGACGAGGTCACGAAGAACACGATGACCAGCACGATTCCGATGAACGAGGTGATGAAGGCGAGCGGCAGTTGCTCCAGCATGATGAAGAGCTTGAGCTCGAGAGCGGCCTCCGCCACGCCCTGATAGCCGTCGGCGACGATCTGGGTGATCGCCGTGCCGCCGAAAGCCGTCATCCACAGGACGGAGACGACCGACGGGATGATCAGCACGCAGGTGATGAACTCCCGGACCGTACGGCCACGCGAGACACGGGCGATGAACATGCCCACGAAGGGCGACCAGGAGATCCACCACGCCCAGTAGAAGGACGTCCAGCCCTGCGAGAAGTTGGCGTCGGTGCGCCCGAACGGGTTGGCGAGCGCCGGCAGGTATTCCGCATAGGCCAGGAGATTTCCGAAGAAGCCCGTGAGGATCACCAGGGTGGGCCCGACCGCGATCACGAAGAGCAACAGCAGCGCGGCGAGCACCATGTTGATCTCCGACAGACGCTTCACGCCCGCGTCCAGGCCGGCGACCACCGAGATGAGCGCGACGCCCGTGATCCCGGTGATCAGGAAGACCTTGGAGGCATCGCTGACCGGAATGCCGAACAGGAACTCAAGGCCCGCATTGGCCTGCTCCGCGCCGAAGCCCAGCGAGGTCGACAGCCCGAACAGGGTGGCGAAGACGGCCAGCGTGTCGATGACATGGCCGGTCCAGCCCCAGACCCTCTCGCCGAAGATCGGGTAGAAGATCGACCGCACGGTGAGCGGCAGGCCCTTGTTGTAGGCGAACAGCGCGAGCGCGAGCGCAACCACCGCATAGATCGCCCAGGGATGCAGGCCCCAATGGTAGATGGTCGCCGCCATGCCCAGGCGGCGGGCGGCTTCCGCATCGCCGGCCGCGCCGGAAAGCGGTGCCCAACTGTCCGGCGAGCCGGCGCCTTCCGCGAATGACGAGGTGAAATGGGAGATCGGCTCCGACACCCCGTAGAACATGAGCCCGATGCCCATGCCGGCGGCGAACAGCATCGCGAACCAGCCGCTATAGGAATAGTCCGGCGTCGCGTCCTGACCACCCAGCCTGACGCTGCCATAGGGCGAGACGATCAGGAACAGGCACAGCAGCACGAAAATGTCGCCGGCAAGGATGAAGAACCAGTCGAAGTTCGATGTCAGGAACGGCCTGAGCCAGCCGAAGAACTCCGCTGCCTCCGCCCTGAAGATCAGGGTGAAGATCACGAATGCGATGATCGTCAGGCCGGAGATCATGAACACCGGGTTATGGATGTCCATGCCGAACGGGCCGATCTGGGGTTGAACGTTGTCCTGACCGATCTCGTAATCGGTCTCGATGATATCAGCGGCGCCTTCCGGCGCGGGATTTCCTGTGTCAGACATGACAGCTCCGCATGTTTCCCCTTCCAGACCCCGGGTTTCTCAGCGCTGGCGGGCTTTCCCCAACGGGCCCGCGCGGGGTCTCGAGACTGCTTCGGGTCTTAGCGCACCACGAAGACCGACACGTCGGCATGCGAGGCCATATAGCCCGCATTCGACGCGAAGATGTGCTCCGGCAGGCCGGGCGTGTGGGACGCCATGACCACCAGGTCGGCACAGGTCTCCTTCACGGCCTTCATGAGCGTGTCGTCGAGATCGATCGAGGGATCGTGGCTCATCACGGCCTTGGTGGTCGCCTGCACGTCGCGCTTCTGCGCCTCCTCCTTGCCGAACTGCTCGAGCTTTTCGGCAAACTCCCGCGGCGTATGGGCCACGGCCCCGGGCTGCGCCGTAGAAACCCCGACGTAACAGACCGACGCGCCATAGTGCTTTGCCAGATCTGCCGCCGTCTTCAGGGCCTTGTCCAGCCTTTCGACATGCGCCAGATCTACCGGCACCATTATTGTTTGGTACATGGGCACCTCTCCCTTGAGATGTACACAGGACATCGGAGGCCAGACTGGGCACACTATACGCCGCCGGTTCCGTTCCCCTGCCCCGCTCGTAAAACGCATGGTCACGTTAATGCATGTAAATGACTTGGGCTAGGGCATGCCCCAGCACTTTTGTCCTTTGTTCATTGAGGTGTTGACAATCGGAGACGGTCGCCGGCGGCATCTGCCGCATGTTTCCCGGCATGCGGAGCGCCCCGGGTGCTCCGGGCGATGGCGATGTCTGGCTGCGGTCGGCATGTGACGCCACTCCACGACCTCGCTCCTGGATACGGGGCCCGTCGCATGCACGAAACGCCCCTCACCTCCATCACTGTAGACGGGACGGCAAGGCGGCATAGGCTCTCACCGACATTGCAGGAGCCGGGAGCGTCACGAATTTGTCAAAAACGAAGGGCACGGGCGGGCACCCCCCGGAGGGCCGGGCCATCCGGCCGCCCGGGAACGCCCGCCGGCGCGACGACTATTTCTCGTAGTGCTCGGCGACGAGATGGTTAAGCAGCCGAACGCCCCAGCCCGACGCCCAGCTCTGGCTGATCGCGGTCTTGGGACTGTCCATCGCCGTGCCGGCGACGTCGAGATGGGCCCAGGGCGTGTCGTTGACGAAGCGCTGGAGGAACTGGCCGGCGGTGATCGAGCCGGCATTGCGGCCGCCGACATTCTTCATGTCCGCGAAGTCGGAATCGATGAGCTTGTCGTATTCCGGCCCGAGCGGCATGCGCCAGACCTTCTCGCGCGTGGCCGCCCCGGAGGCGAACAGCCGGTCGGCGAGCGCGTCGTTGTTGGAGAACAGACCCGCATGCTCCTTGCCGAGCGCGACGAGGATCGCGCCCGTCAGCGTCGCGAGGTTGACCATGAACTGCGGCTTGAACCGGTCCTGCGCATACCAGAGGATGTCGGCGAGCACCAGCCGGCCCTCCGCATCCGTGTTCTGGATCTCGATGGTCTGGCCGGACATGGAGGTGACGATGTCGCCGGGGCGCTGGGCGTTGCCGTCGGGCATGTTCTCCACAAGGCCGATGACGCCCACCGCGTTGACCTTGGCCTTGCGCGCGGCGAGCGCATGCATGAGGCCCGTCACGCAGGCCGCACCGCCCATGTCGCCCTTCATGTCCTGCATGCCGCCCGCGGGCTTGATGGAGATGCCGCCCGTATCGAAGGTCACGCCCTTGCCGATGAAGGCGACGGGCTTGTCCTTCTTCTTGCCGCCATTCCACATCATCACCGCGACGCGGGACTCGTTGGCCGAACCCTGGCCGACGGCGAGCAGGGCGCGCATGCCGAGCTTCTCAAGCTGCTTGGGCTCGAGGATCTCCACCTCCACGCCGAGCTTCTCCAGCGCCTTGGCCTGCTTGGCGAAGGCGACGGGGTCGAGCACATTCGCCGGCTCGTTCACGAGGTCGCGGGCAAGCGCCACGCCGCCGCCGATGGCGTCGAGCGGCGCGAAGGCCTTCCTGGCCGCCGCCACGGTGGCCGCGGTCATCACGGTCAGGGCCTTCGGCGGAGTCTTCCTCGCTCCCTTCTCCCTGGTCGCCTTGGACTTGTACTTGTCGAAGCTGTAGCTGCGCAGAAGCGCGCCGGAGGCGATGAGGGCCGCGGCCTCCTCCGCCTTCACGGCATCGCCGGTATCGATGTCGACGGCGATGGCGGCATCCTTGGCGGTCCCGGACGCCACGGCACCCATGGCCGCCCCGCCGATCATTTCCAGATCGGCCGCGGCGAGCTCGCCCGGCTTGCCGGCGCCGACCACGACGATCCGGTCGAGCTTCAGCCCGGCCGGCGCGACGATGTCGAGCACCTTCTCGCGCTTGCCCTCGAAGCCTGCCGCCTTCATCGCCCGCGCGATCTGGCCGTCGGTCGCCCTGTCGATCTCAGTTGCAAAGGGCCCGAGCTTGCCCCCCTCGCCGGCGAGAAGGACGAGGACACCGGAGGTCGGCGGAGCCGGCCTTGCGAACTTGATCTTCATGGCATGGTTTCCTTGCAGCTTGAACTCGTTGCGAACGGTGTGACGAGGGATGCAACCGGACTGTCTTCCCCCAATGGTTTAATGGTTTCTCCACGCGCGTTCAACGCTCGCGCCGGATCAGCATGGCGCTCGCCAGTCCGCCGGCGCCGGCAATGGCGGCAAGGCCGATGGCGCCCGGGCCCTCCCCGGCCAGCTCATGCCACAGGCGCACGGCGAGGATGGCGCCCGACGCACCGATCGGATGGCCGCGCGCGAGCGCCCCGCCACAGCGATTGACCCGGGAGGGATCGAGCCCCGTCTCGCAGATGTCGACCATCGCCTGGGCGGCATAGGCTTCCATCAGCTCCACCGCCGCGAGATCGACGGGCACAAGCCCGTTGCGCTCCAGAAGTGCGGCGATGGCCGGCACCGGCGCAAGGGCCGGCATGGCCGGATCGCCGCCGAGCGAGATCGCATCGACGATCCCCAATCCCTGCGGTGCGCGCCGCCTGGACGTCACCACCACGACCGCCGCGGCATCCGCCTCCACGGCCGCCGTCGCCGCGGTGATCGCACAGTCCTGTGTCCCAGCCAGGGCGAGCCCCCTCACCGTCCCATCGCCTTCCGGCGCTGGGTCCCTCCCTCTCCCGCCAGGGGAGAGGGAAAACGAGGCGGATCGGCCAGGCGCCGGGTGAGGGGGTGAGCGTTCTCCATGGTGCGTGGATCCGCCAATCGCGGGCAGGCGCGCGCAGAGCGCCGGCGTCAATCTGCGCGTGAAAGCATCCGAGCCAAGCGGCAGGTCCTGCGCGACGATCTCGCCCGCAAACCGGCCCGCGCCCTGTGCGGCGAGCGCGCGGCGGTGGCTTTCCACCGCGAAGGCTTCCTGGGCCTTGCGGGTGACGCCATGGGCAGCCGCGAGCGCGGCGGCGGCGTCCGTCATGTCGACATCCTTCGCCGCATCCGGCGCGAAGGGCGGGCGGTCGTAGGCGACCGGAGCCTCCCCGGCAATCGGCCTCGTCATGCGGATCGGTGCGCGGCTCCAGCTCTCCACACCGCCGGCAAGGACGGTTTCCGCGGCCCCGCTGGCGACGAGCCGGGCGGCAAGCGCAATGGCGTCGAGCCCCGCGCAGCATTGCGTATCGAAGGTCAGGGCGGGCACCGTTTCCGGCAGGCCGGCGCCGAGGCTCGCGAACCGCGCGGGATTGCCGCCGCCATAGAGCCCGTTGCCGAGCACCACATGGTCCACATCGCCCGGCGCAAGCCCGGCATCGGCGAGGCAGGCCGCGATGACCGGTGCGGCGAGCGCATCGACGCCGAGATGCGCGAACGCGCCGCCGCGCGGGGCGACCGCCGTGCGCCTGGCCGCGGCGATGACGGGCCGGACCGTCATGGCAGCGGCTCCAGCGCCGGATCGGACCGCGCCAGCATGTCGGCCAGCGTGGCGGCATCCGTCTTGCCCGAGCGCGTCAGGGGCCAGCGGCGGGCCATGAGGAACCGGCGCGGGCGCTTGGCCTCGGCGAGGCGGTCGCGGCAATGGGCGCGCAGGGCGGAAGCGGCCGGCGGGTGCGCCTCGTCGCCTGGCCTGACGACGGCGACGAGCCGGGTGCCGCGCAGCCGGTCCGGCTCGCCGAGCGCGACGGCGGCAGCCACGCCCGGATGGCTCTCAAGCACGCGCTCCACCTCCTCGGCATAGACATTGACGCCGGAGGTCACCAGCATGCGCCCCTCGCGTCCCGCCAGGAACAGCCAGCCCGCCTCGTCCAGCCAGCCGTGATCGCCGACGGACAGGGCCTTGCCGTGGCGATGCAGGGCGCCCTCCCCGCCGCCGACCGCATAGCCGTCGAACAGGAAGGGGCTCTCCACATGGATCCGCCCGACCCGCCCCGGCGGAAGGCTGGCGCCGTCGGGACCGCGTATCGTGACCGCGACCTCCGGAAAGGGCCGTCCGACGGAACCCTCCGGCACGGGCTCGCCGCTGCGGGCGAGCGCGACGAAGGAGAGTTCGGAGGCCCCGTAGAACTCCGCATGCCGCGCCCCGGGGAAGATGCGCGCGACCTCGGCACCGAGATCGGCCGGCCATTTCGCGCCGCTTGAGAGGATCAGGCGGACCGACGGAAAGCGCCTGCCGCGCGCGGCCTCCAGAACGAGGCGAAGCTGGGTCGGCACCCCGTAGAGCACCGACACATCGCCGGCCGCGAGCCGCTCCACCGCGGCGCGGGGGCGGAAGCGTTCGAGCGCCGTCACATGGGCGCCCCGCTGCAGGCCGTCGACGAGAGCGTAGAGGAAGAGCGAGTGGGTAAAGGCCCCCGGCGCCAGCACATGGTCCTGCGGGCCGATGGCGAATTCGCGCGCGCCCGCCTCGAAGCTCGCCACCCAGGAGGCGTGGCTGCGGCGGTATCCCTTGGGGAGCCCCGTCGTGCCCGAGGTGAAGCCGATATAGAAGGCGTCCTGCGGGCGGGGCGGGCATGGCGCCCCCTCCCCGTCCGGTGCGAGGGCGGCGACGACGGCTTCGGGGCCCACGCCGGAGGGCATGAGAATGTCCGCATTGCCCTCCTCCGCGATGACGAGACGGGGCGCGAGGGCGGCGAGCACACCATCGCGCTCGTGGTGTGTCCATTCACGGTCGAGCACGGCGGCCACGCGGCCCGTGCGGGCGCAGGCGAGGAAGAGGAGCGCCAGGGCGAAGCCGTTGGGCAGGACGAGCGCCACGGTCTCGCCCGGCGCCGTGCGGGCTGCGACCGCCCCCTCCAGGCGCTTCAGCGTCGCGGCGAGGTCGCGCCGCGCGAGGGTCGTGCCCCCGACGGTGAGCGCCGGGGCGCCGGGCGCCTCCCGGGCAAGGGCGTCGAGCGGCGCGGCAACCGTCGTCATGGCCTGGACGGCGCACTCCGCGACATGAGTGCGGACGGATAGCCGCGCGCCAGGAAATCGGCGACAAGCCCGGCGATCAGCGCCTTCAGCGTATCGCCCGGCAGGAAGACCGCGGAGGCGAGGAACGCCTGGCCCAGCGTCATGTCGGTCTTGTAGGCGAGCATCGGCACGCCGATGGCGTAGACCGCAACGATGCCGCCCAGAATGGCCGCGGTGAACGCCGCCGGGAACACGCCCCAGCGCCGCGTGCGCTCCATGATGAGGCCCGCCACGAAGGCGCCCAGGGGCCAGCCGATCAGGAAGCCGACCGATGGCCCGAAGAACACGCCGAGACCGCCGCGTCCGCCGGCCAGGAGCGGCAGGCCGACCGCCACCGCGATCAGGAACAGAACGAGCGCGAGACCGCCGCGCCACGCGCCGAGCATGATGCCGGCCATCATGACGCCGAGCGTCTGCGCGGTGATCGGCACACCGCCGGCGACCGGAATGTCGATGCGTGGAAACAGGCCGAGCGCACCCACGAGGGCGGCATAGAGCGCGATATGAACGAGCGAGCGGGTCGAGATGGACATGGGATCGACTTTCCTCCTGATCCTGACTGTCACGCCGGCAGGACCGGCAGCCCGCCGCGCGCGTCGACACTCTCCGCGACCCGGTCGGCAAGCCGCACCGCATCGAGGAAGAAGCTGCCGAGCGCGCGCCATGACGGCCGCTTGCCGGTCCGCGCCCTGTGGGCCTCGGCGCGGTCCTGCCAAAGATTGAGCAACACGGGCACGAAGCGCACCACCAGCGAGATCGCGAAGGCGACCGCCGGAACGGGCACGCCGACCCGCGCGAGCGGCTTGAGCACCGTCGAGACGATATCGAGCATGTCGCTCATGCGCGTCGTCATGGTCACGGCATTGGCCACGAGCACCATGACCGCGAGCCGTTCCACGACGACGACGCCGTCCAGCCAGTTGCCGAGCACGGCGTGGAACCCGGCAATCGCCACGAGGATGGGGAGAAGCGGCGCAAGGCGCCGGATCTCCTTCAGGGCGCGCAGGCCCAGCGAGGCATAGAGCGCGACGACGCCAGCAAGCGCCGCGGCAAGCCAGGCCGGATCGCCCGTGACGGAGATAACGCCCCCGACGATGGCCAGGGCCAGGAGCTTCCAGCCCGCGGGGATCCTGTGCGCCCAGCCGGGCGGCCAGAGATAGAGACTGATCATGCCATGACCTCCCCGGCCTCGCGCGCATGGCGGCGATAGGCGGCGAGCACCTCTCCCGGCGTGCCGTCGGCGCGGACCCGGCCGCGCTCGAGCCAGACCACCCGGTCGAAATCGGCGATCATGTCGAGCTCGTGGCTCGCCATCACGACCTGCTGGTCGAGACGCCGGACCCTCCGCGCCATCGCCTCGCGGGTCACGAGATCGAGGCTGGAGAAGGGCTCGTCCAGCAGGATGACGCGGGGCTCCATGGCAAGCACGGAGAGGATGCAGACGAGCTGTTTCTCGCCCTGGGACAGCTCGTGCACGGGCCGGTCCGCCCAATCTCCGCGCCCGGTCTCCTCCAGGAGCGCGGTGGCGCGCTGCTCCGCCTCGCGCCGGGCGAACCCGCGATGGCGCAGACCGAAGGCGATCTCCTCCACGACGGTCGGAAAGATGATCTGGTGGTCCGGATTCTGGAAGATGAAGCCTGCGATGGACGGCAGGTCCTTGCGGTGGCGCGCCGTTTCGCGACCATGGACCAGCACGCGGCCCCGGTCGGGCAGGAGCAGGCCGTTCATGAGCCTCAGCAGCGTGCTCTTGCCGGACCCGTTATCGCCGACGAGGCCGATACGCGGCTCCGGAAGGTCGAGCGACAGATCGTCGAAGACCGTCCGGCCGCCGCGGTCCAGCGAGACGGCCTCCAGGCGGATCGTGGAGCCATCCAGTCGCATGTCTGGCCTTGCCACCCTGCAAACGCCCTCAATCGCGAGCCGGTTCACAGGCAATGCTTAGCGGCATTGCCCGCCCATGTCACGACGCGATATCGGGCCCGATCTCGACGAGCAGCGGCGCGTCCCTGCCGCCATGATCGCGGAGAACCTGCGCCAGATCGCCGAGCGAGGCGGCCCGGCAGGCGCGAATGCCCACCGCATCCGCGGTCTTGAGGAAATCGGGGGGCGTGACGTCCACGCCGATGGGCTTCACCTGAGCGCTCTCCATAGCGTCGCGGATCTCGCGGTAGCCGTTATTGTTCCACATGACGGCGATGACCGGTATGCGGTCCTGCGCCGCCGTGGCGAGTTCGGACAGGGTGAACTGCGCGCCGCCGTCGCCGGCCAGCGCCACGACCGGACGGTCGCCGGCGGACAGCTTCGCGCCGATGGCCGCGGGCAGCGCATAGCCGAGCGTGCCGTAACCGGTGGAGGAGTTGAACCAGCCGCGCGGGCCGGAAGCCCGGTAGCCGAAATAGCCCTGATAGATCGGCTTGGTGCTGTCGCCGACGATAATCGGGTCGCCGAGCGCGTCGCGCATGGTGTCGAGCGCGGCCGACATGGTGCGCTGCGCGTCGGTCCAGCGCCCCTCCGCGGCATCGACCGCGGCGGCGATGCGCGAGGCCGCGCCGTTGGCCGACCGGCCCTCGCCGAGCGCCTCCATGAGCGCCGACAGGGCCAGGCCCGCATCCGAGACGATGCCGACCTCGGCCCGGTGCTCGCCGGCAACCTGCATCGGGTCGATATCGATGCGGATGAGCGGCTGGCGGAACGCCAGCTTGTCGTTGAAGGAGAAATCGTAGTCGGTGACGCCGAGCTCCGTGCCCACCGCGATCACCACATCGGCATCCGCGATCATCTGGCGACCCTCGGCGACCGACTGGAGGCCACTGGCGAGCAGGGGATGGTCGGGCGGCAGGATGCCGCGCGCATTGGTAGTGAGCATGGTGGCGGCGTCGAGCCGCTCGGCGAGCGCGCGCACCTCGACCGCCGCGCCGACGGCCCCGCCGCCGACCAGCAGGACGGTCGACCGGCTGTTGGCGATAAGCTCCACCGCGCGCCCGATCTCGCGGGCATTGGGGCCGGGCGGGCCGGGCAGCGGGCGCGGCGTGAGGTCGAGCCCGTCCGCCGGCAGGCTGAAAACGTCGGTCGGGATCTCAAGATGAACGGGCCGCGGGCGGGCGCTGGCAAACAGCGTGAAGGCGCGCGCGAGCACCTCCGGCAGGGCATCGGGCGTGAGCAGCGTGTGGCTGAAGGCGGAGACGCCTGCCGCCACGGCGCGCTGCGAGGGCAGCTCGTGGAGCTGGCCGCTGCCGCGTCCGAGCGTCGCGCGCGCATTGACGCTGGAGACCACCAGCATGGGGATGGAGTCCCCGTAGGCCTGGCCCATGGCGGTGGCGATATTGGTCACGCCCGGGCCGGTGATGGTGAAGGCCACGCCGGGCTTTCCGCTGGCGCGCGCATAGCCGTCGGCCATGAAGCCCGCACCCTGCTCGTGGCGCGGCGTGACATGCCGGATCGGGCTTTCGGCGAGCCCGCGATAGAGCTCCACGGTGTGGACGCCGGGAATGCCGAAGACCGTGTCCACGCCATAGCCTTCGAGCAGCCTGATCAATGCTTCGCCAACGGTCGTCATGAGATATCGTTCCGGTTTGTCGGGCGCCGCCAAGCCGTCATCCCCCGCGAAGGCGGGACTGACGGCGGTTGAGTTGCGGTCCTGGACCCTTGATCCTGGATGGTGAGGGCACGAAGCATCGCCCCGCGCCCTCCCTGCGTCAAGCCGGAACGCGGCGCAGTGCCTGCGCCATGCAGTGGATGCCGCCGCCGGTCTTGGAGATCTCGCTCATATCGACGTCGGCGACCTCGAAGCCGCGCGCCTTCAGCGCCTCGATCAGGGTCCGCGAGTGCTTCGGCGCGATGACGCGGTCGCGGCCGAGCGACATGACGTTGCAGCCGAGCGTCACCGTATCCGGGAACGGCACGTCGATGATGTCGATCTTCTTCGCCTTCAGCCACTCCACGACGTCCGGCGGCGTGCAGTCGAGGCAGACCGCGGCGAGCTTCTCCGCGATCATCACGACCATCAGGTCGATATGGACGTAATAGGGATCGAAGAAGGCCAGCCGGGTTTCCCAGCCTTCCTTGTCGAACCAGTCCTTTACCTGGAGCGCGCCCTCCTCGGTGGTGCGCTCGCCGCCGCAGCCGATGAGCACCACGCCATCCTCGATGACGTTGAAGTCGCCCCCCTCGAAGAGGCCCGCCGTCACCATGTCGTAGATCGGGATGCCGAGCTCCTGATAGGTGCGGATCGCGGCGAAGTTCTCCCCGCGCCGCCACCAGTTGCACATATTGGTGATGACGGCGCCATAGGGCGTCATGAAGCTCGAATCGCGCGAATAGACCTGCATGGGCAGCTCCGGCGTCGGCTCGTGGTAGTGCACGGAAACGCCGAAATGCTCGTAAGCGGCTACGAGCTCCTTGTGCTGTTCCTTGGCGACGGCGACGTCGCAGGGCGCCTCGCGCAGATACTTGCGCGACAGCGAGCTCGTGGAGAGATGCCTGAGATGGTCGGGCTTGCCCAGCAGAACGTCGGTCAGGACGTCATACTCGTTGGCGCATCCCCAGCCGTTGAGGCCCGGCGTGCCGCCGCCGTCGCGCCTGCGCTTCAGGGTAAAGGCATCGTCCCCGGCAATCGGCGTCATCTCGTTCATGGGTTTCTCTCCTTGTCAAAGACCGGCTTGCTCCGGTCCAAACAGCGTGCCCGCCGCCATGCCCGGGATGGAGTGGGCATGGCGGCGGAAAACGGGCTCTCGCCCGTCAGTCGTGCCCCGCCCGGTCCAGGACCGCGTGGAGCAGAAGGTTCGCGCCGGCCTCGCAGTCGCCGGGCGCGGAATATTCGGCCTCGTTGTGGCTGATGCCGTCCTTCGACGGCACGAAGATCATGGCGGTCGGCGCGACGCGCGCGATATAGACGGAGTCGTGTCCGGCGCCGGACACCATGTCCATGGTGTCCAGCCCGCAGGTCTCCGCCGCCTTGCGCACGGAGGCGACGCAGGTCTCGTCGAACTTCACCGCGGGCGAGGCCCAGACCGTCTCCACGCGCGCCTCCACATTGTGGCGCTTGCCGGCCTCCGCCACGATCCGCGTCATCGCGGCCTCGATCTCTTCGACCACCTTGTCGTCGGGATGACGGATATCCACGGTCGCGGTCACCCGGCCCGGAACGGTGTTGCGCGAGCCGGGCTCGGCCTTCAGGTCGCCGACGGTGAAACGCGCCCACTCGCCGTAATTCGGGATATCGGCATAGATCGCGCTTAACGCATCGGCGAGCGCGCGGACGGGATCGCGGCGGCGGTCCATGGGCGTCGGGCCGGCATGGACCTCGTCGCCCTCGACCACGATGTCGTACCAGCGCATGCCCTGGACGCCCGCGACGACGCCCGCCGGCAGCCCCCTGTCCTCCAGGATCGGGCCCTGCTCGATATGGACCTCGAAGCAGGCCTGCCAGTCGCGGCCGCCGACCTGGCGCTCGCCCTTGTAGCCGATGCGCTCCAGCTCCTCGCCGATGGTCTTTCCCTCCTTGTCGGCGATCGCGTAGACGTCCTCGATGTCGAAGACG
Source organism: Kaustia mangrovi (assembly GCF_015482775.1). Classification (GTDB taxonomy): domain Bacteria; phylum Pseudomonadota; class Alphaproteobacteria; order Rhizobiales; family Im1; genus Kaustia; species Kaustia mangrovi. The sequence continues at coordinate 4,140,753 of NZ_CP058214.1, read as the reverse complement.
CCCGCATAGACACCCGACGACACCATGGCGGGGGCGAAGCGCGCGCCCTCCTCGTTGGTCCAGTTGACGATCTCGATGGGCGCGTCGGTCTCCACGCCCGCATCGTTCAGCGTCTCGATCACCTCCAGCGCGGCAAGCACGCCGAGCGCGCCGTCGAACTTGCCGCCCGTGGGCTGACTGTCGAGATGGGACCCCATCATCACGGCCGGGCCGTTGGAGCGGCCCTTGCGGCGGGCGAACATGTTGCCCATGCGGTCGATCTCCATGTGGAGACCAGCCTCATCGCACCATCTGGCGAACAGGTCGCGGCCGCGCCTGTCCTCGTCCGTCAGGGTCAGCCGGCAGACGCCGCCCTTCTCGGTCGCGCCGATCTCGGCCATTTCCATCAGCCGGCGCCACAGCCGCTCGCCATTCACCCTGAGATCGGACCGCGTCATGCACTTGCCTCCTTGTTCCTGCGTGCCTTCATGCCGACGGCAACGGTCCGGACGAGGACCGCGGCGACCGTCAGCGCGATGAGTACCACAGAGACCGACGCGATGACCGGATCGATATTGTCACGCAGGCCCGACCAGATGCGCCGCGGCAGGGTGACGACGTCGAAGCTCGTCACGAACAGCGTGATCGCGATCTCCTCCCACGACAGCACGAAAGCGAGGAAGCCGGCCGAAGCGATGCCGACCTTGATATTGGGCAGGATGACGAAGACCGTCGTCTGCCACAGCGACGCGCCGAGATTGCGCGCGGCGCGCTCGATACGCCGGTCGAGCTGGCTCAGCACAACCAGCACGGTAATGACCGCATAGGGCACGACGATCACGGTATGGGCGAGGATGACGCCGGGCAGCGTGTCGTAGAGACCCATGCGCGTCTCGAAGAAGTAGAGCACGATGGCGGAGATGATCGGCGGCACCGCCATGGGCAGGATGACGAAGCCGATGAGCAGCGGCGTCAGCCTGGGCCGGCGATACCAGATGCCGAGCGCGAAGAGCACGGCGAGCACGGTCGCGAGCACCGCGCTCGCCGTCGCCACCATGAGGCTCTGCCAGATGGAGCCCAGCCATTCCGGGCTCGTCGCCAGCGCCTCGTAGTGCCTGAGCGACAGCTCGTCCGACGGCATGGACAGGAAGCGCTTCGGCGTGAACGACACCGGGATGATCGCGAGCAGCGGAAAGATCAGGAACACCATGGCCATGTAGACCATGAGGGTGGAGGGTCCGCCTGGCCGTTCAGCACGCATCAGTTCACCAGCTTCTCGACACGGGTGATCTTGAGCAGCACCCAGATGAGGACGGTCACCAGCGCGAGCAGCACGACCGACAGGGCGGCGCCGAGCCCCCAGTTCGCCGTCTGGGACATCTGCAGGAAGACATATTCCGCCACCATCACCACCCGGCCGCCGCCGAGAATGGCGGGTGTGATGAAGAAACCGAGCGAGAAGATGAAGACGATGAAGAACGCGCCGATGACGCCCGGCATGGAGAGCGGGAAGAACACCTCCACGAAGCGGCGCACCGGGCCGGCGCCGAGGCCGCGCGCGGCCGACATCACGCGTGGGTCGATCTGGCGCATGGTCGCGACCAGCGGGAAGATCGCATAGGGCGCCATGAAGTGCACCATGCCGATGACCACGCCGAACTCGTTGCGCACCATGGAGAGCGGCTCGGAGATCAGTCCGAGATCCGTGAGCCAGCCATTCACCAGCCCCCTGTTGCGCAGGACGATGATCCAGCCGAAGGCGCGGATCAGCACCGAGATCCAGAACGGGATCAGGACGCAGATCTCGATCAGACGCTGCCTGAGCGGCGGGCCGAACACCCAGTGATAGGCGATGAGATAGGCGAGCGCGAGCGAGACGAGCGAGACGATAAGGCAGAGCCGGAGCGTGCGCCAGAAGATGCCGAGGATCGCCGGATCGGTGAAGATCTTCTGATAGTTGCCGAAGCCGGGCTCGGGATCGGTGAGGCTCCAGCCGACCACGCCGAGCAGCGGCAGGGCATAGACGAGAGCCAGGAACAGGGGCAGCGGCGCGACGAACAGGCACCACTCCATGACGCTGCGCCGGCTGAGCGGCTTGCGGGCCTGTGTCTCGGCGGCGGTCATCGGTTCACACCCCCCTCACCCGGCGCCTTTGGCGCCTCCCTCTCCCGCGGGGGAGAGGGTTCGCCTGCCGCATCGCCCGGCATTCCCCCTCTCCCCTTGCGGGAGAGGGAGGGGCCCGGCGCGCGAGCGCTGGGAGGGTGAGGGGGATTTCGCCCCGGGACTGCATGGCGCCCGTCACCCCCTCAGCTCGAGATAAGCGTCAGGAACTTGTCGAGGGTCGCACCGTAATTGTCGGCGTACCACTCCGCGTCCAGCATGTGCTGGACGGCGACATTGTCGGGCTGGGTGCAGTCGTACTTCTTCAGCTCGTCGGGCACGAGCGCAGCCGCCGCCGGGTTCGCCGGGCCGTTGCCGAGGAGCTTCAGGAGGGTGACCTGCTGCTCCGGATCCTGCGCGCTGGCGATGAACTCCATCGCCGTCTTGGGGCCGGCCGGATTGCCCTTGATCACCGCCCAGCTCGACGCGTTCAGGAGGCCGCCGTCGAAGGCGAAGGCGATCCGGCCCTCCGTGTCGCGCTCCATGACCATGGCGCGGGTGTTCCAGACGAGGCCCATCTGCGCCTCGCCCTCCATCAGGAGCTGCTGGCTCGCCGCGCCCGAGCCCCAGAAGGAGACGACATGGGGCAGGAACGCCTTGAGCTTCTCGAAGGCGCGGTCGACATCCAGCGGATAGAGCTCCTCCGGCTTCACGCCGTCGGCGATGAGCGCGGCCTCCAGATTGCCGACCATCCACTTGTACATGGTGCGCTTGCCGGGGAACGCCTCGGCGTCGAAGAAGTCGGCCCAGCTCTTCGGCGGATTGTCGCCATAGGCCTCCGTGTCGTAGGCCAGCACATAGCTGAAGAAATAGCTCGCCGCGCCGTATTCGTGCGCCCCGCCCTCGCGCACCGCCGCCTTGTCGACGATGGAATAGTCGATGGGCTCCATCATGCCCTTGCGGCCGAGCGTGAGGGAGGTGAAGGCGTCCGCATCCACCACATCCCAGGTCACGTTGCCGCTCTCGTACTGCGCCTGGATCGCGCCCTCCGTCGGGCCCGCGCCGTCGATGCGCACGGGGATGCCGGTCGCCTCGGTGAAGGCCTTGCCGAACGCCTCCGCATAGGCCTTGATCGCGTCGCCGCCCCAGTTGCAGATCACCAGGCGGTCGGCGGCCGAATAGGCCATCTTCGAGCGCAGCACGAGCGGCACGGCGAGCAGCGCCGACATGGCCTTCACGAAATCGCGGCGGCCGATGCGGCCCTTGCCCGTCTCCTCCACGAGGAGCTCCATGCAATCCTTCTGAAACCGGCTGTCCATCGTCTCCATCCTCTCCCGTTGGGTCCTTGAGGCCCTTGGCCGGGCCCCGGGACGCGTTCACCCTGGTGCGCCTCAGTCCTCCGCGGCGAGCACCAGCCCCTTCTCGACAGGCCATGTGAGCCAGACCGAACGGCCGCGCTCATAGCCCTCCATGGCCCAGATCTCCGCCGGCAGGGTCAGCGACAGCGACGCCGCCTCCGCCCCGGCATTCGGCGCGAGCGTCACCGCGACCGTGGGGCCGTGATAGGCGATGCCGGTGATCTGAGCCTCTATGGCGTTCGCATTCTCGTCCGGCCTCTCCGCGATCGACACGTGCTCCGGACGCACGCCCAGGAGCACGCCCGCCCCGTTCGCCTTGCCCGGCGCCTTCAGGGTGCGCCCCGCGAACCCGCCGGCGACGACGCCGTCCGCATTCTGCGGCGCGCTCAGCGGGAACAGGTTGATCTGGCCGAGGAACTCCGCGACGAAGCGCGAGGCGGGCCGCGTATAGACCTCGTCGGGCGCGCCGATCTGCTGGAGCCTGCCGTGATTGAAGATCGCGACCCGGCTCGACAGGGCGAGCGCCTCGCTCTGGTCGTGGGTGACGAAGACGAAGGTCGTGCGGATCTCGCGGTGGATGCGCTGAAGCTCCTCCTGGAGCTGTTCGCGCAGGTTCTTGTCGAGCGCCGACAGCGGCTCGTCGAGCAGCAGCATGTCCGGCTCGAAGACGATGGCGCGGGCGAGCGCGACGCGCTGCTGCTGGCCGCCGGACAGCTCGGAGGGGCGCTTGCCGGCATGGGCGCTCAGCCCCACCACCTCGAGCGCCTTGGCGACGCGCTCGGCCTGTTCCGCCTTCGCCACCTTGCGCACCCGCAAGGGGAAGGCGACATTGCGCTCCACCGTCATGTGGGGAAACAGGGCATAGCCTTGGAACACCATGCCGAAATCGCGCTCCTCCGCCGGGCGGTGCGTGATGTCGGTGCCGTCCTGGAGCAGCCGCCCCCCGGTCGGCGCCTCGAAGCCCGCCAGGATGTTGAGGAAGGTGGTCTTGCCCGAGCCGGAGGGGCCGAGCAGCGTCAGGAACTCGCCGCGCTCGATATCGATCGAGATGTCGTCGAGCGCCACGAACCCGCCGAAGAGCTTGCGGATTCCCGTGGCCTGAAGCTGCACATCGGCCATATCGCCTCGTCCGTCCGTTATCGCTCGGATCCCCTCAGGATCGACAGCCGGTCTCAGCCGGATTTCGTGTCGTTTCCATGACGCTAACGTGAAACGAAATGGACAACAATCGAATAAAATTGCCCATAACGGCAAATAGAATTCAACAATTGACCCGCCGGCCGGCTCACGGCGTCTGGCCCTTCGGCGGCAGCATCGTGCCGAGATCCTCTGTGAGCCGGTCGCGCAGCCATGTCTGGAACACCACGATCTCGGGGCGGTCGACCACGTCGTGCTCGGCGACGAGATAGTAGTCGCCCGTGCCGCTGACCGTCTGGGCGAAGGGGCGGATGAGATGTCCCTGCCGCAGAGCCTCGCCGCAGACCAGCGCGTCGCCGATGATGATCCCCTGCCCCGCCATCGCCGCGGACATGGCGAGATGGATGTCGGAGAACATGACGCCGCCATCCGGATCGACCCCGCGCACCCGTGCGGCCGCCAACCAGCGCCGCCAGTCCGTCGGGTCCACCAGATGCAATAGCGTGCAGCGGGCGAGATCCTCCGGCGTGTTGAGGCCACCCACCTTGTTGAGGAGCCCGGGCGAGCAGGCGGGGAAGAACTCCAGCCCCGTCAGGTGCTCCACCCAGCGGTCCGGCCAGTCGCCATGGCCGAAGGCGATATAGATGTCGGCCGCCGGCCCCACCACGTCGCCCAGCGCGCGCGGCGTCACGATCCGGAGCTGGATGTCGGGATAGGTCGCGTGGAAATCGCCGATCTGGCGGCACAGCCAGAAGCTCGCGAAGCCCGGCACGCAACTGATCGCCAGGCTGCCGGTCAGCGCCGGCATGTCGACGGCGGCGGGCCGTTCGCGCAGCAGCCTCAGCGCCCGCTCCACCTGACGGGCATAGCGCCGCCCGGCGGCGGTGAGCGCGATGCCGCGCCCCTCGCGCTTGACGAGCTTCACCTCCAGATCCTGCTCCAGGAGCCTGAGCTGGTGGCTGATCGCGGAGCGGGTGAGATTGAGCTCGCCCGCCGCCCGGGACACCGAGCCGAGGCGGGCGGCCGCCTCGAAGGCTCTCAGCGCGTTCATCGATGGAGGACGCATACCCTACCCCATTGTTGAATTCCGTTTGCCGATTATGCCCGGTCTTTTCACTTTTTCGCCAAGACTTATTCAATCAACATGACCGCCACAAGCAGCGACATCGGTGGAGGCGCGCATGACGGCGGGCAAGGATCTGGCCTTTTCCTGGGTGGAGGAGAACCGGCCGGCATGGTCTGAGTGGAACCGGACCATCTGGGAGTTCGGCGAGACGGCGTGGCGCGAATACCGCTCCGCGGCCTGGTATGCCGACCTTCTGGAGGCCCATGGCTTCACCGTGGAGCGCGGCTCCGGCGGCATGCCGACGGCGTTCTGCGCGCGCTGGGAGAACGGGGCGGGACCCACCATCGGCGGCTATGCGGAATATGACGGCGTACCGGGCAACTGCCAGGCGGCCGATACCGTCAAGCGCCCGCGCGACGGGCTCTCCGTCCATGCCGGCGGGCACACCGACCCGCATTCCGCCCTCGGCATGGGCTCGCTCGCCGGCTTCCTCGCCGCCAAGGCCGCCATGGAGGCGCGCGGCATCGGCGGACGGCTCGTCTTCTTCGGCGAGCCCGCGGAGAAGGTGCGCGGCTCCAAGCCCATCCACGCCGCTCGCGGCTATTACGACGCGCTCGACGCCGCGATCAGCTTCCACCCCTTCTACATGCTGCCCCTGTGCAACACGGTGCGCTGGGACACCCATTGCGGCGCGGCCTACGCGATGGTCTACACCTTCGCCTGCGAGGAGCCGGAAAGCTGGCTGGCGGCGGGCAGCACCTCGCCGATCCCCGCCTCCCACGCCGAGCCGCGCGCGCCCGGCGCGAACGACGCGGTCGTGCAGATGTATCTCTCCGGCAAGGCGCTCAAGGAGCATCTCGCCGGCACGGGGGTGAGCTGGTCGATGAACGAGGCGATCCTCAATGCCGGCCAGGCGACCGCGGACAACCTGCCCGCCGGCATGGCGCAGATCATGTATCTGATGCGCGTGCCCGACCTCGCCATGGCCGAGCACATCGCGAAGGGGCTCGACCACTACGCGCAGAGCGCGGCGCAGCTCGCCCACTGCTCCTGGCGGCGGGACTGGGTGTCGAAGTCGCGGCCGGGCCTTGCCAACCATGCGCTGGCGCGCGCCACATACGCCAATCTCGAGGCCGTGGGCGCGCCACGCTTCGACGGCGACGCGGCGGACCTTGCCCGCGAGATCCAGCGCAATCTGGGCATGGCGCCGATGGAGGAGCCGTTCCTGCCGGCGATCTCCGAGCTGATGGCACCGGAGGAGGCGGAACGGCAATTGCGGGAAATCCTGCCGCCCAGCCAGACGCACTTCACCTCCGACGACTATACGGAATATTGCTGGCACGCGCCGACGGTCAGGCTCTATATCGGCAGGCCCGCGCTCGCGCCGGCCCCGGACCGGCCCGGCTATCCCGCCTGGGTGATGAACGCGCTCGGTGGCCTCTCCCCCTGCATCGACCCGATGATCGAGACCGCCGCGAAGACGATCTCGGCCACGGTTCTCGACCTCCTCGGCGACAATGGCCTCCTTGGAGAGGCGCAGGCGGAGTTCGAGGCGCGCACGGGCGGGGGAATCGGCGGCGAGCGCTGGATCGCGCCCCTGTGCGACTACGATCCGCCCGTCGATTTCCGCTGGCCGGAATATGTCGGCACCGAGCGGAACGCGCGCGACTGGGTCATCCCGACCATGCCCCGCGACACGGCCTGAGGGGTGCGTTCACCGGGTAACACTTCATCCACCAATATCTTTTCCACATCTGATTCTTCTGGTCTTGGGGCGACCGGACAGGCTACAAATCCTCGACCGGTCGTGACTCGCCATCGCCACGGGGCTTGGAGGGCGGGGCGCGCCCGGCGTTGCGGGTTAGTCGACGTTCAGTATCCGGTCGGCCGTCAGCGGGGATCTGCGGGAACGGTCGAGCGCGTATCAGAGTGAAGCGAGGGGATGCGGCTCCTGAAGGGACAGCAGGCAGCAGGTGGAAAACGGTCCGCATCGCAGCCGAATCGCCGCCCGGAGACGGGCGGGGGGGCGGTTGCCGCCGTTTGCCGGCGCGCGCTCGTGCCGCTTGGCGCCGCCCTACTCGCCGGCTCCTTTCTCACCCCCCTCGCCGTTCCGGCGGCCAATGCCCAGGGTGTGAACCCGGAACTCGGCGCGCCGCCGGAGGGCTCACCCGTCAATGTCGTCGCCGACAAGATCACCTATGACAGTCGCCGCGAGATCGCGACCGCGACCGGCCTGGTGAAGATCACCTACGGCCCCTATGTCCTGAACGCCACCAAGGTCGTCTACGACAAGCGCAACGACACGCTCCGGGCCAATGGCGACATCATGCTGCGCGAGCCGAACGGCAACATGCTGCTCGCCGACATCGCGGAGCTGCGCAACCGGTTCCGGGAAGGCTTCGCGGAGCACCTCAAGCTGCTCCTGACCAATCGCGCCGTGCTGACCGCCGACTACGCGCAACGGCAGGAAGGCGGCATCACGGTCTATGAGCGCGTGGCCTACACGGCCTGCAATGCCTGCGTCATGCGCGACGGCACGCCGGTCTGGCAGATCAAGTCGCGCGAGGCCGTCCACGACGAGAACGAGCACACCATCACCCACAAGGACGCGACATTCGAGATGTTCGGCGTGCCTGTGGCCTATGCCCCGACATTCTGGCACGCCGATCCCACGGTCAAACGCCAGTCGGGCTTCCTGACGCCGCGCCTCATCACCTCCAGCGAATACGGTTTCGGACTCGAGGTGCCCTATTACTGGGCGCTCGCGCCGAACTACGACATCACCTTCCGGCCGACGCTGACCACCAAGCAGGGCCCGCTCCTGCGCGCGGAATGGCGCCACAGGCTGGAGGACGGCGAATATTCCATCGATGCCGGCGGCATCTACCAGCTCGACACCGATATCGAGGCGCCGGGCGACCGGCACTTCCGCGGCTTCGTGCGCACCGAGGGCGACTTCCGCATCAACGAGCGCTGGAACTGGGGCTGGGATATCACGGCGACGACCGACGACACCTTCATGCGGCGCTACAAGATCGACAGCCGCACGCAGCTGACCAGCCAGGTCTATCTGACCGGCATCGACGACCGGAACTACTTCAACGCCGCCGCCTATCATTTCCGCGGCCTGCTGAAGAACGACGATTCCGACACGACGCCCTATGTGGCGCCGTCGATCCGCCACAGCTTCACATTCGACCAGCCGGTGCTGGGCGGCGAGTTCGGTGTCGACACCAATATCTACAGCCTGCACCGCGACGACCCGACCGTTCCCTACGCCACGGTGGACCAGGGAACGGAGGCGACCCGCGTCGTCACCCAGGCGCACTGGAAGCGCCGCATGGTTACCAATATGGGCCAGGTGATCACGCCCTTCGCCAATCTGCGCGGCGACGTCTATTACACCGACAAGGTGCCCGACGCTGGCGTGCCGGGGGCTTGCGCGACGAGGAGGTGACGGGCCGCCTGCTGCCGAGCGCCGGGCTCGACCTGCGCTGGCCGTTCGTGCGTAGCGACGCGCTCGGCCAGCATGTCTTCGAGCCCGTCGCGCAGGTTATCGCGTCGGTGAACGAGTACGATACGGACCGTCTCCCGAACGAGGATTCGATCACCTTCAACCTCGATCACACCAACCTGTTCCTGCATGACCGCTTCACCGGCCTCGACCGCTACGAGGGCGGCACGCGCGCCAATCTCGGCTTTGTCTACACGCTGCTCACCAACAGCGGCGGCTTCGCGAAGTTCAGCTTCGGCCAGTCTTTCCACCTCGCCGGACGGAACAGCTTCACCGTGGGGTCCGGCCTGGAGGGCAGTACATCCGATTTCGTCGCCGGGCTCGCCCTGCAGCCGATCGAGAACATCCGGATGACCTACTCCGCCCGGTTCGACGACAAGACGCTGGACGTCAATGCCCAGGAGATCGGCCTCGTCACGCGGTTCGACTGGCTGACCGCGTCGGTGAACTATGTGGATGTCGCCCGCGCGCCCTCCTATGGCCGGGTCGACACCAGCGAACAGATCTGGGCGTCGGCCTCGGTGGACCTGTTCGACGGCTGGCGGATCTTCGGCGGCTTCCGCTACGACCTCGAAGAGGACCGCAAGCTGCGCAATCTGGTGGGAATCGGCTGGGATTGCGACTGCATGTCGGTGAGCCTCGCCTACGAGGAGGATTTCACCAGCGACCGCGATGTCGAGCCCGACCGCTCCATCCTGCTCTCGGTCGATTTCCGCACTCTCGGCGGAGCCGGTGTCAGCACCAGCGTGGACTGATCCAAAAGCGCGCATGAGGGAGGGAACAGTTGCATCCGCCCCGGCCTTTGTGGCACCCATGGTCTGGACGGTGCCGCTGATGGGGAACCGAGCGATGCGCCTTTCTGGTGGAAAAGGCTCGAAACGAGAACAATGATACCGACATCCCTGAAGTCATCGATCCTGCTGTGCATGATCGTTGCCGCAATCCTCGCCGTTCCCGGCATCGCCAACGCCCAGAGCGGCCAGCGCGTGGTCGCGGTGGTCAACGACCAGCCGATCACCGACTACGACATCGATCAGCGCATGAAGCTCAACAGCATCCTGGGCTTCACCTCCGGCGGCAGCACCGAGCAACAGCGCAAGGCGACGCTGCAGGAGCTCATCGAGGACATGCTCAAGCGTGTCGAGGCCGAACGCCTGCAGGTCTCCGTCTCCGACCAGCAGGTCGATGCCACACTGGCGCGCATGGCCGCCTCCAGCGGCACGAGCGTCGACGGCCTGAAGGCGCGCCTCAGCAAGAACGGCATCAATATCGGCACCCTCAAGCGGCGGATCGAGGCCAACCTCACCTGGAACCGCATCCTGAACGCGCGCTACAATATCAATGTGGAGGTCGACGATGGCGAGATCGACCGCCGTCTGAAGGCCATCAACGAGGATCCCGCCCGCCAGCCGCGCACGGCCTACAGGCTGCAGGAGATCCAGCTCCCGCTCGACGCCAATGCCGCCTCCAACGACCAGCTCGTCTATGCCCGCTTCGTGGAGGCGCAGCGCATCATGCAGCGGTTCACAGACTGCTCCAACACGCGCGAGGCCGCGTCGGGCATCTTCAACGTGCAGATCCGAAATCCGGTCGACGTTCCGCCGGACAAGCTGCCGAAGCCGCTCAAGCAGGCGCTGGACAAGGTCGGGCCGGGCAAGGTCGTCGGACCGAACCGGGCCAAGAGCGGCGTCCAGCTCATCGCGTTCTGCGCGCGCCGCTCCATCGCGCCGCCGCCGATCAGCCGCGACCAGGTGGAGAACATGCTCGTCAACGAACGCTATGGCATGTATGGCGACCGGTATCTGCGCGACATCAAGCGCAACGCCTTCGTCGACTACAAGGTCCCGTCCTACAAGCCCTGAGGCTTGAGCCGGGCCGTTCCCATGGGCGGAATGACACCATGACATCCACCGAGGCTCCCGTGGCGGTGACCATGGGCGAGCCCGCCGGCATCGGCCCCGACATCACCGTGACCGCCTGGGCGCGCCGCGCGGAGCTGAGCCTGCCGCCGCTCCTGGTCGTCGGCGATCCGGACGTGCTTGTCCGGCGCGCTTGCGCCCTCGGCCTCGATGTGACGGTGGAGCGTGTCGACAGCCCCATGGCCGCGCTGGCGCTCTCCGGCGGCGCCCTGCCCGTGCTGCCCCTCGCCGCGGCGGCGCCTGTAACGGCCGGCACGCTCGATCCGCGCAATGCGGGCCTCGTTCTGGAGGCCATAGAGCGCGCCGTGGCGCTCGCGCTCGACGGCGAGGTCTCCGCCGTCGTCACCAATCCGATCCACAAGCATGTGCTCTACGGCGCGGGCTTCCGCCATCCCGGGCACACGGAGTTCCTGGCCGAGCTCGCGCGCGCGGCCGGCCGCGAGGCCGACCCCGTCATGATGCTCATGGCCCAGGGGCTCAGGACCGTTCCGGTCACGATCCACATCCCCGTGAAGGACATTCCCGGGGCGCTCACCGCCGAGGCGATCGTCGCCCAGACGCGTATCGTCGCGCGCGACCTCGCCCGCAGCTTCGCCATTCCCCGCCCGCGCATCGCGGTCACCGGCCTCAACCCCCATGCCGGCGAGAACGGAAGCCTCGGCACGGAGGAGCGCGACATCGTCGAGCCCGCGCTCGAGCGGCTCCGCGCGGACGGCCTCGACGTCCGAGGCCCGCTTCCCGCCGATACGGTGTTCCACGAGGAGGCCCGGGCGACCTACGATGTGTGCATGTGCATGTATCACGACCAGGCGCTGATCCCGGTCAAGATGCTGGGCTTCCACGACGGGGTGAACTGTACGCTCGGCCTGCCCTTCCTGCGCACCTCGCCGGACCACGGCACAGCCCTGGCGCTGGCCGGCACGGGCGGTGCCAATCCGTCGAGCCTCGTGGCCGCCCTGAGGGCCGCTCGCGACATGGCCGTCGCGGCGCATCGCGGCAGCATCTCAGCCGCCGGCCGATAGCGCGCACCATGGGCACGGACCTCTCTCCCTTGCGCGACGTGATCGCGCGCCATGGGCTGACGGCCCGCAAGAGCCTCGGCCAGAACTTCCTGCTCGACCTGAACCTCACCGGCCGCATTGCGCGCGCGGCGGGACCGCTCGACGGCGTGACGGTCGTGGAGGTCGGCCCCGGCCCCGGTGGCCTGACGCGGGCCCTGCTCGCCGAGGGCGCTGCGCGCGTGGTCGCCATCGAGCGCGACCGGCGCTGCATCGCCGCGCTCTCAGAGCTCGCCGACCACTACGGGGACGGCCGGCTGGAGGTGATCGAGGGCGACGCGCTCGCCGTCGATGCGGCAAACCATGTCTCGGGGCCGGCCCGCATCGTCGCCAACCTGCCCTACAATATCGCGACGCCGCTGCTGGTCGGCTGGCTGCGTGCGGAGCCCTGGCCGCCCTGGTACCAGTCGATGACGCTGATGTTCCAGCGCGAGGTCGCCGAACGGCTCGCCGCGCCGCCGGGCAGCAAGACCTATGGCCGTCTGGGCGTCCTTGCCCAATGGCGCTGCGAGGTGCGCGCCCTGTTCGATGTCAGCCCGAAGGCCTTCACGCCGCCGCCCAAGGTCACCTCGACCGTCGTCCAGCTCGTGCCGCGCAGCAGTCCGGAGCCCGTCGGCGATATCGCCGCGCTCGCCCGCGTGACGGCGGCCGCCTTCGGCCAGCGCCGCAAGATGCTGCGCTCCAGCCTCAAGGCCGCCTGGCCGCAGCCCGAAGCCCTCCTGGAGCGCGCCGGCATCGCCGCGACGGAACGCGCCGAGCAGGTGACCGTGGCACAGTTCTGCGCGATGGCCCGCGCCCTCCACGAGCTCTCCGGCCCCGATGCAAAAGAGCACCCGGAGCCCGAATAGGGCGATTTCGGATCAGCCCGATGAATGGCCTGGTCGAGCCCATCGCCATCCGGTTGAGGACCGCCGGCACACATCACACGGATATATGCGGTTCCGGGGCTTGTTGCCGGGCCCTGTTGGCCTTGCAACTCGAGCAGACGCCTGTTTCCGGGTCTCGGACCGGCCTCCTTGTCCGTCATCCCCGCGCAAACGGGGATCCACCGTTCTGGTTCCGCAAATGGATCCCCGCTTGCGCGGGGATGACGGAAAGCAGGTGCTGCATGCGGACTGAATAGCCAACAGGGCCCGGCAACACCGTCCTGCGGGCATCCGCTATGCCGCTTTCGCGGCGATGGAAAGCGAACGCGTCCTACAGATCGTCCTGAAGCTGGCGCACGAAATCGGCAAGTCCCGGACGCCGCACACGTTTCAGGCGCTCGGCGTCGAGGATGGCCTTCACGCCCTTGAAGGCCTGCTCCACATCCGTGTTGACGACCACATAGTCGTATTCCGACCAGTGCTCCATCTCCGCCTTGGCGCCGGCGAGGCGGCGGGTGATGACATCGTCGGAATCCTCCGCGCGCCGTTCGAGCCGCGCCTTGAGCTCAGCGATGGAGGGCGGCAGGATGAAGACGGAGACGACATCTTCGCGCATCTGCTCATAGAGCTGCAGCGTGCCCTGCCAGTCTATGTCGAACAGCACGTCGCGCCCGCTCTTCAGTGCCTCCTCGACCGGATCGCGCGGCGTGCCGTAGAAATTGCCGTGCACCTCCGCCCATTCGAGCAGGTCGCCGCGGTCGCGCATCGCCGCGAAGCGGTCCCTGGAAATGAACTGGTAGTGCACGCCCTCCACCTCGCTCGGCCGCTTCTCGCGCGTGGTGACCGAGACGGACAGGTGAAAGGGCTGCCCGCTCTGCTTCTCCTCGTCGACCAGAAGGCGCGACAGGGTCGACTTGCCCGCCCCGGACGGCGACGACAGGACGAGCATCAATCCCCGGCGCGCAATGGCGCCCTTGTTCGTCGCGGCCTTGTCTTTCGTATCACTCAATGTTCTGGACCTGCTCGCGCATCCGGTCGATCACCGCCTTCAGCTCCAGGCCGATGGCGGTGAGCGCCCGGTCGTTGGACTTCGAACAAATGGTATTGGCCTCGCGGTTGAACTCCTGGGCCAGGAAATCGAGGCGCCGCCCGGCCGGGCCATCGCCGGAGATCAGGGCGCGCGCCGCCTCGATATGGGCGAGGAGCCGGTCGATCTCCTCGGTGATGTCGGCGCGCGCGGCAAGCAGCATGGCCTCCTGGTGGAGGCGGTCCGCATCGAGGTCGGCACCGGTGTCCATGAGCCGCGCGATCTGGTCTTCGAGGCGCGCCCTGATGGCCTCCGGCGTCGCTGCCGGGCAGTCGCGCGCATCCCGCGCGAGGCGTTCTATGGTGTCGATCTGCTCGCCGAGCACGCGCTCAAGCTCCGCCCCCTCGCTCGCACGCGCGGCGACGAGGGCGGCGAGCGCCTCGTTCAGTGTCTCGATCAGGAGGCCGTCGCGCCGCTCGCGGTCGGCCTCGTCCTCTTCCGTATCCGCCAGCTCCAGCACGCCGCGCAGGGACAGAAGGCCGTCGAGCCTCGGCGGTTCGGCCTCCACGCGCCCCTTCAGCCGCTCCACGACGGCGAGCACGCGCTCCAGCGCCGCTTCGTTGACGACGAGGTCCGCGCCCCCGCCCGTTCTGTCGATCTGGAGGCCGATCTGGCAGTTGCCGCGATTGAGATGACGCGCCACGGCAGCCCGCACCTCCACCTCCAGCCGCTCGTAGCCGGCCGGCAGGCGGGAGCGCGCGTCGAGCCCCTTGCCGTTGACCGAGCGGACCTCCCAGTGCCATCTGAAATCGCCATCCGCGCCGTCGGCACGCGCGAAACCGGTCATGCTCGATAGGGTCATGGGGATCGTTTCGTTGAATGACGGACAATGAGCGACGGCGGCCCCCCGCCGGAATCGCCCGGTGCGGCGCCACTCTAGAGCATGATGCCGAAAAGTGTACGCACTTTTCGGATACCATCCTGTTCAACTCATGAAAAGCGACAGAGCTTTCAACGCTCCGGCTAGCCCGTCCAAGGGCAGGCCCATCGCGCATATTCGTACTCGTGCGGGAACCGACAGGGCCTGCGGCTTATTGCGCCGGCCGGGCGGGCTTGGGGCGCGGCAGGGGGACGGACCCGGCCGTGCTCGCCGCCGTCTTCCCGTCGGCTTCGTCGGCATCCTCCGCGTTGCCGGCGGCCTCCGGCGCCCCGGTCGAGGCCGAGGCGTCATCGGTCTCCACCGACGCATCCTCCGCGTCGGTGCCCTGCGATGCCGGCTCCAGGGCGGCGATCTCGGCCTGCGGCACGGGCTTGTCGTCGGGCGCGACGGTCTCGGAAGCTGGCGCGGCGGCGCTGTCATCGGCCACGTCGGCGTCGTTATCGCTGGCGGCTGCCGCCTCGTCAGCCGACGCCTCGGCCTCCGCCTCTGCGGCAGCCGCTTCGGCCTTCTCCGCCTCGAGCCTCAACTCCTTCTCGATCTTGCGCCACTTGCCGACATTCCTGCGGTGTTCGGCCAGCGTATTGGCGAAGACATGGCCGCCGGTGCCGTCGGCGACGAAATAGAGCGCCTTGGTGTCGGCGGGCTTCACCACCGCCTCGAGCGCGGCCCGGCCCGGATTGGCGATCGGCGTCGGCGGCAGGCCGTCGATCTGATAGGTGTTGTAGTCGGTCTTCTCGTCGATATCGCTCTTGGTGAGCGGCCGGTCCAGGGGGCCGTCGCCGCCGGAAATGCCGTAGATGATCGTCGGGTCGGACTGAAGCCGCATCCCGCGCTTCAGCCGGTTGTGGAACACCGCCGCGACCTCCGGGCGCTCTTCCGGGATGCCTGTCTCCTTCTCCACGATGGAGGCGAGGATCACCGCCTCTTCCGGCGTTTCGACGGGAATGGAGGTGTCGCGCTGCGACCAGAGCTTCTCAAGCAGGGTATCGTGCGCCGCCCTCATCCGGTCGATCAGGGCCTGGCGGTCGTCGCCGCGCTGGAAGTGATAGGTTTCCGGCAGCAGCGTGCCCTCGTCGGGAACGGTCCCGATCTCGCCGGTGAGCGCCGGTTCGGCGCGCACCCGCTCCACGATCTGCGCGCTGGTGAGGCCTTCGGGAATGGTGAGCTTGCGCGCAATGGCCTTGCCCTTGGCGAGCTTGTCCATCACGGAGGCCATGCTGGCGCCGGCGGGAAAGCTGTATTCGCCAGCCTTGAGGCGCCCGGCCTTGTCGGTGGCGACGGCGGCGACCAGGAACAGCCGGGCATCGGAGATCGCACCGGCCTCTTCCAGGCGCCGGGCGATGCGCGCCGTGCCGAGCCCCCGGTCGATGACGACGGTCGCCTCCTGGGCGAGCGGCCCGGGCTCCTCGAACTTCCACTTGCCGTAGAGAAACACCGCGGCGGCCGTCGCGATGGCGAGGATGGCAAAGGCGAACAGGGTCGCGGCCGCGGACCGCAGCGACCTGCGGCGGCGCTTGCGGGGCGGTTTGAGCTGGTCGTGCGGCACGGGTCCCGTTCCTCCCAGGCATTGGAGCGGCTGGCACGGCGTTCAGGCGCGGGGCCTGTCGTCCCAGCCCTCCGAAGCGGTTTGGATCGTCGGCCCGGACTCCGTTCCCGGTTCAGGGCCGTGCGATCCAGCATACCCCGATCGCGCCCGGCTGGACACAGGACGCGGGCGCTCGGCCCCGCACTGCCCCGCCGCAGCACATGGCGGGACGTCCGCCCCGGGCTTCAGTGATCGAGGCGCCTGAAGATCAAAGACGCGTTGGTTCCACCAAAACCAAAGGAATTGGACAGAACTGTGTTGATCTCCATGGGGCGCGGGGTGCCGGGCACCAGATCGATCTCCGTCGTGACCGACGGATTGTCGAGATTGAGGGTGGGCGGCGCCATATTGTCGCGCATGGCGAGCAACGAGAAGATCGCCTCGACCGCGCCGGCCGCGCCGAGCAGATGGCCGACGGCCGATTTGGTGGACGACATGGTCAGCTCGCCGACCTTGTTGCCCATCAGCTTCTCCACCGCGCCGAGCTCGATCTCGTCGCCGAGCGGCGTGGAGGTGCCGTGCGCGTTGATATAGTCGATGTCGTGGGCGGAGATACCGGCCCGCTTGACGGCGGCCTGCATGGAGCGCAGCGCGCCGTCGCCGTCTTCCGACGGTGCGGTGATATGATAGGCGTCGCCGGACATGCCGTAGCCGATGACCTCGCCATAGATCTTGGCGCCGCGCGCCTTGGCGTGCTCGAGCTCCTCGAGCACCACGACGCCGGCACCCTCGCCCATCACGAAGCCGTCGCGGTCGCGGTCATAGGGCCGCGACGCCTTCTCCGGCTCGTCGTTGAAATGGGTGGAGAGCGCCTTGCAGGCCACGAAACCGGCGATGCCGAGCCGGGAGATGGCCGCTTCCGCACCACCCGCCAGCATCACCTCCGCATCGCCCAGCCCGATGAGGCGGGCCGCGTCGCCAATGGCGTGGGCGCCGGTCGAGCAGGCGGTCACGACCGAATGATTCGGACCGCGGAAACCGTACTGGATGGAGATCATGCCTGAGGCGAGGTTGATCAGCCGTCCGGGAATGAAGAACGGGCTCACACGGCGGGGCCCGCGCTCATGCAGGAGGACGGAGGTCTCCTCGATGCCCGGCAGGCCGCCGATCCCCGACCCCACGAGCACGCCGGTGCGGATCTGGTCCTCGTAGCGCTCCGGGCGCCAGCCGGAATCGTCGACCGCCTGGCGGGCCGCGGCGAGCGCGAAGACGATGAAGTCGTCGACCCGGCGCTGCTCCTTGGGGTCGACCCAATCGTCGGCCTTGAAGGTGGCGTCGCTGCCATCGCCGCGCGGCACCTCGCAGGCGATCTTGCAGGCAAGATCGTCCGTCTCGAATTTCCCGATGCGCCCGGCGCCGGAACGGCCCTCGAGCAGCCGGCTCCACGTCTCCTCGACACCGCACGCCAGCGGCGACACCATGCCAAGACCGGTTACGACGACCCTTCTCATATCTCTTATTCTACAATTTCCGTCCCGGATGTGGCCAGTGACCGCCGTGTCGACCGGGCCGACATGGCGGCAGTCCAGCTAACCGGCACGGCTTTCAACGAAGAGCGCCGCACCGTCCAATCTTTCTGTCGCGGAGACCGGCGGCGTACCCGCCGGCCCGCCGGATGCGACACTCAGCCGGAATTCTTCTCGATGAACTTCACGGCGTCGCCGACAGTCTGGATGGTTTCGGCCGCGTCGTCCGGAATCTCGATGCCGAACTCCTCCTCGAACGCCATGACCAGCTCGACGGTGTCGAG
Source organism: Kaustia mangrovi (assembly GCF_015482775.1). GTDB lineage: Bacteria > Pseudomonadota > Alphaproteobacteria > Rhizobiales > Im1 > Kaustia > Kaustia mangrovi. The sequence continues at coordinate 4,122,454 of NZ_CP058214.1, read as the reverse complement.
GCTGTCCGCGCCGAGGTCGTCGATGAAGCTCGCGTCCTCGGAAACCTTGTCGGCCTCGACACCGAGGTGCTCGACCACGATCTTCTTCACCCGTTCAGCAATATCACTCATGTTCTGGTCCTCAGTTCAAAGGCGACGCCGTGCGCGCCGGTCTCAATTAGCCTCTTTTACGGATCGACTGCGTGAAGTGAAGCCCCAACGGGCGAGGTCCACCAAAATTCCACGTCCCCTTCCGTGGTTCACTTCGCAAGCATTCGGGGCCAAGCCGCGGGCTTCGTATCACAGATTGCCGCGGATCACCAAGACCCAAGGCGCATGCCCCGCGAAAGCGTGCAAAACGGTACCTCAGATCATGGCCATGCCGCCATTGACGTGCAATGTCTGTCCCGTCATGTAGCCGGCCTCGTCGCTCGCCAGATAGACCGCCGCGGCGGCGATCTCGGAGGGTTCGCCAAGCCTGCTTGAGGGAATATTGCCGAGAATCGCCTCGCGCTGGCGGTCGTTGAGCGCCTCCGTCATCGGGGTGGCGATGAAGCCCGGCGCGATGCAGTTGACCGTGATGCCGCGGCTTGCGACCTCCTGGGCGAGCGACTTCGACATGCCGATCATCCCCGCCTTGGAGGCGGCATAGTTCGACTGGCCGGCATTGCCGGTCACGCCGACCACGGAGGTGATGCCCACAATGCGCCCGAAGCGGCGCTTCATCATGCCCTTGAGCGCGGCGCGCGCGAGCTGGAATCCGGCCGTCAGATTGACGTTGAGAACCTGGTCCCACTCCTCGTCCTTCATCCGCATGGCGAGGTTGTCGCGGGTGAGCCCGGCATTGTTGACCAGGATGTCGAGGCCGCCCATGGCCTCCTCGGCGAGCGGCACGAGCCCCTTGACCGCCTCGCGGTCGGCCAGGTTGCAGGCCAGGACATGGGTGCGGCTGCCGAGATCCGCCGCGAGCTCCTCGAGAACCGCCTCGCGGGTTCCCGACACGGCGACGGTCGCCCCGCGGGCATGGAGCGCGCGCGCGATCGCCGCGCCGATGCCGCCGGTCGCCCCGGTGACAAGTGCTGACTTCCCGGTCAGGTCGAACATTGCTGAACAGTCCCCTCGTGACACATTGTTGGTCGTCAAGACGCGCGACTAGCCGCGCATGGCCTCGGCGAATGCGCCGATATCCTCAGGCGCCCCCACATTGGCCGCCGTCGCCCCCGACGCGATGCGCTTGGCAAGCCCGGTGAGCACCTTGCCCGCGCCGATCTCGAAGAACCGGTCGACGCCGTTCTCCGCCATATAGGCCACCGACTCGCGCCAGCGCACAGCGCCCGTCACCTGCTCGCACAGCCGCATGCGAATCTCGTAGGGTTCGCCCAGCGCCGCGGCAGTGACATTGGCGACTAGCGGCACGGCGGGCGGTTTCATCGTGACCTGCTCCAGCGCGTCGGCCATGACCTCCGCCGCCGGCTTCATCAGGGCGCAGTGGAACGGTGCGCTCACCGGCAGCATGATCGCCCGGCGCGCGCCTTGCTCCTTGGCCAGCGACACCGCCCGCTCCACCGCCGGGGCGGAGCCGGAGACCACCACCTGCCCCGGCGCGTTGTCGTTGGCCACCTGGCAGACCTCCGCCTCGCCGGCCGCCTCGTCCGCGACCGCGCGGACCGCGTCGAGATCGAGCCCCAGGACCGCCGCCATGGCGCCCTGGCCGACCGGCACCGCCTCCTGCATGGCGCGCCCGCGCGTACGCAGGAGCCTTGCCGTGTCGGCGAGCGTGAAAGAGCCGGCCGCGGCCAGGGCCGAATACTCGCCCAGCGAGTGGCCGGCGACGAAGGCCACGTCGCGGGCCGGGTCGAGCCCCGCCTCGCTTTCCAGAACGCGCATCACCGCAAGGCTCACCGCCATCAGGGCGGGCTGGGCGTTCTCCGTCAGGGTGAGCGTCTCGTCGGGCCCGTCCCACATGATCTGCGACAGCTTCTCCGACAGCGCGTCGTCGACTTCCTCGAAGACGGCGCGCGCGGCGGGAAACGCTTCGGCGAGCTTCGCGCCCATGCCGACCTGCTGGCTGCCCTGTCCGGGAAAGGTCAATGCGACGGTCATCTCGTTCCTTCGGTTGCGAGCGATGGGCTGGCGCCCTTTCTGTACGGATGGAGCGCAGCAACCACGGCTTGGCGGAACTGTCAAGCAAGGAGGGCACGGAACGGGGCGTCAGGAGACGAGGCTGTCCCATGCCGCCATGGCGCAGTCGACAACCGCAAGCAGCGTCTTGCGGGAGGCGCCGTCGCGCGCCTCGATGGACATGCCGTGCTGGACGGTGGCGAAATAGGCGGCGACGGCATGGCAGTCGGTCCCCTGCGGCAGCTCGCCCTCGGCGACCGCACGCTCCAGGCGACGCTCCAGTATGGCGACATTCTCCATGCGCCGCGCCTTCAACTCGTCGCAGACGGCCGGGTTCGCGCCCTCCATCTGCGGCGCGGCGAGCACGATCATGCAACCGCGCGGCGTCGGTCCACGCGTATAGGCCTCCGCCGAGGCGCGCAGCATGCCGGCGATGGCCTCGCGCGCGGTGGGTGCGGTGGGAACCTTGTCCCAGATGCCACCGCCCTGGGTCTGCGCATAGTAGTCGACCGCCTCCCTGAAGAGCTGCTCCTTGCTGCCGAAGGCCGCATAGAGGCTCGGCGGCTTGAGCCCCATGGCCTCGGTAAGCTCCGCCATGGAGGCATTCTCGAAGCCCCTCATCCAGAACACGTCCATCGCCCGGCGCAGCGCGTCCTGCCTGTCGAAACTGCGCGGTCGTCCTCGGGCAGCCATCCCGAACTCCTTTTATGTATCGATCCATACATAAAACGGTTGACAGCGCCCCGCAAGCCCGTCAGTTATTTTATATCGTTCACTACAAAATACGGAGACAGGCACTCATGACATCCCTGAACGGAAAGGTCGCACTGGTCACCGGCGGCAGCCGCGGGATCGGCGCGGCGATTGCCCGGAGGCTGGCGGACGACGGGGCCCGCGTGGCGATCACCTACGCCACCTCCAAGGACAAGGCGGCCGCCGTCGTCGCCGAGATCGAGGCGGCCGGCGGCGAGGCCATGGCAATCCAGGCCGACAACCGGGACGGCGACGCCGTCGTGGCCGCAGTCGAGACCGCGGTCTCCGCCTTCGGCCGGCTGGACATTCTCGTCAACAATGCCGGCATCTTCGACATCGGGCCGATCGGCGAGCTGACGCTTGAGGATTTCGACCGCACGATGGATGTGAATGTGCGCGCGGTCTTCGCCGCCGTGTCGGCGGCGGCCCGGCATCTGCCGGAGGGTGGCCGGATCGTCTCCATCGGCAGCAATCTGGCCGGACGCGTGCCCTGGCCCACCATCAGCCTCTATTCGCTCAGCAAGGCGGCGCTCGTCGGGTTCACCAAGGGCGTGGCACGCGATCTCGGCCCCCGCAACATCACGGTGAACATCGTCCATCCGGGCTCGACCGATACCGACATGAACCCGGCGGATGGCGAGCTGTCCGACACGCAGCGAGGCCTGATGGCCATACCGCGCTACAACGAGGCGGGCGACGTGGCCGGGCTCGTCGCATGGCTTGCCGGGCCGGACGGGCGCTCGGTGACCGGCGCGGAGTTCACCATCGACGGCGGCGCCAACGCATGAGCCGCACCGTCCTGTCCAGAGCGGCGGGCGGCGCAGCCCGGATCGGGGACGGGCGTCTCATGGTGCCGGGCCTCGCCCTTGCCACGGGGGCCGTGGTGACGACGGAGTTCGTCGTCGTCGGCCTCCTGCCCGTTTTGGCGGACGACCTCGACATCACGCTCGACCGGGCGGGCTGGCTGGTCTCCGGCTTCGCCCTGTCGGCGGCCGTCGCCGGTCCGGCGGTGACACTCGCCGCCGCCCGGTGGCGGCCCCGCCCCGTCCTTGTCCTCAGCCTTGTGGCCTTCGGTCTCGCCAATCTGGCCGCAGCACTCCTGCCCGTCTACGGGGTGCTGATGGGCGCACGCATGATCCAGGGCGCCATCCTGACGCATTTCGTCAGCCTGGCGAGCGCCTTGGCGGCGTCCAGAGCGGGGCCCCGCAATGCCGGCCGGGCCATCGGGCAGGTGAATATGGGCGCGGTCATGGCCATCGTGATCGCGGTGCCGGCCGGCGCAGCCTTCGCCGACCTCTTCGGCTGGCGGGCGGTGCTGGCGGGCCTCGGTGCGGCGACGCTGGCAAGCGCGGGGCTCGTGCGCGCCACCACGCCGCCATCCACATCACCCGACCAGCCCCCGCCCTGGCGGCAGGCGAGGATCCTGCTCGGGCTCCCCTTCCTCCTGCATCTCGCCCTGTCGGCCTGCCTGTTCACGGCCATGTTCGCCAGCTATTCCTACATCGCCGCCTTCCTGAAGGAGGTTGCCGGCCTGTCGGGGCCCGAAGCGGCACTCGCATTGCTCGGCTTCGGCCTTGCCGGCATCGCGGGCAACTGGCTCGCCTCGCGACTGGTCGACCGGGACGCAACCGCGCTGACCACGCTGGTCGCCCTCCTGCTCGTGGCGGCCGTCTCCGCACTCCCGCTCGCCGTCGGCGACATGGCGAGCGTCCTCGCCCTCCTCGGCCTGTGGGGCGCGGCGCATACGGCGGCCTTCGTCTCCTGCCAGGTCCGCGTCATGTTCGCGGGCGCCGAGGCGCCGGCCTTCGCGGCGTCGCTCAACATCGCCGTGTGCAATCTCGGCATCGCTGCCGGGGCGGCTCTCGGCGGCTGGATCATCCAGAGCTTCGGTCTGGAGGCGATCGCCCTCGGATCGGCCGCCACGGGGCTCGCGGCCGTCGCCATCGGACTTGTGCTGCACACGCTCCAGCGCGGCAGCGACGCCGGTTGACCTTGCCGCACCGGCCTTCCACAGTGCTCCGTCACGCCCGGTCAGGTCTCAATGAACAAGCGGAGCTACCCCCCATGTTCACCGCGGAGGAATTCGAGGAGGCGCGCGGCATCGTCCGTGAGGCGATGCTGCCCACGCCGCAATATGTCTGGCCCCTCCTCAGGGACGAGTTCGGCGCGGAGGTGTGGGTGAAGCACGAGAACCACACGCCCATCGGAGCCTTCAAGGTGCGCGGCGGGCTTGTGCATATGCGCCGGCGGCGCGAGCGCGGCGAGACGAATGGCGTGATCTCCGCCACGCGCGGCAATCACGGCCAGAGCCTGCCCTTCGCCGGCGCGCGCGAGGGCATTCCCGTGACCATCGTCGTGCCGCATGGCAACAGCGTGGAGAAGAACGCCGCCATGCGTGCGCTCGGCGCGGAGCTCATCGAGGAGGGCAGCGATTTCGACGAGGCCAAGGCGGCGGCGGAGCGCATCGCCGGCGAGCGCGGCCTCGACATGGTGCCCTCCTTCCACCGCGAGCTCGTGCTCGGCGTCTCCACCTATGCCCGCGAGCTGTTCGATGCCGCGGGCGCGCTCGACACGGTCTATGTGCCGATCGGGCTCGGCTCGGGGATCTGCGGCACCATCGCCATGCGCGACATGCTGGGGCTCGCCACCAGCATCGTCGGCGTCGTCGCGGAGGGCGCGCCGGGCTACGCCCTCTCCTTCGCGGACGGCCGCGTCGTGGGATCCGACAGCGTCGACACCTTCGCCGACGGCATCGCCGTGCGGGTTCCCGACCCCGACGCGCTGGAGATCGTCAGGAAGGGCGCAGACCGCATCGTCACGGTCAGCGACGACGATATCGCGGACGCCATCCGGCTCTATTACCGCACGACGCACAATCTGGCCGAAGGGGCCGGCGCAGCCGCCCTTGCGGGCCTCGTCAAGGAGCGAAGGGTCATGGCGTCCAAGCGCGTCGGCATCATCCTCTCCGGGGGAATATCGACATGGGGCTGTTCCGCAAGGTCCTCCAGGGCGGGGATTGACCGGCCCGGCCCGCAAGCCCGACACTTGCAAAAGCTGCGGCAATGTGTATATCACCGCGCCTGTGAACAGCTCCGGTTGGAGGCTGAACGGAAGGCCGTTGGCGGACGGGATACCCCGTGCGCCTGCGGCAGGGTCTTCCCCGGAAGATCCGGCTTCCGGTGTCTCCGCTCTTTTGAGGAACCGCATTTGGGCCTTTCCGCGAGGGCTCGAACGAGGCTCTGCGCCGGGGCACCGACATTAATTCGCGAAGGAAAGGCTTAAGGCAACTCATGCCGTACTACGAACATGTCTTCATGGTTCGTCAGGACGCCTCCAACAGCCAGGTGGAGGGCCTGACCGACCAGTTCAAGTCGGTTCTCGAAGGAAATGGCGGCAAGATCGCCAAGACGGAGTACTGGGGCATCAAGCCGCTCTCCTACAAGATCCGCAAGAACCGCAAGGCGCACTACACGCTCCTCAATATCGAGGCTCAGCCTGCCGCCATCGCCGAGATGGAGCGGCAGATGAAGATCAACGAGGACGTCATCCGCTTCCTCACCCTCAGGGTCGACGAGCTGGAGGAAGGCCCGTCCGCCATGATGCGCGCCCGTTCCGGCCGCGACCGCGACGACCGCCGCGGCCCGCGCGGCGATCGTGGAGACCGGGGCGATCGTGGAGACCGGGGCGACCGCGGCCATCGCGGCCCCCGCGACGGTGACGCCAGGTCCGAAGGCGGCTCGCGCAGCCGTGCCCAGTCCGAGGAGAAGGCATAATGGCTATTCCGCAGGTTCCCGTCCGCCGCCCGTTCTTCCGCCGTCGCAAGACGTGCCCGTTCTCCAGCGCCAACGCGCCGCGCATCGACCACAAGGATGTCCGGCTGCTGCAGCGCTTCGTGTCCGAGCGCGGCAAGATCGTGCCGAGCCGCATCACCGCGGTGTCGGCGAAGAAGCAGCGTGAGCTGGCGCGCGCCATCAAGCGCGCCCGGTTCCTGGGCCTTCTGCCCTATCAGGTCAAGTAACCGGTCCGCCGGTTCTCGAGCGCGGCCCGGGCCTTCCGGGTACCGGGCCGCAGCAATTCAGGTTGGGGTGGCCCTTCGGGGCTCAGCCTCTAACCGCCAGGGAGCGGGACAGCCACGATGAGACAGTTTCTGCTGATCGGCATTGGCGCGGGCCTCGCGGCCGCGGCGCTCTATTCCACCGTCATCACCTATTCCCTGGTCTCGGTGCTGTTGTTCTATCTGGCGCCGCTTCCCCTGTTCATCGCGGGGCTCGGCTGGGGTGCGGTGACGGCAGGCATCGGCGCGCTGACAGGCACCGGCGCGCTCGCCATCCTGGCGGATTACCGCATCGGCCTCCTCTTTCTCCTGAGCGCCGGCGTCGCGCCGGTCGCGCTGAGCCATCTCGCCCTTCTGTCACGCCCCGCCGCCGGTGGGGAGACGGACACCGATGGCAATGACGGTACCGGTACCGGCGCGCGCGAATGGTATCCGGAGGGCCGCCTCGTCCTGTGGGCCGCCACGCTCGCCGGCGTGCTGGTGAGCTTCAGCATCTTCCTTGTCGGGACCGGCGCGGAGAGCTTCTACCGGGCCCTGCGCGAGATCATCACCGAGATCATGAAGGCCCAGCCGGCCTTCCAGGGCGAGATCACGGCCGGCAGCGATGCGGAGGTCGAGGCCGCCATCACGCTTCTGGTGCACATGATCCCGCCCGCCTCCGCCGTGCTCTGGCTGGTGGCGACGCTCGCAAATCTCTGGCTTGCGACGCGGGTCCTCAAGATGTCGGGGCGCGAACCGCGGCCCTGGGCGCCCTTCAGCGCGCTCGACTTCCCGCCCCAGGCGACCATCGCGCTCGGTCTCGTCATCGTGCTCGCCCTGCTCACCACGGGCACGCTGGCGCTCATCAGCGGCATCTTCGCCGCTGTCGCGATCACGGTCTTCGCCATATTGGGGCTCGCCGTCGTCCACGCGCTGACGCAAGGCTCCGGCGCGCGCCCGGCGCTGCTCGCCGGGCTCTATGCCATCGTCCTGCTGTTCAACTGGATCGCGGTCATCGCGCTTGCCGGGCTCGGCCTTGCCGAAGCCGCCTTCGGCGTACGCAACCGGTGGGCCGGATGGACCGGCGGCGCCGGGCCGGGCGGGACGACATGACCCTTCGACACGACAATCTGAGACTTTGACTTCCAAGGAGACACTGAATCATGGACATCATCCTGCTGGAACGGATCGAGAAACTCGGTCACATGGGCGACGAGGTCCGCGTCAAGGACGGCTTTGCCCGCAACTACCTGCTGCCCCAGGGCAAGGCCCTGCGCTCCACCAAGGCGAACCGCGAGAAGTTCGAGCGCGAGCGCGAGGCGCTCGAGATCCGCAATGCCGAGCGCAAGAGCGCCGCTGAACAGCAGGCCGAGAAGATCAACGGGCAGAGCTTCGTGGCGATCCGCCAGGCCGGCGAGTCGGGCCAGCTCTACGGCTCCGTTTCCACGCGCGACATTGCCGAGACGGTGACTGCGGCCGGCGGCGAACTGCATCGCAACCAGGTGGTGCTCGACCACCCGATCAAGAGCATCGGCCTCTACGAGGTGCGCCTCCTCCTGCACCCGGAAGTCGATGTCACCATCACCCTCAATGTGGCACGCACGGCCGACGAGGCCGACGCCCAGGCCCGCGGCGAGGACATGACCATTCCGGCCGACGAGCGCGAGGCGGCCCTTGCAGAGGCCGAGGCCCTCGCCGAGGCTGAGGAGCTGTTCGAGACCGAGGAGCTCGCCCACGAGGCTGAGGAGGAGCTTCAGGAGACGCTTGCCGAAGTCGCCGAGGACGCCGGCGAGGCCGGCAACGAGGCGGACGCCGAAGACGGCACCGACGACACGAAGGCCTGACGACCGGCCGCACCGCACCACGGTGCGGACGCGGCGCGGCGGCGGATATTGCGAATGGCAGGGGCGGCGCGACCATCGCGCCGCCCTTTCTGTGTGACGGTGCCATGATACAAATATGTCGCAGCATGGTTTGACAAAGCGCGTTCCGTCACAAAAACTAGCAACGAACCCTACCAAAGACAGTGAACGCGAGGGTGCGGTACGTGTTCGCGATCCTCAATCGAGTTTTAAAACTCATCGTAAAAACCGGCAGTCTCACGCTCATCGACGTCGATGGCGGGCGCCATCAATATGGCGACGGGACGGGCACGCCGGTCACGGCGCGAATCACCGACCGCTCCGTCTACTGGAAACTGGTGGTGAATTCGAACTTCCATCTCGGCGAAGCCTACATGGATGGCGGCTTCGTCATGGAGGACGGCTCGATCTACGACTTCCTCGAGCTGTGCCTGTCGAACATGGAGCGCCATCCGGCCCCGGAATGGATCAACATTCCGGGCGCGCTGCGCTATGTGACGCGGCGCCTCCAGCAGTTCAATCCCAAGGGCCGGTCGAAGCGCAACGTCGCCCATCACTATGACCTCGACGGCGGCCTCTACGACCTGTTCCTCGACCGGGACAGGCAATATTCCTGCGCCTATTTCGAGGCGCCCGACATGTCGCTCGATGCCGCACAGCTTGCCAAGAAGCGCCATCTGGCGGCGAAATTGGCCCTCAAGCCCGGCCAGCGCGTGCTCGATATCGGGTCCGGCTGGGGCGGGCTCGGGCTTTATCTCGCCAAGACCGCCGATGTCGAGGTCGTCGGCGTCACCCTGTCGGAGGAGCAGTACAAGCTGTCCAACGAGCGCGCCCGCGAGGCCGGGTTGTCCGACCGCGTGGACTTCCGGCTCGCCGACTACCGTTCCCTGAAGGAAAACTTCGACCGGATCGTGTCGGTCGGCATGTTCGAGCATGTCGGCGTGGGGCACTACCGGACCTTCTTCAACACGGCAAGGCGGCTTCTGGCCGACGACGGCGTCGCGGTCGTCCATTCCATCGGACGCTCCGACGGCCCCGGCACGACCAATCCCTGGATCGCCAAGTACATCTTCCCCGGCGGCTACATTCCGGCGCTGTCGGAGGTCGTGCCGGTGATCGAGCGGACGGGCCTCTATGTGACGGATGTGGAGATCCTGCGCCTGCACTATGCGGAGACGCTGCGCAACTGGCGCCGGCGCTTCCTCGACAATCGCGAGCGCGCCAGGGAGATCTACGACGAGCGATTCTGCCGCATGTGGGAATTCTATCTTGCGGCCTCGGAGACCGCCTTCCGCTATCAGGGCATGAACAACTTCCAGATCCAGTTCGCCCGCAACCAGCACGCCCTGCCGATCACGCGAGACTATATGTGGCACGAGGAGGACAGGCTGCGCAGCCTCGACTCGGAGCGCAACCGTCCCAAATCGGTTCCCGCCGAGTAACCCATCGGCGGACATTTTCACGTATAATGCCGTTCCGAGTCGGTGCGGGGCCCGTGACGTGCCCGCCCATGAAAGTCAAGCCGCCGGGCAATAGTGCGTGTGTTTTGCACACAGGGCTGTGAATAGCGCGGAAAGTGGCGAGCAAACTGTGAATCGTGCAAGCGATACCGGCCGCGTGTCGGCTATGAAGGCATTATGGAAACCGCGACCCTGAAGACAATTGGCGGCGATCAGGCCGACACCGCCGAGGACTATCGCACCGCCCCGCACAATATCGAGGCGGAGCAAGCTCTTCTGGGCGCGATCCTGGTCAACAACGAGGCCTGCGACCGGGTGTCGGCCTTTCTCGTCCCGGAACACTTCTTCGAGCCCGTCCACGCGAATATCTACGAAGCCGCCTCCACGCTGATCCGCGCGGGCAAGCTCGCCGACCCGGTCACGCTCAACACCTATTTCGAGCGCAACGCCATGCTCTCCGAGATCGGCGGCGCGGCCTATCTCGCCCGGCTGGCGGCATCGGCCACCACGATCATCAATGCGGAAGCCTATGGCCGCACCATCTACGATCTGGCAATCAGGCGGCGGCTGATCGACATCGGCACCGATATCGTCAATGGCGCCTTCGACGCCCCGGTCGACCTTACCCCGCGCGACCTTATCGAGACCGCCGAACAGGGCCTCTACGAGCTCGCCGAGACGGGCAAATACGGTCAGGGCTTCCAGGCCTTCGGGCAGGCGCTGACCGAGGCCATCGACATGGCGGCCAACGCCTATGAGCGCGATGGCGGACTGTCGGGCATCTCCAGCGGCCTCACCGACCTCGACGGCCGGCTCGGCGGGCTGCAGGCCTCCGACCTGCTGATCCTCGCCGGCCGCCCCTCCATGGGCAAGACCGCGCTGGCCACCAATGTGGCCTATCAGGTGGCGCGCAACTACCGCACCGAGCAGCAGCCCGACGGATCGGAGAAGGCCGTCGACGGCGGCGTCGTCGCCTTCTTCTCCCTGGAGATGTCGGCCGAGCAGCTCGCGACGCGTATCATTTCCGAGCAGGCGGAGATCTCGTCCGAGCGCATCCGGCGCGGCAAGATCACCGAGGAAGAGTTCCACCGCCTCGTGGCCGTGAGCCAGGAGCTGCAGTCCCTGCCCTTCTATATCGACGACACGGGCGGCATCACCATCGCCCAGCTTGCCGCGCGCGCCCGCCGGCTGAAGCGCCAGCGCGGGCTCGGCCTCATGGTGGTCGACTATCTCCAGCTCCTGACCGGCTCCTCGCGCCGGTCCTCGGAGGGACGCGTGCAGGAGGTCTCGGAGATCACCACCGGCCTCAAGGCCCTGGCCAAGGAGCTGAACGTGCCGATCCTCGCGCTCTCCCAGCTCTCCCGCCAGGTCGAGCAGCGCGACGACAAGAGGCCGCAGCTCGCCGACCTTCGCGAATCCGGCTCCATCGAGCAGGATGCCGACGTGGTGATGTTCATCTTCCGCGAGGAATACTATCTCCAGCGCCGCCAGCCGCGCGAGAACACGCCGGAATTCTTCGAATGGCAGGAGCAGATGGAGAAGGTCACCGGCATCGCCGAAGTCATCATCGGCAAGCAGCGGCACGGTCCGACCGGGACGGTTCCTTTGCAGTTCGACGCAAATTTGACCAAGTTCCAGAATCTGATACGCGACGACTACCTTCCCGAACAATTCGATTAAGACATTTGGACCATGATGGAGCAGAATTTGCCATCCCTGTCGGGGGTCGACTGGTCGCCTGACGCGCCGCCCCCGACCGTGACACCGGCCGTCCTCACGGTCGATCTCATGGCACTGCAGGAGAACTACCGCACGCTGAGGAAGATGGCCGCGCCCGCGGAATGCGCCGGCGTGGTGAAGGGCGACGCCTATGGCACGGGGCTTGCCCCCGCAGCACGCGCCCTGTGGGCCGCCGGCTGCCGGGTATTCTTCGTGGCCGTGCCGGCGGAGGGCCATACCCTGCGCCTGACGCTGCCGGAGGCGGTGATCTACGTTCTGGGCGGTCTGCTGCCGGGCGCGGCGCGCGACTATGCGGCGCTCGATCTGCGCCCGGTGCTCGGCTCGCCGGAGGAGATCGCGGAATGGGCCGCGCTGTGCCGCGAGGAGGGGCGCCATCTGCCCGCCGCGCTCCATGTCGACACCGGCATCAACCGTCTGGGCCTGACGCCGAAGCAGGTCGAGTGGCTGACCGCCAATCCCCGCGATCTGGGCGACATGCGCGTGAGCCTGATCGTCAGCCACCTGGCCTGTGCGGACGAGCCCAACAACGAGATGAACCGGATCCAGACGGAAACGTTCGATACGCTGCGCAACCTCCTGCCGCCAGCGCCCGCGAGCATCGCCAACTCCCCCGGCACGCTCAACGGGCCGGCCTATCACTACGATCTGGTCCGCCCCGGCATCGCGCTCTATGGCGGTAATCCGTTCGCCGGACGCGCCAACCCGATGAAGCCCGTCACCTATCTCTACGGCACGATCCTGCAGGTCCGCTCGATCCCGTGCGGCGCGAGCGTGGGCTATGGCGCGACATGGCGGGCCAGGCGCGATTCGCGCATCGCCGTCATCGGCGCCGGCTACCGCGACGGCTATTTCCGGTCGCTCAGCGGTCGCTCCGACAGGAGCGAGGAACACACCCAGGTCTATATCGCCGGCCAGTTCGCCCCCGTGGTCGGGCGTGTCTCCATGGACATGATTACGGTGGACATCACGGACCTGCCGGGCGATACCGTGCGCCGTGGTACAAAGGCGGAGCTGATCGGCAACCATGTGACGGTCGACGACGTCGCGCGCTGGGCCGGCACGATCCCGTATGAAGTTCTCACGAGCTTGGGTTCGCGCTACGCTCGACTATACTCCGCCTACGAAGAGAACTGACGAAAGGGCCGTCTCCCTTGAATCCTCTCGCAAGCCTCGGACGGGTCACGCTCGACCTCTGCACGGAAGTGGGCCGGCTGAGCCTGTTCGTGAAGGACGCGCTGATCCATATGGTCTCGCCGCCCTTCCATCTGCGCCAGATCTTCGAGCAGGTGCTGAGGATCGGGTACAACTCGCTCCCCGTCGTCGGCCTCACCGCCTTCTTCACCGGCGGTGTGCTGGCGCTGCAGATCTGGATCGGCGGCACGCGCTTCAATGCGGAGAGCATCGTCGCCTCGATCGTCGCGCTCGGCATCACCCGCGAGCTCGGCCCCGTGATCGCGAGCCTGATGGTCGCCGGCCGCGTCTCCGCCGCAATCGCCGCGGAGGTCGGCACCATGCGGGTGACCGAGCAGATCGACGCGCTCGTCACGCTGTCCACCAATCCGTTCAAGTATCTGATCGCCCCGCGCATCCTGGCCGCGATCATCTGCCTGCCGCTGCTGGTCGCCATCGCAGACACGATCGGCATCATGGGCGGCTATGTGGTGGGCACGGAGACGCTGGGCTTCAACTCGTCCGTCTACATCAAGAACACGGTCGACTTCCTGGAGCTGCGCGACATCGTCTCAGGCCTCGTCAAGTCCGCGGTCTTCGGCTTCATCATCGCGCTCATGGGTTGCTATCACGGCTATTACAGCCGCGGCGGCGCACAGGGCGTGGGCAAGGCGACGACCAATGCCGTCGTCTCCGCCTCGATCCTCATTCTCGCGGCCAACTACGTGCTGACCTCGCTCCTGTTCACCGACTAGGGCACCCCATGGCGCAAGATCCCCACATTTCCCTGAAAGGGGTGCACAAGAGCTTCGGCCGGAAGGTCGTGCTCGACGGCATCGACCTCTCCGTCGACCGCGGCAGCTCGCTGGTGGTGATCGGCGGGTCGGGCAGCGGCAAGTCGGTCATGCTCAAATGCATCATCGGCCTCCTGCGCGCCGACAGCGGCACCATCGAGGTGGACGGCACCGAGACCATCGGCATGCGCGGCAAGGCGCGCGACCGGATGCTCTCCAGATTCGGCATGCTGTTCCAGGGCGCGGCCCTGTTCGACAGCCTCACCGTCTGGGAGAATGTCGCCTTCGGCCTCATCCAGGGCAAGGGCATGGCGCGCAAGGCCGCGCGCGACGTGGCCATCGACAAGCTCGCCCAGGTCGGGCTCGGCAGCGAGGTGGCGAGCCTCTCGCCGGCGGAGCTCTCCGGCGGCATGCAGAAGCGCGTGGCGCTCGCCCGCGCCATCGCGTCGGACCCGGAGATCATCTTCTTCGACGAGCCGACCACCGGCCTCGATCCGATCATGGCCGACGTGATCAACGAGCTGATCGTCGACTGCGTGAAGCGCCTCGGCGCGACGGCGGTGTCGATCACCCACGACATGGCGTCGGCCCGCAAAATCGCCGACCATATCGCCATGATCTACAAGGGCCGCATCATCTGGCAGGGTGCCGCCGGCGAGATCGACGAGAGCGGCAACGACTATGTCGACCAGTTCATCCACGGCCGGGCGGAAGGGCCGATCCAGATGGAAGTCCTGAAGCCTTGACCGGCCGCGGGCCCCACCGGTCCTCGCCCGGCGCGGCGGCACCGGGAGGGCGATGGGGTGTAGGATTGCCCCTGCACGGCGACACATCCTGTTCGAGATAACCCATGGCGCGGCCTCAAACGACATATGTCTGCCAGTCCTGCGGCGCGGTCGCGGCCAAATGGGCCGGACGGTGCGACAGTTGCGGGGCCTGGAACTCCATGGTGGAGGAGGCGCCGGACGCGCCTCTGCCCGGCCCCGGCCGGTCCAGCCACCCGAAGGGCAAGGCCGCACGCCTCGTCGGGCTGAAGGGCACGGGCGAGGCGCCGCCGCGGCTGGCCTGCGGCATCGCCGAGCTCGACCGCGTGGCCGGCGGCGGCCTCGTTCCGGGATCGGCGGTGCTGGTCGGCGGCGACCCGGGCATCGGCAAATCCACCCTCATCCTCCAGGCGCTCGCCCGGCTCGCGGAGGCCGGCGAGCGGGTGGTCTATGTCTCCGGCGAGGAGGCCATCGCCCAGGTGCAGCTGCGCGCGGCCCGGCTCGGCCTCGCCGACGCGCCGGTCCTGCTGGCGGCGGAGACCAATCTCAGCGACGTTCTGGCCACGCTCGGCGAGGGCCAGCCCCCCTCCGTCATCGCCGTCGATTCGGTGCAGACGCTCTGGTCGCCGGCCATCGAATCGGCGCCCGGCACCGTCTCCCAGCTGCGCGCGGGCACGGAGGCGCTGGTGCGCTTCGCCAAGACCAAGGGGGCGACCGTCCTGCTCGTCGGCCATGTCACCAAGGAGGGCCAGATCGCGGGCCCGAAGCTCATCGAGCACATGGTCGACACCGTGCTCTATTTCGAGGGCGACCGGGGCCACCAGTACCGCATCCTGCGCGCGGTGAAGAACCGCTTCGGGCCGACCGACGAGATCGGCGTGTTCGAGATGTCCGATGCCGGGCTGAGGGAGGTCGACAATCCTTCCAGGCTGTTCATCGGCGAGCGCGAGGAGGGAGCCGCGGGCTCCGCCGTCTTCGCCGGGATCGAGGGTACGCGGCCGGTTCTCGTGGAGGTTCAGGCGCTCGTCTCGCCCTCCTCCCTCGGTACGCCGCGCCGTGCCGTCGTCGGCTGGGACACGAGCCGGCTCGCCATGGTGCTCGCCGTGCTGGAGGCTCATTGCGGGCTCTCCATGGCGGGCCAGGACGTCTATCTCAATATTGCGGGGGCCTGCGCATCCGCGAACCGGCCGCGGACCTCGCCGTCGCGGCGGCCCTCCTGTCGTCCTTCACCGGCGTGCCGCTGCCGGTGCGCTCCGTCTTCTTCGGCGAGGTCAGCCTGTCGGGCTCGCTGAGGCCGGTCGCGCAAGCCGAGGCGCGCCTCAAGGAGGCTGCCAAGCTCGGCTTCGAGACCGCCGTCGTCCCCGCCGCTGCCGGCGACGCCGCCGCGGGCGCCATGGCGGAGGTTCACGCCCTTGCAAGCCTCACCGCGCTCACCGACTGGGTGCGCGCCCAGCACCATGGCTGACAGGCGGGGCCCGTTCCCGTCATCTTGCCGAAGCGATTTTCGGGGCTCAATGATCGGTGGAGCCGGTAACTCTAAATATACCCGCCGGCCCGCAAGTATGTGACACACCGCGCAAAGGGACTTATAGTCCGGCCTCGCGTGCATGTTTTTTTCGACTGGCTTGAACGGAGCGCCCTGGCCCCATGCCGATTGCACTGCTCGATATCATCCTGATCGGGATCATGGTCATTTCCGGCCTGCTCGCGCTGATGCGCGGCTTCACCCGGGAGGTCCTGTCGATCCTCGCCTGGGCCGGCGCGGCGGTGGCCGCCTATCTGGCCTATCCGGCGCTGAAGCCCACCGCGCGGCAGTATATCCAGCCCGACTATCTGGCCGATATCGCGCTGGTCGCCGGGGTGTTCCTCGTCGTGCTCGTCGTGGTGTCGCTGCTCACCATGCGCATTTCCGACTGGATCCTCGATTCGGGTGTCGGCCCGCTCGACCGCACGCTGGGCTTCCTGTTCGGGCTCGCCCGCGGACTGCTGCTCGTGGTGGTGGCCTATCTGTTCTTCATCTGGCTCGTTCCCCGCGACCAGCACCCGGAATGGGTCAGCGAGGCGCGCTCGCTGCCGGTCGTGGAGGACACCGGAAAGCTGATTATTTCGTTCCTGCCACCCGATATTGCTGACACGCTGCTCGGAAAGACCTATATGACCAACGGAACGGCGGCGCAGGCGCAGCCCGGCTCGTCGTCCACCACCAAGTCGGACGCTGACTCCGGGGCCGAAGACGGGTATAAGACGAATGAGCGGCGTGGACTCGATCAGCTTCTCGACGGATCGGGCGAACCCGCGAACTGACCGGGGTCCTGCACCGGCATTCCCCGCCGGTCGCTTGAGAACCTTGAGGACGGGCCGGTATGACAGACCAGGCGCCGACGACATCACCTGAGGGTGGCACAGTGACTTTCATGTTCGATCCGGACGAGGACCGGCTGCACGAGGAGTGCGGCGTCTTCGGAATTTTCGGCCACAAGGATGCGAGCGCCCTCACCGCGCTCGGCCTTCACGCGCTCCAGCATCGCGGGCAGGAGGCGGCCGGCATCGTGGCCTTCGACGGCCAGCGATTCCATTCCGAGCGACGGCTCGGCCTCGTCGGAGATCATTTCTCCTCCCAGGCCGTGATCGAGCGCCTCCAGGGCCATGCCTCGATCGGCCATGTACGCTACGCGACCTGTGGCGACACGCATCTGCGCAATGTCCAGCCGCTCTACGCCGACCTGGCGACGGGCGGCTTTTCTGTCTGTCACAACGGCCACATCACCAATGCGCTGACGCTGCGCCAGGATCTTATCCGCGAGGGTGCGATCTGCCAGTCGACATCGGATACCGAGGTCATCCTCCATCTGGTCGCCCAGTCGCGCAAACCCCGCTTCATCGAGCGCTTCATCGACGCGCTGCGCATGATCGAGGGCGCCTATTCGCTGGTCGCCCTGACCAACAAGAAGCTGATCGGCGCGCGCGACCCGCTGGGCATCCGCCCGCTGGTGCTGGGCGAACTCGACGACGGCACGCCGATTCTCGCGTCGGAAACCTGCGCTCTCGACATCATCGGCGCCAGGTTCGTGCGCGAGGTGGAGAATGGCGAGGTGGTCGTCATCACCGAGGACGGCATCGAGAGCCTGCGTCCCTTCCCCAAGGTCGAACCGCGCCCCTGCATCTTCGAATATGTCTACTTCTCGCGCCCCGACAGCGTCGTCAACGGGCGCAGCGTCTACGAGGTCCGCAAGAAGATGGGCTTCGAGCTCGGCCGCGAGGCGCCCTGCGACGCGGATGTGGTGATCCCGGTGCCCGATTCCGGCGTGCCGGCGGCGCTCGGCTATGCCTATGAGACGGGCATCCCCTTCGAGCTCGGCATCATCCGCAACCATTATGTCGGGCGCACCTTCATCGAGCCGACCCAGCAGATCCGCGCGCTCGGCGTGAAGCTCAAGCACAATGCCAACCGCGCCGTGATCGAGGGCAAGCGCATCGTGCTCGTCGACGATTCCATCGTGCGCGGCACCACCTCGGTGAAGATCGTGCAGATGATGTACGAGGCCGGCGCGCGCGAGGTGCATATGCGCATCTCCAGCCCGCCGATCCGCTATCCCGATTTCTACGGCATCGACACGCCGGAGCAGCAGAGCCTGCTGGCGGCGACCCACAGCCTGGAGGAGATGCGGGAGTATATCGGCGTGGAGACGCTCGCCTTCCTGACCCCGGACGGCATCTACCGGGCGATGGGATACGACAAGCGCGACCCCGTCCGCCCGCAATTCACCGACCATTGCTTCACGGGCGACTACCCCACCCCGCTCACCGACAGGGAAGGCAGCCGCGGCATGGCCCGGCAGCTCTCCCTTCTCGCCGAGGCCGGCTGAGCGGCGCTCCAGACAACACCGGACATATCGGATATCCATGACCAAGCGGCTCGAGAACAGGCTCGCGCTCGTCACCGGCGCGTCGCGCGGCATCGGCTACGCCCTCGCCAGGGCCTTCGCGCGCGAGGGCGCCCATGTCGTCGCGCTGGCCCGCACCGTCGGCGGGCTGGAGGAGCTCGACGACGAGATCCAGGCGATGGGCGGCTCGGCGACCCTCGTTCCCGTCGACCTGAAGGATGTGGAGGCGCTCGACCGGCTGGGCGGCCAGATCCACGAGCGCTGGGGCAAGCTCGACATCTTCGCCGCCAATGCCGGCGTGCTCGGACGACTGACGCCGCTCGGCCACCTCAAGGCGAAGGAGTGGGACGAGGTCATGGCCGTCAATGTCACGGCCAACTGGCGCCTCGTGCGTTCGCTCGATCCGCTTCTGCGCGCCTCCGATGCCGGCCGGGCGATCTTCCTGAGCTCCGGCGCGGCGCACAAGTGCAAAGCCTATTGGGGCGCCTATTCCGTCTCCAAGGCCGCACTGGAGGCGCTGGCCCGCACCTATGCCGCAGAGGTCGCGACGACGCCCGTGCGCGTGAGCATCGTCAATCCGGGGGCCACCCGCACCGCCATGCGCGCCCGCGCCATGCCCGGCGAGGATCCCGAGACCCTGCCCACCCCGGCCGATGTCGCCGACACACTGGTCGCGCTCGCCGAGCCGGGCCTCGGTGTCAATGGCGGCCTCTACGATTTCGCGGACGGGCGCCTCACGATCCGTTCGGCCTGACCCGGCTAGCCCGGCAGGGCGCACCGCCTCCCCCACGCTCAGGCGTAGGGATTGTCGCCCTTGCGCAGATGGAGCCGGATGGGCACGCCCCACAGATCGAAGGCCTCGCGCAGGCCGTTCACCAGATAGCGGCGATAGGCGTCCGGCAGGGCCTGAGGACGCGAACAGAAGACGACGAAGGTCGGCGGGCGGCCCTTCACCTGGGTGATGTAGCGCAAGCGGATCCGCCGTCCGCCCGGCGCCGGCGGGGGATGGGCCTGGAGCGCCTCGGAGAGCCAGCGGTTGAGCTCCGCGGTGGGCAGGCGCTGCTGCCAGACCTCGTAGATGTGCAGGACGGCAGGAAGGAGCGTATCGAGGCTCTTGCCGGTGAGCGCCGACAGGGTAACGATGGGCACGCCCTTGAGCTGCGGCAGGAGCCGGTCGACCATCTCCTCCAGCTCCGCGCGCACGCCGCGCTTGTCGGTCACGAGGTCCCACTTGTTGAGGGCGATCACGCAGGCCCGGCCCTCGCGCGCGACGAGATCGGCAATGTGCAGGTCCTGCTTCTCGAAGGGCTGGGTGGCGTCGATCATCAGGACCACCACTTCCGCGAAGCGCACCGCGCGCAGCGTATCGGCCACGGCAAGCTTCTCCAGCTTCTCCGTGACCCGCGACCGCCGCCGCATGCCGGCAGTGTCGTAGAGGCGGATCTCGCGGCCCCGCCAGGTCCAGTCGATGGCGATGGAATCGCGCGTGATGCCGGCCTCCGGCCCCGTGAGCAGCCGGTCCTCGCCCACGAGCGCGTTGATCATGGTGGACTTGCCGGTATTGGGCCTGCCGATCACGGCGAGGCGGAGCGCATGGGGGCCCTCCTCATCGTCCTCGCCGTCCGCCTCGTGCTCGTCGCCGAAGCTGTCCGCCGCCTCGCCGCCGAGATGGGGGGCGATCGCGTCGTAGAGCTCCGACAATCCCTCGCCATGCTCCGCCGACAGGGCGATGGGCTCGCCGAGTCCCAGCTCGAAGGCCTCGTAGAGGCCGCTCTCGCCCGCCCGGCCCTCGCACTTGTTGGCGGCGAGCACGACCGGCTTTCCGGACCGCCTCAGGAGATCGGCGAAATGACGGTCGAGCGGCGTGACCCCCGAGCGCGCATCGACGAGGAACAGGCAGACATCGCTCTCCGCGATCGCGGCCTCCGTCTGCGCGCGCATGCGACCCTCCAGCGAGGAGGGCGGGGCGTCGTCGAGACCCGCCGTGTCGATGACCGCGAAGGTGAGATCGGCGATGCGCCCCTCGCCCTCGCGGCGGTCGCGCGTCACCCCCGGCCGGTCGTCGACCAGCGCGAGCCGCCTGCCGACCAGGCGATTGAAGAGCGTGGACTTGCCCACATTGGGCCGCCCGATGATGGCGAGTGTGCCTGACATGACCTTCCAGACCGGTTGGCGGGTACGTTTCCGCGTCCGCGCTCCTTATGCCCCGCCGGGCAAAAGCGCAAGTGCCGCGTCGTGCGGGACGCCGGAAGGTGCCGCCGGCAGCGCCGACAATGCGTCATGATCGCTATGGGGCATCGGGCACACCGGGGCCGCCCGATGCGTTCCGCAGCGTCAGCGCAACGCGATCAGCGTGCCGTCGTCTGTGAGAACATAGAGCGTGTTGTTGGCGATGACCGGCGTGATGTAGATCGGGCGGTCGAGGGTCTTCTGGCTCAGGATCTTGCCGGTCTGCGGGGAAACCTGGGCGAGCTGGCCGGTGGAGGACACCAGGATCAGCTTGCCGCCGCCCATGACCGGCCCGCTCCAGACCTGGCCCGATGGCAGGGCCGTCTTCCAGCGCGCCTTGCCGTCTTTGCGCGACACCGCGGCAAGCGTCGTATCGCCGGCGAGGACGAACACATAGTCGCCCGCAACCCACGGCGTCTGGGTGCCGGACACGTCCTCCACCCACAGGCGCTCGCCGGTCTCCAGCCGGAACGCGCCCATGCGGCCCGAATGGGCGATGGCGAAGACGGCGCCGCGGTCGATGACCGGGCGCCCGGCGATGTTGCTGAGGCTTGCGATGGAGCTGAGGCCTCCAGCCGACGACAGCGCGTCGCCCCAGCGCGGAATGCCGTCGCTCGCGCGGAACGCGATCAGCTCGCCCGATGTCGTCGGCACGACCACCATGCCGTTGGAGACCGCCGGGCTGGTGCTGGAGATGACCGAGGCCTGCTCGCCCACGCCCTGGAACGTCCACTGCTCCTTGCCGTCGCCGGTGGAAAGCGCGACAACCTCGTTGTTGACCGACGAGGCGAAGAGCCGGCCGCCCACGACCGTCGGGGCGTCGCGGAACGGCACCTCCCCCGGCCGGCGCCAGATCTCGTTGCCGGAGTTGGCGTCGAGCGCCAGGATGTCGCCGAAGGCGGTCGTGGCATAGATGCGCGACCCGTCGGAGGCGAGCCCGCCGCCGAACGCACCGTCGGGATCCTCGCCTTCCGGGGCGAGCGAGCGGGTCCACAGAAGGGCGCCGGAGCTGGCGTTGAAGGCGCGCACCGTCGCCAGCGTATCGAGCACATAGATGCGCCCGCCGACCACGATGGGCGAGGCCACGAGGCGGCCGTCGGAATCGGATCCCTCGCCGGCCTCTACCGCCCAGGCCTGCTGGAGCGCGCCGGACAGCGCCAGATTGTGCAGCGAGTTCGTCGGCGTGCCGCCGGGCTGGGCCCAGTCGCCGTTGGTCTGCGCGGCGGGCACGACGACAGGGTTCGCTTCCAGGGCGGGATCGGTCTTCAGCCCGTTGGCGTCCGGCATCACGCTCTCGCGCTTGCCGGGGAGGATGGTGTCGTCATGGCTGTCGAACATGTTCGACAGCGACGAGCAGCCTGCCAGCAGGGCAACGCCCGCCGTCAGCATTGCCGCGCGCATCAGCGTTGCGGTCCGCCTGTTATATGTCCTCGCGGCCATGGGTCTTGCGTCCCCTTCCTGAACTCGGTTACCTGGCGCCCCGTCCCCGAAAACCTACTGCGAGGCAGCATCCCCGGCGGCTGCGTCCTCATCGGATGCCGTCTCTTCGCCCGAGGCGCCGGCACTCTGGCCGCCGATCTTCGGCGCGATCAGGGCCAGCATGATCTGCGCGCGCTGGCGCAGGCCGAAAGGCGCCCTGGGATCGGCAAGGATCTCATTGAAGAGTTTATCGGCCGTTTCAAGGTCGCTGGCACGATAGGCCCCGAGCGCGAGAACCTCCCGGGCCTCGTTACGCCACGGATTGCCCTCCACGTCGAGATCGCCGACGCGGTTGCGCAGCTCCTCCACCGGCGCGCTGTCGACGAGCAGGAGCCCGGCGCGCACCCGCGCGAGATTGGCGAGCACAGGGGTCGTTCCCTCCTGGGCGGCGACCTCGTCGAAGATGGCGACCGCCTTGTCGGTCTCGCCCTTCGAGGCGAGGAAGGCGGCCTCCTGCAGGCGCGCCAGTGTCGCATATCCGCTGTCGCCGCTCTCGGCGAGCTTCGCAAACGCCGCCGAGGCCGCCTCGGCGTTGCCCTGCTCGGCGAGTTGGACGGCGGCGAGATAGGCCTGCCCGGCCTCCAGCGCCTGGCGGTGCTGCCAGTATTGCCAGCCCTTGAAGGCGGCCACACCGAGAATGACGGCAACGCATGCTGCGACGATATAGGTGCCGAAACGGTCCCACAGCGCCTTCAGCTGCTCGCGGCGGATCTCTTCGTCGACCTCGCGGAAAAGCGACTCTTCGCTCAAACTGACACTCCCTCGGCGCAGATACCGGCTCGATGCGCAGGCCGGCGCGCCTTCGCGGCCGGCCGCTTTTCGCGGACGGCCCGACACTATGACTGGGCGCGTAAGATACATAGGTGGCCGGATGATGGCAACGAAGGGCTGCACAACCGGTTACGCGCGAAAATCCCCGGCGGATGCGCGTCGCGAGGCGCCGGACACGCCTCACGCCGTCTCCGCCATGCGCCGCAATATCGCGGCGGTGCCGGCGTCGGCCGGGAAGAAGGACTCGATGGCGAGTTCCGACAGCGTGATATCGAGCGCCGTGCCGAACACCGTCGTGGTGCTGAGAAACGACATCGCGCTCTCCTCGCCACGAAGCTCCAGCGGCACGGCGATGCCGCCATGGGCGGCCTGTCCGCCCGCACGCCAGGGCTTCGCGCCGGGCGGAACGGGATAGGATTGCAACTCCTCGAGAAGCGCGATCAGGGCGGGATCGCCCGAATTGTCGATCTGCCGGGCGAGCCGGTCGGTCACATGCGCCTTCCACTCCCGGAAATTCCCGATCCTCCGCGCCAGCCCGTCCGGGTGGAGGCTGAGGCGCAACACGTTCACCGGCGGCGCCAGCAGGGCCTCGTCGACACCGGCCAGAAGGCGCGCCACGGCGCGATTGCCGGTCACCAGCGTCCAGTGCCGGTCGACGGCGAGCGCGGGATAGGGCTCGTGCGCCTCAAGGAGCTGGCCGACGGCCTCAAGCGCCGCCTTCAGCCCCGGATCGTCGAGGGTGCGTTGGCCATAGACCGGCGCGAAGCCCGCGGCGGCGAGGAGCCTGTTGCGGTCGCGCAGGGGGATGTCGAGCCGCTCGGCCAGATGCAGCGCCATCTCGCGGCTCGGTGCCGAGCGGCCCGATTCGAGGAAGCTGAGATGCCGCTGCGAGATATCCGCGTCGGTCGCGAGGTCGAGCTGGCTCATGCGCCGGCGGTGGCGCCAGTCGCGCAGAAGCGCGCCGAAGGGATGAACGGGACCGGTCATGGAGGCAAGACTAACCCCTTCCGCCATCCATGCACCAATTACCTGACAGGTAATCGACCTTATTCACGCAATGGCCGACTGTCGGCCCTGCCAACGGGGTCGGCCCGTATTCCGGCAAGATTGCCGGACCCTGGACGGGCCGATCCGTTTCGAAAGGAGCACGACATGACCGCTATCCGCTCACCGCTCGCCCTCAAGCCGCTTCTGCTCGCCGATGCCGCGACCTGTAGCGCGATGGGCATCGTCCTCACGGCAGGCCCGGGCCTTATCGGACAGGCAACGCGGATCCCGCCTGCCCTTCTCTTCTATGCCGGCGCCATCCTGTTCCCGATTGCCGCCTTCATGGCCGTCGTCGCCCTTTGCCGGCCGATCCCCGGGCCCGCCGCATGGCTCGTCGTCGCCGGCAACGCCGGATGGGTCGCCGGCAGCGCCCTCCTGCTCCTTGCGGGGTGGATCGCGCCGAACGGGCTCGGCGTGGCGTTCGTCGCCGCCCAGGCGCTCGCGGTGGCCCTTCTGGCCGCGCTCGAGCACAACGCGCTGCGCCGCGCGGCCTCCGCACATGCCGGGCGCAAGCCCGCCCGTCAGTCCTTGACGCCGTAGGTGTGGTCCGCGGCGGGAAAGCTGCGGGCTCTCACTTCGTCGGCATAGGCCCTGATGGCGCCCTCGATGGCCTCGCCCACCTTGCCGAACTCCTTGACGAATTTCGGCACGCGCGGCGACAGGCCCAGCATGTCCTCCATGACGAGCACCTGCCCGTCGCACTGCGCGGACGCGCCGATGCCGATGGTCGGGATGGGGATGTCCCGGGTGATCCGCGCCGCGAGCGGCTCGGCCACCGCCTCGACCACGACGGCGAAGGCGCCCGCCTCGGCCACGGCGCGGGCGTCCTCCTCTATGGCCGCCCACTGGTCGCGCGTGCGTCCCTGCGTCTTGAAGCCGCCGAGCACATTGATCGACTGGGGCGTCAGGCCGATATGCGCCATGACCGGGATGCCACGCTCGGTGAGAAAGCGGATCGTCTCGGCCATGCGCGCGCCGCCCTCCAGCTTCACCGCGCCGCAATTGGTCTCCTTCATGATCCGGGCGGCATTGCGGAAGGCGATTGCGGGGCTCTCCTCGTAGGAGCCGAAGGGCATGTCGACGACGACAAGCGCGCGTTTGGACCCGCGCACCACCGCGCGACCGTGCATGATCATGAGCTCCAGGGGAACCGGCACGGTGCTCTCATAGCCATGCATCACCATGCCGAGCGAATCGCCGACCAGCAGGAAATCGCAATGATCGTCGGCAATCGTGGCGGTATGGGCGTGGTAGGCGGTCAGCGACACGATGGGCTCGCCCCCCTTGCGCGCGGCAATATCGGGGGCGCTGATGCGCTTGACGGGCTTCTGAACGGACATGTCTTGCAAGCTCCTCGCCCCACTTTTCCGCTTGTTTCAAGCGCGGGAGCGATCATGGGAGGGTGGGATCACTGTGCGGGTGTGAGATTATACAAGACCCGCTATCACTTCAATTGCCGCGCCCGGTCCCCGCGCTGCGAGTTGCCAGCCGGGCGCGGGGCCGCCAAACTCCCCGGGCGCGAACGGGACGGGCAGGAGGCTAGGAGGCCAGCAGACCGGTGGAGACCCTGAAGGCGACAGTCGAGCGTCTCTACAACGGACGCAGCCGCCGTGCGGCATTCTTCCGCTATGTGCTGCTCGGCTTCGATCTTGTCGCCATCACCTTCTTCGTGGTCACCACACCGTTCGGCCAGTCGACGGCGATTCTGGTCGCCGACTTCATCATCGGCCTCGTGATGCTGGCGGACCTTGTGGCGCGGCTGTGGATCGCGCCCAGCAGGATCAGGCTCCTGCGCCAGCCCTACACGATTGCCGATATCGTGGTGATCGCCTCGCTGCTGCTTGCGCCCTTCGTCACGCACAATCTCGCCTTCCTGCGCGTGTTCCGCACCCTGCGCCTGTTGCGCTCCTATCACGTGATGCGCGATCTCAGGCGCGACACGCCCTTCTTCCAGCGCAACGAGGACGTGATCGTCAGCTCGATCAATCTGGGCGTCTTCATCTTCCTGGTGACGGCGCTCGTCTTCACCCTGCAGCACGGCCAGAACCCGGCCATCGAAACCTATGTGGACGCGCTCTATTTCACCGTCACCACGCTGACGACGACCGGGTTCGGCGACATCATCCTGACCGGCGATGTGGGCCGGCTGCTCTCCATCGTGATCATGGTGGTCGGCGTCGCGCTCTTCCTGCGCCTGGCCCAGACGATCTTCCGGCCGCGCAAGCTCTCCTACACCTGCCCGCAATGCGGCCTGAACCGGCACGAGCTCGATGCGGTCCATTGCAAGCACTGCGGCCACATCCTGAAGATCGAGACCGAGGGCGAGGGCTGACGCCCCGCCCCCTTTCCGTTCAGAAATTCACCACCGTGGCGCCGAACAGCCAGGGGTGCAGATAGAGCACCACGGCGTACATGACGATGCCCGCGACCGGCGCGATGTAGTCATGGCGCGGCTTGACGGTAAACTGCGCCACACGCCCGCGCGCGGTCTGCACAACGATGTCGAGAAGCCCGAAGACGAGGAAGGCGCCGAAGAACAGGACCGAGCCCAGATCGCCGTTGGAGACGAGATGTCCGGTCGCCCACAGCGCGATGGCGATGGCCAAGGGGTGTTTCAGCCAGCGCTTCATGCGGCCCTTGTGGAGATAGATGGCCAGCGAGATGAAGGCGAGCAGCACCAGAAGCATGGTGAGATGCCGGCCCCAGACGGGCGGCCAGTAGACGATCTCCGCCGCCGCCGGCCCGTAGCGCGTCTGGGCGAACCCCCAGATCATGATGCCGAGCCCGACAAGGGAGGCGACAGAGAAGGCACCCTTGTAGGGGCCCTTGCCCATGCGGGCCATCAGGCTGTCGCGCAGGGGCGTCAGCGGAACGAGGTGAAGACCGAAGAAGATGACGATGCCGACAATGAGGGTGGTCATGGAGGGCGTCCCCTGGCTGAGTGGCTGATGGCCCCTAACGCGGCCCCGTGGATCCGTCCGCTGTTTTAGAGGAGTTTTAAGGCCGGCTCCATAGGCGGCGCGCACAAAATGTTCAGACCCCATGTCACACGCAGGGTCCCTGTCTCGTCTCATCACTACAACCGTGAAGCTGAATGGAGACGACAGATGGACCACAGACTGGATGCCTTCGCCGCCGCGCCGGACGCGATCAACGCCATGCGCAAGCTGGAGGGCTATGTCGCCAATTGCGGGATCGAGCACAGCCTCTACGAGCTCGTGAAGATACGGGCCTCGCAGATCAATGGCTGCGCCTTCTGCATCCATATGCACACCACCGACGCGCGCGCGGGCGGCGAGACGGACGAGCGCATGCACCTGCTCTCCGCCTGGCGCGAATCGCCGCTTTTCACCCCGCGCGAGCGCGCCGCCCTCGCCTGGACGGAGGCGCTCACCCGCATCGCCGACACCCATGCGCCGGATGCCGATTACGAGGAGGCCCGCAAGCACTTCACCGACGAGGAGCTCGTGAAGCTGACACTGATGATCGGGAGCATTAATGTCTGGAACCGGATCGCCATCGGGTTCCGCAAGCTGCATCCGGTCGGGGACGACGCCGGCCTGGCCGCCCAGGCCTGACCCCGTCGCGGGCGGAGCAACAGCCGGATCGAGTGTCATGACGGAGACATCGCCGCACGAGTTCGAACGCCATCGCGGCTACCTGCAGGGGCTTGCCTACCGCATGCTCTCCTCGGTCGCGGAGGCCGAGGACGTGGTGCAGGACGCCTATCTGCGCTGGCACGGAAGCGACCGGGAGGCGGTGGAGAACCCGCGCGCCTTCCTGTCGCGGATCGTCACGCGGCTGTGCCTCGACCGCCTGAAATCGGCACGCAGCCGGCGGGAGACCTATGTCGGCCCGTGGCTGCCTGAACCGCTGATCGAGACGGGCCCCGCCGTCGATCCCCACGGCGACACCGTCGCGGAGGATGTCTCCGTCGCGCTCATGCTGGCGCTCGAGCGGCTCTCGCCGCTCGAGCGTGCCGCCTTCATCCTGCACGACATCTTCGACATGGGCTTCGACGAGATCGCCGCGGCGCTCAATCGCAGCGCCGCGACCTGCCGGCAACTCGCCAGCCGCGCGCGAAGCCATATCGAGACGGAACGCCCCCGCTTCAACGTCGACGAGGACGAGGGGGCGCGGCTCTCGCAGGCCTTCTTCGCCGCCTCGCACAGTGGCGACATGGCGACCTTGCGCGACATCCTGGCGGAGACGGCGACCCTCCACGGCGATGGCGGCGGCCGCAAGCGCTCCACGCTGCGCCCCGTCACCGGCGCCGACAAGATCGCGCGCTTCTATGCGGGCCTTGCGCGCAAGGCCGACCGTACCGGCCCGCTCTGGGCCGCGCCCTGCACCATCAACGGCCTGCCCGGCTGGGCCACGGTCGAGCATGACGGCACGCTGCAGACGACGGCGCTCGAAATCGCAGGCGGCCGGATCGCGGCTGTCTATGTGACGCGCAACCCCGACAAGCTCCGGCACGTGGCGCGCATGGTGCCCGAGGGCCTGCTCCAGCCCTGATGCCGTCCGGGCCGGGCGCCCCAAGGCGCCTCGATATCGTCTCGGAAATTTCACTCAACATGCTGATGTTGCGACCTGTTTTGCAACGCAACGCAATCCATGATGCGCCGCATATAGACAGATGTTTCCTTTTATGAAACATCATGAAACATGAGTGGATCGAGCCTCGGAAAACGCCTCAGGCACCTTCGGACCAGCCTCGGCAAGAGCCTTGAGCAGGTGGCCGCCAATGTCGGCAGCACCAAGGGGCATCTGTCGAAGGTGGAGCGCGACGTCGCCGCCCCGTCCATCGCGCTGCTGACGCGTCTCGCCTCCGAATACGGCGTGCCGCCGGGCGAGATCGTCAACGCCATCGGCGTGCCCGAGCCGATCTCGCTGGTCCGCGCCGACGACCGCCTCTCCGTCGCACGCGACGGAGCGGGCCGCGGCTATTCCTACGAGGCCATCGCCTACAGGAAGTCGGACCGACGCATCGAGGCCTATGTGATCGAGATGAAGCCCCATCTGGAGATCGAGGAACGGTTCCGCCATCCCGGTCAGGAGCTGTTCTACGTGCTCGAGGGCGAAGTGAACTTCCTGTTCGGCGACCGGACCTACCGGCTGTCGCCGGGCGACTGTCTCTATTTCGACGCCATGGTGGAGCATCGCGGCGACGCCTTCGGGGACGCCCCCGCCCGCGCGCTCGCCATCATCGTGCCCGAGGGCGGCCAGGCCGTCGCGGAGGCGCTTCTTCAGTCTGTCAAGCAGGAAACCCAAGGGAGGAAACCATGACCAGGATGAACAGACGGCAGATCCTCGCCGGATCGGCTCTCGGGGGCGCCGCGGCGCTTGCCATGCCGGCAGTGGCACGGGCTCAGGAGAAGGTGAGCTGGCGCATGCAGGCCCTGTGGGACGGCGGCACCACGCCCTTCGAATTCGAGAAGAGGTTCGTGGAGCGGGTCGCGGCGCTCACCGATGGCCAGTTCGAGATCAAGCTGTTCTCCGCCGGCCAGATCGTGCCTGCCAACCAGGCCTTCGACGCGGTGCGCGGCGGCGCCTTCCAGATGATGAAGACCTTCGACGGCTACGAGGCCGGCAAGATCCCCGCCTTCGCCTTCACCTCCACCATTCCCTTCGGCTTCCCCGAGCCCGATCAGTACGAGGCGTGGTTCTACGAGCTCGGCGGGCTGGAGATGGCGCGCGAGGCCTATGGCAAGGCCGGCCTCTTCTACATCGCCCCCACGGTCTACGGGCAGGAGCCGATCCACTCCAAGGTCAGGATGGAGACGATCGCCGATATGGCCGGCAAGAAGGGCCGCTTCGTCGGGCTCGCCTCCGCCGTCATGAGCGACCTCGGCGTGGCGGTAACGCCCATGGCGACTGCGGAGGTCTATTCCGCGCTCGAAAAGGGCCTGATCGACTTCGCCGACCGCGGCGACCTGACCGCCAATTTCGAGGCGGGCCTTGCCGATGTGGCGCAGTACATCATCCTGCCCGGCGTGCACCAGCCGACGACCGCGACGAGCTACGTGGCCAACAATGCCGCCTACGAGTCGCTTCCCGACAGCTTCAAGGCGGCGCTCGCCGTGGCGGCCCGCGAGATCTCCGGTTCGCTGCGTCAGCACATTCTGGTGGAGGATTCCAAGGTCATCGAGAAATACCGCGACAAGGGCGTGGAGATCATCCATCTCGATGCCGACGACGTGGTCTCCGCCCGCGAGAAGGCCGTCGCCTCCTGGAAGAAGGCGACCAAGGACGACCCGCTGGCCACGAAGATCGTCGACAGCCAGACCGCGTTCATGCACGCCCTCGGCCTCATCTGACCAACGGTGCGTGTGACCGGTTCAGCCCCCTCACCCGGCGCCTTGCAGCCCCACCCTCTCCCACAAGGGGAGAGGGTTCTCCTGCAGCGCCTCTTTCCCTTCCCCTCTCCCCTCGCGGGAGAGGGGAAGGGCCCATTGCGTGAAGCAATGGGAGGGTGAGGGGGTCGGAAGCTGCCATATGCGATAGATCCTCATGATCACGTCCCTCTTCGCCGCCATCACCGCGCTCAACCGCGTGCTGTTCGTCGTCGCCGCGGCGATCATCTTCGCCGTGGTGCCGATGCTGCTCTACGAGGTGGTCGCCCGTTACGCCTTCGACGCGCCGACCGTCTGGGCGATGGAGGCGAGCACGCTTGTCTTCGGGCCGCATTTCATGCTGGCGGGCCCCTATCTGCTCCATCTGAAGGGCCATGTCGCCGTCGACATCGTCAGCGAGCATCTGGAGGGACGCGCCCGGGCGGCGCTGGATATCTTCTCCTACGCGGTGATCGCCATCTTCGCCGCCGTCTTCGCCAAGGTCGCCTGGCCGCTCGCCGTCAACGCCTACGAGATGGGCGAGACGAGCTTCTCCGCCTGGAACCCGCCGATCTGGTGGATGAAGTTCATCGTGCCCTTCGCGCTCGCCATGCTGTGCGCGCAGGCGCTGGCGGAGGGCTGGGCCGCGCTGAGGCGCCTTTCCGGCCCCGCGGAGGCCGGCTCATGAGTTCCGAAGCCGTCCTCGCGGTAATGTTCGCAAGCCTCGTCGGCCTGCTGCTGACGGGCATCCCGCTCGCCTTCGTGCTCGGCGCGCTGGCCCTCGTCTTCACCATCACGCTGTGGGGCGAGGCCGCGCTGACGGTCACCGTCCTGAACCTCTTCGACACGATGCGGTCGGAGGCGCTCATGGCGATCCCGCTCTATGTGATGATGGCCAGCACGCTCCAGCGCTCCGGCGTGATCGAGAGCCTCTACAACGCCATGGAGCTGTGGTCGCGGCGCCTGCCGGGCGGGCTCGCGGTCGGCACCATCGCCATCTGCACCATCATCGCGGCGATGACCGGTATCGTCGGCGCGGCGGTCGCGGCCATGGGGCTGCTCGCCCTGCCCTCCATGCTGAAGCGCAATTACGACCCGAAGCTCGCCATCGGCACGATCTGCGCCGGCGGCACGCTCGGCATCCTCATTCCCCCGTCGGTCATCACCATCGTCTATGCGGTGACCGCGCAGGCCTCCATCGGGCAGATGTTCATCGCCGGCATCGTGCCGGGGCTGCTGCTCGCCAGCCTCTATATCGGCTATATCGTGCTGAAGGCCGCGCTCGACCCCAAGGCCGCGCCACGCCCGGAGGAGACTGTCGACGTCACCTGGGGCATGCGGATCTCCGCGTTGAAGTCGCTCGTGCTGCCGGCGGCGATCATCGTCGGCGTGCTCGGCACGATCTATATGGGTATTGCGACCCCGACGGAGGCAGCCGCCGTCGGCGTGGCGCTCGCCTTCGTGTCGTCGCTCATCGAGCGGCGCTTCGGCTGGGAGCTCGTCACTGGCGTCGGCATGGATGTCGTGAAGGTCACGACCATGATCCTGTGGATCACCATCGGCGCGCGCGCCTTCGTGGCGATCTTCACCGGCACGGGCGGCGCCGACTTCCTGCTCGGCTTCATCCAGGATCTCGACGCCAATCGCTGGATCGTGCTGGCCGTCATGCTCGCGATCCTGTTCTTCCTCGGCATGTTCCTCGACGAGATCGGCATCATCCTCCTGTGCGTGCCGGTCTTCCTGCCGGTGATCGACTTCCTCGACTTCGACCGGCTGTGGTTCGGCATCCTGTTCCTGGTGTCGGCCCAGATGGCCTATATCTCGCCGCCCTTCGGCTACACGCTATTCTACATGAAGGGCGTGCTGCCGGCCGGCATCGGCATGGGCACGGTCTACCGCGCCATAATCCCCTTCATCCTCCTCCAGGCGGCGGGCATCGCGATCTGCGCCATGTTCCCCGAGCTCGTGCTCTGGCTGCCCCGGACCATGCTTCAGTGACAGTGACCCCCAAGTACAGGATCCCATGATGAGCGACGCGACCTCGTCCCGTATCGAAGGCCTTCACAAGATGACGCCGGACGCCCGGCTGGAGGCCGTGGCCCGCCAGGCCGGCCTCGACAACGAGATGGTGGCGAACCTGAAGGATGCCGCCAAGGGCCATATCGAGCTCGCCGACCGGCTGGTGGAGAACGCCGTCTCCGCCATGGCCATCCCCGTCGGCATCGCGACCAACATGATTGTCGACGGGCGCGACGTGCTCGTTCCCATGGCGACGGAGGAATCCTCCGTCATCGCCGCGGTCTGCAACGCCGCCAAGCGCTGCCGGCCGACGGGCGGCTTCGTCACCTCCGCAAGCGGGCCGGTCATGGCCGCCCAGATCCAGCTTCTCAGCGCGAGCGATCCGGAGAATGTCCGCCTCAAGGTCTTCGAGCGGATGGAGGAAATCCGGGAGATCTGCGACGGGACCGACCCCCTGCTCGTCAAGTTCGGGGGCGGCTTCCGCGATCTGGAGGTGCGCGTCGTGGAGACGGCGGAGGGGCCGATGACCATCGTCCACATCCTCGTCGACACGCGCGACGCGATGGGCGCCAATGCGGTCAATTCCATGGCCGAGGCGCTGGCGCCGAAGCTCGCCGAATGGACCGGCGCGCGCACGCTCCTGCGCATCCTCTCCAACCTCGCCGACCGGCGCGTGGCACGGGCCCGAGCGGTCTGGCCGCTCGACGAGATCGGCGGACCGCAGGTGCGCGACGACATGCTGTCGGCCTATCGCTTCGCCGATGCCGACCCCTATCGCGCGGCGACCCACAACAAGGGCATCATGAACGGCGTGAGCGCGGTGGTGCTGGCGACCGGCAACGACACCCGCGCCATCGAGGCCGGCGCCCATGCCTATGCCGCGCGCGACGGGCATTACCGCTCCATGTCGCGCTGGGAGATGGATGCGGACGGCAATCTCGTCGGCAGTCTGGAGATGCCCATGGCGGTCGGCCTCATCGGCGGGGCGACGAAGATCCACCCCACCGCCCAGGCGAATCTCAAGGTGCTCGGCGTGGAGACCGCCGACCGGCTCGCCCGGATCATCGTGGCGGTCGGGCTTGCCCAGAATTTCGGCGCGCTGCGTGCGCTCGCCACCACCGGCATCCAGAAGGGCCACATGGCGCTCCACGCGCAGAATGTGGCACTGATGGTCGGTGCGGTCGGCGAGGAGATCGACGCGGTGGCGAACGAGCTGAAGGCGCGGGGCGTGGTGCGTCAGGATCTCGCCGAGGACATCCTCACGAAGCTCAGGGCCGGGACATGACCGAGGCCGTCACCATCGTCGAGGTGGGCCCGCGCGACGGGCTGCAGGCCCAGCCCGGCGCAATCGCGACGGAAGCGCGGGTGCGGCTCGTCGCCCTGCTGCGCGAGGCGGGTGTCGAGCGGATGGAGATCGGCGCCTTCGTCTCGCCGTCGCGCGTGCCGCGCATGGCCGACACCGGCGACGTAATGGAGGCCACCGGATCGCGCGGCCGGCCGGGCGACATGGTGCTTGTCGCCAATGAGCGCGGCCTCGACCAGGCGCTCGATCGCGGCGCCCGGGCCATCGCGGTGTTCACCGCGGCGAGCGATGCCTTCGCGCAGAGGAATATCGGCTGCACGGTGGACGCCTCGCTCGAGCGCTTCGCCCCCATCGTGTCGCGGGCGAGAGCGGAGGGCCTCTTCGTGCGCGGCTATATCTCCACGGTCACCGACTGCCCCTATGCCGGCCCCGTCGCGCCCGCCGCCGTCGCTGAGGTCGCCCAGGCGCTCGATGCCATGGGATGCGCGGAGATCGCGCTCGGCGAGACGCTCGGCAAGGCCACGCCGAACCGGATCGCCGCCGTGATCGGGGCGGTGTCGGAGATCGTGCCGACGGACCGGATCGCCGCCCATTTCCACGATACATACGGCATGGGCGTCGCCAATGTGTACGAGGCCGTGCGCCTCGGCGTGCGCACCGTCGATGCCGCCGCGGGCGGTCTCGGCGGCTGCCCCTTCGCACCGGGAGCGGCGGGCAATGTCGCGACGGAGGACGTCGTCTACCTGCTCCACGGCCTCGGCTACCGGACCGGCATCGACCTCGACGGCATCCTCGCCGCCGCCCGGTTCTGCCAGAGCGGAATGGGCATCGCCCCGACGAGCCGCGTCTTCAAGGCACTGGGCGGGCGGTAGCGTTTGTTCGGCTCGGACTGCACCGGCCCGCTCCCCCACCCGGCCACCCATGACATGATGATCCCGTGGGTGGCCGGGTGGGGGAGTGGGCCGGTGCCGCAACAATCTGACAGAAAATGGCTCCGGTACCCGCCCCATCAGGTATCGTGCCCCCAGCCTTCCGGTCCGCCGGGAGAGTGTGCATACTGGGCGTCCTTTCCGAGGGTAGCCGCCCGGCCGCCCTCCCTATCTTCACGAAACGAGGACGGATCCGAGATGAGCAGCTTCTCCCGGTCGCAGATCGTGCGCAAACCCGAGGCCCGGTCTCAAGGCGGCATCGTCGCCGCACAGCATGCCGAGGCCGCCGAGATCGGAGCGAAGGTGCTGGAGGAGGGTGGCGACGCGCTCGACGCCGCCGTCGCGGTCTCCTTCGCCATGGGCGTTCTGGAGCCGTGGATGAGCGGGCCGGCGGGCGGTGGCGCGATGATGATCTGGCGCGCCGGGGAAGCCGAACCCCACGCCGTCCATTACGGCATGCGCTCGCCCGCGGGCCTCGATCCGGCCGACTACCCGCTCTCCGGCGAGGGCCGCGCCTCCGATCTCTTTCCCTGGAAGGCCGTGGTCGACGACCGCAATATCCAAGGCGCGACGGCCGTGGCGGTGCCGGGGCTCGTCGACGGGATCGGCATCGCCCATGCCCGTTTCGGGCGCATGCCGTGGCGCGAACTGGTCGAGCCGGCCGTGGCGCTCGCCCGGCGCGGCCTCCATGTCGACTGGTATGCCGCGCTGATGATCGCCTCGGCGACGCGCATACTGGCGAAGGATCCGGATGCGGCGGCGCTGTTCCTGGAGGACGGCCAGTGGCCGACCATCGCCGGATGGACGGCGCTTGCCGAGAAGCATCTCGACATGTCGAGGATGGCCGACACGCTCTCCGTCATCGCCGAGCGCGGCCATCGCGAGTTCTACGACGGCGAGGTCGGCGAGGCGCTGGCGCGCGATGTGCAGGCCAAGGGCGGCTCGCTCTCCTTCGGCGACCTCAACGCCTATCGCGCCGCCTTCCAGACGCCGAGAAGCCTCGCCTATCGCGGCGGCCGTCTCCATGTGACGCCGGAACTCACCGCGGGGCCGACCATCGCCGATGTCTTCTCGAGACTGGCGGCAAGCCTCACCCCCGGCGCCGCACCCGGACCGGAGGCCTTCGCCGCCTATGCCGATGCCTGCAAAGCGGCCTACGAGACGCGGCTGTCGGAGATGGGCGACAATGAGAGCCCCCATGCGCCGGCCTGCACGACCCATTTCTCCGTCGTGGACCGCGACGGCAACATGGTCGCGCTCACCCAGACGCTCCTGTCGAGCTTCGGCGCCCGCGTCGTCTCGCCCTCGACCGGCCTTCTCCTCAATAACGGCATCATGTGGTTCGATCCGGAACCGGGAAAGCCGAATTCGCTGGCGCCGAACAGGCGCTGCCTCATGAATGTCTGCCCGGTGATCGGCGAGGGCGGCGGCCGCCGCTTCGCCGTCGGCGCGTCGGGCGGGCGCAAGATCATGCCGGCGGTCGCCCAGCTCTCCTCCTTCCTGCTCGACTTCGGCATGAGCCTGGAGGAGGCCTTCCATCATCCGCGCATCGACATGAGCGGCGGCCCCGCCGTGATTGCCGACGAGACGCTCGGCGACGAGACCCTCGCCGCATTGCGGGCCCGCCACGAGGTCGCCACCACCAGGCGCACCGTCTTCCCCTTCGCCTTCGCCTGCCCCGCCGCGGTCATGCGCGACGGCGATGGCAATACGGGCGCCACGGAGATCATGTCTCCGTGGGGCGATGCGGTGGCGGAGGGCTGAACAGCGAGACGGGCTGCGCCACGCCGCGCAGGGAATGCTCGCCCATATGGTCGAGCGGGCGCTCGATATGGCGCGCGACGGGTCCTGTGACGAGAATGGGCCGGCCGAGCGACTTGGTCAGCGTCTCCACGCGGCTCGCCGCGTTCACCGCGCGTCCGATGGCCGTGAAGTCGAGGCGCTCCGGCGCACCCACATTGCCGAAGAAGACCTCTCCCTCGTGGAGCGCGATGCCGGTGCGCAGGGGCCGCCAGCCCTCGATCCGCGCAAGCGCCGCCGGCGGGACCTCGTTGAGCCGGTCGACGGCGGCGAGCGCCGCCTCCGCAGCCGACAGAGAAGCATTGGCGGCCTCCCCTGCGGTCACCAAGGCTCCATAGGGGAACCCGGCGAGGAGACCGTCTCCGATGAATTTCAGCACCTCGCCGCCATGGTCGAGCACCGCCCCCACCAGGCCCTCGAAATAGGCGTTGAGCAGCGCGATCGTATCGGAGCCGTCGAGCCGGTCGGCGAGATCGGTGAAGCCGCGCATGTCGGAGGCCCAGATGATCGCGCGCACGGGTTCGCCAGCGCCGCGCTTGATCGTGCCGTGAAGCACGCGCTTGCCCGCCTCCGCGCCGAGATAGGTGTCGAGCACATTGCCGGCGATACGGAGCACGATATGGCGCTCCACATGCAGCGCGAACAGCCTCGTGAGCCGTTGGAGTGCCGCGATCTCGCGCTCTGCGAAGCCGCCCGGCTGCCTTGTCGCGGCGGTCGCGGCATTGTGATAGGCGCCGCCCGCACGCAGCGGCACGGCGATATATTCCGTGATGCCCTGGCCGGAGAGTTCCGCCATGAGCGGATAGCGGTCCCCGATCTCCGGATCGCCTGTCTTCGCGCGGAAGGTCTCCCCGTATTCGACGACGCGGAACAGCGGGTTGCGCCGATAGGCGTCCGTCTTGAGGACCGCCTCGGACACCTTCACCTCGTCGCACAGCCCGTCGGCGCGCGACCAGTTCCACGCAAAGCCGTAGAGCTGGGGGTGGAGCGTACCGACATGCAGGCTCGCCCGGTCGACGGGCAGCCCGGCCGCCACCAGCCGCCACACGAGCCCCTCGAACAGGGCAAGCAGGTCGTCCTCGCCCATGGCGTCGGCCAGGAGCCACGCCTCGATCTCCTCCACCGTCGTCCTCTCCGGCACCGTGGCGGGGGAGCCCGTGCCGCGGCGCATGAGCGTCACGGAAGGGGGATAGCTCCGGGGCGCCGGATCGGGGGCCTGTGTCTGGATGGGCATGGGTATCCGCTCGCTCCCCTCCGCCGGTTCATGTCGTCACTGGCCGACATGTCCGCTTCTTGTTCGGCCACAACGACATCCCGGTCAACAGCGGATCGGGCGCCGTTCACCGGCGCTTCCGGCTCTGCGCGATCCGTTTCAGCCCGTCGGCATCCGTGACGACGACCCTCTGGCGCCCGCCGACCACGAGCCCCCTCTCCTCCCAGGTGCTAAGCAGGCGCGACACGGTATGGAGCGTGGTTCCCGCCATCTCGGCGATGTCCTTCCGGCTGACGGGGAAATCGATCTCGATGCCGTCCTGCGTCTTGCGGCCGGACCGCTCGGCGAGCCTGAGGACGGTGAGCGCGATACGCTGTTCGACCTGCTCGGTCGCCATCTCCATGACGCGGGCATGGCTCTCCTGCAGCCGGTCGCCGACCGTGCGGGCCGCGCAGGCGGCGAACGGGGGATAGCGCGCGGCGAAATCCGCCCACAGCGCCGATGGCCAGGCGAGCACGACGCAATCGACCGCGGCGACCGCCGTGGCCGGATAGGTCTCGCGGCCGATGGCGGGCGCGATGCCGAAAAGCTCGCCCTCGTCGATATAGCGCATGACGATCCGGTCGCCGTCGGCCGTCGAGCGGACGACGCGGATATGGCCGTTCAACAGGAGGAAGAAGGAGCGGGCCTGCGCGTCCTGCTCGAAGACCGCCCGGCCCTTCGGATAGCGCGCGGGCCGCGCCTCGGCGAGGATCCGGTCCAGATCGGGCCCCGACAGTCCCTCGAAGGGTGGCAGGTTCGCAATCAGAGATCGGTCCAGATCCGGCAAACCGGCCCCCTTCTCGTGCCTCGAGGCCCAGCCGCCATCCGCGCGGCCTTCCGTTTGCCCTTTCTACCCGTCTGTCCGTGTCAGTGCAAAAGGTGCAATGGGGTGCATGGGGCGCCGGCCCGCCCCCCGCAACCGCTTCTATCCGCGCGCGCTCTTCAGCCCGGGCCGGCACAGGATCGGGCCGTAGCGCAGAGCAAAGAGCGCGAAGGCGAGGCTCCACAAGCCCCCGCCGCCGATCAGCAGGTCCATGTAGAAGCGGTCCGCAAAGGGGGCCGCCACACGCAGGGCCGCCCCGGCGGTAACGGCGAGATAGAGCGCCGACGTCCACCCGTCCGCCGCGATGTCGCGCCCCGTATGGCCGAGGCTCGCCCGTGTCATCACCGCGAGCGTCATGGTGCCGATGGCGCCCGCCGTGAGCGCATGCAGGGCCGCGCTCGCCGGCACGGCCAGGGGCAGGAGAACCGACGCTCCGAGCAGCAGGAAGGAGAGTGCGAGCCACAGATATCCCATATGGAGGATCAAGACGATCGGCTCGTCGGCGGTGTCCAGCCCCCGCCAGCGGGCAAGCCGCGCGCACAGCAGGACGCCGGCGGCTGCGAGAAGCACGCCCGTCGCCAGCAGCTCCGGCCAGATCGCCCACATCGCCGCGGCAAGCCCCGTGGCGAGGAGCGCGGCCTTGTCGAGCCTGCCGAAGCGCGCCGGCAACCGCTCGCTGCCGTGCTTCACGAGCCAGTTGCGCGTGAAGCTCGGCACGATCCGCCCGCCGATAAGCGCGAGCAGCATCGCGATGACGGCAAGCGCCAGCCGCATCGCGCTACCCGGCGGGACGAGGCCCAGATTTTCGCCGTGATGGAGGGCGTTTGCGAGCCCGAACAGGGTCAGCATGGCGGCGATGGGCGCGTTCCGCCAGTTGCGCCCGGCGACGACCTCCACCCAGACCGCCGCCGCGAGCACCAGCGGGAAGGCGAGGTCCAGCCCCATGGCCCAGACGGGGGCGGCCACCGCCGCCATGGCGACGCGCCCCGTGGCCCAGAGCAGGACGAGCATGGCAAGCGGCCATCCGCTCAGGGGCAATCGGCCCGTCCAGTTCGGCACGGCGGTCAGGATGAACCCCGCCATGACGGCCCCGACGAAGCCGAAGAGCATTTCGTGAATATGCCAGTCGAGCGCGGCAAACGGCCCGTGAGGCACAAGGCCCCCATGGAGCATCCACAGCCACGCAGGAATGGCCAGCGCGGCATAGAGGGCGGCGGCCAGGAAGAACGGCCGGAACCCGTAATGCAGGATGGCCGGCGCGCCGCGATGGCGTCCCCGCCCGTCCCGTGCGGTCTCGCCCGCCCGCCGGCGCCTGCGCGGCACCGACCGGTCGCCCAATGCCTCCGTCTGCGTCATGGCCATTACTCCAGCACTTCAAGGTCGATAGACCGTTCCGAAACCGGATGGGGCCACCCGATTGCAGAACAGTCCCGAATTGTTGGCCTCTCGTCGAACCGCTCAAAACCCGTGGCCTGCCGCTCTGGGCTCCCGCCTTCGCGGGAGCGAGCGGGGAAGGCAGATCCTTCCGGTCCTCTTGCCGCTCATGCCCGCGCAGGCGAGCGCATCCGGACGCTGCCTGGCAAAGCCGTTCACCCTGACAACACCATGCTCTAGGCGAGATAAGCGGGCCTGTCTTTGCTCTGCCTCAAACTGGCCGAGAGGCGTGCTCAGCCGCCGCCGGCCTCGAGCCTGGCAGTACGGCGCGCGGAGACGAGGAATGCGGCGATGAAGCCCGCCGTCATCAGGAGCACGATGGTCGGCGCCGGCGCGCTGTCGATGAAGAAGCTCATATAGACGCCGAGGAACGACGCCGCGACCGCGATGGCGACTGACAGGACGAGCATGGCGGCGAAGCTTCTCGCGAGCAGGAAGGCGATGGCGCCCGGCCCGATGAGCAGCGCGATGGCGAGGATGATGCCGACCGCCTTGAGCGCGCCGACAATGGTGAGCGACAGGATCGCCAGGAGGCCGTAATGGAGCAGCCGGACGGGCAGCCCGACGGCCTTCGCCTGCGCCGGATCGAAGGCGTGCAGCAGGAAGTCGCGCCATTTGAGCGCGATGGTTCCGCCCGCGACCAGCGCGATGATGCCCGTCTCGGCGATGTCGCCCCAGTTCACGCCGAGCATGTCGCCGAACAGGATATGGTCGAGATGCACGTCCGACTGGATCTTGGTGTAGAGCACGATGCCGAGACCGAACATGGAGGAGAAGACGACCCCCATCACCGTGTCCTGCTTGATGCGGCTGTTCTCCTTCAGGAAGCCCGTCGCCAGCGCGCACACCATGCCGGCGACGAAGGCGCCGACGGCAATCGGGATCCCCGCAATATAGGCGACGACGACGCCCGGCAGCACCGCGTGCGAGATGGCGTCGCCCATGAGCGACCAGCCCTTGAGCACCAGGAAGGCGGAGAGCAGGGCGGCGGGGATCGCGACCAGCACGGAGATGACGAGCGCATTCACCATGAATTCGAACTGGAACGGCATGAGCGCGGTGTCGAGGGAGAACGTCATTTGCCGGCCTCCAGCGCTGCCGCCGCCCGGCGCCGCGCAGCCAGCATGCCATGGGTCGGCGCGAGGAAGAAGGCGACGAGGAAGACGACGGCCTGCGAGATCACGATGATCCCGCCCGTCGCACCGTCGAGGAAGTAGCTGACATAGGCGCCGACGAGGCTCGTCAGCGTGCCGATGGCCACGGCGATGGCGATCAGCCTCGGGAAGCGGTCGGTCAGGAGGTAGGCGGTGGCGCCGGGCGTGACGACCATGGCGATGACGAGGAAGGCGCCGACCGTCTGGAGGGCCGCCACCGTGCAGGCGCTCAGCAGCGTGAAGAAGACGACCTTCAGCGCCGGGACATTGATCCCCACCGAGCGGGCATGGGACTCGTCGAAGAAAGCGACCATCAGGTCCTTCCATTTCACGAGCAGGACGGCGAGCGACACGAAGCCGATAATGGCGAGCTGCAGCGTGTCGGCGGGCGTGATGGCGAGGATGTTGCCGAGCACGATGGTCTGGATGTTCACCGAAGTGGGCGAGAGCGACACCATGAACAGGCCGAGCCCGAAGAAGGAGGTGAAGATCAGGCCGATGATCGCGTCCTCCTTGAGCTTGGTGCGCTGGTTGAGGAACAGCATGGCACCCGCCGCCAGCGCGCCGGAGAAGAAGGCGCCGATGGAGAAGGGCAGCCCCAGCATGTAGGCGCCGGCAACCCCCGGTACGATGGAGTGGGAGAGCGCGTCGCCGATCAGCGACCAGCCCTTCAGCATCAGATAGGCGGAAAGGAACGCGCAGACCCCGCCGACAAGCGCGCTGACCCACATGGCATTGACCATATAGCCGTATGAGAAGGGCTCCAGCAGGACGCTCATCGGCGAGCCTCCCCGCGCCGCGCCTTGCGCGCAGGCCCGTCCGCGTCGTCCTGCCCGTCCGTCCCCTCCTGCCCGCCATAGACGACGAAGGGGCGCTCGTCGTCGGTGATGACGCTGACGGGACGCTCCCGGCCGGCCTCCGCCTCGGGGAAGACGAAATGGCGCAGCACGCCGCCGAAGGCCTTCTCCAGATTGGCCTGCGTGAAGACCTCCCCGGTCGGCCCGTAGGCGAGCACCGTGTTCTTCACCAGCACCGTGCGGTCGCAGAATTCCGGCACACTACCCAGATTGTGCGTGGAGACGAGCATCACCCTGCCCTCCTCGCGCAGGCCCTTGAGGAGCGCGATGATCGCGTCCTCCGTCTTCACGTCCACGCCGGTGAAGGGCTCGTCGAGCAGGATCACCTGCCCGTCCTGGGCCAGCGCGCGGGCGAGGAAGACGCGCTTCTTCTGACCGCCGGAGAGCTCGCCGATCTGGCGATTGCGATAGTCGGCCATGCCGACGCGCTCCAGCGCCGCCGACACCGCCTCGCGGTCGCGCGCCGTGGGGATGCGCAGCATGTTCATGTGGCCGTAGCGGCCCATCATGACGACATCCTCCACGAGCACCGGGAAGTTCCAGTCGACCTCCTCCGCCTGGGGCACATAGGCGATGAGGTTCTTCCGGAGCGCCTGGTCGACCGACTGGCCGAGCACCGAGATCGTTCCCCTGGCGACGCGGACGAAACCCATGATCGCCTTGTAGAGCGTGGACTTGCCGCTGCCGTTCACGCCGACGAGCGCGGTGATCGTGCCCCTCGGCGTGGTGAAGGTCGCATCCCTGAGCGCGGTATGCCCGTTGCGGTAGGTGACGGTGACGTTGCGGACATCGAGGCCGGAGCCGTCGCCATCGGCATCCGAGGTCCCGTCGGCAAGGGCTGAGGGAGTGCGATGGAGGTTCATCCGGACAGGCCTTTCGCAATGGTGTCGGAGGTCACCCGCAGGAGATCGAGATAGGTGGGCACGGGCCCGTCGGGCTCGCTCAGGGAGTCGACATAAAGTACGCCGCCATAACGCGCTCCGGTCTCGCGGGCGACCTGCTCGGCAGGCTTCGACGAGACGGTGCTCTCGCTGAAGATAACGGGAATATTCTCCTCGCGCATCTTGTCGATGACCTTGCGGACCTGCTGCGGCGTACCCTGCTGGTCGGCGTTGATCGGCCAGAGGAACACCTCCTTCAGGCCGAAGTCGCGCGCGAGATAGCTGAAGGCCCCCTCGCTGGTGACAAGCCAGCGCTTCTCCTGGGGGATGGCGTCGAGTTCCGCCCTGATCGGGGCGATGGTGTCGGCGATCCTCTTCTTGTAGGCCTCCGCATTCGCCCTGTAGATCTCCGCATTGTCGGGGTCGTGCTCCACGAAGGCGTCGCGGATGTTGTCGACATAGATCAGGGCGGTGTCGGGCGACATCCAGGCATGGGGGTTGGGCTTGCCCGAATAGGGCCCGTCGACGATGCTCATCGGCTCCACGCCGTCGGAGACGACCACGCCGGGAACATCCCTCAGATTGTGGAAGAACTTCTCGAACCAGAGCTCCAGGTTGAGCCCGTTCCAGAAGATGAGCTGGGCGTCCTGGGCCTTCAGGATATCGCCCGGTGTGGGCTGGTAATTGTGGATCTCCGCGCCCGGCTTCGTGATCGACTCCACGATGGCCGCGTCGCCCGCCACGTTGCGCGCCATATCCGCGATGACGGTGAAGGTCGTCACGGCCTTGAAGCTGTCCCCGGCAAGCGACGGCCCGGCCATGAGGCCGAGCCCTGCGACTGCGACGAAACCTGCGATGAATGTACGTCTGGCGCGGCTGAACATCCAATCCCTCTCTCTGCGTTCCCTCAGTTGCGAACCGTTCGCAACACATGGCACAGCCCAAGGTCGAATGCAACTCATTTGCAATAACGAACGCGGATCCGGCATCGGATGGCCCCGGACAGCCGCCCGACCCGAGGCCCCGCTGTGCACGGTTGCGTTCCATAACATCGGCAATCATTGGCTTTGCACAGTTGTTGAGCTAGAGTAATTCGAGTGTCCCGCCTCCCGATCCTCCTCCCCCCTCAGGAGATT
The DNA here is from genome assembly GCF_015482775.1 of Kaustia mangrovi. GTDB lineage: Bacteria > Pseudomonadota > Alphaproteobacteria > Rhizobiales > Im1 > Kaustia > Kaustia mangrovi. The sequence continues at coordinate 4,078,442 of NZ_CP058214.1, read as the reverse complement.
CGACGCGATGGCTACTCACATTAGCCGGAGGCATTTTCTCAAGGCCGGCATGGCGACCGGCGTTGCGGTCAATGTCACTTTTCTCCCGCCGGAAACCGAGGCACGGCTGGTCGAGACGCCGCCGCGGCCCGGGCCCGACTGGCTCGACGAGGCCGGCCAGCCGCGCTACCGGCTCGACGCCATCGCCAAGGTGACCGGCGAGAAGACCTTCTCTCGCGACTACCGCGCCCGGAACCTCGAGGGCTGGCCGAAGGAGCAGTCGCACGCCTTCCTGATCCACGCGACGAAGGCCGACCGGACCTTCGAGGGTATCGACCTCTCCATGCTCGGCGAGGATCTCAAGCCGGACCGTCTCGTCCTGCACGAGGACCTTGTTGCCGACGGCATAACCGTGCCGCATCCCGATTTCTTCGGCGACGTCTTCCTGGTGCCGAAGGGCGAGACCCCAAGGCTGCTCGGCCAGCCGGTGGCGCTGCTCATCTATCGCGACTTCGCCCGCTTCGACGCCGCCAAGCGGCGTGTGCGGTTCGACGACACGGTGGTGCGCTACGGCGAGAGGACCGCCTACAACACGCCCGCCAATTACGGCGCCTCGCGCTATGTGCGTATCGGCGGCGACACGCCCGACGCGCCCGACCGCTACTCCCCGCTCAAGGAGAAGGTGGTCTACGGCAAGTTCTCCGGCAACGACGTCGAATGGCCATCGCCCGACGAGAGCGCAGCCATGGCGGCGGCCGCCGAAATCGAGGAGGAAATCGCCGGGGCCGGCGATGACGCTCTGGTCCTCAATCAGACCTATTTCTCCCAATCCATCGACGCCTCCGCCATGGAGGCCGACAACGGCAATGTCTGGTACGACGAGACCTCCGGCGCGCTGCATCTGATGATGGCCACCCAGTCGCCATACGAGATCGCGCAGGTCTCCGCCGAACTCGTCCAGGCCTCTCAATTCCGGTTGAGCGCGGTCGACCTCAAGGTCGGCTACACGGTGGGTTACGGGACGAAGGACCACAACATCTTCCCGTTCTTCTGCGTCGTCGCGGCGCTTTATGGCGAGGGCCGGCCGGTAAGGCTCGCAAACGACCGCTACGAGCAGTTCCAGACCGGCCTCAAACGCCACGCCTTCTGGATGGACAACACCCTCGTGGTCGACCGCGAAACCGGCAAGTTCCGCGCCATGACCGGGCACTTCAAATGCGACGGCGGGGGCCGGGCCAACTTCTCCTTCCCCGTCTCCTCCGTCGGCGCGACGGCGACGCAGTCGATCTACTACCTGCCGAAGAGCGATTTCTCCGCCGCGGCACTCGCCTCGCGCGCGGTGGAGGCGGGCTCGACGCGCGGATACGGCACGCTCCAGTCCATGTCGGCGACGGAGATGATGGTCGACGAGGCCGCCGAGCTGATCGGCATGGACCCCATCGATCTCAGGCTCGCCAATGTCTTCAAGTCGGGCATGAAGAACACGCAGGGCGCGATCCCCGGCGGCGCCTTGCGCAACGAGGAGATCCTTCACAAGGCGAAGGCCCATCCGCTCTGGGCCGACCGCCACAAGAAGAAGGCGGAATACGAGGCCGCCCATCCCGGCAAGCGCTACGGTGTCGGTTACGGCCATGTGCAGAAGGACTACGGCACCGGCGCGGAGGCCGCCGCCGCCTCGCTGGAGGTGACGCCCGACGGGCATATCTCGTTTGCCCATGTCGCCCACGAGATGGGGCCGGGGGTGACCACCTCGCAGGCCATCATGGTCGGCGACATTCTCGGCCGCGTGCCGGACGAGACGGCCTTCGGCGTCGTCGACTGGCCGCAAATGCCGCTCCAGACGACCGACGAGCCCTATACGATGAGCCAGGAGGAGGAGGACAAGCGCAAGCAGAACGCGCGCTGGACGCCGCGCTTCACCTCCCCCATGAGCGCCACCAACAGCGTCTACTATCTCGGCCATGCGACGCGGGAGGCCGCCCGCACCCTCCTCGACGTGATGGTCTGGCCGGCGGCGCGCTCGCTGTGGTCGCGCGGCATCGGCGGCGGCGCCATGGCGCCCTACGACGTGCGCCGCGACGAACTGAGGCTCGAGCGCGGCATGGTGAATGCCGGCGGGCTGCCGCCGCTCACCTTCGAGCAGGTCGCGGCGGAGGCGCACCGGCTGGGCCTCGTCACCGGCGTCACGGTGCACACCTTCAATCGCTGGCAATGGGCGGATGCGGAGTTCGACGTGCCCGGCACCGGCTATCTCTATGGCGCGATCGACGCGCTCGCGGTCAAATACGGCGATGGCGCGCCGGCCGACCGCAAGGCGCTGATGACGACGGGCGGCTGGCATTTCGTCGAGCGCGTCTCCGTCTTCTACCCGCCGGTCCAGCGCAACAATGCCGCCGTCACCTATTACGCGCCGGTCGCCACGCTCGCCGAGATCGCGGTCGACATGGGGTCGGGCAAGGTGGAGCTCCTCACCCACCATTCGATCATGGAATGCGGCCGGCAGGTGGTGCCCGACCTCGTCTCCGGCCAGCTCCAGGGCGGGCTTGCCATGGGCATAGGCCACGCTCTCCATGAATATCTGCCGCTCTATGAGGACGGCCCCGGCGACGGCACCTGGAACTGGAACCGATACACGCTTCCGCGCGCCCGGGACGTCGCGGTGTGGACCCAGACCGCGGAGGTTCTGGAGCCGCTCTCCGATAGCGACGCGCCCAAGGGTATCGCGGAGGTGGTGATGATCGCCGTCGTGCCGGCCATCGCCAATGCCGTCGCGCATGCCACGGGTAAGCGCTTCCACGCGCTGCCGATCACGCCGGAGAAGATCCTGGAGGCGCTCTCATGACGCTCGCCACCAAGCCCCTGTCGCTCACCGTCAACGGCCGCGCGGTCGGGCCGGTGGACGTGCCGGAAGGCATGATGATGCAGGGCTTCCTGCACGAGTATCTCAACCTCACCGGCGCGCGCATGGGCTGCGGCCAGGGCATCTGCCACGCCTGCACGGTGATCGTCGAGCACGAGGACGGCACGCTGCAGGAGATGCGAACCTGCATCACCGGGGCGCACTGGTTCGCGGGGCGCACGGTGCGCACCATCGAAGGGATTGCCGAGCGCGATGGCGACGGCACGATCACCGCGCTCTCGCCCGTTCAGGAGGCCTATATAAGGCATTTCTCCTTCCAGTGCGGCTATTGCACGCCGGGCTTCGTGATCGGCGCGAGCGTGCTGATCGACCGGCTGAAGCGCGAACCCGTGGCACGCGAGGATCTGGAGCAGACGATCACCGAAGCGCTCGACAAGCATATCTGCCGCTGCACCGGCTATGTCCGCTACTACGAGGCGGTGCGCGAGGTCATCCTCGACACGCCGGGCCTGGTGACCGGCTGATGAGACTGCGCACCCTTCTCCTCGGCCTCGTCGGCCTTGCCGCCGTCTGTGCCATCGCCGCCGGCGCCGTCTTCCTCGGCGCCTTCCAGACGAGCGCGGTGTCCGCCGATATCGACGAGCCGCTCACGCAGGACGAGATGGCCGCGCTCGCCGAGCGCGGGGCCTATGTCACCACGCTCGCCGACTGCTATGCCTGCCACACCGCGCCGGGCGGCGCGCCCTGGGCCGGCGGCCTTCCCTTCAAGACACCCTTCGGCACCATCTACTCGACCAACATCTCGCCGGACGAGGAGCATGGCATCGGAGGGTGGAGCCGCGCCGATTTCCACCGCTCCTTGCGCGACGGAGTGGCGAAGGGCGGCGTCCATCTCTACCCGGCCATGCCCTACGCCTCCTACCGGAAGATGACGCCGGAGGATATCGACGCGGTCTATGCCTACCTCATGACGCGCGCGCCCATGCCGGTCGCGAACCGGGAGAACGATCTCGCCTTCCCGTTCAACATCCGACAGACGCTTACCTTCTGGAACCTTCTCAACCTGCCGTCGGAGGGAACGGTCGCGTCCGACCCGGACCGGTCCGATCTCTGGAACCGGGGCCGCTATATCGTCGACGCGCTCGCCCATTGCGGCGAGTGCCATACCCCGCGCAACGCCATGCAGGGCATGGAGGAGAGCGAATATCTGAAAGGTGCGGTGATGGAAGGTGTCGAGGCGCCCGACATCACCAAGGAGGGTCTCACCCGCATGGGCTTCGACGCTCCCCTGCTCGCGCGCTTCATGCAGACCGGGCTGTCCGCGCAAGGCTCTATGACGGACCGGATGTTCGAGGTCGTCCACTTCTCCACGCAATACATGAACGAGGACGATCTCGACGCGATGGCGGCCTATCTCTTCGATCTCGACGCCATGCCGGAGGAGCCAGCCGCGCCGCCCGCGCCGAGCCCTGTGGAGGTCTCCCCCGAGCTCGCCCAGACGGCGCGCGCGACCTATCTCAATCTCTGTTCCGGCTGCCACGGGGCGGAGGGCAAGGGCATTCCCAATGTCGCGGTGCCGCTCGCGACCAATGCCTCGCTCAGGCTTGAGAGCCCGCGCAACTTTCTCCAGACGGTGCTCCACGGCATCCCGGCCCTCGACTTCCCCGGCCTTGCGCGCATGCAGCCCATGCCGGGCTTTGCCGGCGAGCTCGACGACGAGGCCGTCGCCGACCTTGCCAACTGGATGCGCGCCCGGTGGGGCGGCCAGGAGCCGGACGTCACAGCGGAGGATGTCGCGAACATGCGCCGGCGGGCCGGAGAGTGAGATCCGGCCCCGCCGGACGGCGTCACATGTCGACGATCACCTCGAACCCGCCATAGATCATGCGCTTGCCGTCGAACGGCATCGGGTTCGCGTCGGGCTGGAGGCGCGGGTCTTCCATCACCTTCGCCATGCCCGCATCGCGCACCTCGCGCGAGGGCCAGAGGATCCAGGCGAAGACGACCGTCTCGTCCTCCTTGCACTTCACCGACATGGGGAAGGAGGTCACCTCGCCATCGGGCACGTCGTCGCCCCAGCATTCCACCATCTTCAGCGCGCCGTGCTCCTTGAAGACAGCACCCGCCTCCTCGGCATGCTTGCGGTAGACCTCGCGATTCGCCGTGGGAACCGCTGCCACGAAACCATCCACATAAGCCATCGTTTCTCTCCCTATCGGCCTTCGAAGGCCCGTTCCAATGTTGCGATGTCGAACTTCTTCATCTGGAGGAAGGCGTCCGTCACACGGCTCGCCTTCCCGCGGTCGGCGTCGCCCAGCATGGTGGACAGCACGCGCGGCACGATCTGCCACGACACGCCGAACCGGTCCTTCAGCCAGCCGCAGCGCTGGGCCTGCGGGTCGCCCCCCTCCGCGAGACCGTCCCACAGCCGGTCGATCTCGGCCTGCGTGTCGCAGAGCACCTGTAGCGAGATCGCCTCGGTGAAGGTGAACCGGTGGTCATGCGCGCTGTCCATGATCCGGGCCTCCTGCCCGCCGAGCGAGAAGACGGCGTGCTTGACGGTGCCTTCCGCATCGGGCCCCTCGCCCGCCGCGTAGCGGTCGACGCTCTCGACCCGCGACTGTGGGAACAGCGACATGTAGAGGGTCATCGCCTCCTCCGCCCGGCCGCACTGGTCTCCGACGAAGAGGAGGCAGGGCGCGAGCTTGTCGGTGCGGGGGACGGAATTGATCTGCCATGTGACGCCAAAGCGGTCCGCCACCCATCCATAGGCGGGGCTGAACGGGTAGCGGTCGAACGGCATCAGCTCCGTCCCGCCTTCGCCGAGCCTGTCGAACAATGCCCGCGCCTCCTCCTCGCCCGAACAGTTGACGAAGAAGGAGAGTGCCGGCGTAAAGGAGAAGAGCGGCCCGCCATTGAGCGCGACGAAGCCCTGGCCGGCGACCTCGAAGCCCGCCGTCATAACGGAGCCCTCGGGCCGGCCGGCCATGCCCGCCGACTCCGCCGTATAGTGCGTAAGCGAGCCGATCTGGCCGTCGCCGAAGGCGGAGACGTAGAATTCCGCGGCCTCCTCCGCCTCGCTGTCGAACCACAGGAATGGTGTGAGAGTTCGGGATTTGCTCATGGATCCGCTCGTCCTGCGGTCAAGATCGTGAAAGAGTGGCGGGCTATTGCGGGAGCTGGGCGGGATCCATCCAGAAGACCTCCCAGATGTGACCGTCGGGATCCTCGAACGACCGGCCGTACATGAAGCCGTGATCCTCCGTCTCGCGCTGCTCCTTGCCGCCCGCGGCCAGCGCCTTCTCGAAGAGCGCGTCGACACGCTCCCGGCTCTCCACCCGAAGGGCCAGGAGCACCTCCGTCGTGGCGTGGGCGTCGGCGACGTCCTTCTTGGTGAAGCGGCGCAGGCTCTCCGGCGTGTGCAGCATGGCGTAGATCGTGTCGGAGATGACGAGCGCCGCCGCCTCGTCATTGGTGAAGGCCTCGTTGAAGGAGAATCCGAGTCCCTCGAAGAAACGCTTCGAACGGTCGAGATCGGCAACCGGAAGATTGACAAAGATGGCTTGCGGCAAGAGGGCGCTCCCTAGGTTGGCGTGATTTTGTCGAAAAGACTGCCTCGTCGATCTGGCGAAACGGCGGCAGCCGCCGCCGGATGCGTTCCGTATTTAGGTTGATATCAATCTATCTTGATTGTGTCAAACATCCTTTTCTCGATTCCGCGGACAACCGGGAGCCCATGGGAAAACCCGCCAGCCTGCGGAGCCGAACCGGCGGGAAACCGTGTGCTCCATCGTCCGCAATTCCAGTTGTCAGACATCTGATGTCATGCTACCGAGCCCACACGATGGCACAGACGACGCTCGACGAACTGAGACAGCTCCTCACCCCGCGCGGCGTGATCTGCGGCGCGGACGAGACGGCCCGCTATCTTCAGGACTGGCGCGGCATCTTCCGCGGCCAGGCGCTCGCCGTGCTCAGGCCGGGTTCGGCCGGGGAGGTCGCCGGCGCGCTCGCCATCTGCCAGCGGGCGGGAATCGCCGTCGTGCCGCAAGGCGGCAATACCGGCATGGTCGGCGGCAGCGTGCCCTCCACCGACGCGCCCACGGCGCTCCTCAGCCTGGAGCGCCTCGACGCAATCCGCGAGATCGACACGATCGACGACACGATGACGGTGGAGGCGGGCTGCATCCTCGCCGACATCCAGGCTGCCGCGCGCGAGGCCGACCGCCTCTTCCCCTTAAGCCTCGGCGCGGAGGGAAGCTGCCGCATTGGCGGCAATATCGCCACCAATGCCGGCGGCGTGCATGTGCTGCGCTACGGCATGACGCGCGACCTCGTCATGGGGCTCGAGGTCGCCCTGCCCGACGGCACGCTGTGGAACGGCCTGCGCCGGCTGCGCAAGGACAATACGGGTTACGATCTCAAGCAGCTCTTCATCGGGTCCGAAGGCACGCTCGGTGTCGTCACCGCCGCGGTCGTCAAGCTCTTCCCGCGCCCGCGCGAGCATGTGGTGGCGCTGCTCGCCATCCCCGAGCCTGCCGCCGCGCTGACGATTCTCGGCCGGTTGCGCCAGGCCACCGGCGACCGGGTGGCCGCCATCGAGCTCATGATGCGGGTCGGCATCGACATCTCCATCCGCCATGTGCCGGGCGCGCGCGATCCGCTTGAGGCCCCCTACCCGGCCTATCTGCTCGTGGAGCTCGCCACGCCGCGCGCCGACGAAGGGCTCGCCGCCCTGTTCGAGGGCCTCCTTCCCGAGCTCATGGAGGCCGGTCTCGTGCTCGACGGCACCATCGCCGCCAACGAGGCGCAGGCGGAGAGCCTCTGGGCCCTCAGGGAGGGCATCACGGAGGGGCTCCAGCACGAGGGCATCCAGCTCAAGCACGATGTCAGCGTGCCGGTGAGCCGGATCCCGGCCTTCCTCGCCGCCGCCGACGAGGCGGTCGCCCGGGTGAGCGAGGCTGTGAGGATCGTGGCCTTCGGCCATGTGGGCGACGGCAATGTCCACTACAATCTGATCCTGCCCGCGAGGCTCGACGCGGCGGGAACGGAGGCGCTGCGCGAGCCCCTCACCCATGCCGTCTACGACACGGTCTCCGCCTTCGATGGCAGCATCAGCGCCGAGCACGGTCTCGGCCAGCTCAAGGCTCGCGAGATCGCCCGCTACAAGACCCCGCTGGAGCTCGCCCTCATGCGCCGCATCAAGCAGGCGCTCGACCCGGACGGGCTGATGAACCCCGGAAAGGTGTTCGCCGATGGCTGAGAAGGAGGCGATGGCGGAAGGGTTCTCCCCGGTCGAACGCCCGGCGAGGCTGTCCGACGAGATCGCGCGCCGCATCGCCGAGCGGATCGCGTCGCGTGCGCTCGCTCCGGGCGACCGCCTGCCGACGGAGGCCGAGCTCTGCCAGGCCTTCGGCGTGAGCCGCGCGGTGGTGCGCGAGGCGGTCGCGCGACTCCGGACCGACGGGCTGGTGGAAACCCAGCGCGGCGTCGGCGCCTTCGTCTCGCATTCGCCGGAATTGTCCGTGTTCCGGCTGGAGGCGGAACGGGCGAGCCCCGCGGAACTGCGACAGATCTTCGAGCTGCGCACCGATGTGGAGGCGGGCGCGGCCGCGCTCGCCGCGGCCAGGTGTACCGAAGCCCAGCTGGAGGCCATGCGCACCGCCCTGTCCGCCATGGCGAAGGCCGTCAGCGAGGGAGAGAACGGCACGGCCGCCGATGTCTCCTTCCATATCGCCATCGCGGAGGCCACCGACAATCCGATCTATCGCGATTTCCTGCGCTTCCTCGCCCATCGCCTGGAGCAGGCGATCGGCACGGCGCGGCGCAATTCCGCCACCCATCAGGGCTGGAGCGAGCGCGTCCAGATCGAGCATGAGGCGATCTTCGAGGCGATAGCCGCACGCGATCCCGAGGCCGCCCGGACCGCGGCCAAGGCCCATATCATCAACGCCGCCCACAGGCTGGGCATAAGGAGCAGGACGTGACCGAGACCCGCGACATCCCCGTCTGCCAGCCCTTCGATCCCGATCCGCGCCCGGCACGCTTCGCCCCGCCGAAGGGCGCCGTCGACACCCACTTCCACGTCTTCGGGCCGGCAGACCGCTATGCCTATGTGCCCGACCGCACCTACACCCCGCCCGAGGCGCCGCTTTCAGCCTACGAGCACATGCTCGACACGCTCGGCATATCGCGCGCGGTCATCATCCACCCGAGCGTCTACGGCACCGACAACAGCGCCTCGCTCGACGCCATGCGCGAAACCAGGCTCGACATGCGCGGCATCGCGGTGGTCGACGACACGGTCTCCGACGCGGAGCTGCGCGCCATGGACGAGCAGGGCATGCGCGGCGTGCGCGTGAACCTCCTGTTCGGCGGCGGCGTCGCCTTCGAGGCGGCCGAACGCATGGCCCGCCGGATCGCCGATCTCGGCTGGCATCTCCAGCTCCTGATCGACATATCGGCGTTCGATGAGCTGGAAACGCGGCTGAAGCGCCTGCCGGTCGACACGGTCATCGACCATATCGGCCACATGTCCACGGCGAAGGGCGTGGATCACCCGGCCTTCGCGACTCTCATGAGGCTCGTCGACACCGGCCGGACCTGGGTGAAGCTCTCAGGCGCCTACCGCATCACGGCAGAGCGCGAGGCGCCCTATCGCGACGCCGAACCCTTCGCCAGGGCGCTGATCGACTACAATCCGGAACGGATGGTGTGGGCGACCGACTGGCCCCACCCCTTCGTTCAGATCCCCATGCCCAATGACGGCGCGCTGCTCGACATGCTCGCCGACTGGGCGCCCGACGAGGCGGTCCGCAACCGCATCCTCGTCGACAACCCCGCCAGGCTCTACGGATTTTCCGAGGTGCAGGAGAGCCGGCCGACCCCCGTCAACGTCCATAAGGGAGGACAATGATGACACTGTTCAAGACAAGCCGCCGCGCGCTGCTCGGCCTCGGCATCGCCGTCTCCGCCGCTGCCGCACTGGGCTTCGGCACGACCCCGGCCCGGGCCGAGACCACGCTCAAGATCGGCTGGACCACCTCCGATGGCGAGAAGGACCCCTATGCCATCACCGCGCGCCAGTTCGCCAAGGCGCTCGAGGAGGTCGCGCCGGGCGCGTTTGAGGTAAAATATTACCCCAACCGCCAGCTTGGCGACGAAAAGGAAATGCTGGAGGGCCTGTCCTTCGGCACGCTCGATGTCGGCGTCATCACCAATGCGGTGATCGCCAATGTCGCTCCTTCCTTCCAGCTCAACGACATGCCGTTCCTCTATTCGAGCGAGGAGCAGGCCCATGAGGTGCTCGACGGCGAGGTCGGCCAGAAGCTCCTGTCGGATCTGGAAGCCAAGAAGATCATCGGGCTGGGCTTCGCCGAGGGCGGATTCCGCCACATGATCAACAATGTCCGGCCCGTGACCGAGCCCGCCGACGTGGAGGGCGTGAAGTACCGGGTGATGCAGAACCCGATCTATATCGAGATGTTCAAGTCGCTCGGCGGCAATGCCGTTCCCATGGCCTGGGGCGAGGTCTACACCGCCGTGCAGCAGGGCACGATCGACGGGCTGGAGATCCCGGTCGCGGTGATCGAGTCCAACAAGTATCCGGAGGTCACACAGTATCTCTCGCTGACCAAGCACACCTATTCCGCGCTCGGCCTCCTGATGTCGGCCAAGACCTGGAACACGCTGTCCGAAGACGAGCAGAAGGCCGTGCGCAAGGCCGCGTCCATGGCGATTGAGGCCGAACGCGAGATCGCCGCGAACAACGTCAAGGAGCTCATCGGGCAGATCGAATCGGAAGGCATGAAGGTCAACGAGGTCGAGGACGTCGCCGCTTTCCGCGCCAAGGTGAAGCCGGTCTACGACCAGTTCCGCGACCAGATCGGCGCGGATGTGCTCGACAAGACGCTCAAACAGGTCGGCGGCGGCAGCTGAACCTGTCGCTCAAGCCCCCTCCCATCGCTGACGCGACGGCCCCCTCTCCCCTCGCGGGAGAGGGTGGCGCCGGGTGAGGGGGAGGCGCCCGCCGCAACCTCTATAGGGGACAGTGTAGCCGGACACATCAAATTGGAGTGTCGGACACTTGAATCTGTAGCCACCTGCATCCTGTAGCCGCGCCGGGTTTCGAAGGTCAAGTGAGGGCCGCTCGAGGGAGTATCGAGCGGCCCTTGAACGTTGTCGAGGGCTAACCCTCCTCGCTCAGCCTCTCGCACGCGATCCGGTAGTATGCCTCCTCCCGCTCGACGCCGACGAAGTGGCGGCCGGAGCGGAGGGTGGCCACGCCTGTCGAGGCGGAGCCGGCGAAGGGGTCGAGGACCACGCCCGGCGGGCAGGCCTTCACCAGGGCCTCCATGAGGGGGACGGGCTTGCCGGTCGTGTGGCGCTTGGGGCCGCCGGCGGTGACGGGGAAACGGAAGACGCCGGGATGCGTCGGGCCCGTCTTGTCGTGCCAGGGGCCTTTCGAGCCCCAGAGGATGAACTCGGCCTGCTGGCGGAAGCGGCCCTTCTGGGGGCGGACGGCCTCCGTCTTGTCCCAGGCGATGCAGCCGCGAAGGGTGAAGCCCGCCGCCTGGATGGCCGAGGACATGACGGCGAGCTGGCGCCAGTCGGTGAAGATCATGGCCGGGGCGCCAGGCTTGAGCGTCCGGTGCGCGGCGGTGAGCCAGAGCGTCGACCACTGCATATAGCTGAACTGGTCGCGATTCTCGCCGGCGAACTCCGGATAGAGGCCGGGGCTGCTGACATACTTGCTGTTGGCGCTGTCGGCCGTGCGGTCCTTCGTGTGGAGCCCGCCGGAGGAATAGGGCGGGTCGGTCACCAGGGCATCGAACTGGTCGGGCGACTGGTCGATCAGCCAGGCGATGGCGTCGGTGTTGTGGAGCTGCCAGTGCATGCGTCCTTGTCTTTCTCGGGACGCTCCGGCCGGCGTTCGGGTTGAGGGCTCGTTGGCCTCAGGCTGTTGATCGTCCCGCAGCGCGGGCACTTGATCTCGACGACGCCAGCTATCGCTCGCTCAGCCGCCCTGCACAAGAGGCGGCGGCAAGATCCGCACCGGATACTCTCCATTAAGGGGCCCTGGGATATAGCCCGCCTGCCGTGGTCCACGGTGGCGGGATGGCCGCGAGGCGGCCGCTTGCGGTCATGGGAGGTGCTTTCTCCCGGTTCGGGGCGTTGGCGCGCCCCGTCCCCCGTCGGCCAGGGGAATTCAGGTCTCTTTCCCAGCCTCCGCCTCGAATCGGGTCTGATACCCGTTCCCGTCCAGGACATGCTCGGCGCGGGTGACGGTCCACACGCCGTCGAGCCCGTCGCGGAAGCCGGCAAGTGCCACCTGGCGCTCGGCGACGATGGAGGTCGCGCCGGGCATCTCCACCGACAGGCGGCCCTTCGCGGTGTCGAGTTCGCGGGCGCGGGCTTGCGCCGCGCGGCGGGCCTCCTCCTCGTCCGGGTAGACATGGGGCAGGATCATCTTCGGCTCGCCCTCGCCGACGATCACCGGCTCGCGGGAGACGCGGGCGCGGTCCTGCCAGTCGGCCTGGACGGCGCGGTGGGCCGGGCGGTCGCGCAAGGTGGCGCGCACCGTGGAGACGTCCCCCGGCCGCACGGTCAATGCGGGGATGGCCATGCCGGAGCCGGTGCGTCCGCTGCCGCGCGTCGTGACGACGAGCGCGCCGCCGGCCGGCTTGGCGATGGCGCCGTGGCGGCGGGCGAGACGGGTGACGAAATGGAGGTCGCTCTCCGCCGTCTGCGCGAAATACGGGATCGGCCGGTCCGCGATGGCGGGATCCACGGCGGCGGCGAGACCGTGCTCGCCGGCGATCTTTCCGACGACGTCGCCGAGCGTCGTCTCCTCCCAATGCCGGCTCTTCTGTTCCTTGAAGCTCTCGCGCATGTCGGCCGAGCGTCCGCGCACGCCGATGGTCCAGGGCGGGCCCTCGACCTCCACTTCGTCGACGGTATAGAGCCCCATATCGGCGAGTCCCGTCTCCAGATAGCCGAGCTGCACCCTGAGCCCCGCGCCGCGCCGGGGCAGCGCCACGCGGTGACCGCGATCGTCGATCCGCAAGGCGACCTCGTCGGCCTCCATGCCGGGACTGTCGGTGACGGTGAGCTCCAGGAGCCGGTCGGCGATGGGCGCCGTGGCGTCGGCCCCGTCTGCGAACACGCGGAAGGCGGGCGTCATGCGAATAGCTCCTCGGCAGTTGCCGCACCGGCCCGCTCCTTTGGGCGGCCGGGTGGGGGAGCGGGCCGGTGCCGTTCTAGACGCATGGGCTCAATCCCACAGCCGCACCGTCTGGCGGACGGGCGGCGACGGCACGATCTCGGGCAGCTCGACCGGCGTGCCGATGGGCAGCACGGGGTCGAGGCGGGCGAGCGCGGGATTGAGCTCCAGGATCTCCTCCACCGCCGTGGTCGTGCCCATCTCGCGCCAGGCGATGAGGTCTATGGTGTCGCCCTCGCGGGATCTCGCCATCATCGGTAGAGCCTCCACAGGCTGGAGGAGCCCTTGCCGTCCTCGCCATAGGCGCGGACCTCCAGCCGGAACTCAAGTCGGCGCGCGCCGCCGCGCTCGTCGAAATGCGACCCGGTGTGCTCCGCCCTGGCGATCACGAAGCGGCCGAAGACGCGGCCCGTGCCGGAGACGAGCATCATCGCCTCGCCCTCCGTTGCCAGCTCGCGCATCCGGTCGACGGTGTCGGCCGAGCCGATCTGGCCGGGATAGACGGTGCCGTTGAGCTCGATGGTGTCCGCGCCCGGCCCGACGAACTGGAGCGCCGGCGCGCGGCCGATGCGCTCCTGGGCGGGCCAGCGGGCCTCCGCCTTGCGGGCGAGCTCCTCATAGGCCGTCTTCGCCATCTCGAAGCGCAGCGGCCCGAGCCCCATGAGCACGCCGGCCATTTACGGCGCCCCCTGATAGGCCGGCCCGAAGGCGCCGCCGTCGTGCAGCGCGCCGGAGGCCCGGCGCGTGCCGTCCTCCGCCCCGCGCGCCACCGCGTTGCCGATGGCCTGCGGCGAGGCGTCGGTCCGGGCGTTGACGGTGATGTTGTTGGAGATCGCAACGTCCTGGTTGACGGTGCGGCTCTGGTCGACCTCCTGGGCGACGTCCTTGAGCGTCTGCCGTTTCGGGGTCTCGCCGCCGTCACCGAGGCCGACGCGGGCCTTGAGGCTGTCGGCTGCCTCCACAAGGCTCGACCAGGCGCGCCCGAAGGCGGTGTCATCGAGCCATTTCTCGGCGGCCTTGAAGCGTGCGGCGTTGGCCTCGGAGGCCTTGAGGCGCTCGTCCGTCGTGTGCGAAAGATCCTCGGCAATCATCGAACCGAGCGCGAAAGCCCCGCCGAGCTTGAGGGCATTTCGGAGCTTCAAAAGCCCCTTGAAGCGGCTTAGAAAGGTGCCGGTCTTGCGGCTCAGCGGCCCCACCTCCGCCGCCGCCGTCTTGGCGCCCTTGGCGAGGCCTGAGAAGAACCCGCTGAACCCGGCCCGCCCGAGGCGCGCCAGCCCACGCGCGCCGCGCCCGATACCGCGCAGAACGCCGCCGAGGAGCCGCGCGCCAGGCACGAAACCGAAGGCCATCTTCATGACGGCGGCAAAACCCGCGATGCCTACTGCAACTGAGCCGATCTTGGCAGCGAAGGAGGCTATTGCTCCGACTCCCAGTGCGAGCATTCCGATGCCATTTGACAGGCCGGGGTAGTTCTCAGCCAGTGCATTGATACGGTCCAGGAGCCCGGCAAGGCGATCCTTCATGGTGGCAACATCCGGATTGACAGCATCGCCGATCGTGCGCTGGAGGCGATCGGTCGCATTCGCCAGTCTCTTGGTCGACGCCGCCGCATTGTCCACCTGCCGGACATAGTCCTCGTCGATCACGCCGCGCGCGCCCATCGCTTCGTCGCGGATCCGGCGGTATTCCTCCATGTTGGCGAGCAGCGGCCGGAGGAAGTTCTGCACCTGCATATCGCGAAAGATCTCGCCGACGCGGAACATGTCGCCGCCGGTCACCTCCTGGATCACCTCGAGCATGTGTTCGATCGGCGAGATCCCGCGTTCCGCCGCCTTCGCCAGCTCCGCCTCCAGATCGACGCCGAAGTCATCGAAATTCTTGACCGTGAGCGGCGCGGTGAGCTTGGTCATGAAGTTCTGCATGTTGTTCGCGGCGACGTCCGGCGAGGCCGCACCCTTCAACGCCACCTGAAGCGCGGCGGAGAGGTCCGCCGCCGCTTGGACGCCGCGCATCTTGAGCCCGGCCGCGGCGGCGGTGAGCATCGGAAACTCCTTCGCCATGTTCTTCAACTCGAAGCCCCCGCGCTTGCCGGCGAGCGCCATCGCGTCGAGCGCGGCATCGAGATCCTCCACCGGCACCTTGAGGTTGGAGAGCACCGCGAAGGATCCCGCCGCCATCTCCTCCACGCGCGCCTTGGTGGCCGTGGCCCCCTTGCCCACGGCCTCGAGCGCGCCGAGCGCCTGATCGGGCTCGAGCCCCTTGGCGACCAGAACCTCAAGTGCCTCCAGGAGCTCGCCGGCGGAGCGGTTGGTGGCAGGGCCGAGCGCGTCGAGCCGGTCCTCGATCGTCTTGAGCGAGGCGCCGTAGATGCCGGCGGTGTTGCCGAAGGCGATCAACCGGTCCTCGAAGGTCTCGCTCGCCGCCATGGGCTTGCGCATGGCATTCACGATGGCGTCGCCCGTCTGTTGCATGGGGCCGAGGGCGAGTGACGACATGCCGAGCGTGGCCAGCGTGCCCTGGAGCTTGTCGAAGCGGCTGCGGGCCCGGTCGGCAAAGCTCTCGACCTCGCCGCCGGCACTGTTCGCCCTGTCGCCGAGCTTGCCGAAGGCGCTGCCCAGCCGCCCGAGCGTGCCCCGGAGTGCGCGCGCAGGTTGCTTGAGCCGATCGATCAGGCTTACAGTGACGGAAACGTCGAAATTGGCCATGGGGGCTCGCTATGCTTCGGTTTCTGTTCTTGGTGCTCGCCGTTTTCCTGGGCGTTTGGTTCATCCAGGATCAGGGATACATAACGATCCCCGAAGAGGTTGATTTCTGGATGGGGTGGATCACGACCGGTATCGGCGCACTTATCCCTCTCGTTCTCGCCTGGCGACTGGTCGACCGGATCATGAAATCCGCCGGCGACGCCATCGAGGAGCGCGACGAGCGCCTTGCCCGCAAGATCGCGGCGGAGATGAAGAAGGGCGACGGGGAAGAGGCTAAAGCCTGAGCCGGGCTTTCAGCGCCGCCCGTTCCATCGCGCGCCCATGCCAGGCGACCAGTTCGTCTATGGCCATGGCCTCGACCTCCCATAGCGACCAGGCGAAGACCGCGCAGATATCCGCGATCAGCTCGTCGACGTCCTCGCCTGGCTCCCGCCGAAAAAAACGCTCACCTTCTCGATCAGGTTGAGCACGTCCTCGCCGTCGAGCTCGTCGATCGTCTCCAGCGGCAGGCCGGAGAGATCGGCGACCTGCTTCACCAGAAAGTCCGTATTCTCCAGCCGCGTCACGCTGCCGACCGCGCGGATGTCCTTGCCGGTCGGCCGGCGCAGCGTGACGGTCGTGATCTTGTGGCCGCCGATTTCCTTCGGGTGGAGCAATGTGTAATCGGTGCCTTTCGCCATAATCCCTCCTAGAGCCCCAGCGCGCGGCGCATGGCCACGTTCTGGTCGGTGCCGTTGACGGTGCGGATGCCGGCGAGCAGGTCGATCTCGTGGATCAGCTCGTCGCCGATGGTGAGCTTGTAGTAGCGCAGCCCGATCATGCCCTTGAGCAGGGCCCGCTCGCCGGGCTTCCAGTCGCCGGGATCGGCCTCGCGAAGGCGGCCGCGCATGTTGATCTCCGCCGACCGGTCCTCCCCGTCCTCGCCGACCAGATGCCCGCGTGCCGTGAAGGGCTTGACGACACCCGGCGCCAGGCCCCACAGGCCCAGCACGCGCGGGTCGTAATCGGCGATCTCCAGGCCCGCCTCGAGCTTTTCCAGCCCGAGCGCCATGTCGATCGGCCCGTCCATCCCGCCGCCGCGATGTTCCTCCACCTTCTCGGTGAGCTTGGGCAGGGTGATGGTGGTGACCGCCCCGTGAAGGCCGATGCCATCCACGAAGAGCGTGCAGTTGCGCAGAACGTAATCGAGCATGAACGAGCTCCTCTCCGGCAAGCCGGTCTAGGCCGCGAGGTCGCGGACGATCTCCTCGATCGCGGCGGTGTAGTATTCGGGGTTGCGGTGGACGCGGAAGGTGAGCCGCTCGATAGGCGCCACGGGCTCGATGTCGAAATCGATGGCGAGCTTGCCCTGGACGAGGTCCGACGGCTGATTGAAGTCGGGATTGAGCCAGGCCGTGCCCCCGACGATCGCGCCCTCCACGATCAGCGTGCGCAGATAGGCGTTCACGCTCTCCACGATCTCGCGCAGGAGCTGTTGGGAGAACGGCCGGTCGAGCGCCCACAGATGCGAGGCCTCGATCTCGTCCATGATCATGTCGCCCGTGCGTCGCACCGACAGGAAGGCCCACAATGGATCGGAGCCGGTCGAGCGCAGCCCGAAGAACCGGAAGCCGTCCTTGCGGATGATCGTCGTGATCTCGTTTTCGTTGAGCAGATTGTGCTCGGAGTTGGCATCGCCGATCGAGAAGGCGATGGGCCGCGTCGCACCGACGATGCCGTTGACCGGCCGGTTGGACAGCGGCCACCAGAAGCCGTGCTTGTTGTCGACGAAGGCCTGGACGCCGGCGGCGAAGGCGGACGCTGGCCTTGTGACATTGGTGTCGGTGTCGGTATCCCACACCAGCGGGTGCGGATCGAACAGCATGAGCCGGTCGGAGCCGTAATCCCCGCGCGCGGAGATCGCGCTCGCGCTGGCCGTGTTCGGCCCGTCCGCGAAGACCCAGCCGCGAAGCTGGGCGGCGATGCCGGTGAGCGCGGCCGCGACCGGGTTGGCGGTGGTGCCGAGCACGGCTGTCGCCGTCGCGCCCGCGCCGCCGCCGCCGGCGAGGGTCACGGTCGGCGCGGCGGAGTAGCCGAGGCCCGGCTGGGTGACGATGACGGCGGTGACCGCGCCGTTCTCGACGATGGCGGTTGCCTCTGCCGGGACGGTCGGCGCGCCGTCGAGCTCGACGGTCGGCGCCTCGGTGTAGTCCGTGCCACCGGCCGTCACGTCGATGCGCTGGATGCCCGTCGCCGGCCGGTCGGACGTGAAGCCCGGCGCGATCAGGATGCGCGGCTTGTAGCCCGTCACCTGCTCGGCGGTCATGAGCGCGTAAGCGCCCGTCTTGGCCAGCGGGTCGCCGATGACATTGGAGAGCGTCTCTTCGGCTGTGCCCCCCTCCTCGACGCGGACGACGACGACGATGGCGCCGATCTGCGCATAGATCGCGGCCATGGCGTCGCCGAGCGTGCCGGTCTTCCCGAGCAGCGCCGCGGTGCGCGTATTGCCGGCCACCACGACCGGCGTGTTGATCGGAAAGGTCGCCGCGTCGGCGTCGGGCGCGGTGCCGACGAGCCCGATGACGGACGAGCGGGCGCGGCGCACAGGCCGCAGGCCGTCGCTGATCTCGATCGCCCGGACGCCGTGCAGATATTCGGTGGTCATGCGCTTGATCTCCGTGAGGCCGCCGGCTACGCTCCGGCTGTTCCCCTAGAGATGTCGCAATCCGCACGTCCTCCGGTGCCCCCGACAGGTGTCGGGGAGGCGAGCCATGATCGTTTGTCCATCTCGCTGTGCCTGAAGGGCCATCGGGTGGTCACGAGCGATGACCTCAGATAAAGTTCGATTTTCGAAATATCGTTCCTTGGAAATAGGGAGATCGAGATGGCAGGGGCAGTTCGCTATCAGGACAAGGCGCCGCGAATTCGTGAGGTGTTGAAGACGTGGGCCCGCGAGGGCGCGCCGCGAAGCGACAAGAATTCCTATGCGGAACTGGGCAGGCTCGTGGGGATCCCTGCGCAAGGGCCATGGAAACCGGTGCTCGACCTTATCAGTTGCGAGGAGGAAGCGAAGGGGTTGCCTGACATCACGTATATGGTGATCAGGAAGAGTACAGGTTTGCCGGGCCAGATCGGCGGCTCGCCAGCCAATCCTCCAACGTCGGCGCAAATTGCGACTGCGCGCGAAAAGCTGCAAGAGGTCTTCAAGCGATACTGTCCAACGGCTCGGGTCTCGTTCTGAGACGTCCTGTTGGCCGGGCCCGCAGAGATCTATTGCCATGGAGAGGTTACCCGGCGAGGCGAAGACGTAGGGGGTGGGGATGGTCAGAAAGCATTTTGTTGTCACGCTTGGGGAAGACGGTCGCGCAAGGGAACATCGACTGAAGAGCTGGCTTCGCGCGCATCCGGAGGAAATTCCACCCGGTCTCGATCCTCACAACAATGGCAGCACCAGCCACATGCTCCGCAATGGCCTGAGAAAAATGGGCTGGATCATGGAGGAGACAGCCACGAAGGTATTGCTGTTCAGACCGGGCGTCGAGGAAAGCCTTGATATCGAGGAATATCTTGGCCCGCAGGACGACGTTGGAAGCGATGCGGAGAACTCCGAGGATGAAGAGGAAGGATTGGGGTTTCAGCTTGAGGAGCAGCTTCGCGACTTTCTGGCCAACAACCTCGACAGGGTCGCCGTCGACGGAAGGCGCCTGAGACTGTTTCAAGATGAGACTGGCCGAAGTGGGATTGAATATCCTACGGCTGTCGGCTGGATCGACATCCTCGCGGTGGACACCGATGGTGCCTATTACGTTTTCGAGTTGAAACGTGCGCAAAGCCCGGACAGCGCGATCGGGCAAGTCGCGCGCTATATGGGCTGGGTCAAGCAGACCATAGCAGGTGGCAGGCCTGTTAATGGCGTGATCGTCGCGAAGACGATCAGCGAGAAGTTACGCTTTGCGCGTACTGTAGTGCCCAACATCTTCCTCTTCGAGTATCAGGTTTCATTTACGGTCAATCAGGCGCACGACATCGCGTTTGAATAGGATAAAGCGTGGAATTATTCCTTGCCATTAGGCACAGGGCAGGTAGCCTATGGTGCGCGGACTGCGAGGGCGCTCAGTCAATTTTATTGCCCTGACGGTAAGCACCGCGATTTGAAGGCCTCCAGATCGCGGCGCAGTTCGATTATATTCCGCGTTATCGTTTTTATGCGACCAAGACCGAACAGGTACTTCGAGCGCACCTTGCGGTTGGAAGGGGTCCCGATCCGTATTTTGGTCTCTGCATCGCTAGGAAAATACTCTCTGTATTGATGATAGCGTATTGCTGGCGCTCCATCGCAGTCGACCACGACCAACTCAAGCGCCCAGTAACCATGAACGATCCTATTCCGCCTGGTATTTTGGGCTTTGACACGATCTAAAAGCGCTTCCAGTTCGCCCACTTTGCCCCCCTCGATCCGAAGCGGAGCTAGTGTTCGCATAACGTCAAGTTGTCCACGACTCCCAAGTGCGTTCATGAGCACGCTCACGCTTTCCATCGGAGTCGAAGTGAGGTGGCCAAGCAAGAAACTCAGCGCCATCTCCAATTTGCTCCACTCATCCATAAACTTGCCCAGCACAATATGTCGCTCGTTGTCAGATGGCTGCACGATCGGAAGTACATAAGCACCGTCCAAATCCCTTCTGGGCGTGGGATCAACGTCTGTCGCGTCATCGGGTTGGATTTCCAGCCTGACGTTATATTTGGCGGTTCCGATGCGGCTCTGGACCCGCATCACGTAGAAATCATTCGGCATAGCCAGCACATGAGAGAACAGTATCTGGAAATGCAGAAAGCACGCGGTATTGCGGTCTTTCTGCGAACCAATCGAAGTGTATCAGACGGTAGCAGCACCCCTTATTTGAATCCACAGCGGCACAGAGGATGCTTGCTGATCCTTGGTCGCAGGCAGCTCGCCAATGTTCCCAGCGCCAGCTCGGCTAGGCCGACCGCGACGGTGAGGACGGCGGCGGCGGCGGCATGAAGCAGCGCGTCCTTTCCGATGGCGCGGATCCAGGCGGGCATGGGCTCAGGCTCCAGGCGCGAAGGAGGCGGCGCACATGGTGCAGGTCGCGTCGAAGGTCCAGCTCGCCTCCGCCTCGTGGCCGACAAGATCGCCGCCGGTGTCGTTGACGACCAGGGCGGCCGACCAGACGAAGGATCCGGCATCCACCCGGCGGGCGATCTCGGTCGCGCCCGTCCAGGCCAGCGTCGAGGCCCTGTCCGCCCCGATGCCGACCGACCACAGACCGATACCTCCGGCGGGGATTGTGATGGCCAGGCTCGGCGTGTGATCGCTGGAGAAGCGCAGCCTGTCGCTGTCGGCGGCGGCATCGGTGGACAGCCCGTAGAAAACTCCGACGCCGACAGCCGCCCCGCGCTGGGGGTTGCGAAGCGTGTAGGCGATGTCGGCCGTGCGGCCCGTGGGCACGAGTCGCGAGGCGATGGCGGTCGGCGTTCTCTCGGTGGAGGAAATGCCATCATTGCGCGTTGCCGCCACGCCACCGATGAAGGCGTCCTCGATCCACGAATTGCTCCCCGATTGGCCCTCGCTCGAATAGCGCGACGACATGAGCAGCGAGACGACGAGCCGGTCGGCCTGCGGCTTGCCGATCGGCATTGCCGGAAACAGCATGGCGGCCTGGTTGGCCGCATTGGTCTGCATATCGTCGCCGATATAGAGGAAGCCCGAGAGCCGGGGCGTGGCCAGCGTGTAGTAAGGCGCGGTCACCGTCATGCGAGGCCGTCCCCGATCTTGGTGAGGACGATCGCGCCGCCGGCGGTGAGCAGCCAGGAATAGAGCGTGGTCTCGCCGTCCGCGCTCGACGGCGGGTCGACGGCCTCGCCATCGGCCTGCTTGTAGAGGGCGTCGAAGGCCGGGACGAAGGCGCCGCCCGACATCGCGATCTCCAGAATGCCGGCGGCCGAGGCCGAGCCGGCCGCCGGCAGGCTGGACGGGGCCTCCAGCAGGTTGCCGTCCGCGCCGAGCGCCCAGTACCAGTGCTGGCCGCCATTCATGTCCGGCGTGACGCTGGCACCGTCGGCGAGCGTCTGCACGCCGCCGAACTGGACGGCCGACCACAGGCCCGCCTCGCCGAGGCTGCCCTTGGCGTCGAGCGCGGCCTGGAGGCCGGTCACGCCGGCGATCGCATGGGTGTGGGCGGCCGGCGCGTAGCTGTTCGAAAGCGCGGTCGATCTGAGATAGGCCGGCATGCGCGCCTCCGCGAAGGTGCCGGAGACGACATAGCCGGCGTCGAGCTTCGCCGGGATCCACTGCCCACCTGCATATTTCAGGAACTGGTCGTTCGCCGCGCCCGCCACGTCGACGTCGGAGAGGCCGTCCAGGCTGAAGGTCGCGCCCGCATCCATCTTGCCGTCGAGCGCGCCCTGGAGGCCGGCAATGTCGCCGATGGAATGCCCGTGGACGGCCTCGGCCTTGCCGGCGAGCGAGGCGAGGATCGCCGCCACGTCGGTGTCGATGGCCGACAGCGCGGCGACGAGCCGGAGGACGTCGTCCTCCAGATTGTTCGATCCCTCGGGGAGGAGATAGTCCCGCGCGGGCGTCCTGTTGTCGACGATGGCCATGGGAGAACCTCCTCTAGATCGAGACCGCGCGCAGATCGGCGAGCGCGGGGCGCGCGGCCGGGCCGCCGGTGAGGGTGAGCCGCAGCCGGCCCTCGGGCGCGGTGTACGGGTCCACCTCGTAGTCGCGCTCCGTCCAGCCGTCCTCCAGCAGCGTCGAGCCGCCGGACGGGAGTGCCTGCCAGTTGCCGTTGCCGGCATCGGCCTCGACCGTGAGGCCGGAGCCAGCCGGCAGGAGCGCCTTGAGGTAGGCGGCGAGCCTGATGCTCGTGCCCATCGCGAAGGCGCGGGAGACGTAGGAGCCCTCGTTGCGGATCTTGCCGGCGACCAGCAGGACGCCCGGATAGAGCACGGGCGATATGGTCGCCGTGCCGGTGAGCACGGCGCGCAGGGTGACCGCCTCGGTAACGTACTCGTCGAGTTCCCAGACCTGGCCGGGCTCGAGCCGCGTCACCAAGCCGTCGGCGCGCTCGATCTCGAACTGCATCCGCGCGTCCGCCGTCGGCAGCTCCACGGTCGCGCGCGCCAGGATATCGGAGGCGTCGACGAGATCGTGCTGGCCGAGATCGACCACCTTGGTGGCGGGGGCGAAGGCGGCGGCGACGAGGCGGAAGGTCACGTCCTCGGCCTGATGCGGCGTCCAGGTGCGGGCGTTGGACGAGGACAGCATGACGCCGACGCTGTAGGGCTGGGCGGAAACCCATTCCTGAGCCTCCGCGTCGAAGTCGCCCACCCGGCCGATGGCGATGGAATGGTCGGCATCGTCGGTCTTCACGACAAACGCATACTCCCGGTCCGCCGGCAGGAAGACGGGCAGCGGGAAGCGGATCGCCGTCCACTGGTCGAGCACCACGGTGCCCATGTGCACGAAGGCCTCCGCGACGATGTCGGTCGTGGGGATGCCGTTCTCCACGGTGACGAGCTGGAGCAGCACGCCGTTTGCCGTGTCGCCGATCAGGCAGAACTTGAGATCCACGCCGGCGACATGGCGCGGCTCGGGCAGGATGAAGGTCTGCGCGATCGGGTCCGCGCCGGCTCCGCCGCCGCCCGTCTCGCCGGACATGGACCGGCGCGTGGAGCGGCTCGGCTGGCTGCGCCTGGTCGTGGTGACGCGCCTCATGACGTCGATCTCGACGACGCCCTGGCCGACGAAGGCGGCCTCGGCGAAGGCCCCGCCGGCACCCTCCGCGCGCACGAGCTTCTGGCCGGCCGTCACATTCGCGGGGATCGCAAAGCTGCCGGCAATCTCGCCTTGCGCATCGGCGGCAAGCGGACCGGCGGGGGTGACGTCGATGCCATCGAAGGTGAGGCTGTCGAGCTCCTCGCCAGGGCCGAAGCCGGAGATCTGGAAACCGACGTCGATCTCGCGCAGGAACTCGAGCAGCTCCTCGCGCTCGTCGACCAGCTCGTCGCGCGTCGTCGTGCGGGTCCGCGAGCCGGAGCCGAACTGGCGGCTGACCGGCGACGTCCATTCCGTCTCGTGCTCGACCCAGAAGTCGGCTGCCGGATCGAGCGCCAGGCCGGCCGGCAGCGGCGTGAAGTTGGCATAGGGGTTGATCTTCTGGCACGCGGTCGCGAGCTCCTGGGCGATGACGACCTCTTCGCTCCAGTCGAGCGTGACGGGCGCCGACAGCGGCGGCGCATAGAAGGTCGGGTCGACGGCAAGCTGCATGGAGCCGGAGAAGACGGCCGCCGACTGCGCCTCGCCGGCATCGCGATAGCGGTCGGAGGTGAAGGGATCGACGAAGACGCCCTTCTTGGCCACCGGTTCGCGCGAGTCGATGTCGCGGCGCAGGCGCTCCAGCGCGATCAGGTCGAGCGCGTCGACGAGGCGGTTGAGATAGCGCCAGAGCACGTCGTAATGCACTGCCCGCACGCCGGTATTGGCGACCGCCGGCTTGCCCCGCCAGCCATTGGAGATTTCCGCCAGCGGCAGGAGCGTGACCGGTGCGACGGGGGCGGCCGGCCGCGAGCGCGCGGAAACGCCCTTGAGATAGACCGCGTTGCCGTCCTGGTCGAGGCAGAGGAGATCCACGCGCGGCAGCTTCCATTCGTAGCTCACCAGCACGGTCGTGCCCGTCACCCCGCCGGAGAGCGTCACCGTGTCGTCGTCGAAGGCGTCGGGCACCACCGCGTCGAGATAGCGATAGGTCACGTCGTAGGAGGATCCCGGCGCCGGCTCGCCGCCGCCGGCCGACCAGTCCACCCGGTCGGCATTGAGCACATAGTCGGCGCCTTCCACATAGGTGGTCGCCCCTTGCGTCACCGACACGATCTCCGTGACGGAGGTGTTGCCCAGCTCGTCGCTGGCGCCGGAGACCGCGCCGTGAACGACGCTCTCCGTCACCTCCTTCGTGACGATGGCGTTGAGAATGGAGGCCACCGGCGTGTGCGAGAGCGGCACCGTGACCGTGCCCGAGCCGCCATCGGCGAAAGTGTGGGGCTCGGCATCGACGACGCCGGCGTCGAAGGCCTCCGGCTCGGCATGGCGGAGCGCCACATGGCGCGTCCGCTTGAAGCCCATGATGTTGGCGACGCCCTCGGAGATCGCGAAGATCTGGTCTGCGCCACTCTTGCCGAGCGCCGTCACCCGGCAGCCCTCCACGATATAGTTGCCATTGGCGTCGCGGTCGTACTGCGCGATGGCCGCGTTGACGCCGGAGAGGTTCGGCGGCGGCGTCTGGTCGATGGCCACGCCGTCGCGCAGGAGATAGACGGCGTAGAGCTCGCCGGCGCTGCCGTCGCCCTCGAAGCCCCAGACGATGCTCTCCACCTCGCGGGCCGCGCCCGGCTCGCCCTCCGCGTCCGTTCCCGGCGCGAGCCCCACGAGGTCCGGGTCCTCCACCTCGGTAACGACGCTCACCCGGTAGCGCACGCCGATGCGCACATCGCCCGCCATGGGGACGCCGGCGAGCACCGCCTCGGAGACGGCGCGCACATCGCCGCGCAGATAGATGCGGCCGGCGGTGAGCGTCGCCGTTCCGGCTTGCGCGTCGACGACGATCTCCGCGCCCTCCACCCGGTCGCCGTCGCGCCCGATCAGATTGCCGATGCGCGTGCCTCGCGCCTCCGCGATGGACTGGAGCTCGTTCAGCTCGGCGGCCTGGCCGAGGCGGTTCTCGCGGAAGACCAGCCGGGCATGGTCGGGCCTCTCGGCAAAGCGGTCATAGGCGTCGGAAAGTCCGGAGCGGTGTTCGTGGGCCATGGGGGTCAGCTCCTCAGGATGAATCGGATGCGCTCGCGCACCGTCTCCCCGAGCGCGATGGCGGCCGGGGTCTCGGCGACGAGGCCGGTGGGCGTGACAAGCTCGCCCGGTCCGGCCCAGAGAAGGCCCGGCCGGGCCGGATCGGCGGGCGTGGCGTCGAAGGCGAGCGCGACGGAAGCGATATCGGCGCCGGCGCCGTCCCCGAAGCCGGTCAGCGCCTCCACATAGATGGCCGTGCCTTGCTCGTCCGGCGCCCAGCGCACCCCGTCGACCTCGTAGGCGCCGGCGACATCGAGCGAGACGGCATGGACGGCGCGGGCCCGGCGATAGCCGATCACCTGGCCGTCGCCGTCGATCAGCGCGACATAGATGTCGCGGGCGGCCAGATTGGCGGCGATGGCGCGCCGGCGGGCCTCTTCGCCGCTATCCGTCCAGGCGATGCCGGGTGTTGTCCACGGGAACGGCCCCCAGGAGAGGCTCGCCCCGCCGGTCGGCGCGATCCAGGCGCCGGCCGCCTCGAGCTCGGCCTGGCCGAGCGTGCGGTCCACATCGTGAGTGCGCCCGAAGGACCATTTGGGGCCGCCCTCATGGAGCCGCACGCCGGAGAAGGACGCCCAGCGCGCACCGCTCCAGCGCTGCCAGCTCCAGTCCAGCGGCCGGACGTCGTAGCCATGAAACCCGCGCCAGAAGCGCGAGCGCAGCGGCGGCGAGAGCGTGGCGATGCCCTCGATGCGTTCGAGGTCGGGGTCTTCCGTATCGCGCACCCGGTCGAGCCGGAGCTGGAAGCGGCTCCAGGCGCGCCGGCGGGTCGGCCATTCCTCGATATCGCCCGCATAGCCGATCCAGCCGAGCCCCATGGCAAGCGCCGCGGGCGTTCCCCGGATCCGCTGCCAGTCGATGCCCTCGCGGATCAGGTCGTAGAGATTGGGGACGTAGGGCGTGAGCTCGCCGAGCCCGTATTCGTAGACGAGCCAGGGCAACCAGCTCGGCGGCGGCGCGACGAGCTTCGCCCCGCGCACCGCGTCGATGGCCGGCGCGAGCTCGGGCGCCGGGTCGAAGGCCAGCGAGAAGGCCTTGTCGAGCTCCGTGGCATTGGGCGGCAGGAGGTGCGCCGTCATCGGCTCCTCCGCTCAATGGGGCACAAGGCACCGGCCCGCTCCTTTGGGCGGTCGGGTGGGGGAGCGGGCCGGTGCCGTTCTAAACGCAAGAGAGCCATCAGTAGTCCCGCCCGGCATTGTTGAGAGTGATGGTGCCGAAACGCGCGGCCTCAAAAGGCGGCAGCACGATGTTCTGGGCGGGGCTCCTAATGTCCACGCGGTGCACCCCGGAGACCATGAGGCGCGCGGTGAGCCAGGAGCGCGTCATATCGAAGCCGAGCCCGCTCTCGCGCGCCCAGGCCTCGCGCAGGGTCTCTTCCAGCACGTCGAAGACGGAGTTGGGCGTCTCCGGCAGGAGCCAGATATCGGCCTCGACATCGACCGTGGTCGTGACGGCCGAGCGCACCGCGATCGTGTCGTTGACCATGCGCACCGCCGGGTCGTTCAGCGCCACGCGCACCGCCTCCAGAAGCGCCGCGTCCGCCATGCCGCCATTGTCGGTCGCGAAGACGGCGACCTGGACGACGGGCGAGAGATCGTCGCGCCAGGCGATGGCGTCGGCGACGCGGATATCGGCCCCGAGCGCGACGGAGCGGTAGCGCGGCGCGGTGCCTCCGGGCGAGCGCCCGGCAATGGCGAGCACGGTGCGCCGGCGGAGCGCCTCGTCGCTCTCGCCGGCCAGGCGCACCACATCGTAGAAGGCGGCGAGATGGTCGAGATCGGAGCCGCCGGCGAAGGCGAGCATGTTGGCGCGCACCGCATCGTTGACGCGGGCGCGCAGCAGGAGCTCGCGATAGGCGACCGCCTCGATCAGATAGCGCGCCGGCTCGCTTTCCAGATCGATGAGTCCCTCCACATCCGGGAAGCGCGCGAGCAGGTCGGCGCGGATCGCGGCGAGCAGCGCCTCGTAGTCCAGCTCGTCGACGATCTGCGGGGGATCGAGGTTTTCCAGATCCGTGAATGTGATGCCGGTCACAGGCTCACCTCCGCGCGTGCCTCGCTTGCCCGCGTGAAGTCGCCGAGATGGCCGCGCGGGAAATATGTGCCGTTGACCGCGATATCGAGCCGCCCGTCCGGCCCGCCGGCGACGTCGATGCTCTCGACCCGGAAGCGCGGCTCCCACCGGTCGATGGCGTCGGCGGCCGCGACCATCACGTCGACCACGGTCGCGGCGTTGAGCGGCCGGTCGAGCAGCGCGGGCACGTCGGAGCCGAACTCCCGTCGCATGACGCGCGTGGCCTTGGGCGTGGTGAGGATCACGCCGATGGACTGGACGACATGGTCGAAGCCATCCAGCGCGCTCCCCTATCGCGGTCGACGCCGGGCACGGGATCAGCTCCGGGACGTCTTGGCGGCGGGCTTCGCCTGGCGCTCGGGCTCCGGCGGGGCCTTGGCCGCGGTCTTCTCGGCCGGCTTTTTCGCGGGGGCCTTGACCGGGGCGAGCGCCCAATAGGGCAGATATTTCCGCTCCTGCGGGGTGAGCGCGACCTTGTCGCCCGGCTCGTGCCACTTGCCGGCGATCCAGACGCCCTCGACGATCTTGTAAAGCTCTTTCGACGCCACTTCGAAACCTCCTTCAAATGTCCACTACATCAAATGTCCGGGAACGGATCGTCCTTGCGGCCCGCATCCTCAGTGAGCCAGATGCCGTCGCCATCGACGAAGACGGCGCGCTCGGTCGGCAGCGCCCAGGCGATCTTGGCCTGGTCGGCATGGGCGACGAGGCGGGCATCGTTGTCGTGCTGCTTCAGGCGGATATAGCCGTCGCGCATCTCCACCACGTCCTGCCCGCGCGTCACGATCACCTCGTCGCGGGCGATCTCCACGCGGACCTCGCCATTGTCGATGACATGGCGGTTGCCATCGCCCGACGGCGCGGGCGTCTCGCTCGAAAACCCGCCCGGATCGACCCAGCCTTGCGCCACCTCGCCCGAGGGCGCGACGACGCGGACCTGCTCGCCCACGCTCGGCGGCGACCATGTGCGGATGCCGCCGGCGCGCTCGCTCCAGGGCAGCCAGGGGGTGAGGACGGGATTGCCATCCGGTCCCTGGCGATCTCCACGCGCGCCAGCCCCTTGGCCGGGTCGACTTGCGCCACCTTGCCGACACGCACCGCATTGGCGAGCCGGCGCTCCACCTCGGCGAGCTGGATCTCGACATCGCCCGCCCAGCTCATGGGGCGAGCTCCGCGTCCGGGTCGCCGATGCGCACGGTCTGGGTCCAGACCACGCCCCACAGCGCGATGCCCGTTGCCTGGACTTCGCCCGAATAGAGGCTCTCCGCCGTGAGATCGCGCGCGGGATGCACCTTGAGCTGCCCCCAGCGACCGAGCTGGGCGGTCTCTATCGCGCGCTGGACGTAAGCGAGCGCGGCGTCGTCGCGCGATCGCTCCGGCCGGTCTTTCGTGGCGATGAAGGCGCCGATGCGAAGGCGGGCATCCTGCTCGCCGGTGTCGACCTGGCGCACCGCGCGGATGCCGAGCGCGGCGACGCGGACGGCGGGTGCGGAGACGGCGAAGCGCTTGAGCTCGGCGACGTCGAACCGCCCGCCATGGCGCGCGCAGTCCTTTATGCCATCGAGCGCGCCGAGCTCGGCGACGATGGCGTCCAGGAGATCCGCGATCCTGGGCATGCTCATGGCGTCCCCCCGAGGGGATGCCCCCGATGGTCGCGTCGATGAAGTCGTCGATCACCTCTGCGATCTCCGCCTCGTTGTCGGCCGAGAGCCCCAGGAACGGCCGCGCGGGGATCGTCACCTCGCGGGCGAAGATCGTCTCGCCGCCGATCTCGAAGCTCAGCGCCTTTGCGTTTCGCGGCTTGATGGTCATCCCGAACTGGTGGACGTCCGCATGCTCCCAGGCGGAGCCCCACTCGACCTCGTCCGAACCGACGCGGCGATAGCCGATGGAGTCGCGCAGGTGCCGTCCGGTCTGAAGCAAGATGGAGGTGCCGGCCCGGTTCGGCGCCCAGGGCGTGCCGTCCGGCGCGGTCTTCTCCTCCTCGATCCGCCGGCGCGTCTGGCTTTCGCCGGTCGCGCCGATGACGTCGAGGAGGTCGCCGGTCGGCAGCTCGGCAAGCCGGTCGATGGCCGCGACCGCTTGCGCGAGCCCCTCGACATCGGCCGATATGGAGACAGACGACATCTAGAGCCCCCTTTCGCGGCGGAACAGGCGCTCGGGCGCGTCGAGCTCGGGAAGGTCCGGGGCGGTCGCCTCGGGCGTGCCGGCGGGGACATCGAGGGCGGCGCGGCCGGCGGCGACGTCCTTCAGCCAGTCGTGAGCGTGCTTGTGGCGGTAGGAGATCTCTTCGGTGAGGAGATCGGCGGTCGAGGCGAGGCGCCAGAGCGCGATGTCGACGGCGAGCGTGACCAGCACGTCTGGCACCGTCGACAGCGGCAGAGCATGGCGCGCCGCGATATAGGAGTTGATGAAGGCTGTGGCATCGGAGAGCGCGGCGGCGATCCGCGCGGTGTCGCGCGCATCCGCCTCCATGTTCCAGGCGAGACGGTCGAGCTGGCCCGGATAGAGCCGGTCGATATCGGCCTCGGTCGCATAAGCCATGGCGGCTTCTCACCTCGCTGGACGAAAGTGCCCCCGGCGCACGCCGTCGCCGGGGCCCAAGTGGAGCGGCTGACGGCCGGCCGCTCCGGGGAGAACCTCAAGTCTCGGGCTCGCCGCCCGCCTTGCGCGTGGCGACGAGCTGGGGGTCGGCCTCGATCGCGGCGATCTGATCGGCCTTGAGATCGCCAAGGGGGATCCGGACAGCCGCCCGCCCGAAGGCGAAACCGGCGCGCCGGCGGCGGTCCTGCCGCGCGGTGACTTCCAGCACATCCGTGCCGGCCCCTGCCTCGTTGCCCTTTGCGGAGCCGGCCGTATCGCCGGCTCCGCCCTGGGCTGGCGGCTGGGGTGCATCGGTGGTGGCGGCTTTTGTTTCAGCCGCCTTTGTCTGGGATTTCGCTGCCATGAGGGCCTCCGGTTACGCGAGCCAGGGCACGACGAGCAGCTCGGCCGTCCCCGCCCATTTGTTGCTCTCGCCGCCATTGACGAGCATGGATTTGATGATGTCGCGCCCGGCGCCCTCGTTGCCCGGCCCGACGACCAGGAGATTGGGCATCAGGCCGAGCGGACGGCCGTAATCGCCCTTCATGGAGGTCAGCGCCGTGCGGCCCGTCTCATAGTTGGCGGGGGTCAGCGGCTGGGCGGAGCCCCAGCACATCTGCCAGAAGCCGAAGCCGGTATTGAACCGAGCATCTGTCCCGTAAACGAACTCTCGGTTCATGAAGACGTTGTCATCCTTCGGATCGTCTTTGGCCACGAACTCGAAATCCTTGCGCTTCTGGAGGATGACGGGCTTGAGCGGACGGTTGGCTGCCATCAGGAACCAGGGCGCGCCGGCGCCGCCATCGGTATTGGCGACGGAGACCTCGTTGCCGTCCTCGTCGAGCACCGGATGGTCGGTGTCGAAATAGGCCTGCCCGTCATAGCAGGGCAGCTCGAAGCCCTTCTTGAGCGTGGAAAAGGTGATCAGGTCGTAGTGCGATCCTGCCGACTGGCCGATCTCCTCGAACATCGGCTTGTAGATGCCGAGATTGTCGGTCTCGATGTCGTCGCGGTCGACCGAGATGGCCAGCTCCCAGGGCTTCTCCTTGATGGCGTAGTCGTGCTCCTGGAGGTTCTGGAGCGCGCGCGGGCCGATCCATTCGCGCACATTCGGCAGCTTGCCCAGCCAGCCGTATTTCTGTTCCTTCGTCGAGGCCGGTACGACCGTGGCAACGCGGGTGTACTGCGACGGCGCCTGGCCGAGGCCGGCCTGGAAGGACGATTTGAAGCCGACGCGAATGGCGTCGAGATTGGTCCTGTTGATCAGCATGGGGGTGTCCCTTGAGTTAGACGACGCCGAGGCGGACCCAGACGCCGAGCGCGTCGATATTGACGACCGGGCCGGCGACGGAACGCGTGCCGCCGCCATCGGCCGCGGAGACGGTCTGGTCGTCGACGACGTAGCAGTCGGCGCCGATATGGGTGCGGTCGACCGGGTCGGCCCCGTCATTGGCGAAGCGGAAGATGCCGCGCCGTGTCGGCACGCGGAGATCCGCGTCCGCCCCGTCGCGATTGT
Organism: Kaustia mangrovi; assembly: GCF_015482775.1. Taxonomy (GTDB): domain Bacteria; phylum Pseudomonadota; class Alphaproteobacteria; order Rhizobiales; family Im1; genus Kaustia; species Kaustia mangrovi. Next base: position 4,046,660 of record NZ_CP058214.1, on the reverse strand, counting down.
CGATATGGGCTTCCGCCCGGCCGGCCGCGGTGAGGTCGGCGGCAGCGGCGCCCGGCACGGCATGGCCGGTGGCGTCCAGGCAGACGATGGAGCCGGCATAGATCCGGACACCGCCCTTCGTGTCGTGCTCGTCGATATCGCCGGCCGCGCGCGGCGTGTTGCGGTCTCGTGTCAGCGCCGTCATTTATCGGGTCTCCTCGTCCCTGGACTTCGCGAAGTCCTCTTCGGTCATGCCGAGCTGGCGGCAGACGACCGTCTCCGCGTCGGTCAGCGTGCCGGCGCCGCCGGGCGCATCCTTGTCGTCGAGGCCGGACTTGGCGACGACCTGCGGGGCGCTCTCCACGAAGGTCTTGAGCCGCTCCAGCCCGCCCTCCTCGCGGGCCGTGGCGACATAGAAGTCGCGATTGGCCGGGGCGATCTTGCCGGCGGTCACCGCACCGTCGACCAGCGCGGCGATCTCCGCCTCGCGGGTCTCGTTGTCGCGGTTGGCCAGCGTGGTCTCGGCGGTTTCGGCGCGGGCGACCACGGCGTCGTAGTCCGCGCGGGGCACGAACTTGTCCAGGCTCGGCGTTTCCGCGCGGGCCTGGGCGGTGTGAAGGTCGCCCTTCAGCTTGCCGACGGCCTCGAGCGCATCGGCCTTGGAGGCCTCGGGCTTCAGGCCCAGCGCCTCCAGGAGCTCCTTGTCCATGTCTGGTTCCTCGGTGGTGGTTTCGCGTGCAAGGGCCGGCATGACGAGCGCCGGCCGGTTGACCAGCCCCGCGCCGATAATGCGCAGGACGCGGTTGGTTTTCCGGTGCTGGAGCATGCTCGGAGAAACGTAGCGATACTCGCGCCCCTCGACGGAGGCGCGGCCGCGCTCGGTCCACTGGACCCGCCCCCAGATGGCGCCGTCGCGCTCGGCGAGCTCGACGATCCAGCCGGCCGCCGGCGCGATCCCGCCATCCTCCGCCCGTCGGTCCTGGGCGTGCTCCCAGTCGATCGGCAGATCGAGACCGGCCTCCATCGACGCCGCGATCACGGCGGCGGGATCGTCCAGCCGGAAGGTGCGCCCGTCGACAGCGCGGCTCTCGCCGGCCGGGACGAGCTGCACCCAGTCGGGTGCTGCCCCTTCGGCGGCCAGGGCGAGCAATGCGGGAAAGGCGGTTGCGGATCGCGTCGTCATGTGGCCAGAATGGCGACAGCCGCCTGGCCGAATGCCCCCGACAGATGTCGGGGTCGAACCGCCCGGATACGGAGCGGGCCGGCGCTCTCTCCCCACGATAGCGATTGAAGGCAAATCGAAAGCGTTTGAAAGCGGGTGCGGCGGTATTGATGGGCAATGTAGCCCGGAAGCCCATATCCGCGCTGACAGGCCATTCCGTTGGCGGCGACAGGGAGAGTCCGATGACCGACGAGCTATCGCAATTCTATGATCTTATCGAGATTGATCGATTGCCATCACGTGTGCGGAGGTTCGTGCAGCAGGAACCTCCAAACGGCTTGGAATCGACATTGTGCTATTACGCACACGCTTATGCCAATGGCTTTGAGGTGCTCCTCGCGGAAGCGAAGAAGCGTTGGCCGCGCCAGGATTATCTACAAATCCCTGTGCTCTATCTGGCCAGACATTCAATTGAACTGAATCTGAAGGCCGCTATTGAGCAATTTCGGACGAACGATCCAACTCCACCACAGAAGATGGAGCATAACCTTATGGCGCTGTGGCGCGATCTTTGCGATTACGGCGCACGGTGGTCGGGCGAGCCGTTCGATGACGAATACACCGCGCACTGCGAAAAGCTATTGGTTCGATTCCACGAAATCGACAAAGATGGCCAACGCCTTCGCTACCCGTTTTCCAAGCAGAACAAACTGTTCGACATTACGCGCGTGAGCGATTTCGACGAGGTGTTCTTAGCTCACTGGCACGTGACGAACTATGCCGGGTCCACCGTGACAATGCACCATGAAGCGGAGCAAGGCTTTGGGAGCGTCTAGGGGCCCGAGAGCGCTGTGCGCTTGCCGAGCGACTAAGATCGATCCAATCTCTAGTTATGCTCCAACGGGTCCAGGATCGACGGATCGTCGTTCACTGGCTTGTTCACCCGCGTCGCGATTGGCCACATGATCATGAGCTCAGGCGGGTACGGCTTGAGCAGGTCGCGCGGATCCGCCTCGGAGCCGAGCCAGCGCTCGTAGTCCTCCGGCGCGACGACAACCGGCATGCGGTCATGGATCTCGGCCATCAACGCGTTGGCCCGGCAGGTCACGATCGCGAAGGTCTTCACCTCCAGGCCGCTCGCGGGGTCGCGCCAGTATTCGTAGATCGCGGCGAGCGCGAAGGGCGAGCCGTCCGCCATGGCGATGGCATAGGGCTGCTTGGCTTTCTCTCCCTTGACGGCCTTCCACTCGAAGAACCCGTCGACCGGCATCAGCGCGCGCCGCGAGCGATACGCCGCGCGAAACATTCCATTGCTGGCCACCGCCTCCGCCCTGGCGTTGATGGGCTTCGGCCCGCCTTTCGGATCGCGCATCCAGCGCGGTATCAGCCCCCAGCGCGCCAGCACGAACACGCGGCCCGGCATGTCCAGCTCGGCGATGATTAGCGGGTAATCTCTCCCCGGCGGGCCGTTGTAGGTCGGGCCGATATCGTCAATGTCGTCGCCACCGTCGCCGCCCTCCCGCTCGGCCGCGCGATCCGCGGCAAATGCGGAGACGAGTTGCCTGGCACTCGATTTGGAGAAGACGCGGCCGCACATGGTTCAGCTCCCGTTATCGTTTCCGCTCCACGACGACGATCTCGCCAGAATAGAGGCAACCGAACCTGTCCTGAAAGGCCTGGGCGTGCTCCATCGACGTGAAGCAATAGCGCGAGGTGTGGAAGATCCCCTCCGTCCGCCGATCGCGCCCGCCGCGCTTCTTGAAGGCATAGCCGCGCTCGCGCAGGAAGGTATAGATATCGTCGATCTTCCGGCCCAGACCGTTGGGAGGAATGACGATCTCGACCTGGTAGGGATAGCCCCGGTCGATCTGGCTCCTCGTGATTTCGCCCTTTCGACGGGTCATTGGACATTCCCGAGCATGCTACAAGGCTGCCTCAGTGTATGCCGTACGGGAAGGCGCGGTATAGCGGCTATGCTCCAGTTGGGCGCGTAGCGCGCGGACGCGGCTAGCAACCTGCACTTTGGAGGGATGTGATGACTAGCGACTCAGAACGAGACAACGAGTGGTATAGGGCGAAGCTTCGTCGCGAGGAGCAAACCTGGCAGTGTCGCAAGGAGCTCTATGTTCACTGTGACCGGGCCACGGTGGATATCGGCACGGTGGCGCTGCGCTCGGCAATTCTCGTCAATGCGGGCGCCGTTGTCGCGTTACTCGCTTTTGTCGGGCAACTTTGGGGTACGGGGGATGCAGTTCTGAGCGCAGTGTTCGCGGCGATGAGGCCGTTTGTGTGGGGATTGATCGCAGCCGTATTCGCCAGCGGCATTGCATACACCTACCAGTTTCTCGTGACCTGGCACGCGATGTATGAGTGGCGAGAGGTTTCTGCGGATGCGAAGCTGTCCGGCCCACCAAAGTGGTTGACCCGAACTGCCGTCCTCGTCGCCATTGTGACGGTCCTATTGGTTACTTTTGCATTTGTTCTTTTCGCCTATGGCGCGTTCTCCGTTTCAACCGTTCTGGTCGGCTGAATCTCGCTCAGTTTCGCCCGAGAGCATACTGTTGTTTTCGCCGTCGAGCGAATGTACATTGTGATCCAGCGGCCGTGCGAAATCGAAGGTGCCGGTGTCTCACCGCGGAGGGGTCGCGTCCTCCCGGCCGCTTACTCCTCTTCCCCCGCTTGCTTAAGCTTCTTCAGCATCCGGCGCCGGCTGGTCGGGTGCAGCGTTCGCACATAGAGATAGCCATCCCGCGATCGGCCGATGGCGAGGAACCAGAGCTGGCCCTCGATATCGAGATAGACATTGCGCGCTGACGTATCGTGGACATCGGCCACGATACGCCCCCGGTCGATCATCTCCTGGACGAGCCCGACGCGATCGAGGGCGAACTTGTGCTTTGTCGTCTTGAGCGCGGCTGTGTCGTTGGAGACGACGACCAGGGAGCTGCGCGATTTCGTCTGTTCCGCTAGCACAGGCGCCACGGCGACGGGCATGTGGACGCGCTCCGGGAGCTTGGTCACCACCGCCGGCAGCGGGCCGGCCCACAGGTCGCGGATCTGGTCGCGGGCGCGGTCCGGGCCGGCGGCCTCGAGCGTCTCGACCGTCTTGCGGAGCAATGTGCGGGCGCGCGCCTTTCCGGGATTGGTCTGCCAGCCCGGATCGATCCCGACCGGGACGTCCGTCACCTCGCCGGTGCGGCGATTGCGGAAGGGTTTCGTCTCCACCGCCGGCGGTTCGGAAACGCCGCGCCGGCGGGCCTCTCGTCTCGAGATCTGGCGCACGGCGCATTTGCAGCCCCAGCCATTGGGCGGATAGTGCGTGTTCCAGAACGGATCGTCGACGGGAAGGACCGTATCGGCCCACTGGAGATGCTCCTGGCGGGGCTCGGCCGAGGTGGTGCGGACATAGAGGAGATAGGGCAACGCGGCCTTGGTGCGCTGGATCCGCTCCCACTGGCCGGCGGCGCGGGCGGCGCGCATGTTCGACCAGAAGATGGTCTTGAGCCGGCGCGGCTTTGAGAAGTCCACCACGCTGCGCTCGCCGGTCACCGGATCGACGACGGTGCGCCGGCCCCACCAGCCGAGCTTGGAGAGCTCGGTCTGGATACCCGCCTTCCAGCTTTCGAAGCCCTGGCCCTTCGCGATCGCGCGTTCGATGGAGCCTCGAAAGCTCGTCAACACGTCTTCCTCGACGGCCTTGGCGACGGTGAAGGCGTAGCCGTGCTCCTCGCCCCAGACATCCAGCCAGGAGAAGGCGGGCCTGAGGTTCTTGGACGTGAAATAGTCCCCGACCTCGGGCGCGACATTGGCGGGCGTGCGGAAGCTCTCAGCCCTCATCTCAGTCGCTCACATCGCCGAGGCCGCGCGAGATCGTCGTGAGCACCGCCAGGCGCCGGGCAAGCCTCTCGCCGTCCGGGTGTACGCTCTTGAGCCGTTCCTCCAGATCCTCGAAGGACGTGGCCTCCTCGACGGCCCTCATGATCGGCTCGACGAGCGGCGCGGCGATCTCCTCCCACGCGTCGAGCTCGTCCTCGGCCAGATCGTCGATCTCGTCGGGCTCGGCCTCCTCGCGGGCGAGCGTGCGGCCGTGGACCGGGCAGCCGGCGCCGTGCCGGGCGCGCGCCTCAACGGGCTGCGGATCCTCCGCCGGGGCGCTCCGGCCGGGAGGCTCCAGCAGCTCCTCGTCCTCGTCGGGATCCTCGAAGCCGATCTTGTCGCGGACGACGGACATCCCGACCTTGCCGCCGAGGCTCACAAAGGTCTTCGTCGCGTCCATCAGCGCCTTGAGGTCTTCCGGGTCGGGCACCGGCAGGGCCACGCGGGGATAGACTGGCCTCGGCCCGAAATTGAACGCCACGAAGGGCTCGACGAGCTGGGCGTTGATGGTGGCGGCGAGATTGCGGGCATCCGCCTTCTGGATATCGCGGCGGACCTCCTGGTGTTCCTTGGAGACCGCGTGCCCGCCGGAGATTGCGTCGGTGGTCGTGGTCTGGCCGAGCACGATCTTGGAGACCTGCTCGTCGAGATAGCGGCACTTCTTCTCAAACGCGTCGGAGCCGCGCGAGGCGGAGGCCTCGAGGATCTCGATCTCCATGCCCTCCGGCACGATGGCGGCGGCGTCGCCGGCAATGCCGCGCACCGCGCGCATCAGGGTGTGCTTCTCCTCCGCCGTCGCGCCGGAGCGGTATTTGCCCAAGCGCCAGGGGATGCCGTAGACCTCCAGAAAGGCCATCCAGTCCTTCGCCGTGAAGCCCTTGAGCATGAAGGACCACACCGCGATGCGGGCGAGCCCCGCCCGCCACGGCTTGCCCGTCTTGAGGCGGGCGAGGTGGACCATGAAGCCATAGGGGTTGAGGGCCACACCTTCCGGGTTGCCCTGGTCGCGCAGCATGACCGTCTTGCCGGTGCGGCGGTCGAACTGGAAGAACCACGGCTCGCGCCAGCGATACTCCGCCGGCACCCAGCGGCCCTTCTCCGTGCCCCAGACGATCTCCACCGCGGAGAAGCCCTTGCCGAGCGCGTCGGTCAGATCCTCCAGGGCGAAGGCGAAGTCCGGCCTGGCGATCAGCTCGCGCACCGCATCGGCGATCTCCTGGTCGGGCTTGTCGTCGGAGGCGGCGACGACGGTGGGTTCGATCAGCGTGAGCGCCCGGCGGCGGTTGCCGAGCACGGTGGCATATTGCGGCTCGCGCTCCTCGATCTCTTCCGCCAGGATCAGGAAATCGTGGAGGTCGCCCTCGTCGGCGCGGCGCAGGATGGAGGCGAGCCGGTCCGGCGTGAGGCCGGTGGCGACGGGCTCCGTCCAAACGCTGCGAATGCCGGTGAGCTCGGGCTCGGCCTGCGGCTCCATGAGGAGCTTGCGGCGGACGGGCCGGCCATCGGGGCCGAGGATCGGAGAGACGTGCTCGGCCATCACCAGAGCCCTCGCTTGGTTTGCCAGCTTTCCGGCCCGAGGTCGCCGCGCGGCGCCTGCCAGAAGCGGTCGGCCGACGAGACGCGCGCCGGCGTGTACTCATAGGCCACCGTGTCGTCTTCCGCCGCTGCCACGGCGAGCACGGCGGCGACGCCGGCATCGCCATGGCGCTGGCCGCCATCGGCACCCTTCGTCTCCGCCGTCTGCGGGATCATGGGGACGCCCCGGATCATGCGGAACTGGCGCAGATCGCTCTTCACGTCGGCATCGCGGGAGAACGCCATGGTGCGGTCCTCAAGGCGCGCCTTGAGCCGTGGCACATGCTCCAGATACCAGGGCTGGGAGAGCATCACGGCCTCGATGAGCATCGCGCCATAGCGCTGCTGGGCGTATTCGGCGAGGAACTGCCCGTTGCCGCGCCCGTCATGCTTGCCGCCGGAGAAGCGCGGCAGCCTGTCGACGATGCGGAACAGGATCTGTTCCTGTTGCCGGAAGGGAACGTTGCGCAGCTCCAGGATGAAGGGCGCGCGCAGGACGAGGTCCGCCCCTTCCTCGATCGGCCAGAAGACGGAGAGATCGCCGGAGCGCCCGAAGTCGAAGCCGTAATAGTGCCGGAGGTCTTGGGTCAGCAGCTTGAGCCAGGGATCGACATTCTCCGCCAGCCAGTCGGCGACGACGGACTCGCGCTCCGCATCGCCGAGCAGCTCGAAGCCCTTGGGGCAAGCGAGCCGCAGGACCGGCGCGCGCGGCGTCATGCAGGCCTCGATCAGCGCCCCGGTGAGGTAGACGCCGGAGCCCTGGCTCGGGATGCAGTCGAGCTCTTCCGCCGCATCCTCGCCATAAAAGGCGCGGATCTCGTCGCGCCATTTCGCCTCCGCCTCCGGCGACCAGTCGCGGCCCGTCACCATGCAGATGCGCTGATAGAGCCCCTGGTCCAGCGCGTCGTCGAAGGTGCAGCGCACCACCTTGCCTGGCCGGCGGCCTTCGCGGATCTCCTGGATCAACTGGTTGAACGGGTTGTCGACGCCATTGTGGGTGGAGATGACGAGCACCTTGCCGCCCCAGATGAGCAGCGCCATGGCGGCCTTGAGCAGCTCCTCCGCATCGTCGTGGAAGGCGAACTCGTCAAGGATGACATAGCCCTGGCGGCCGCGCAGCGAGCGGGGTTTGGACGACAGTGCCGCGATCTCGAAGCCGGAGGCGAAGGTGATCCGGAAGGCCTTGATCGCACGTTCCGCGCCGTTCGCGTCCTGCTCGACGAACAGGAACTCCTCCACCGCCGAGCAGGCCGGGGCGAAGGCCTTCGCCCACATGGCGCAGGTGTCGATGAACTCCCGCGCCATGTCGAGATTGTAGCCGAGATAGAGCACGTCCATGCCGCCGGCGGACTTTTGCGCGCCGGCGGTGAGCACGGCGTCCGCGCCGACGCCCCAGGTGGCGCCGATCCGGCGCGACTTGTCCGTGACGACGAGGGCATGGGCCGAGGTCGCCGCCAGCAGCTCCGCCTGATACGGCAGCAGGATCTCCGGCAGGGCCTTGCCGGCAAGCGGCTCCGGCAGCGCCTGGGTGGTGCGCCGGCGATGGGCCGCCCATTCCTCGGCCGTGACGGGGCCGGCCTCGGCGTCCGCGACCGCGCTCATTGCGACACTCCGAGGATCTTCGCCTTGATCGCCTCGACCGTCTCGGCGGTGAGGCCGCGCGCCTCCGCCACCTTGTCGACGGCGTCTTCGGCCTTCTTCGCGAACTCCGCCTCGACCTTGCGGCGCCGGTCGCTGGAGACCGACTGCGCGGAGACGGCGGAGTGCAGGGCGCGGGCGAGCTCCATCGTACCCTTGGGCGTGATGTCGCCGTCGCCTTCGAGGAGCTCGAAGACCAGCGTCTTGATGGTCTCCGCCACCATGACGGTCAGGTCGTCGGCCTGGTCGGGGCCGAGGCGTTCGGTGAGCGCCGACGCGATGGCGCGCGTCTCCTCCAGCCGGCGGGCGGAGGCGGCGAGACGGATGGCATAGCGGTTGAAGGACGACAGGGAGATCGGCTCGATCTCGGTGCCCATATCCGCCGCGAGTCCGACGAGGCGTTTGTTGAATTCCTCGCAGATATCGACCTGGGTGTGCTTGCGCGCGCGCAGCTCCTGCATCGCCCAGGCGACGATGGGCTCGGCCTCCTCCGGCAGTTGCTCGATGGCGGAGAGGCGCCCGCGTCCGGCGTGGCGGGCCATCGGCTCAGGCCTCCGGCCGGGAGGGCCGCTTGACGCCCTCGATGGCGACATTGCGGGCGAGGTGGCGCGCGCCGAGCTCGGTGAGCTGGGCCACACGCACCGAGCCCGCCTCGGTCACGGTTACCGCGCCCATCTCGGCGAGATAGGCGAGCTCCCCGTGCACCCAGGCGCGCATCCGCGAAATCCCGAAGGTCTCCAGCGTGACGCGCAAAAGCTCCGAATTGAGCTGCTCGTCGTCCTGCTCGGCCAGGGCGCGCAGGATGATGAGGCGGGCCTCCTCGCGGATGATGCGGTCCATGCTCATTTCTTGGCCTGCTCCAGCAGGAAGTCCTGCAGTCGCTCGGAAATCGAGGAGACCGGCTGGAGGCGCTCGCTCAGGACCGCGATCTCGCCGCGAACCTCCGACAATGTCAGTTCCATGCGCTGGGTCATGTCCTTCGACGGCAGGTGCTGGAGTGTGGTCTCGACTTGGTCGAGCTGGCGGTCGTGCTTGTTCACGCGCTTCTCCAGTGTGGCGATCTGCTCGGCATTGCCCCGCGAGCGCGCCGTGATCCAGGCATAGAGCGTGCCCGCGACCGAGACGACGAGCGCGAGCGAGGACAGCCAGGGCTGGATATCCGCCGCCATCAGGGATGCCACCTGTGGAGTCGATTGCTCAGCACTTTGCACTCCTTCATTCCGTGCTCCCGTTTCCGGGCCTCCAGCCGCACCGGCCGGCGCCATACATGTCGTGGATCAAGGTCTCGGCGACCTCGGCATCGCTCATCGCGTCGATCGTCTTCTCGCTCGGGCGATCGGCCTCGCTATTGAGGCACCAGTCATCGGTCGCGGGCCCATTTGCGCAGCCGGCGACGGCGCTCGTCAGGAGACATGCGGCGAACGCGTTCCTCCACATCTCGGCGCTCCTTTACGTGATTGAGGGTGTTTCGATAGGCGTCGCGACGGGCACTCAGATGTCCTTCACGGCGCCCCATGCCGAATGCCGCAAGCACGGAACCTGCGAAGACGGCGATGCCGATTCCGATCAGCGTCGCCGTGCGGCCGATCTTGGAGAACAAAGCCGCGATCATGCCGCCTCCGCTCCCACGATCCGGCGAACGCGATCCTTCGCGGCATCGTCGAGGACATAGCCGATCCCCCTGACTGTGCGGATCTCGACGCCGTGGACAGCGAGTTTCCGGCGCAGATTGAAGGCGTGAATATCGATGGTCTTGTCGTCGGGCCAGTCCTGCTTGCGGTCGCCATAGAGCGCGATCATGAGCGCTTCCTTGCCCATCACCTCGCGCGCCATCAACGCGCCGAGTAAACGGCTCTGCATGACCGTGAGCCCGAGGCGATGCTGGTACTCCTCCATGCGGCTGGCTGACCCGTAGAGAGCCTGCTCGAGCTGGCGCACCCGCTCACGCAGGATCTCGACCTCGTCCAGGAGTGTCGCGGCCGTGTCGGTGCCGCCCGTCATGCCGGATCCTCCGCATGGCGCCTGGTCGCCACGATCCGCCACACCACGATGCCGACCGCGAGCGAGACGGCGATACCCGCCACAAGCCCGGAAATCCCCACCGCCTCGGTGAGCGACCGCGCCATCTGCGCGACGTCGCTGCCCTGGCGCACCGCCGAGACCACCTCGCCGGTCGACATGCCCACCGCGACAGCACCGCCAGCGACGCCGGCCGCCTGTTTCTTGCGCCGCTCGGCCGCCTTCGCCTCAAGCGCCCGGTCGAGCGCATCGCGCGTCATCGGCCCGGCAATGCCGTCCGCGACGAGGCCGTGGTCTTCCTGGAAGCGCCGGATGGCGGCCTTGGTCTCGCGCCCGACAATACCGTCGACCGCAACCGGATAGCCGGCGGCGGCGAGGCTCTTCTGGAGGTCGCGGGAGAGATCGTGCTCGTCGGTCTGGCGGGCGAAGCTGCGATAGGCTGTCGCGAGCTTGGTGTGATAGCCGCCGGCCGCGTAGTTCGGGCCGTTATAGCCCCTCGCGAAGGCGCGCCAGTCCTGCCGGCGCAGCGCCCCGGAGAGCCCGAAGGTCTCGATATAGCGCACCATGAGCCAGAGCTGGCCGTCGAGCCCCGAGCGCGCCATCTGCCACATGGCCTCGACGGATTTGAAGCCGAGCTTGAGGCAGTGGTCGCCCATGACCTGGCCGAGCCCCATGGAGATGGAGCGCAGGGCGGCGTCCGTATCGATCTCCATGGCACGAGCGAGCAGCTCGTAGCGCGCCCGATAGCTCGACGGGTTCTTCACCGCGCCGGCGTCTGGATGCGCCAGCCCGGCGGCGACCGCGCGCTCCAGGAGGTGGGGCTTCCTGTCCGCCTTGCCCTTGAGGATGCGGTGGAAATAGTGCCCTTCGAAGCGAATGGGCGGCAGCTCCTCGCCATCCACGCGCCAGAAGGGCACGCCGGCGCTCTCCACCCAGGCGACGGCGAGCAGCGCGGCCGGCTCGAAGCCGCGCTCCATGGCGATGGCCTCGACGGCCTCGCGCGCCGCCGCGTCGAAAGAGGGTGTGGAAAGGCCCATGGGGTGCGCTCCGGTCACGTCGATCAGTTCGACTTAAGCCGAGCGCCATCCCGAAAATGCCCCCGACAGGCGTCGGGGGCGTACGCTACTTTGCCAGTGGTCAATGAAGCCGGCAACCTAGTCAACACGCGTCAACATCAGTTCTATAACTGCCGCAAACCTCGGATCCGGAGGATCAACCACGAATATTCGCGGTGGACCTGTCCGTTTGGCAATCCGGTAGCCGTCTATCAATAGCTCTATGTCAGCTATCTGACCCCATGTCATTCGTTCATTTTTCTCGGGGCTTTCGAAGACAACCGCCTTGTCTGTTACCAGCAGACGCCCAGTTGCCGTCACTTGCCACGATTTCTCAGTGCGAACCGAACCGCTACCGACGCGATATCGAACTCCCTTCACGATTGGAATGGAAACGGATGATCCTCGGGTGCGGTACGTGCCCGAACTCTTCAGTTCCATTCGGGCCGTATCTTCCTCCACTGCGAGCAGATTTTCCCTGCCCACAGGACGATAGCCAAAACTGGCGGGGTCCAACGGCGTTGATAACACCGTGTCCGAGTCGTTCAGGAGTGCCTGTCGTTCCCGTTCGATTGCGGCATTATACTGCTCTGCCTCTCTCCGCTTTTTCCTGCTGTTAAGAAACCCAACAATTCCCACCACCGCAATCACGGCACCCACCATGACTGCCCACTTCAGTATATCTACCGATCCCATGATTTATTCCCCCAGATACCCAGTCGAAATCGTAGAAAACGTGCGCCCAATTGGCAACTGAGCTATTGAACGTCTCGGGGATATCGTTGTTATACGGGCAAGGTGGATATAGTAGGCTCAGACTTCACCCGTAGACAAATCTCAAACCGAGATACAGCGCTAGCGGAAAGTCCGGCCAGTCTCGATATCGAGGTAAATTCTGTCGGAGCCGCTACGGCAGAGGGTGAAATAAACGCCGCTGCCTCTGCTGGTGGATCTCATCCATCCGCCCACATCCGTGAGGTCCTTTGCCGTACAGGTTCCAGACGCCAAGAGGCGTTCGGTGGCCTTCACGAATTCGTCTTGATGAATGGCGAAATCGTCCGAATGGCCGATTAGCTTCGCCGTGCCCTGGGCATTCTCGGCGGGATCGGCTGGACGGCGGGCCGACAGATACTTTGCGGAAACCCACTCGGCAAAGCGGCCGTCCTCGATGCCGTTGGATGGCACACAGGCCGCATTGCCGGAGGCGACATATTCGGAGCGGCCTCCCTTGCACGATGCGTCGTAGTACTGCGTAATGCGAACCCAGTCCGCCTTCCTCTCGAAAACTTGGGCGGACTCGCGGAACATCAGGGTGCCCACAATGCCGCAAGAGACCGCCGGGCAGGTCCTTCGGTTCAGATCGTCAGACGTTACCCACATCTGCTCCTGTGCAGCCAAGACAAGGGATGTCGACGCCAGCAGCAGCGCCACCAGTATGATCCTCATGATTTCCCCCCGAGCGAACATGTAGCTCAGAAGAGACTACCCTGTCTCGGGTCGTGGCGCGAACGTAGTCGCGCCCGGCGTCGCTCCACGGTGCGGCTGGTGTACCCCACCGCTCGGGCGATCTCGCTCGTCGGCCGGCCTTCCGCGATCATGCGGTCGGCAATCCGCCTCATCTCCGCGATGGAGCCCTGGGGCCCGAGCGGCAGGCGCAGCGAGATGCCGCCATGGCCGCTCGCGAAGTGCCGGCAGATCCTGTCCGCCGCCTCGCGGCCGACGCAGGCGGCGAGCCAGTGATCATCGCTGCAAGCCGCCGGAATGTAAACCTCCGTGCCGCCCCGTTCGGCGGCGAGCTTGAGCGCGGCCTCCAGGCCGGCCGTCTCGGCGATCTCGGCGAGGATGGAGGGCAGCCAGCCGTAGCCCGTCACGATGCACCCCTGACTTTCAGCTCGAGCTTCAACTGGCGCGCCGTGAGCTCGGCCAGGCGCGCCTGGAGCACGACACGGCGATGGCTGTGGAGCGGCAGGCGCGCCATGCGCGCGCAGATCGCGTCCCGCTCGCTTCGGATCCGCTCGATCTCGGCCAGGTCCTCCCAATGGAGGAGAGGCAACGCCTCCGTCCTGGCCGGCGCCCCCGTCATCACGCGGCCTCCTCCTGAAAGCGGATACCGCGCAAGATTGCCGTGGTCGATGCGCAGCGCCGCCTGCCCATCATGCGCTCCCCTGGCGCGCCGATCGGCGGATCGCCCGCCCGAGCTCGGAGGCCAGATCGTCGAGTTCGGTGTCGCTCAAGTCGTGGAACGATTGGGGAAGGTCTGCCGGCCGGCCGAGCACATGGAGCCGGCGGCGCTGCGCATCGACCACGGCAATCTTGCGCCAGCGGGCGGGCGACAGGCCAAGACTGCGCCGCTCGGCCGCCGGCAGATCCCATACAACATTGGCCTCGCGTGCGATCCAGCTCTTGAGCGCCTCGATCGCCTGCCGCGCGTCCATCGGATCGCGGACCCAGTTGAGATGGTCGATTCCGGTCTGGCGGCGCACGAAGGACACCAGGGCCCGGTCGGTGCGGTCGCGCACGAGGCCGAGGTTCCAGGCAGAGATCCACAGCGCCCGGCAGACCCCGGCATAGGGCCCGTCGAGTGCTTGCGCGCCTCGGGCGGGCTTCGGAGCGGCCTCGACACCGTGTCCGGGCCTGTTCGAGACCAGCTTGAGATGGTCGATCACCGCGATCGCCTCGGCCCGCGAGAGCGCCGTCGACGAGCGCTTGCCCGTGCGCGTCTCCAGCATGTCGCGATAGGCCTCCTCGTCGAGGCCGGCACGCGCCTTGAGCGCATGGATCGCGCCGATCTGCGCCTTGGTGACGGTCGCGGTCATTCCTCCGCCCTCCAGTCGTCGCCGCACCAATGCCGGGCGCGAGCCTCCCAGGCCTCGCGTCCGGGCTCCCAGCGCACCGCCAGCCCCTCGCGCACGAGGATGTCGCCGATATCCTCGTCGCCAACGATCAGACGCACGAGAGGCCGGCCCCACCGGTCATGCGTGCCCGAGCGGTCGATCACGACCAGCCGGTCGGCGATCAGCCGGGAAAGACGCTCCGCCGCGAGGTGACCGAGATCCTCCTCCACGTCGCAGCGCGGGCTGTCGATCTCAGGCGTGTCGATGTCGAGCAGCCGCATGCGTTGATCGCCGATCGCGATGGTATCGCCGTCGACGATGCGGATGCGCTCCCCGCCAACCGTCTCGGCAAAAGACGGTGCGAGCGAGCCCCCAAGCAGCGCGCCAACCGCGATCGTTCGTGCCAGAACGTCGAGCATCTCCGCCTCCCTCACGCCTTGGCGAGATCGATGGTGATGGCGCGCCATTGATCGTCTGGCCGGTCTCGCTCGTAAAAGCGGATATAGACCTTGGAGCCGACGACGCGGATCGCGTCGCGGATCGCCTGCATGGCCTGCTGCCAGCGGGCGTCCTCGATCTCCATCCGAAGCAGCATGAAGAGCTCCGCCCGGTTGATCTGGCCCTCCTTGTCGACATTGAAGGCGCGCGTGACGATGGCGCGGATCTCGCTACGCGCATCCTCCGACCATTCCGCCAGGCACTCGTCGACAAGGCTTTTGGCGACCTGGAGCTGCGGTCCGAACTCGATGAGGTCGGAGACCTGGACACTCACCTTCCTGGTGCCATCGAACGTCATGAAGGACTTGTTGCCCTTCGCGCCGCCCTTCGTGGCGCCGTATTCCTGGGCGAGCAGCGCCTCGAAGCTGCCCAGATCCTCGAAGCAGTGCCCCTTGAAGCGGGCGATCTGGGCTGAGAGCTCGGCGGCGTAGCCGTGGATCTTGCGCACGAGCTCGTCCTCCAGCTTCACGGCGGGCTTGATGGTCTCCACCGGCACGAGCGCGCCCTTGGCGTCGGGCATGTAGGCCTTCCCGGACACCATGACGGTGCCGTCGTCGGCCGGTGTGGTGGTGGTTTCAGTCGACATGTTCAGTCTCCCTTTCGAAAGTCTCGCGAAGGGCCTTCAAGCCCCGGTCGAGGCGTGCTTGAGCGCCGCGCTCGCCATGGGTCCATTGCGCCTGCTTGAGGGCGCGGTCGGCCTCAAGCACCTCAGCCACAGCGCGGTAGAGATCGAATTCGGATTCCCTGTCCCGAGGCTCGGACCGGAACCTCTTCATGGGGCCGGTCATCATCTTGGAGCTGTCTGTCAACTCCTGCGCGGACACCGCACTGGCGAGCGCCGTGATCTCGGGGATCGACACAATGGGCACGCCACGCGGCGTGGCGAGGATCCGCCTTGCAACGGCGACGGGATCGACGTCCTCCGGCCCGTTCGCATGAAACCGTGCCAGCGTCCGCGCCGTGGCCTCCACGGCCAGGACCACATCGTCGGTCTGTTGCCGGAAGTCGGCATCGCGCTCGCGCAGCTCGTCGACGACGCGCACGGCATGCGAGACTGTTGCGTGATCGCGACCGCCGACAAACCGGCCGATATCGGTGAGGGACCGTGTCGTGAGCCGTTTCGCGGCCCACATCGCCACCTGCCGCGCCCGCGTGACCCTTTGCGGCCGGCGGTGCGACAGGAGGTCGACGATCGAGAGGCCGTAAAACTCCGCAACGGCTTCCACGATCAGCCGGCAGGTGATCGGTTCAGGCTGCATCGTCGCCTCCTCCGGCGGTCGGTGCCGCCTTCTGCCGGCCGGGGAACGACACGACATGACCGCGTTCGCCCCGGAGCATCTCCTCCATGTTCCGGGCTTCGATCTGAAAGGCCGTGAGCGAGGCGACGACGGTGCGGACGGCCTCCGGCTCCATCGCCATGCCGTCCTGCTCATAGTCGCGAAACCGGTCGCGCAGGGCCTCGAGAGCGTGGCTCAGCATGTCAAAGCTCCTCTCCGCCGCGATCCGCCCAAGCGGCCTTGACGTCCGCCGCCGTGACGGCCCGTTCCTCGCCGGCGGCATACATCCCGGCGAGCTGCAGGGTCTTGGAGATCTGGCTCAACGCACCGGGCTTGCGGCCGAGCGCGCGGGCGAGCTTCGTCACCGTCTCGTCCGCGATCCCCCAGGCGGCGATCAGCGCGCCGACATCGTCGTCAAGCGGTTGCAGCCGGCGCAGCCGCTTGCCGATGCGCCTGTGGATCTGGGCATAGGCCGGGACCGCCTTGTGCCCGCCGAAGCGGCCATAGAGCTCCTCATTGCCGAGCAGCGCGATGCCGCAGCCATATTCGTCCAGGAAATAACGCAGCTCGTTGACCGCCTGGTCGGAGAGATGCTGCGCCTCGTCGACGATCAGCAGCGTCTCGCGCCCGTTGCGGCGCAGCTTCTCGCCGAGCGCCCGGTCGAGCCGGCCGGGATTGCGCTCATTGACGTCGAGCGCCTGGGAGAGCTCGACCAGCATGCCGTGCACGCTGGACGTGGTCGGGCGCATTGTGACGAGAAAGGCGTGCGGCCGGGTCTCCACATAGTGGCGGGCCGTCATGGTCTTGCCCATGCCGGCGCCGAGCGTCACCACCGCCATTTCGCCGAGCGTCTGTGCATAGAGCAGCATGTCGGAGAGCTCGCGCGAGGTCGGCGTGGCCACATAGCCGGGCGCCCTGGGGATCCGGGCCGCCGTCGCGGCGACTTCCGCCACGCTCTCCAGCCAGCGGGAGACCTTGATGGAGACGTTGGCGAAGCTGCCGGCATAATTGCCGTCATACCACTGCGACAGCGTGCCGGTGGCGATGCCCGACCGGCGCGCGACCTCCGATTTCGACCAGCCATAGCGCGCCGCGACCGCGGCCATGCGCCCGGTGAGTTCGGTCCAGGCCTTGCGGTCCTCCTCCGCGATATCGGGCGTGTAGCGCGGAGCTGGCCACTCTTGCGTTTTCGTTGCCGTCATGTGAGTTTTCCCTTGCTTGAATTGACTTCATGGGGGCGCCGTTCACCCGGCGTCCCTCTCTTTTTCCGGGAAGGCCAGCACGTCGGCCGTTTCCGCCGCCGCCGCGCGAACCGCCCTCCCGAAACTCGTCGCCGCCCGCTCGGCGGTCATCTCTTCCACAGGCTCGGCCTGGCCGGTCGTGCCGTTGGCCACCATGCGCACCACGCGCGGGGGCTCTGGCGCTTGGGCCGGTTCGGCCTCCGGCAGGAGCTCCGCGACCTGGTCGATGGTCATGCGCCGCTCGAGGTCCAGCAGTTCGCGCTGCGCCTTGAGCCACTGGCGCCGCTTGCGCGCGTGATCGCGTGCCGCGTCCATGTCGTTGAAGCCGCTGGCGTCGATGCATTCGGCCTCAGCAATGAAGCGTCCGTCGAGGCTGTAGACGGCCACCGGGCGCAGGAGGTCCTGCGGGTCGAAGCGCACAATGGCCTTGCGCCCGGCGACCTCTACCAGCGGCTCCGCCCAATAGCGGTTCCCGCCGAGATGGATCTCGCCAGAGGGCTTGCGCGCGGTCACGCCTTCTGCCGCCATCAGGAACAGCCGGAGCTGTTGCGGCACGGCGTGCGTGACGATCGTGTCGGGCGCGGCCATGCTCTCCGCGAACACGTCGGCGAAGGACCGGCCGCGCGCGATGGCCGTGCGCCGGCCGGTGCGCGTGTTGTGCCGCGCGATCTCCTTGGCGACCAGCGCCTCGAAGCTCTCGAACGGTATGGCCTTCGAGCCGTAATTGGCGGGCTTGGCATCCGGTTTGTTGCCGGTATAGGCACCGGCGCAGGCGGGGTGCTTGGCGATCTCCTCGCAGAGATCGCGGAAGGCGCGTTCTATGGGCTTGGCCTGGCCGTGATAGGGCGTGGTCCAGTGCACCTGGACACCGAGGCGCGTGAGCAGCCCCTCCGGCTCGTCCTGCTTTACCTTGAAGCGGAACCGGGTCTTCATGCGCCCGGTCATCATCTTCGAGGCGAAGGCCCGGCCATTGTCGAGA